>JAGIBJ010000093.1 GCA_017744415.1 Solirubrobacteraceae bacterium
GCTTTCGGCTGGCCCGTGGTGCCCGACGTGTAGTTGATCGTGATCGTCGCATCTTCGTCGTCGACCTCCCACGCCAGCGGCGCCTCGGAGCCGCGCTCGAGGAGGTCGGCGTATGCGATCCCGCCGAGCTCGGCTGCGGCTGCGGCGCCCGCCTCGGGGTCGACGACCGTGACGATCTCGCGCACTCCCGGGATCGCATCCGCGATGGGCGCGATCGTGGCGGTGAGCTCGCCGTCGACCACGAGCAGCTTGGCGCCCGAGTGGCCGAGGATGTGCTGGATCTCCTCCGGCGCGAGGCGCGTGTTGAGGGCGACGAGCACGCCGCCGGCGAGCGGCACGGCGAAGTGCGCGATCAGCAGTTCGGGGATGTTCGGTGCGAGGTAGGCGACGCGGTCGCCGGGCTCGATGCCGGAGGCGCGCAGCGCGTGCGCGAGGCGGGTGGTCTCGGCGGCCATCGCGGCGTAGTCGATGCGCCGCTCGCCGTGGACGATCGCGGTGCGCCGCGGATGCACGTCGGCGGCGCGCTCCAGGAACCGCAGCGGGGTGAGCGGGGCGGGGGACACGGTGGGCGGCATGAGCGAACCGTATCCCCGGGCCCGCGCGCCGTGGGCAGCAGTGCCGGCGGCGGGTAGCGTGGCGCGCGTGGACTTCGGCACCCTCGCGCTCATCGTCGCCGCCGGGCTGCTCGGGCCGCTGGTCGCGCTGCGCCGCCACTACGGCCCGCTGCTTGTCGTCGGCGAGCTCGCCGCCGGCGTCGTGATCGGACAGAGCGTGCTGGGCTGGATCGATCCCGCCGAGCCGGCCATCGCGTTCCTCTCGAACGCGGGCTTCGCGATCCTGATGCTCATCGCCGGCACCCACCTGCCGCTCCGGGCGCCCGCGCTGCGCAGCGCGATCCTCGCGGGTGTCGCCGCGACCGCGCTCGTCGCCCTGCTTGCGATCCCGGTCGCGGTGCTGCTCGCCGAGGTCACGCCACTGGATCGCGTGCCGCTGCTGATGCTGCTGCTCGTCACGTCGTCCGCGGCGGTCGTGATGCCGGTGCTCGCCGCGAGCGGGCCCGCCGAGGGTCTGGCGCTGCGGGCGCTCGCGTGGGTGGTGGTCGCCGATGTGGTGACGATCGTCGCGGTGCCCGTCGCCACCGCGCCCGGCCGGGCGATACACGTCGTCCTTGGGAGCGTGGCCGTCGTCGCGATCGGCATCGCGCTGATGCTCGTGGCTCGTCGTCTGCTGGAGCGGCCGCTCGTCCGCGACACCGAGGCCCGCGGCCTGCGGAAGGACTGGGGTCTGCGGCTGCGGATCTCGCTGCTCGCGCTCTTCGCCCTCGCATGGCTCGCCGAGGAACTCGGCACCAGCGTGATGCTCGCCGGCTTCACGATCGGGGCGGTGCTCGCGGCGCTGGGCGAGCCACGCACGCTCGCCCGCGAGCTCATCGGGCTCGGCGAGGGGTTCCTCGTGCCCTGCTTCTTCGTCACGCTCGGCGCACGCCTCGACGTCGGCCGCCTCGTCGACGAGCCCGGCAACCTCGCCCTTGCCGCGATCCTGCTCGCCGGCACGGCGGTCGTCCACGTCGGCGCGGCCCGGCTTCTGCGCCTCGGCTGGGCCAGCGGACTCGTCGCCTCGGCGCAGATGGGGGTGCCCTCGGCCGTCGTCGCGCTCGGCCTCGACGCGGGCACGCTGGGTCCGGGGGAGGGCGCGGCGATCCTGCTCGCGGCGGCGGGCAGCGTCGGTGTCGCGGCGTTCGGGGCGATCCGGTTGCGAGCCCAGGCGCCCGCGCCGCGCGTTGCCGAGACGTGAACGCGGACGGCCCGCACGAGCCCCGCGCTTCCCGGGCAGCGGCGGCGCCCGTACGCTGAGTTCCATGACCCCCGACACCGCCCCCATCGGGGTCGAGATCGAGCGCAAGTTCCTCGTGACGCGCGTGCCGGACGACCTCGAGCGTCATCCGTCGCAGCGCCTCGAGCAGGGCTACCTGGCCGTCGATCCTGACGGTGCCGTGGTGCGGCTGCGTCGGTCGGGCATCAACCGGATCCTCACGATCAAGGCCGGCCACGGCGTGGAGCGCGCCGAGGAGGAGCTGCAGCTCGACGCTCCTCGCTTCGCGCGGCTCTGGCCGCTCACCGCCGGCCGCCGGGTGGAGAAGGTGCGCTACCGCATCCCCGCCGGCGAGCTGACGATCGAGCTCGACGTCTACGAGGGGGAGCTCGAGGGGCTCGTGACCGCGGAGGTGGAGGCGCATTCGCTGGCGGCCGTTCGCGCGTTCGTCCCCGAGCCGTGGATGCGCCTCGAGATCTCCGGCGACCCCCGCTATGGCAATGCCTCGCTCGCCGTGCACGGCGTCCCGGTGCGGCCCGTCTCCGGCGAGCACGGTCTGTTCGATGGCGAGGAGGCCGGCGCCGGCATCGTGCAGGTGGCGCTCGGCGAGATCGACCTCGCGGCCACTGCGCTGCGCGGCGGCCAGGAGCCCGCCAAAGCCGTCCACACCTCGCGCAAGACCTTCAAGCGATTGCGGGCGATCATCCGCGTCGCGAAGGGCGGGCTCGGTGACGAAGTCGCCACGCGCGACAACGCGGCACTGCGCGACGCCGGTCGCCGCCTCGCGGGCGCGCGTGACGCGAAGGTCGTGGTCGACACCCTCGACGGCCTCCTCGCCCGCGCGCCCGATCAGCTCGACGCGCTCGCTCTCGCGCCGCTCCGCGACCTCCTTGTCGCCGACCGCGCCGAGGCGGAGGCGCTCGCCGCTCACGACGAGGGCGCGATCGAGGCGGTGCTCGCCGAGCTCGCGACCGTTCGTGGCGACATCAGCCGCTGGGATCTGGGCAGCGACGCATCCGTCGTGCTCGCCGCCGGCTTCGAGCGGATCCATCGCAAGGGTCGCAAGGCGCTGAAGACCGCCGAGCACTCGACCGGCGAGCCGCGCACCGAGGCGATGCACGATCTCCGCAAGCGCGCGAAGGACCTGTGGCATGCCGCGGAGCTGCTGGAGGCCGCCGCGCCGCGCCGCCTCGCGACGATGGCCGCCCGCGCCCACGATCTCGCCGACCTCATCGGCGACGACCACGATCTCGCCGTCCTCGCCGAGCGCGCCGACGAGCGCTCCGGCCGCCTGCCCGCATCGCTTCCGCTCGACGCGCTCCACGCCGTGATCGATCGCCGTCGCCGCAAGCTCCAGCGCAAGGCGCTCAGGCTCGCCGGCGAGCTCTACGGCGACGACCCGTCGCCCCTGGTGGTTTCCGTGCAGGAGCTTCCGGCAACGAAAGTTGCTTGACGACACGCCTCGAAGCGAGAAGGATGGCGCCACCGGCAGGCCCGCAGCGTTCGCTGGGGGCGACGTGAACGGTCTGTCCGGTGTCTTCAGTCCACCCCGGCGTGCATCGCACGCACACCGAACGCCGGTGGACTCGTGACGTCGCCGGGTGCTTCGGGGGAGGGGCGCCCGGCGATCACACCTTTCAATTCCGACCCCTTTTCGCGGTTGGCGATTCCTGGCGCCGTGGTTGCGATTGAGCGCGTGCCTGTTGTGCGCAGCGTCGTTGTGACGCCCTTCTCCTGGGACAGCGGTAGATCGCGGCGGCTGTGCCGCGACGACCAACCCGGAGAATGAGATGACTGAAGGCGAACCGAAGATCACGCTCACCGACGTGCAGGCCGCACGGTTCTCGGACCTCACCACGCGGATCGACCGTCAGATCCAGTTTGGCGCGGCACCCGATGTGGCGGTGCGCGTCGTGGCTCACGACGACGATCTTTTGGACGAGATCGACCTGGAGGCCGACGATGCCTGACGAGCAGCACATCGACGCGGAGGAGCAGGTGCCGGAGGTCGAGGCGCCCACAGCTGAGCCTCAGAAGGGCGGCAATCGCGAGGCCGCAGAACGGCGTCGCCAGCTTCGCGAAACGGAAGCTGAACGCGACTTGCTGCGTGGCCGGGTTGAGCGGATGCAGACGGCTGAGGTCGAGCGCATCGTCGCGGACCGTCTGACGAGCCCGTCGGACTTCTGGCTGAGCGCCAAGCGCGACGACCTGCTGACCGAGGATGGCGACGTGGACCCGGCGAAGGTTGGCGCCGCTGTGGACTCGCTGTTGGCTGACCGGCCGCACTGGGCGAAGCCGCGGATCGTGACCGACTTCGACGCTGGGGCACGTGGCGGTGAGGTCGAGGACCCACCGTCGTTCGGCGAGGCGTTCAAGCGCACCGGTCGCGCGTCCGGGTAGCGGCCTACTCTTAGGGGTGAGCGGTGGTGCCAGGTGCGCCCGCTCACCCCGCATAGCGCCAGGCGCGCATCCGCATCACCGGCAGGGCCGGGGCGGAGTTCGTCCACCTTCGTTCTGAAGGAAGCGCGCTATGCCCGCCCTTGGGGTCAACTCGACCCACGGCCAGGACTCCTGGTCCACCACGCTCATCGAGGCCCTGAGCCTCGAATCCGCTGTCCTTCGTGCCGGTGCTCGCCGCATCGTTGCCGAGGGCCGCATCGTTCACGTCCCCCGCATCCTCGTGGCGCCCGCCGCGGACTGGGTGGCGGAGGGTGCGGACCTTCCCTCTGATGCCGGTTCGGCAGATCAGCTGGTGCTCACGCCGAAGAAGCTCGGCAACGTCATCGCGCTGTCGAACGAGTCCATCGAGGACGCGCCGATCAACGAGCTTGATGCCGTCGGCCGCTCGATGGTTCGCGGCGTCGCCACGAAGCTCGACGCCCGGTTCTTCAGCAACTCGGCCGTTAGCTCGGTCGCTCCGGCTGGCCTGCTGAACACGACGGCGTACTCGCTGCCGTCGGCCACCGGCTCGGGCATCACGATCACTCGCATCTTCGGCGCGATTGGTGCGATTGCCGCCGTTGGAGGTGTCGCGGACACCGTGTTCATCTCGGCGGCCGATCGCACGGCCGTGCAGCTGGAGACGCTGACCAGCGGCTACAAGCTCACGACTGATCCGACGCAGCCAGGCGTGGAGTACATCGGCGGCGCTCGCCTGATCGTGGCCCCGCTGACCGCTGGAACGGCTGTGGTCTGCCAGGCCGACTACATCGCCCTTGCGGTTCGCCGCGACGCGTCCGTGCAGTTCTCCGATCAGAACGCCTTCACCTCGGACGAAACGGTCGCTCGCGTGACGATGCGCGTCGACTACGCGCCGAGCGACCTGAACGCGTTCTACGTCCTCAAGCCGGCCTAAGCGATGCCCGCCCTGACGAATCAGGCGCCGCCGCTCACGCCGTCGGCGCCCGCTCTCAGCGCTGAGACTGTCAGCGGGGTTCGGGCGCTCGTGGCCACCACGTGGGACGGGGCCCACCTCCTCGGCGTTCTTCCCCCCGAGGAACCGGACCCCAGCCCCGAGGCGTTGGCTCACGTCGCGGACTCGATGGCCGTCCTCAACGACGGCGTGAGGCCCGCGGTACGAACGCTCGCACTTCGGACGACTCGCTCGTCCTAACGAACTTGGGCCCGGGGCTAGCTGGTTGTCCCGGGGCCGAGCCGCCTCCAGCCCTGCCTCACGTTCTCCGACCTGGGTCGGGGGCAGGGCTGGTAGGTGGAGCACGTACGGTTGTGCACGCGCTCGGGCGTAGCGCCAGCATGTTTGTGGCGCGAACGGAACCGAGACGGTACGTTGCCCGACCATGCGCGTCTTCATCAGCTGGTCGGGCGACCAGGCAAAGCCTGTCGCGGCCGCGCTGCGGGACTTCCTGCCCCTTCTGCTGCCCGACGCCAACCCCTGGATGTCCGACACGGACATCCTCGCGGGGGTGCGCTGGACGACCGAGATCGAGAAGGTGCTTGAAGAGTCGCGCGTGGGGGTCATCTGCGTGACTCGCGAAAACCAGCACCGACCGTGGATCAACTTCGAAGCCGGAGCAATTGCAAAGCGCGTTGGAGATACGGGCCGGGTAGTCCCGCTCGCGATCGACCTGAAGAAGGACACGCTCTCGTTTCCGCTAGCCCAGTTCAACGCGGTCAACGGTGATCGTCACGGCATCTTCGAGATGGTGAAATCGATCAACGATGCGCTTGACAAGTCCCGCCCCGTGGCCGCGCTCGAAAAGCTCTACCCCTCCGTTTGGGACAGTGATCTTGCCCCGGTTTTGGAGGCGGCCAAACTCGCAAGTTCCCAACCGACCAATGAGGATCCGCGCACTGAGCGAGAACTACTGCAGGAGCTCCTTGCCCTCACACGAGCCATCGCGGTCCGAGACAGATCACAGTCGCAGTCCTACGATCCGATACGGGAACTGCGCGGTTTCGTTTCGGGTATGTTGGCCGTGAGGCCAGGCGGTGGGGAAACCCCATCGATCTCGCGGGTTGCTCCGACCTACGTCAGCATCAGCACCGGCGAAGTGATAGATCCCGAGATCCGACGCCTGATCGAACGCGGTGCCAAGATCATGGCCGACATCGACGACGTTCGGTGGAGCCCCTCGTCATTGGGACTGCTACCAGAGGAACCACCCACCCCTTGACGTAGTGCGCACGCTGGTCAGAGTTGGAACTCCCTCCACAAGCCGCTCACGGACAGCCCCGTGGCTCGGCGGTCACGAGGGACACCCGGAGCGCGCATGCGCTCGCCTCTGATCCGCAAAGGACCGCGCGATGACCGCCACCAAGCAGGCGACGCCGACCCCTGCCCGCAAGACGACTCTTGCGGACCTCGAAACCGAGATCGCGAAGGCGATCGCCAAAACCACCTCGGCCGTAACGGTCGAGTTGATCGCCAAGCACGGCAACTCCGCCGTCGAGGCCGGGGAACTCTCCGGCTACACGCCCAAGCGATACGGACAGGGCCGCTGGGTGAGCGCGGGCGTCGTCGCGCGTGTAACGAAGCTCGTCGACACGATGCGTCCCGCCGCCGCGTAGTCGTTCGAGACAGCCGGCCTTTTGAAGGGTCGCCCTCCGGGGCGGCCCTTCGGCGTATAGCGGCTCAACCGCCTCAGCCACCCTCTCCCACCTCCGCACCGTTCCGGGCCGCGTATGTGGCGATCTAGACGGCCCTGACGAGCAACACGGCAGGAAACACCAAGGCGCTACGGAAAGAAGCGCGCACAATGCGCGTGCTGATCGCCAACGGCCAGGTGCAAGTTCTCGGCGCAGCACCGAGACATGAAACGTCGGTATTTGGCAGGACGACCTGGCCGCCTCCAACCTCGACGCCCGATCCTCCGGTCACACAAGAGGTCATCGGCACGACGGGTGACTTTCCCGTCTACGTCAGAGTTGACCAAGGCGGACTTGGTCCTGTCGCCACGCCTCTGCTCACAGTGGCCTTTGCGATCGTGACCGCCCTCCTCGCCCAGCTCTTTGCCCATCACATGGCCGTGCGTCGCGAAAGAGAGAATCGATACCTCGCCGCGCTAGCGCCGGTCTTGGCGGTCGCGGGAGAGGTCAACACGGCCATGAGCAACGTTGACGCCGAGTATCGAGAAGTTCTCAATGCCGCGACTCCGAACGTGGCGGCGTACACGAAGGCTGTGGCCGAATACGCAGCCTCCGCCAACGCTCTCGATGCCGCCGCGGTGGCATTTGAGATTTGGAGCAGCGCCGGGGACCGTGTACTGAAAGAGATCGACGCGCTGGAACCGTCAGTACGTGCGTTCCTCGACGAAGCGAACAAGCGGCCATTGAGCCAGGCTGGCTACAAGGACCTCGACCGCGCTCACCACGAGTTTGTCGAGCAGCTACGCACGATGAGCAAAGCCGCGACGTTGCTGCACGTCGGAGCGTCACCGCCGGTCCGTCGCCGTTAGCGGCCGAGACGCCCCTGCTCTATGGAAGAAGCGCGCCTCATGCACTTGGTCGTCAACGGTGCCGTGCAGCCAGCACCGCCGGTAACAAAGATCACGCCTGCGCCGACGATGAGCCCCTCGCCGCCTCCGGTGAGCCAGAGCGTCATCGGAACCAGCCCGGACAAGCCGATCTTCGTGACCCAAGAAGCCGGGTCGATCCCCTCGTGGGCCGGACTCTTGGTGTCGATCGTCGCCGCCCTACTCGGCGCCTACTTCGCCTCCAAGCGCAACCACGAGTACTCAATTGCGAGAGACGACAGAAACCGGCAGCTGGAGAGCCAACGCCAGCAGCGGGTGGAATACCTAGACGCTCTGCAACTTGTGGTTTCGAGCGGTTACGCGATGACACACGCAGTGAGCACCGCGCTGCGGACGGCAAGGAAAGACGGAGAGCTTGAGCGCGATCTCGCAGAGTGTGATGCGACCCGGCAAGAGTTCCGCGCCGCACGCATCCTCTTGCGTGCACGGGTTGGCTACGACCACACCAGCATCGAGCCTCTCCTCGATTCGGAGCACGTCGCGTTCATGGCGCGTGAACTCATCTCCACCTACGACAGGCGGTTCGACAAAGCCGAATTCTCCCAGCGGATCCGTGCGTCGATCAACCAGATCTCACGCGAGCTGATGAACGTCGTAGACGAGGCGCCCATGCTCCCCGGGGTCAACCCTGGGAGTCGCCGTGAGATCAAGACCTTCGGAGAGAGGCATCCCGAGTTCGTCGCAGAGATGGGCGATCGGCGGCGTCAGCGGCGACCGACACCGCCGCCGAAGAAGCGCGCGGCGGCCAAGAAATCCACCCCACCAACCCCCTGAGCGACCCCTTCCCTTCCCACCCCCGACTCCTTTCTACGGCGCCGCACTTGTAGGGAAAAATCGGATGCAACCGGTTGGTTGCCTAAGTTGGGTTGCGTGGCATTGCGGCCTTGCATCTGGCGTGATCCGCGCACGAACGTCGGCTGCCCGGAGTACACGACGGGCACGCGTTGCGTGAAGCATCAGCGCGAGTGGGAGGCTGACCGCAAGGCTCGCGGCTCGACGGGGCGTCGTGGCTCGACTGCTGAGTGGCGTCGGCTTCGCGAGCGGGTGCTGCGGCGTGACGGCTTCCGGTGTGCTCGGTGCGGCGTGCATCAGGACAACACGCCGGAGCCGTTGGAGTGCCACCACGTCAACGGTGACCCGTACGACGACCGGATGGTGAACCTTTCGACGCGGTGTGTGCCTTGCCATCAGGCGGACACGCTGAGGATCGGCCGCGACCGTCGCAGTCGCCCGTGGCGGTAGAAGCGCGGCGCAATATTCGCCACTGACGCTGCTACGTTCACACCGATCGATTTCGCAGATCGCTGGGTTCGCGCCGTCGGATGTCGTTCGTTTCAGGGCGTCCGGCGGCGCGAGTTCGTTCCTTCCCTCTTTTCGGGAGTCGCCTGCGCCAACTTCGGGCACCGACCCATTGGCGCGGCCGTGGAACCCTAGATTCGATGACACCAACCCTTCGGGGCTGGGCTGCGAAATCGATTTACGGACCTGCGAGTGCAGACCGAGACCCACCCGAACCTGAACGCCCGAATTGCTGAAGCCGGACGGCGCCCCGCCCCGACGGCGACGCTGGAGGACGAAGCGCTCGCGGAGCACGGTCGGCGTCTTGTGCGACAGCACTTCTGGGTCTTGGACCACGTCGCGGACCTGCACCGGCCAGCGAAGCCGGTGCGCACGCGCTCGCAGCCCCGTACCCGTGGCGCTGGTCGCCCAGCTGCGCGGCGTTCCACTGCCACGGCATCGCGTGGCGGAGACTCCGGCGACGACCCTGGAGGATCAAGGCGCGACCTGACTCAGGTTGCGCACGACCTCCACGCCCAGGGCTTCAGCGTTGTCCCGCTTGAAGGCAAGCGGCCACACGCTCGCGCCCTCGCTGCCGTCTTCGGCTCAGCGGACTGGAAGCCGCTCCAACACCGCCGGGCTTCCGCTGTAGAGCTCGACGCGCTCTTCCAGGTCGAGGGAGCCTCCGGCGTCGGGATCATCGTCACGTCCGGCCTCGTGATCGTGGACGTAGACGATCCCGCCGCGTTCAAGGCGGCTGGGCTCACGCATCCCGCTTGTCCGACGGTTCGGACCGCTCGCGGCCTTCACCTGTACTTCCGCGGCAACGTCGAGGGTGTCCACCGCCTACCGTGGGGCGAGGTCCGCGGAACTAGGTCGCTCGTGGCTGCTGCCGGGTCGTTGCATCCGGACGGCGGCGCGTACTCCTGGCTGCTTGATCTCGGCGACGTGGACATGCCGCTGCTCCCGTCTTGGGCACTGCCAGAAGCCCCGCCAAATCGGCCATGCCCTAGGACCACCGTTGGTCCTAGGGCGAAGGCGAGCGAAACCTCTCTCACCGCTGAGACAGCTAGCCAACCCGAGGCGGTGCATCAGGTGTTCTCGATGCTCGGAACGCCGGAAGCGATCACGGCTGAGGGTCGTACTCGCGAGATCCGCTGTCTGTTGCCCGAGCACCCGCGACCGCCGCGCTTCAGCCGGCCTTTACCTCAGCGGCCAAGGTGCCTACCGCTACAAGTGCCACGGCTGCGGCGCCAACCTGAGTCTGCCTGCCTTGTTCGCTTCGGTGACGGCAGGACGCACGATCCACGGCGACGACCTTTCGGGACCGGCTGCGGCACGGTGGGCTGCTCGCATGTGGCATGCCGCGCGTGTCGCCCAGGTGAGTCGCGGCCAGCTTCACCTTCCCCCCGGGTTGAGCCGGACGGCAGGCAAGCTCGCCGAGGGCTTCGGCCTTCTCTGCGCCTTGCGTGCCGCTGCCGGTGACACGGATCCGGTGCCGTTCACGCGGAAGTTCTCGGCGGACTGGTGCGGCCTCCCCGAGCACCAGGCAAGGGCCGCACTTGCGGAACTGCGGGCTTGTGGGTGGCTGGTTGAGGTTGAGCGGACCGCCGCAGGACGCGGGGCGCTGTACTCAAGCGTCGGGGTCGTCGAGGCGGTCGAGGAACGCCCGGTCCATCTGCCGCGCGTCGAGCACGTGAGGGCCGGTGAGCAATTCGTAGTCGGGCAACTGCCGCCCGAGGCTAGCTGTCCTTTCCCAACCGGCGCGAGCGACATCGAAGCTGTCGGCGATCGTGTAGCCGAAGGTCGGCGCGTCGAGCCAGATCCGGAACCGAATCGCGTCCACCTGATGCACCGCGCAAAGCGCGAGCGGGCTGTCGTCCACGGGGTGCCCTTGGCAGCCGAGAACGCTGCACTGTCGACCGTTGCTCACGCAACTAAGGCTAGTTCGCCGCCCCGCGAAATCTGCTGGGAGGAAGCCGCGTGACCCCGATCTTCTCCTCGATCCCAGAGGCCCAGCCCAATAAGATTCAGTGTGCTCCCCACCCGGCCAGCCGCCCGGTGACGAGCACCACCAAGACGCCCCGGCGCTGCACGAACAGCCCGGGGCATGACCCACAGGAAAACGCTGTGAGCAACGCGAACCCTACGCCGCATCTGCCGCGCATGCTGACCGCATCGTGGACGGCCGCACACCGGCACCACCTCGCGGGACGACCACCAGCATTCACCCCCGTGCGCATCAGCCTGGGCAAGCCGAAGTTCTGGCCCGAGGCCGCCGCCTTCGCCTACGTCCACGAACTGGCTCCCGCGGGGCTGCTCGACCTCCATGGCCGCGAGTTCGCCGAGGCGTACCTGACAAGGCTCGACCGGCATGGCGACCGCATCCTCGACCGCCTCGCCGCCGTCGAGAACCCGGGCCTGCCACTCGCGCTCCTCTGCTTCGAGGCCAACCCCGCCCAGTGCCACCGCTCGACGGCAGCCCAGTGGCTGGAACGCGTCACCGGCGTGCCAGTGTTCGAGTTCTCGCCGACCCCGACGATGCTGTGAGCGCGCCGAAGGTCGTCATCTACGCGGCCAAGAGCACCGAGGACCGGCACGGCTCGATCCCGACGCAGATCGAGGACTGTCGTGCGCTGGCCGAACGCAGCGGGTGGGAGGTAGCCGGTGTGTTCCAGGACGAGGGATTCTCGGCGTACAAGGGCAACCGCGGGCCGGGTTTCGACGCCGCGAAGGCACTTGCCCTCTCTATCGCCGAAGCCGGTGGATCGTGCATTCTCGTCGCCCAGGATGCCGATCGGTTCGCGCGTGGCTCCGGCGACGCGCCCGGTGCTGCGGACCATCTCGGCGAACTCTTCTTCCGGATGAAGCGGGGTCGCGTCTCGTTGTGGTCAGTGCGCAGTGGGGAGCTGGATCTTCTGCGCGCGGTGCTGGAAGGCGAGCGCTCCAACGACGAGTCGGCTCGGAAGAAGGTGACGGTTCGCGGCGGCTTGCAGCGACGCAAGGAACGGGGCCAGCCGGTGGGGCGCATGCCTTTCGGATATCGCGTCGAGCACGAGGTCGTAAATGGCCGGCCCGTGGCAACCCGCATCCCTGACGAGCGGATGGCGCCGATCGTGCGACGTGCATTCGACCTGGCTGAGAGCGGCCTGACCGACGGCGAGATCGCGCGGACGTTCAACGCCGAAGCGCTCACCACCCAGCACGGCAACCCGTTCCGGCGGCAGACGATCCAGATGATCCTGACCCGCGACCACTACGTTGGCGAGCACGGCTACGGGGCCATCGTCGACCGCGAGCAGTGGGACCGCGTCAACGGCGCGCGCCAGCGCCAAGATCCGGTCCGGCAGCAGGTGCGTGGGGGAGGGAGGCCCCCGAGCCAGCGGTTCTTGCTTCGCCAGATTGCCAACTGCGAACGGTGCGGCACCGTGCTCGGTTGCTCGTCGCGACGTGGCCGCCGCTGGTATCAGTGCCGCCGCGCGATGGAATCCGTCGGGGCCTGCGACGCTCCCCCGATCCCGGCCGAGGTCCTTGAGGCAGGCATCCTGAATCACCTCGGGTCGTTCGTCGGTTCCACAGGCGATTGGCTCGCGCAGCAGCTTGAGAGCCGCGACGAACTCATCGCGCGTGACCAAGCCGCCATCGACGAACTCAGCCGGAAGCGGCTTGAGGTTGAGCGACTGCGGGGCAAGGTTCTGGAGGACTACCGCGAGCTGTCGGTACAGGACTCGCCAGCAGCACAGGTCGCGCTGTCTGAGGTCGTGAGGATCGACGAGGAACTCGCGCAGCTCGACGAACTTCGTTCAGCCGCCGAGGCTCGGGCGGAGGCTCATCGCGCCACACCGGACGTAGACGCCGCGCTCGATCTCTACTCGCGCCTCGGCGAGATCGTCAACGACCGCCTCGACGACGCCCTCGGGGATATGGAGTCCACGAATCGCGCGCTCCGCGGTGTTCTCGCGGGACTCTGGGTCGAACACGACAAGGAGCGTCGTCGTTTGCTCGTACGGTTTGAGCTTCTGATGCCCGAATCTGAACGCTTCTGGCTCCCGCCTGTGCGCACCGACCGCACCCCGATCGTGGAGCCGCTCTCGGGCGCCCCCACGAGGCAACCGACCGTCACACCTTGCTAACATGACTGGTCGCGACGCGGGGTGGAGCAGTCAGGTAGCTCGTTGGGCTCATAACCCAAAGGTCGCGGGTTCGAATCCCGCCCCCGCTACTCCAGAGGAAGGGCCCGGCATCTGCCGGGCCCTTCGTCGTTTCGGAGGTCTCCGAGCCGATCAGCTCGGGGAGATCGCCAGGTTCCAGGCGCTCGTGTACTGGTAGGTCGCGCTCGTCGACGCGGTGAACGCGAGGTGCGTCTTGGCGGGGATCGAGAGGGCGCCGCTGAGCCGCACCGTTCCGTCGATCGACACGGTCGTCGTGCCGTTCTTGTTGACGATCTTGAAGTGGTGGCCGCTCGAGTTGCGCAGCGGTACGACGGCCGGGGCGGTGCGCAGCCAGCTGAGGCTCTCGTCGCTGAGGTACGTGTTCGTGAACCCGATGAAGTTGCTCGACGGGTCGCCCGGGCCCTGGTTCACGTCGAACGCCACCGCCGAGCCGACGAGACCACCGAAGCCCAGCAGCTGACCGCCGCCACCGACGGTGCCGCCGGCCGGGCCGTAGGCGCCGGTGCGCACGAACGCGACGGTCATGCCCTCCGCCGAGCCGTTGCCGCCCGACATGAGCGCGTCGAACTCGATCGTCTGGTTGCGGAGGTCGACGGCGTACGGCCACACGAGGCTGCTCACCTGGTCCGGGCCGTTGGTCAGCCAGAGCCGGTCGTAGAGCCCAGGCTGCGTGGCGATGCCGGCCGTGAGCCAGCCGGTCGACGAGAACGCCGCCGGCGGCGCGGTGGCCGGCAGCTTGCACTGCCGCACCACCCGCACGGTGTTCGTGCCGCCCTTCAGGGTGAACGCTCCGCCGCTCGTCACCGGCGTGTCGTCGTTGAGCGTCAGCGTGTCGACCCAGGTGCAGTTCGCGTACGGGGTGGGGTTGTCGAGCGTCGCTGCGGCGGTCACCACGCACGAGTCGCCCTCCGCGGCATCGGTGAACAGCACGGTCGTCGGGTAGCCCAGCGGCAGCTTGGCCGTCGTCCGGCCCGCGCACGTGGCCTGCAGCGTGCCCGACCAGTAGGTGACCGGTGCACCGCCCGCGTCGAGGAGGACCAGGTCGCCCTCGAGTCGTGCGGCGCGCGTGCTGGAGCCCGGACCGCCGGTGCCGTGGGTGACGAGGTAAGCGCTCTCGCCGGGGTAGACCGTCGCGACGAGGAGGTCGCCCAGGCGATCCCCGTCGAGGTCGCCAACGCCCGTGTAGGCCACGTAGTCGGTGGGCACGCCACTGATCGCGGTGCCGGTGTCGGCGTTCACCGTCGCCGGGGCGGTGCGCGTGAAGTTCGTCAGCGTGCGGATCACGTAGCCCGAGCCGTTGCCGTTGCCGCCGGTCGCGACGACGAGATCGGCCCGGCCGTCGCCGTCCTGGTCTCCCGCTGCGAATGCGTTGAGCCGCGAGAGCGTCGGGCTCGTGAGGCGGATCACGGGCGTCGAGTTCGCGATCGATGATGGGCGGCCGGTGCGGCCCGGGACGATCACGGTGCCCCAGGCGAGCGCGTCGGCGCGGCCGTCGCCGGTGATGTCGCCAGCGGCCGAGTAATCCGACACCTCGCTGGCGACCTCGCTCTGGGTCGGCGTCGGAAGCGTCGTCTTGCCCGAGCCGGCCTCGGCGACCGTGGTGAAACGGCCGGTGCGGCCGTAGAGCACGTAGTTGCCCGGGGTGTTGGCGTTCTCGATGGCGAGATCGGCAAGGCCGTCGCCGTCGAAGTCGCCGAGCGGCTCGACCGGTACGCCCATGTAGACGCACTTGAACGTGAACCACACGAAGCCGCAGCGCTGCTGGCTGTTGATCAGCGACACGCGGCCCGTGGCCGCGCCGAGCGCGATCGAGCTCACGCGCGGTCCGCCCGACACGATCGCCGCGCCGATCGCGCCGCGCTGCACCACGACGTCGTCGTAGCCGTCCCCGTCGAAGTCGCCGGCGGGGTCGACATCGTCCTCCACGTCGCCCGCGCCTTTGCCGGTGAGGGCCGTCACGCGCCCGCCCGCCGCGAGGGTCAGCGTGCCGGTGGTCGACCGCGCGCCGTACACCACGAAGCTCGTCACGTCGGTCGACACGATGAGGTCGTCGATGCCGTCGTGGTCGAAATCGCCGGCGGCGGCGACATCCTTCACGCCCGCGTTCGACCCGGACGCGATCCGGAAGCCGCGCGTGCCGAGGTCGGCGGTGAGGTCGACGTCGGCCGTCGGCGAGGCGCCGTAGACGACGCTCACCACGCTCGACGTGCCATAGCCGGAGCTGAACGCGCTGTCGTCGCGACCGTCGCCGTTGACATCCCCGACGATCGCGCGTTGCGGGTAGTCGCCGGCGTCGTTCGCGAAGAACGCGGGGCCGCGCACGAAGCTCGTGGCCTTCGCCGGGTTCGCCGCCGTCGCGAGCGACGGGCCGGCGAGGAGGACGAGAACGGTAGCGAGGCCGGTGGAGCGGAGCCGGCGCGGCAGCGGATGGCGGCGCAGGCGAGATGAGCGGGACATGCGGGACGCCCGGGGTGGGACAAGGCCGGGCTCGCCGGATGCTAACGCGAGTCGATCCGTTTCGGAAATCGAGATTCCCCAGGCGGCGCGGACGATCAGGGCGCTCGCGCGATCCGGCCCCGTCTGCGCGTGCGGGCGCAGACAGCGGGATGCCTGCGGCACCCGGCCTGTCGCGACACACTGGTGGGGTGCCCCGACCCCTCGCCGACGAGTTCCGCGCCGCCCGCCGCGATCCCGGGCTCGTGGTGGTCGAGGGCTTCCACGCCCTCAAGCACGCGCTGCGCTTCGGCGCTGACATCGAGGCGGTGGTCGCCGCGACCGATGCCGATCTCGATGGCCTCGCGTCACAGCTCGCCCCCGAGCTCGCTCCGCAGCTCGCTGTCGCCCGGCGGGTCGCCGACCTTGCGGCGCTCGTGCCGCGGCCGCCGCGCACGGGCGTCGTCGCGATCGCGCGTCGCCCGCTGGTCGACTCCCTCGCGGTGATCGCCTCGGCCGGTCCCGCGCCGGTGGTGATGCTCGAGCAGCCGCGCACCATGGGCAACCTCGGCGCCTGCGTACGCGTCGCCGCAGCGGCCGGCGCCGCCGGCCTGATCTCCACCGGCCCGCACGACCCGTGGCACGCCGATGCGGTGCGCGGCGGCGCGGGCCTCCAGTTCGCGCTGCCGGTCGCCCGACTCGATCTCGGCGACGACGAGGCGACGCGCGACGGCCTCGTCGCTGCAGCTGTCGCCGCCCACCGACCGCTCGTCGCTCTGGACCCCGACGGCGCTGAACTCGCGCCCGGGGCCCCGATCCCCGCCCGCTCGGTCCTCGCGTTCGGCACCGAGCGCGACGGCCTCAGCGCCGAGCTCCTCGCTCGCGCCGGCGCCCGGCTGCGTCTCCCCATGGAGCCCGGCGTCTCAAGCCTCAATCTGGCCACGTCGGTGGCGGCGACGCTCTACGCCTGGCGGCTCGCGCCGTAGGCACTTTGCCGGTCGGCGCCGGCGAGCGTTCAGGGCGACGGCAGCCGCACTGGCCACGGCATCGGGTCGCCCGCCAGCGCCGCGATGAGATTGCGGGCAGCACGCTCGCCCATCGCCGCGCGGGCGCGTTCGGTCGCCGAGCCGATGTGCGGGAGCACGATGAGGTTCGGCGCGGCGAGGAGCGGATCGTCGACGGGGAGTGGTTCTGGGTCGGTGACGTCGAGGGCGGCTGCGCGCAGGCGGCCGCGGTGCAGCGCGTCGGCGAGGGCGACCTGGTCGACGAGCGGCCCGCGGGCCGTGTTCACGAGGATCGCGCCGGGCTTCATCGCGGCGATCGCCGACGCATCGATCAGGTGCCGGGTGGCGGGCGTGAGCGGGGCATGGAGGCTCACGACGTCGGCGCGGCCGAGTGCGGCATGGAGATCATCGTCGCGGCCGACGAGCTCGAGCTCCATCCCGAACGCGGCCGCTCGCTCTCCGACGGCCTGCCCGATCCGCCCGGCGCCGACGATCGCGAGGCGGGCCCCGCGGAGCTCGAGACCGAGGAGGCCACGCGGATTCCAATCGTCCCAACGGCCCTCGCGCACGTCGGCTTCGGCCTCAGGGAGGCGCCGGGCCGCTGCGAGCAGGAGCGCCATTGCGAGATCGGCGGTGGCGTCGGTGAGCACGTCGGGGGTGTTGCCGACGGCCACGCCCCGCGCCGCCGCGGCCGCCAGCTCGATGTTGTCGTAGCCGACGGCGTAGTTCGCGATCGCCCGGAGCCGCGGCGCGGCGTCGAGCAGCGACTGGTCGACCCGGTCGGCGAGCGTGCAGAGCAGCGCGTCCGCATCCTCGGCGAGCGCGCGGAGTTCCTCCGGCGTCGCGGGGCTGGCGGCCGAGCGGACCACCACGTCGTGCCCGGCGTCCCGCAGCAGCCGCTCCGGCGAGCCGGGGAGTTCGCCGGTGATCGCGACACGTGCGCGCGCAAGTGCCGCGCGCTGGGGCAGCGCGATTTCCGTGGCGGGGGAGGGGTCAGTCATCATGTGCATCGTGCCCGTGCGCCTCGAGGACTACATCAGGTCGACGCCCGACTTTCCCCAGCCGGGGATCATGTTTCGCGACTTCAGCCCACTGCTGATGGATGCGACCGCGCTCGACGAGACGATCGATCAGCTCGGCAGCCTGGCGCAGACGGTGCAGCCCGACTTCATCGTTGCGCCGGAAGCGCGTGGATTCGTGTTCGGGCCTGCGATCGCCCGGGAGGCGAAGGCGGGCTTCCTGCCCGCGCGCAAGCCAGGCAAGCTCCCGCCCGACCTGATCTCCCACGCGTACGACCTCGAGTACGGCACGGCGGAGCTTCAGATCACGCCGTTCGAGCAGCTGAGCGGCGCTCGCGTGTTGCTGCATGACGACCTCCTCGCTACCGGCGGGACGATCGACGCCCTCGCCCAGCTCGCCACGCGCGCGGGAGCCGAGGTCGTCGGAGCGCTCTTCCTGATCGAGCTCACGGCCCTCGAAGGCCGTGCGCGGCTCGCCGAACACGCCCCCGCTGACGCGATTCACGCGCTCATCCATTACTGAGCCGTGGCGCACAATCTCTCACCCTCAGGTCGAGCATGAGGTTCACCGATCGCAGTCGCCGTCTTGCGGGGCGCGCGTTCGGGCGCGCGCCACGCGACGACGAGCCCGAGTCTGCTGGAAGCCGCGGCGTGCGGTTTCCGGTGACGGGGCGGCGGCTCGAGCTGCGGCCTTTCTCGCTCGACGACGTGCCTGCGATCCATCGCGTCTACAGCGACCCCGAGGTGATGCGCTGGGTGGGGCACGGCGCCGTCGGCTCCCAGGCCGCGACCGAGTCGATCCTGCGCCAGTACATGGCCCACCAGCGCCTGCATGGCTTCGCATTCTGGGCCGTCACCGACCGCGAGACCGGCGAAGTGGTCGGCGACGCCGGCCTCGCGCGCACCGTGGACGGCGAGATCGAGATGGGCTACACGCTCGCCCGCGACCGATGGGGCGTCGGTCTGGGCACCGAGACGGCCGCGCTCTGCCTCAAGGCCGGGCGGAGTATCGGTGTCGAGCGCCTGCGTGCGCTGGTCGAAGAGCCCAACGTCGCCTCCCGCCATGTGTTGGAGAAGCTCGGCTTCGAGCAGGACGGGGTGACGCTGGCGTTCGGCCGGCCTCACCTCGTCTACCGCCTGACGCTGTAGCCCTTGCCGGCTCACAAACGCCCGCTCCGGGGCCATTGGAATGCGCGATGCGCCCAGTTCCGGTCTGGGTGGGCGCGAGGACGTGTGGATCGCGCACCCGGCGCACCATTCTTCGCTAGGTTGTGTTGCATGTGTGATGCGCCGCACTGTCGGCGTGGAACTGCCCCATACGGAGTCCCTGTGTCCTGTACCCGTCCTGTCCACGGCCGATCCGGCCGCTCTCGCCGCGCGCGCTTCGCGCTGCTGGCGCTCATCGCCTCGGCTGGTGCGATCGCACCGTCGGCTGCTCAGGCTGCCGACCCGCCGGTGACGATCAAGACGGTGTTCGCGTCGCCCGTCACGCCTGAAGAGCCGAGCTGCAACCCGAACAATGCCGCCGCGATCCTGGCCAACACGGCCCTGGCTCCGGAGACGACCCAGGCCGGCGCGTCAAACGACCTCTGCTTCGGGTTCACGCTCCCGCCCGGCGACGCCTTCAACAACGACACGCCGGACGCCGTCAGCCTCACCGGCGACGACATGAAGACGCTCGCCGTCACCATGCCCGCGGGCATGGCCGGCAGCCCGGACGACATCCCGAAGTGCTCCGCTGCGCAGTTCGGCGCCGGCAACTACGCCGACGCCACGTGCCCCGACTCGTCGATGGTGGGCACCATCTACGCGTCGCTGAAGGCTCGCGTCTCGTACGTGGGGGGCAGCGGTACGAACTCCAACGTCAACCTCGGCGGCACGCCCGCCCCGACGTGGGATGTCGACAACGAGCGCTGGAACGGGCTCGAAGACGGTGGCTACCTCTACAACCTCGAGCACGGCCCCAACGAGCTGGCGCTCATGGGTGCGGTGATCCAGCCGGTGAGCGGTCTCGCGCCGGCGAAGTTCACGATCGCGCTCCGCCTCGCCAGCGACGGCAGCGGACGGGTCGAGACTGTCGTCGACAACGCTCCGAAGACCGCGTACTACCGCGGCGAGGGCACCGACGATCCGCTCGGCTCCGTGAACGACGACGGCACGCTCAAGGCCGGCGCCGTGGCGAGCCAGCTCTACGTGCAGGGCATCGGCATTCGCGTCTGGGGCTCGCCCGGAGATCGCACGATCTCCCAGCACACCAAGGGTGGCGTCGACTACCCCGAAGCGCCGCTGATGGGTGGCAAGGACTTCATCCAGTGGGGCACCGACTGCTCGACCGGTGCCAAGGCCAGCGTGTCGATGACGACCTACGCGGGTGTGAAGAGCAGCGGTGAGTCCAACGCCATCACGCTCAACGGCTGTGGCTCCCTCCCGTTTACCCCGACCGTCTCGTTCGCGCCGACGGCGACGTCCCCGTCGACGCCGACCGGTCTCGACGTGAGCGTTGCGCTCGGTCAGTCGGCCGCGGGCCAGCCGCGCACCGCGCTCCTGCGGGACGCCTCGGTGACGATGCCGGCGGGCCTCGAGATCGGCGCACAGGTCGCCTCCGGCCCGACGGGTCTCCCGCTCTGCTCGGCTGCGGCCTTCAACAAGAACTCCGTGGCTGACAACAGCTGCCCGACCGGATCCAAGGTCGGCGAGGTGACCATCATCTCGCCGCTCGTGGCTGCGCCGTTCAAGGGCGCCGTCTACCTCGGCGAGCAGTCCGCGGTCGGTGAGCTCCCGCCGCTCTACCTGCAGGCGGCGCCCGAGGGTTCCTCAGGCGCCGACGCCCCGCGTATCAAGCTCGTGGGCTCGGTGAAGGTCGACGAGAACGGCCGCATGACCACGACGTTCGCGGATGCCCCGCAGCTGCGCTTCAGCTCGCTGAAGCTCAGCTTCCCGGGTGGCGACCACGCGCTGTTCATCACGCCGCGCACTTGCGACCAGGCGACTGGCAGCGCGACGTTCAAGTCCTGGGCCGGTGGCACGGCAAACGTCGACGCCTCGATCAAGATGGCGACCGAGTGTGACCCCGTGGCGTTCAGCCCGGCGATCTCGATGGTGCCGGCCAGCAACGCGGCCGGCGCCAAGACCCCGCAGACGATCACGATCGCCCGCGGCGATCGACAGCCGTGGCTGAAGGACGTCAAGGTCACGCTGCCGCCGGGCTTCCTCTCCGACCTCACCGTCGTGACCGAGTGCTCCAAGCCGGACGCCGCCGCGGCCAGCTGCCCCGAAAGCTCGCGGATCGGCACCGTCGAGTCGGAAGCCGGGGTTGGTCCGAAACCGCTGTCGCTGAGCGGCAGCATGTACCTCGTCGATCGCGATGAGGGCTCCGTCGCCGGCGCCGTGATCGTCGTCCGCGCGAAGATCGGCGAGCTCGACCTCGGGAACGTCGTCGTGCCCGGCAAGATCGACCTCAGCCCGACCGACGCCGTGCTCTCGCTGAGCACGTCGGCGCCGCTGCGGTTCAAGGGCCTCGCCCTGAACCTCCGCTCGATCGTGGTGAAGATGGACCGGGACAACTTCCCGCTCAACCCGACGAGCTGCGGACCGCTGACGGCGAGCGCGACGATCACCGGTGACGGTGGCCAGACCGCCTCGCCGGTGTCGAACCCGCTCACCTACGCGAACTGCGACAAGCTCCCGTTCCAGCCGGCTTTCTCCGCGAAGCTCTCCGGAGAGACGAAGCCCCTCGGGCATCCGACCGTCGAGGTGACGATGGTGCCGCGGGCCGGCGACTCCAACCTCAAGAGCGCGAAGGTCGTGCTCCCGGCTGGTGTCTCGACCGATCCCGGCAACCTCAAGAACCTCTGTCCGCAGACAGACTTCTACGCGGGCACCTGCTCCGAGGCGTCGCGATCGGGCACCGTGAATGCGAGCGTGGCGATCACCAACGAGGCGATCACCGGCGGGGTCTACCTCGTGAAGATCCCCGGCGTGCAGCTGCCCGGACTGGGCATGGCCTTCAGCGGCCGCTACACCCAGCGCCTGCTGTCGACCGTGAAGATCGACAAGGACTTCCGCCTGATCGCGGAGTTCGCCTCGATCCCGGACCTGCCGCTGCGTCGCCTGGAGATGAAGATCACCGGCGGGGCCAAGGGCCCGATCCAGCTCTCGCCGGATGCCTGCACGGCCGACTCGGCCTGGGAGGCTTCGTTCGGCGCCCAGGGCGGCCAGACGAGCAAGGTGAACATCGCCGTCCCGTGCCCCATCACGAAGACGACGCAGACCTGGAGCCGCAAGTCGGGCCTCAAGCTCACGCTCGCAGCCCCGACCGGTCAGAAGTTCAAGACGGCGAAGCTCACGCTCCCGTCCGGCTTCAAGCTGAAGTCCGGCAAGAGCCGTTCGAAGTACGCCAAGGTGAAGTTCACCGGCGGCAAGGGCAAGTCCAAGCTCACCAGCACGAGCCTCTCCGCCACGGCGAAGGGCGCGGGCCCGACGAAGGTGACCTACACCATCAGCACCAAGGGCTACACGCTGCCCAAGAGCTACAAGGGCAAGCTGAAGAAGGGCAAGAAGATCAAGTTCAAGATCCGCACGGTCACCCAGACCGGCACGGTTTCGAGCAAGACGCTGACCGTCAAGGTCAAATAGATCGCAGCGGTGGCGGGGCCCCGGCGACGGGCGCGCCGCCACCGCATCGCATCAAGGCCGCCGTGCCCGTCGCTCGACGGGCGCGGCGGCCTTTTGCGTTCTCGGTGCGGGGCGCTACCTGATGTAGCTGAGGAGCGCCGAGCGCACGCCCGCCAGCGTGTCGCGCGCAAGCGCGGCATCGCCGGCGATCTCGAGGCCCGTGATGCGCTCGGTCACGAGGGCGCTCGCCCACGCGGCCGGAGCGCCGGTCGCCTGCGCGAGCGCGTCGCGCTGGTCGTCGCGGGCCGCGATCACGTGATCGCCGTCGAAGAGAAGGAGTCCGGTGATGCGGCCCGCCGGCTGTTCGATGGTCCACCGCATCGCCTGCCCGGGCTTCGCCTGCGCTGGGCGCGCGACGAGTGGCGCGAGCGCGTGGAGCACGCCGTGTACACCCTCGGGGTCGCTGATCTCGACGTCGTCCCAGTGGCGGCTCTCCCACCAGGTGGAGAGCACCGGCATCGTGGCGACGGGGCGCCAGCGGTCATTGAGCGCGTAGGTGGTGCTCCGAGGCACGGTGCGCCCGACGATGCGGTGCACCACCTTGGCCTCCACGAGCGGGCTGAGCCGGCGGTAGAGGGTGCGCCGCGGGATCGGCGTCACCGCAAGCTCCAGCGCGGGCGGATCGAGCGGCCGGTCGGCGAGCGCGAGCGCCTGCACCACCTTCACGGCGACCGGATCGGCGAGCGTGCCCAGGGCGGTGTCGACCGCGACCGTGCGGCGCTCGGGCTGCGCGGTGGCCGGCAGCTCCGCAGCGTGGGTCGCGATGCGATCCAGGAGGGCGTACAGGTTGAAGAGGTCGCGTCCGGCCGGGCTCAGCGCCCAGAGCGTCGGCCCGCCGTGCCCGGTGGAGCGCTCGACGGCGACCGCGATGCCGGCGCGCTCGAGGCCGCGCAAGCGATCGCGCACGAGCCGCGGGGTGATGCCCGGGAACGGATGCTCGGTGACGGCGAATGCCTCGCCGCCGCGGCTCGACGCCTCGCCGAGGGTGAGCAGGATCGCGCGCGTGGGCGCGTCGGCGAGCAGGGCGATCGCAGAGCGTGAACGGCGAGATCCGCTCTTGGTGGACGGGCGGGACAACTCCATCGCGGACTGCACACGGTACCCCGTTACGCGACGATCGTCACACTTGTGGTTCAACGCGCATCTCTGTAGAGGCTTCGATCGGTCGGCCCCACGGGGCTTGGGTGCCCTGGCTTGACCATCATCTGCGTCACGCTGCGGGGCCCGCTAAAAGGCGCAGTGAGAGCGTTTAACGCCCGTGCACGCTCAGATTTCGCGGCCCGGCCGTTCGCCCCAGCGATGGGTTCGCGCCGGAGCGCGTGGCGGCAGGCAGCGATCGGGGGAGGCTTCCTGACGCTGGCTCGATTACCCGAGCGCGCGCAGCTCACCCGAGGAAGTGGGCGCACAGGCCGAGTGATCGGGCGAGTGGTGGTGCCGGGCCCCTGGCGGCACGGTCTCGCGCCACGGGCTCGGCGCGTCGGGGGTGCGGGCATCAACGGTCGTACGAGCCAGCGCTCAAGTTTCTGGGCCGCTGAGACAGCATTCGTGCCATCGCTACGTCGGTGGGTTCGACCGATAATGAATGGGCGCTCCGATCGTGGAAGCCTGATTTCTCGGCGGAAAGCGCCGGTACCGGGCGTTAGCAGCCTGTGACCGTGCGTGCTCGGGCTCACAGATGCGCCATTCTTACCCGGCCGCCTTTCCAACGGCGGTGTCACCAGCCGGCTCAACTCTGTCCTAGAACGAAGCCGGTCGTCCCACACAGAGGAGTTGGAGTGCACCTCAAGTCCCGCGAGGCGCGTAAGCTGGCTGTTGCCGGCATTACCGCTGCTGCTGCGTTTGGCGTTGTCGCTGCCCCGGCAAGCGCCGTCCAGACCAGCACGCTCACGTACCAGTGCAAGTACCCGCTGATCGGCATCAAGGCCCTCAGCGTCAAGATCAGCCTTGACATCCCGAACACGTGGCCGACCTCGGTCCCCACGAACCCGTTCGGCGTCGTTGCTGAGGCGTCCGCCTTCGACATGGCCGCTGGCCTCGACGCCGTTGACGACCTCACGTCGATCGACGGCACGTCGACCGCCTTCGCCACGGTGAAGACGGCTCAGGGCTTCAACGTCCCGGCCAAGACGGTCGCGACGATCCCGAACACGGTCCTGCCGAGCCCGGTCCCGAACCCGCTCGTTCTCACCGCCACGGGCCAGACCCCGGCGCTGACGTTCGACGACCCGGGCGTGGAGCAGATCTTCCTCGAC
>JAGIBJ010000094.1 GCA_017744415.1 Solirubrobacteraceae bacterium
ATGCCGCCGCCGCCGCGCCGGCGGTCGGCCTCGCCGGCGGGCCCGCCGCGCCCCGCGCCACGACCGGCACCATCCGCCTCGTCGGCGTGACGGTCGACGGCGGCGCCGGCCGGCCGGATCGCCTCCATGACGTCGACGTCACGCTGCCGCCGGGCACGACGACTGCACTCGTCGGACCGAGCGGCGCCGGGAAGACGACGCTCGCCCACCTGGTTCTCGGCCTGCTCCCGCCGGCTGAGGGCCAGGTGCTCGTGGGCGACGTCGACCTGCAGCGGGTCGCCATCGACGGCTGGCATGCGCACGCCGCGTGGGTGCCGCAGGATCCGGTGCTGCTGCCGGCGAGCCTGCGCGACAACGCCCGCCTCGCGGCGCCGACCGCCGGCGACGACGCCGTGCTCGCGGCGCTCGACGAAGCCGGCCTCGGCACGCTGGTGAGCGAGCTGCCTTCGGGCCTCGACACGGCGCTCGGCGAGGGCGGCGCACGCCTCTCGAGCGGCGAGCTGCGCCGCCTCGCGCTCGCGCGCGCACTGCTCTCCGGCGCCGACCTCCTCGTGCTCGACGAACCGACCGCCCAGCTCGACGCCCTCACCGCTGAGCGCCTGCTCGGCACCATCGCCGAGCTGCGCCGCGGGCGCACCACCCTCTTGATCACCCATGACCCCGCCGTTGCCGCGACCGCCGACCAGGTGCTCGAGCTCGACGCGGGGAAGCTCGTGCGCACGACGCGCACTGCAGGGTTCGCGGCGCCCGTGGGGGGCTACGGGCGTCGCGGCCTTGTGCCGGTGCCGGCCGGGGCGACCGAGCCTGCGCCAGTTGAGGAGCTGGCGCAGCCGGTCGCTCCGGTCGTCCGGATCTCGTTGCGGACGGCGCTACGTCTCGTGGCCCCGGCACGCGGCGCCGCGGTCTGGCGGCAGGTCGGCCGCGCCGTCGGCCTCGGCGTGCTCTCGTCGATCGCCGCCGTCGCCGTGCTCGCGCTCTCCGGCGGCCTGATCGTGCAGGCGGCCACGCAGCCGCCGGTGCTCGCACTCACCGCCCTGATCGTGCTCGTGCGGCTGTTCTCGATCCTGCGCTCGCTCGGGCGCTACGGCGAGCGGCTGCAGAGCCATGAGGCCGCGCTCGTGATCCTCGAATCGGCGCGCGTGCGCGTGTTCGACCACGTCGCGCGGCACGTGCCGGGACGCTGGAGCGACCGGTCGGCCGAGGCGCTCGACGGCGCCGTCGGCGATGTCGACCGGGCTGCCGACCTGCTCGTGCGAGTCGTCGTGCCGGGCGCCGCAGCGATCGCTGCCGTCGACGTGGCGACGATCATCGCTTCGGTCATCTCACCGGTCGCCGGCGCCGTGCTGCTCGGCTCGGCACTCGTCGTCGGCGGCACCGCCTGGGTGATCGCACGGCAGGCCGGTACGGCGCTGGCCGAGCGCGAGCCGGTGCGCGCCGCGCTCGCACGTGATGTCGTCACCGCCCTCGACGCCGGCCCCGAGCTCCTGCTCGCCGGGCGGGTCGGCGATCAGCAGGCGCGCATCGCCCGGCAGTCGGCGATGCTCGAGCAGGCCGCAGCGGCGCATGGCGCGCGCGGCGCTGCGCTTGGTGGCGTCGTCCAGGTGGGCGCGGCCCTCGGCGCGGTGCTCAGCGCCGCGGTGCTCGCCCCGTCGGTGGCGAGCGGCGCGCTCGGCTACTACGCCGGCGCGTTCGCCGCCGGGCTCGTGCTCGGCACGCTCGCCGCGATCGAGCGCCTCGAAGGGATCTCCGAGGCCGGGCTCGCGTTGCCCGGCGCCGCGGCCGCCGTGGCGCGGCTGGCGCCGGCGCTGCTCGAGGTCGGGCCGGCCGACAACGGCGACGCACCAGCCTCCGCCGGTCGGCGTCGTCGCCGCGCACCGTGGACGGGCTGGGCGAGCCTGCAGGCCGAGCACGTCGCCGTCGAGCGCGGCGGCCGTGCGGTGCTGCGCGATGCCTCGCTCACGGTCCAGCCGGGTGAGGTCGTCGCGCTGTCGGGCGAGAGCGGCTGCGGCAAGTCGACGCTGTTCCTCACCCTTTCCGGGCTGCTGCGGCCGGCCGCCGGCAGTGTGCGGATCGGCGCGCGCGAGCTCCGCGGGCTCGACGACGAGTCGCGCAGCGACCGCATCCTGCTCGTGCCCAGCGCGCCGCACCTCTTCGGCGGTTCGCTGGCCGCCAACCTGCGCGTCGCCGCTCCGGACGCGACCGAGCGCGACCTGCGCCGCGCGCTCCGCGCCGTCGGCCTCGAGGCGTGGCTCGACTCGCTCCCGCATGGCCTCGACGAGGTGCTCGGCGAGGGCGGCGCGACCGCCTCCGGCGGGCAGCGCCAGCGGATCGGGCTTGCCCGCGCGATCCTCTCCCCCGCGGCGATGGTCCTCCTCGACGAGCCCGCCTCGCACCTGCCGGAGGCCGATGCCACCGCGGCGCTGCGCGCCGTGCTCCGCGCCCGCCCCGGCCGCACCGCGGTGCTCGTCACCCACCGCGCCGCCGAACGCCGGCTCGCCACCCGCGAGGTGCGGCTCGAAGGTGGCAGCTGCGGCACGCCCGCCGGCACGCCGGCCCGAGCGGCCACCGCGCTCCGCGAGCCCGCTCGCTAGGCGGCGACGCGCGGCTCGATCAGGCTCGCGTCGTGGGAGCAGACGATGGTGATGTCGTCGTGCTTGGCGAGGGCGCGGAGCTTGCGGTGCGTGCTGCGGATCTTCCACGGCATGGCTGCGGCGAAGAACTCGAACGGCGCCACGCCCCAGCCGACCGGCAGGCCGTGATCCTCGTCGGCGATCTGGCCGGCGACGTAGAAGGTGTCGCCGGCGTGGACCAGCCAGCCGTCACCCTGAGGAATCGCATAGCCGGTGTGGCCGCGCGTGTGGCCGGGGAGCGGGATGGCGAGGATGCCGGTGCCCGGGAGGACCTCGGAGAACGCGGGCAGGCCATGGAGTTCGGCGTCCGGCGTACCGGCGCCGAACGGCGACCAGTGCACGCCGTGCTCCCAGTTCGCCCGGAAGTAGCGGAGCCGCTCGGCAGGCAGCGGGTTCAGAGCGGCCTTCAGCTCCTTGGCATGCAGGCGCACGGTCGCGGCCGGGAAGTCGGAGAGGCCCGCGGCATGGTCCATGTCGAGGTGGGTGATGAGGATGTCGGTCACCCGCTCCGGATCGAGACCGAGTGCCCGCAGCTGCGCGACCACCGTGCCGGCGGGATCACGATCGGCGCCGAGCGCGGCGGCGGCGCCGGCCCCGAGGTGACGCTTGGGATCGAGGCGGGCGTCGGCGCCGATGCCGGTGTCGATCAGCGCGAGATCACCGCTCTCGAGCTCGATCACGATCACCCGGCATACGAGCACGCCGGAGGGAGTGATGCTCGTGCCGAGCGTCGGCCGCAGCGTGCCGGCATCGAGGTGGTGGACCTTGGACATGATCGCGGTGCTCCCCTTTGCGCGCGCCGCCGGGGGACGGCGCGACGCCACCCTACCCCGCCGGTACAGGCTCGCGGCGGATTCGTGCAGGGTCAGCGGCCGGGCCGCGAGAACGCCGCACGGGCGGCGTCGACCTCGGGCCGCGCCCAGCACTCGTGCGCGTGGTCGTTGACCATCCCGCAGGCCTGCATGAACGCGAACACGGTCGTCGGGCCGACGAACTTCCAGCCGCGCCGCTTGAGCTCCTTCGACAGCGCGACCGACTCGGGGCACGTCGGCTGCGTCTGCGGCTCGCCGAGCCCAGACGGATCGGGCTCGTAGCGCCACACGAACGCTGCGAGCGACCCCTCGGCCGCGATGAGCGCGAGCGCCCGGGCCGCGTTGTTGATCACCGCCTCGATCTTCCCGCGGTGCCGCACGATGCCGGCGTCGCCGAGGAGCCGCTCCACGTCCGCCTCGCCGAACGCCGCGACGGTGGCGATGTCGAAGTCGGCGAACGCCGCTCGGAACGCGGGCCGCTTCACGAGGATCGTCCGCCACGAAAGCCCGCTCTGGAACGCCTCGAGGCTGAGCTTCTCGAAGAGGCGGCGATCCTCGTCGACGGGCCAGCCCCACTCCTCGTCGTGGTAGCGCGGGAACTCGGGAGCGGTCGTCGCCCAGCGGCAGCGCGGGCGTCCGTCGTCGAGGTGCGGTTCGTCGGCGCTCGGCATCAGACGTCCGAGGCTATGTGAATCGGCGGGGTCGTCCGGCCTGGCTCCTGACAGGAGCCGTCAGCGTCAGCCCGCGGGTGTCGTGGGCTCGGCGGGCGACGGCGCGTCGTTCGGCGATGTCGGCGCTGGCGGCGTGGTGGAGCGGTCGTCGGGATCGCCGACCGACGCGTACTCCTGGGCGGCGAAACGGCGGACCTCCGCGGCCTGCGGGGCGCCACCCTGCCGGCAGCTCAGCTGGTAGCCGCGGGAGAGCGCGACGAGCGCCGGGCCCTGCGCGCGGCGCGAGATCACGACCGGCGCCTTCGTCTTGCGGGCCGCGGCGTCGAGCCCCTTGAGTCCGTCGATCGCGTCGCCGCCGACATCGGGCCGGGCGTAGACCACGACGAACGAGTGCGAGGCCGCGTGCAGCGTCGGATCCGCAGCGAGCTCACGGTCGTAGAACCCGGGCGCCGGAAGCGTGTTGGTGGTCACCTCGAAGCGCTGCTGGCGCGCGAACTCGGCGGGGTCGTCGGTGACCGTGAAGCGCAGCGCTCGCACGGTGCAGCCGGAGGCCTCGTCGGCCACGGTGGGAGCGACATCACCCGACGCGCCCCAGACGACCATGCCGCCGGCGAGCGCGACGAGCAGCGCCCCGACGAGGAACACGATCGACCGCAGGCTCAGCCCGCCGCCGTGATCGTCTCCGCCGTCGCCGCCTTCGGCGTCGTTCTGGTGTGCTCGGTCGTCCACCATGCCAGCCTCGTTCATCGGCCGGTCGGCGCCAGGACCGTAGTGATCCCGGCGCCGTCGACCGATCTGGAGTCGCTAGAAGCGGACGCTGAGCTCGACGCGCCGGTTGAGCGCGCGGCCCTTGGCGGTGCCGTTGCTCGCGCGGGGGCTCGCCTCGCCGGCGCTGCGCGTCTTCTTCGGGGCCTTCACGCCGAGCTTGCGGAGGTAGTGGCACACCGCCTTGGAGCGGGCCAGGCCGAGCCGGGCGTTGTAGGCGGCAGGGCCCTGCGCATCGGTGTGGCCGGTGCACGTGACGGCCTTGGCGCCATAGAGGCCACCCGCGACCGACTGCAGGTAGCGCTTGCCGGTCACGCCGATCACCGACGAATCAGTGGCGAAGAGGCCATCCGACGGCACCACGAGCTGGGTGGCCGGGCGGATCTTGCTGTAGCGGTGGGCGTAGAGCGAATCACCGCCGGTCGACGGGCGCGCCTTGATGTTCACGCGCACCTTCACGCCGCCGGGCTGCGAGGCCGCTTCCTTGCCGGCCTTGTTCAGGGTCACCTTCACGCCTACGCGGCCGGTCGCCTTGTCGGCCTGCGCCTTGCCGGTGCCGATGCGGACGAGCTCATCGCCGGCCTTCGTGCCGGCCGGGGCGAGACCGAGATCCGACTTCTTCGCGTAGATCGCGACCTTGCAGGCCGCGATGTTGACGCCCGTCAGCGAGCAGCCGACGGTCGACTTGGTCGCGTCGAGCGCGACGCTGCGCGGAAGCTCGACCTTCGCCGCCTTCGGACCCTCGGGCTTCGCCGGAGCGGGCGCCGCCTTCGCGACGACCGTCCACGTCTCGGTGTGCACCGGGCTCACGTTGCCGGCGGCATCCGTGGCGCGGAGCTCGAGCGTGTGCGTACCGAGGCCGAGGTTCGGGAGCTGCAGCGGCGAGAGGCACGGGCCCCAGGCGCCACCGTCGACGCGGCACTCGAGCGTGGCATCGGGCTCGCTCGAGAACTCGAACGTCGCGCTGGTGTCGGTGGTGCTGCCGGTCGGGCCGGAGAGCACCGTCGGCGCATCGGGAGCCTTGCGGTCGAGGATCCAGGTGCGCTCGGCCGTGTCGCTCACGTTGCCGGCGACGTCGGTCTGACGCACCTTCAGCGTGTGCTTGCCGTCGGGCAGGTCGGGCGTGTAGGTGGAGTCGCAGGGCACCCACGGGCCGCCGTCGAGCTGGCACTCCAGGGTGGCGCCGGACTCGCGGTCGAACACGAACGTCGAGCTCTGGGCGTTCGGCGACGGAGCCTGCTTGAACACGGGCGGGGTGGGCTTGCCGGTGTCGATGTTCCAGGTGTAGCTCTGGGGCGTGCCCTCGGTGTTGCCGGCAGCGTCGACGGCGCGCACCTTCACGGTGTGGTCGCCGTCGGCCAGGCCGGTGTACGTCTTGGGCGCGGCGCAGGGAGCCCAGGCGCCGCCGTCGAGCTTGCATTCGAACGTCGCGCCGCTGTCGGGCGACGAGAAGCCGAACGTGGCCGTGGCGGAGGTCGCGTGGCTGCCCGGCTTCGTCGTGATCGACGACGTCGGGGCAACGGTGTCGACCGTCCACGTGAACGTCCCGGGGGAGGCATCGGCGTTGCCCGCCGTGTCGACCGCGCGCACCTCGAGGGTGTGCGAGCCGTCGGCCAGGCCGGTGAGCTGCTTCGGCGAGGTGCACGGGGCCCAGCTGCCGCCGTCGAGCTTGCACTCGAACGTCGCGGTGCCGTCGGGCGAGGAGAACGTGAAGTCGGCGGTCGCCGTATCGGTCACGGCCGCCGGATGCGTGTCGACCGACGTGCCCGGGGCGGTCGTGTCGACGGTCCACGTGAACGTCTCGGGCGAGGCGTCGGCGTTGCCGGCCGCATCGACCGCGCGCACGTTCACGGTGTGGGAGCCGTCGGCCAGGCCGACGACGCTCAGGGGCGAGGCGCAGGCGATCCAGAGGCCGCCGTCGAGCTGGCACTCGAACGTCGCGGCACCATCGGGCGAGGAGAACGTGAAGCTCGCGTTCGCCGAGGCGCTGAGCGCGGCCGGGTGCGAGTCGAGCGACGTGTTCGGGGCCGTCGTGTCGACCGTCCACGTGTAGCTCGCGGGCGAGGCGTCGGTGTTGCCGGCGGCGTCGATCGCGCGCACCTGGAAGGTGTGGCTGCCGTCGCCCAGCGACGTCACGGTCTTCGGATCGGTGCACGCAGCCCACGCTCCGGCGTCGACCTTGCACTCGAAGGTGGAGCCGGGCTCGGTCGACGTGAACGAGAAGATGCCGGTCGAGGAGTTCGAGAGCGCCGACGGCTTCGTGCTGATGGTCGTGTCCGGGGCGGTGCGGTCGATCACCCACGTGTACTGCGCGGGTGTGGTCTCGACGTTGCCGACGACGTCCGTCGCCTTGACGCGCAGCGTGTGGCTGCCGTCGGCGAGGCCGGTGTACGACTTCGGCGTGGTGCAGCTGGCGAAGGCGGCGCCGTCGAGGCTGCACTCGTAGGTGACGCCACCGGACTCGTTCGTCGCGAACGTGAAGTTGGCGGTGGTCGACGAGGTCGAGGCGTTCGGCTTCGTCGGGAAGGTGGTGGTCGGCGCCGTCGTGTCGACGATCCAGGAGTAGCTCGCGGGCGACGGGTCGACCTTCGTGCCGTCGTTCGCGCGCACCTTGAACGTGCGCGGGCCGTCGGTGAGACCGGTGTACGTCTTCGGCGAGGAGCACACCTCGAAGGTCGCGAAGTTGTCGAGCGAGCACTCGAACGTGTAGCCCGGGTCGGCCGCGGCGAAGGTGAACGTGGCCGAGGTGTTCGTCGTACGCGACGCGGGCCAGCTCTTCAGCTGGGTCTCCGGGGAGCCGGCGACGCGCACCTCGATGGTGCGTGAGCCGACGAGCACCTGCGAGCTGTCGTTGTCGGTCGCGTCGAAGTTGAAGCGGTAGGTGCGGGTGTTCGCATCCGCCGGCGGGTTGAGCGTGAGGGTCGCTGTGGCCGGGTTGCCGGAGGTCTGCGTGAGCGTCACCCAGGAGGGCAGCGCCGCGCCCGTGATCTTCACGACGTTGGCTGCGTCCGGATCGGTGGCGTCGAAGTTGATCGTCTGCGTCGCACCAGCCGCGATGTCGTACCCGGTGGTGGTGTTGAGGTTGTTGATCACCGGTGGGCGGTTCGGGGTGACGGCCTTGAGGAGCACGTCGCGCTCGGCGTAGTCGCCCTGGTCGTCGGTCACGCGGACCTTGTAGACGTAGTACGAGTTGTTGGCGAAGCCCGAGGTGGTGCTCACCGGGATCTCGACCTGCCCGTTGGCCTGGAGCTTCGCCGTGTTGATCACGTTCGAGTCGGGGGCCAGATCCGGGTCGCCGAGCAGCGCGGCGTAGGTGAGGGTGCCGTTGCCGAGCACGTCGTCCGGGTCGCTGGCGTTGAGGTTCTGCGAGTAGAGCTGGCCGATGCCGACGCCCGTCGCGACGTCGGAGCCGAGGAACGGCGCGCCGGTCGCGACGCCCGTTACCTTGCGCACCTTCGCGCGGAAGCGCACCGACTTCGTGCTCGAGTTCGTGACGTTGACGATGCCCGCGATGCGGTTGCCGGCGGTCCACTCGAGCGTGTAGTCGCCGTCGGGGGCGCCGTTGCTGAACGTGGTGGTGTCGAGGGGGAAGTCGAAGCTGCCCTCGTACGTCGACCCGCCGCTCGGGCACTTCGTCGCCGCGGTGTTGACCGTCTTGCTCACGATCTGGCCCGTGGGCGAGGTGATCGTGATGGGGAGCGCCTTCTGCGTGCCGACACCCGAGGCGCAGGCGTACACCTCGAGGTAGGTGAGGGTGCCCTGGAGCCGGCCGGTGTCGGTGACGTTCGCGGTGAAGAAGCCGCCCTGGAGGTGGCTCGCGAACGCGGGCGAGGCAGCGCCGAGCAGGGTGGCGAGGAACGCCACGGTGGCGATCAGGAGCGAGCGAGCGCGTGACGGCCGCGTGCGCGCGCCGCCGGCCGGGGGGAAGGACGACATGTTTCTCCTGATCGGCGCGAGTCGCAATACCTGTAACTGAGCCATTGATACAACCAATTTGCAGACCACTTCCATCCTGAGGGTCACCTGAACCTGGACGCGCGTCCAGACTTTGTGCACCGGTCGGGGACACCGGTCGCGCCGCCCCCGGCGAGGGCCCGTGGATAAGGTGCCCGCCCATGAGCCTCACCGTGGTTGGATCCGTCGCCTTCGACAGCGTCGAGACGCCGTTCGACAAGCGCGAGCGCATGCTCGGCGGCGCCGCCACCCACTTCGCGCTGGCCGCGAGCTTCTTCGACGAGGTGCACGTGGTGGGCGTCGTCGGTGACGACTTCACGGCCGAGCACGAGGGCGTGCTCACGGCCCACGGCATCCATATCGACGACATCGAGCACGTCGCGGGTGGCAAGACCTTCTTCTGGGCCGGCAAGTACCACGACAACATGAACTCGCGTGACACGCTCGACACGCAGCTCAACGTGTTCGAGACGTTCGCGCCGAAGCTCTCGCCGTCGTCGCAGACCTCCGAGACCGTCTTCCTCGCGAACATCCAGCCGTCGCTCCAGCTCGACGTGCTCGACCAGTGCACGAACGCGAAGTTCGTCGCCCTCGACTCGATGGATCTCTGGATCAACATCGCGAAGGACGACCTCCTCAAGGTGCTCGCACGCGTCGACTGCGTGATCCTCAACGACGAGGAGATCGAGATGCTGACGGGCAAGCCGACGAGCGTCTCGGCCGCCCAGGCCCTGCTCGACCTCGGCCCGAGCGTCGTCGTCGCGAAGCAGGGCAAGTACGGCGCCGGCGTGATCACGCGCGAGGGCAGCTTCTGGCTCCCGGCGTACCCGCTCCACGAGGTGAACGACCCGACGGGCGCCGGCGACACGTTCGCGGGCGGCTTCGTCGGCTACCTCGCCGCCCACCCGGAGCGCCCCGTCACGTTCGAGGCGCTGCGCCGCGCGATGGCCTACGGCTCGGCGATCGCGTCGTACAACGTCGAGGAGTTCGGCACCGATCGCGTCTCGCGCCTCACGGGCCCTGAGGTCGTCGCGCGCGTGCAGGAGCTCGAGAAGATCACGCGCTTCGACGGCGCCACGCAGGTCGACCTGCGCCGCTAGCGGCGCTAGCCTCTCGCGCACCATGAGCGCTGTCCTCTCCGATGCGACCATCCGCGAGCTCGCGGCCGCCGGCGCCATCCGGATCGATCCGTGGGACCCCTCGATGGTGCAGCCGGCGTCGTACGACGTGCGGCTCGGCCACTCGTTCCGGGTGTTCCACAACCATCGCGTCACCGCGATCGACCTGCTGAACCCGCCGAGCAACCTCACCGAGCAGGTGGTGATCAGCGACGACGAGTCGTTCGTCATCCACCCCGGCGAGTTCGTCCTCGGGCGCACGCTCGAGACGGTCGAGATCCCCGACGACCTCGTCGCGCGCATCGAGGGCAAGAGCTCGCTCGGCCGGCTCGGGCTGATCGTGCACGCGACCGCGGGCTTCGTCGACCCGGGCTTCCGCGGCTCGCTCACGCTCGAGATCACCAACCTCACGCGCGTGCCGATCACGCTCTACCCCAACCTCCCGATCGCGCAGCTCTCGTTCATGCGCCTCGACCGTGCTGCCGAGCGCCCGTACGGCCACCCGGACCTGGGCAGCCACTACCACGGGCAGCTCGACGCGACCGAGAGCCGGTACGAGGGCGGCCCCGCCGCCACCCGCCAGGGCTGAAACCGACGCGACGTGGCGATAGCGGCCACGAACTGACCGGAATTCGCGCGACCGTGGAGGCATGACCGTAGCCATGTCCGCCACCCGCACCTTCGAACTCGAGCCGCTCGGCCGCTTCTCCCTGGCCGAGGCGAACGCCTTCGGGTTCGGCGCACGCATGGCGTCCGAAGGCGCGCGGATGCAGCTCGCCTTCGCGTCCGACGTCGACTGGCTGCCCGTGGCCGTCGAGCTCAACCAGGAGACCGACGACGGGATCATCAGCGGCGTGCTCCACGGCGACGCGCCGCTCGATGCCGCCATGCGGCAGGTGCGGCGGGTGCTCTCGCTCGATCACGACGGCAGGGAGTGGGCCCGCGTGCTGGAGCGCGAGGCGCCCCTCAAGGCGCTGGCCGATCAGGTCCCGGGGATGCGGCCCGTGCTCTTCCACTCACCGTACGAGGCGGCGGCATGGTCGATCATCTCTGCTCGCGTCGCCCGCCCACAGGCCGCCAAGCTGCGCCATCAGATCGCGATGGAACTCGGCACCCCGTTCACCTTCGAGAGCGGCGAGACGATGGCGGCGTTCCCGTCACCCGGCGCACTCCTCGAGGGCATCGACCGCGTGCCGCTCAGCGAGATGAAGCGCGGGCGGCTCGCGGGCGTCGCGGAGGCGGCGCTCGACGGACAGCTCGATCTCGAGCTCATCCACGGGATGGGACCCGAAACGGCCACCGTGCACCTGCAGACGATCAAGGGCATCGGCCCGTTCTGGGCGACGCTGATCGTGGTGCGCGCCAGTGGCTTCGCCGATGCCCTCGCGCAGGAGCCCCGCGCACGCGCCCGCGCGCTCGCCGCCTACGGCCTCCCAGAGACCTCCACCGAGGCGGAGTTCGCCGAACTCGCCGAGCGCTGGCGGCCCTTCCGCGCCTGGGCGACGGTGCTCTGCCGCGTCGCGCACGAGCGCGGCCTGCGCTGACGCGCTGGGCGGCGCCTTCGCTCAACGTGGCCCGGCTCACCGAGCGGGTACGCATTCGCTGGGCGAAGACCCATTCGCTAGCTAGGTCGCATTCACTGGTGGTCGGGCGCCTTTCGGCGCCTCTGCAGCGAGGGCGGAAGATCTGGCGCGGCCGCCCCACGCTGGCGAGCGGCCCGGGTCGGCTGCCGCCGCGTGGCCGTGAGCTCGGGTCAGGCGCGGCCGACGACCGACCTCCCTCCCAGTTTGAGCACTCCCGATTCGCAACCGAATGCGGTTGCGGAAACGACGAGTTCGAGCCCGGATCGCAACCGCTGGCGGGTGCGCCACCGACCGGTCGACCGCACCACGCCGGCAGCGGTTGCTCCGCCACCCACTCGTCCGCACCACGCGCGGTGCTTCCTGCGGCGGGGCAGGCCGCAACCGAAAGCGGTTGCGAAACGCCGCCGAGATGCGCGAGTTCGCAACCCCAGACGGTTGCGAAACGGGGGTGGCACCGGATCGGGTGGGAACTGCACCGGGGTCGGACTCAGCACGCCAGTGGTGCGGCCGGGATTCGGCGCCGGAGCGCGTCCTGCCTGAACCAGCCACTCTTGTTTCGCAACCGCTCACGGTTGCGAAATCGTCGATTTCAGCCGCCAAACGCAATCGCAGATGGTTGCGAACCGGCAGTGGCCGCCTGGCCTGCCCCCGGCCGGCCGCCGACGGAGGCCACACGGCGGCTCGAAGCGGCGGCGCGAGCGGCGCGAGCGCAGCCTCGCCTAGCCGCCCCAGCCGACGCCCCGCGAGCGTTCAGCGGCCGCCGAAGTAGGTGCCGCCAGGGATGCTGGGCGGCGAGGTGGGGCCGTTGTCGGCCGGGGGCCCGGCGCCGAGCGCGCCGATGCCGAGCGCGACCGCGAACAGCACGGCGGCGATGCCGTACCAGCCGACGATCAGCGCGCCGATCAGTGCCACCAGGAGGACGATCACCAGCGGCTTGCGCCACCGCGCCCAGCGCAGTTGCCAGATGGTCGGCTTCCGCGCCATGAGGGGAGCGTACGACGTGCGACGGTGCGTTGCCGAACACCGGCCTGGCCGCATCGCACAAGCGGGGCAGGATTTGACCCGCGAATGACAGGTTTGGGCCACGGAGGAATCCCCCGCTCTGCTAGAACGAGGGGCGACCGAAGATCGGATGGAGCGAGACATGAGCAGCGAGAGCGAAACCGCCGTAAGCAACGGCGCAGCGTCCAACGGAACGGACGAGCCGCGTGAGTCGCTGAGCGTGGTCGACAACCGCACCGGCCGCGCCTACGAGCTGCCGATCACCGACGGCACCATCAAGTCGCTGGATCTCCGGAAGATCAAGGTCTCCGAGGACGACTTCGGCCTCATGGGCTACGACCCGGCCTTCACCAACACCGCCTCGACGCGCTCGTCGGTGACGTTCATCGACGGCGACGTCGGCATCCTCGAGTACCGCGGCTACCCGATCGAGCAGCTCGCCGAGCGCTCCACCTACCTCGAGGTCGCCTACCTCCTCATCCACGGCGAGCTGCCGACGAAACCGCAGCTCGACCAGTGGACGCACGACATCACGATCCACACGTTCGTGCACGAGAACCTCAAGAGCTTCCTCCAGGGCTTCCGGTACGACGCCCACCCGATGGGCATGCTCCTCTCGTCGGTCGGCGCGCTCTCGACGTTCTACCCCGAGGCGAACCAGATCCGGGACGCCGAGAACATCAACATCCAGACGATCCGCCTGATCGCGAAGATGCCGACGCTCGCGGCGTTCAGCTACCGCCACATCCGCGGTATGCCGTACGTCTACCCCGACAACGACCTCTCGTACGCCGGCAACTTCCTCTCGATGATCTACAAGGTCGCCGAGCTCAAGTACCAGCCGGATCCGCGCCTCGAGCGCGCGCTCGACATCCTCTTCATCCTGCACGCCGACCACGAGCAGAACTGCTCGACCAGCGCCGTACGCGCAGTCGGCTCCTCGCAGGTGGACCCGTACTCCGCGATCGCCGCCGGCGTCGCCGCGCTCTACGGGCCGCTCCACGGTGGCGCCAACGAGGCCGTGCTGCGCATGCTGCGCCGCATCGAGAAGGTCGAGAACGTCCCGGACTTCATCGAGGGCGTGAAGAAGGGTGAGGAGAAGCTCATGGGCTTCGGTCACCGCGTCTACAAGAACTTCGACCCGCGCGCGACCATCATCAAGAAGGCCTGCGACGACGTGTTCGAGGTGACGGGCGTCAACCCGCTCCTCGCGATCGCCAAGGAGCTCGAGAAGACGGCCCTCGAGGACGAGTACTTCATCTCGCGCAAGCTCTACCCGAACGTCGACTTCTACTCGGGCCTGATCTACGAGGCGCTCGGCCTGCCGGTCGAGATGTTCCCGGTGATGTTCGCGATCCCGCGCACCTCCGGCTGGATCGCGCAGTGGCGTGAGCTGCTCGGCGACACCGAGCAGAAGATCGCGCGCCCGCGCCAGATCTACACCGGCGAGCGCTCACTCGATTACATCTCGCTTTCGCAGCGTTAGCAGCGGTAACAACGCGTCCGGGGGTTCCGCTCAGCCCTCTCGGGTTGGCGCATTGCGGGTCGGCCTGATATTCAACCCGCAATGCGATTCCGCGCCCTGTCCCTTTGGGTGTCGGCTCTCGCCTTCGCCACCCCCGCTCTGTACACCCCAACCGCGATGGCGGCCGGCCTCGGCGCGGCGTCACCACGGAGCGGCGAACTCGACCTCTTTCTGCGGCACGACGGCGACGGCTCGGGCAACGACCCCAACGCTGATTCCCTCGTGATGCTCCCGCGCGTGAACGGGGTGTGGCGCAGCCCCGTGAACATCGGCGGCTTCGTGCACCGCGACTCCGAGATCGCGGCGACGTCGCGCGTCACCGGCGAGATCACGATCGCCGTGCGCTGGAACGACAGCAGCTTGCGCACCCGCACCTGGACCGACGCGGGCGGCTGGGACGGCTGGAACACCGTCACCACCGGCCTCACCGGCGGCCCGGCGATCGCAGGCCGCGGCAGCAACGGCCTGATCCTCACGTGGCGAGATGCGAACGGCCGCATCCGCGTCACCACCGGCCAGCCCGGCGGCCCCTGGAACAACTCGATCCAGCTCACGCCCACCGTCCGCAGCAATACCAGTCCGAGCGTCACCACCACGAGCTCGAACCCCAAGATCGCCTACACCGACAGCTCCACCGGCCAGCCGCGGCAAGTGGAGCTGGCCGCGGGCGGCAGCCCGATCAACGCCGCGGCCTGGGGTGCGCCGTCAGGACTCACGTCGTCGGGTGGGGCGCCGGCCGCGACCACGCCGAGCATGGGTGTCGTGCGGATGTGGGCGGCGCCGAACGGCAACGTCTATCGCTACTCGCCGACGACGTCCTCGGGCGTGCTCGGCACCTACCCGTCCGTCGGCAGCGGCGTGGCCGGTGCCGCGGGCGTGCGCTCCGGCGAATCCGGCCTCCCAAGCACCCCGACCTCGCTCTGGTCGAATCGACTGCTCACCGGCGAGTACCAGGCCGACGCCTTCTGGCGCACGCAGGACGGCTGCATCGCGACGCGCACGAAGACCTCTACCTCCGCGCAGGCCGCTTGGAACACGCCGTCGCCCGCGGTGTTCCCGGCCCACCCCGGTACCACCCGCTGCACCTGGCCGAGCCGGGTCGGTACGGCGCCGCTGATGAAGCGGCTCGACAGCACCGAGTACAACGAGCTCGCCCAAGCCGACCAGAGCTGGCGGAACGCGAGCGGCTCGACAATGGCCGCCGCCAACTCCTACGTGGGCCGAGACCAGGCGCTCGTCTATCACCAAGGGCCCGACTGGCCGACGTCGTGGGCGCTCCGCAACTGGCATCCCAACACGTGGGTCTACCGCAAGGCGATCGCCTACCTCATGAGCGATCGGCTGCATGACGCCACCGCGACCTCTTCGTACTTCGTGCGGCGCAAGAGCAACAACAGGCTCGTCGCGCTGGCCTACGGATGCTCGAGCAGCGGCTGCCCGCAACCGCTGCTCAACGTCGCGTCCAGCTCGGCGCGGCTCTTCTGGCTGTTCGGCTCGTCGAGCTCGGTCGTCAACCAGCAGGGTGCCTGCCAGAACCAGACCGTCGCCGACGGCGTGCTCGACATCCTCGCCTGCACGTCGGGCATGTCATCCAGCAACCTCGCGAACGCGAAGGGCGTGTGGGCCGACGAGGTGCTCCCGCAGCTGACCACAAGCAGCAACGGCGCGGCGCCATCGTTCGTCGCCGACGCCCTCACGGGCGTGCCGCTGACGAACAGCGAGGTACTCAACGACCTTCCGTTCTCGGCGACGCAGTGGCAAGACGGCCTCGCGACGATGATGGATCAGCTTCGCGCCGGCATCAACACGCTCAAGAGCCAGCGCGTCCTGCGAACCGACCAGGGCAAGGTCGCGATCAACTACAAGTGGACGACCTACGGCTTCGGCGGCACGCCCGGAATGACGATCACGTCGGTGCCCACGGCCTCACGGATCATCCAGGCCTCCGACTACGTCGAGCTGGAGGCCGGCTGGGTCGACGGCGGCATCACCGGCGGCGGCACGGGCGTGCCGTTCAGCTTCCAGCGGCGCCAGCAGTTCGTCGATCAGGTCCATGCGCTCGGCCGCAACGTCGTCGAGGAGAAGGTGACGTGCGCGGCCTTCTCGGAGTTCGCCGGCTCGGAGTGCACCCGTGAGGGCGGCGCCCCGCAGACGGCTGCCAGCGCCGCAGCCCACTACACGACTGCGCAGTACAACCTCGCGTCGACCTACCTGAACTACGCGAACGGCGACATGGTCGGCGACCTCGCCGACTACTACGCCCGCTCCTGGGACGGCTACTCGACCGACCTGGGTGTGGCGCTTGCCGGTCGCACGGCGCTCACCTCGAGCACCGCCGGCCCGCAGCAGCGACTCTTCGAGCGCGGCCGCGTGATCGTCGTGCCGCCGGGCTATACCGGCAGCACGACGTTCAGCGTGCCCGTCGGCTCGCGCTGGCGGCCGACGGGCAGCAACACGCTCACGACGGTGACGAGCGGTTCGATCACGCTCGCTCCCCGCCGCGGCGCGGTGATCCTCAACCCCTAGGACTCGCCGGCGGCTGGCGCCTCGGCGTCTTCCGCCTCGGGCTCGTCCTCCGCGAGGATCCGGTAGAGGCTGCGGCGCGTCTCCTTGAGGAGCGCCTCCGCACGGCTGGCCTGCTCCGGGGTGCCGGCGACGACCACTTGGCGGGCGGCGGCGCCGATCTGGAACACGAGGTCACGCAGGCCCACCTGGGCCGGGGTGAACTCCTCGCCCACCTGATCCCAGGGGGCACGCTCACCCTTGCTCGACTCGGCCTCGGTGCGGCCCTCGTCGGTGAGCGTGAAGAGCCGGCGGCCGCGCGGCGAATCCACACCGTCCACCAGGCCCTCATCCTGGAGCTGCTGGAGCGTCGGGTAGATCGAGCCTGGGCTCGGTCGCCACACGCCGCCGCTGCGGTCGTTGATCTCGCGCATGATCTGGTACCCGTGCATCTGCTCTTCGACGAGCAGCGCGAGAATCGCGGCGCGGATGTCGCCGCGTGACGCGCGCGGGCCGCGCCCCCGCCGACCACCCGGGCCACGCCGGCCGTGCCGGCCCTCGCCCATCGGGCCGAAGGGATCGCCCGGACCACCCCAGCCGCCGCCACGATCGGGGCGCCCCTCGTAGAACGGTGCGCCGCGCCCGGCGAATCCGCCGCGATCAGCGTGACCTTCGTAGAACGCCGGGCCACACGGCCCCGCGCCGTGGCGCCCGTGATGACGGTGCGCCTTGGGGCCGAAGCCCCACGGGCCCTGCGGGCCCATCTCAGTGAGTGCTGGCCGACCCATGTCGGCTCCTTTCCGTCGTTAGCAATCGCTTTCGATCGCTTACGATATATCGGAATGACTCGCGAACGTTCTTCCTGGCGCGCCCGAACTCGAGCACGGCAGAGGGTCCCCGCGGCATCCACCTGCGGGTCCCGCGGGGATCGCTGGCGCGGCTTACGCCGCCGTGTTGCGGCGGCGGAGCTTCACGACATCAGCCGGTGCTTCGCTGCTGGGTGCGAGCTGGCCGTCGGAGAGCAGGCGGCCGGCGAGTTCGGGCCCGACGGGACGCGAGTAGAGGAAGCCCTGGCCCAGCATCTGGCCGAGGCCGTTGAGGAGCTCGGCCTGCGGGGCGGTCTCGATGCCTTCGGCGACGATGCTGAGGTTGAGCGCCTGGGCGAGCTGGACGATGCCCTGCGTGAGGCGAGCGCGGCCGGCGTCGGTCTCGATGTCGTCCACGAAGGCCTTGTCGATCTTGAGGACGTCGACGGGGAGATCCTTGAGGTAGGCGAGCACGGAGTGGCCGGTGCCGAAGTCGTCGATGGCGATGCGCACGCCGAGGGCCATGAGCTCGGTGAGGTCGGCGACGAGGGCCTCGGGCTGGTCGACGAGAACGCTTTCAGTGATCTCGAGCTGGAGCTGGCGAGGGTCGAGGCGCGTCTCGCGGAGGATCCGGGCGATGCGGCGGGCCATGTCGGGCTCGGCGAGCTGGATCGGGGAGACGTTCACGCTCACGTGCTGGTCGGTGCGCGCGGAGCCCTCGTCGATCCACGTGCGCATCTGCGCGCAGGAGGTGCGCATCACCCACCAGCCGAGCGGGCCGATGAGACCGGTGCGCTCGGCGATGCCGATGAAGTCCAGCGGGGGGATGCGACCCTTGGTGGGATGCTGCCAGCGCACGAGTGCCTCGACGCCGTCGACGCGGCCGTCGTGCAGGTCGACGATCGGCTGGTACTCGAGGAAGAGCTCATCGCGGCTGAGCGCGCGGCGCAGGTCGGCGGTGAGCTCGAGGTTGGCGAGCGCGTCCTCGCGCATCTCCTGCGAGAAGACGGCGGAGCGATCCTTACCGGCAGCCTTGGCGGCGTACATCGCGATGTCGGCGTCACGCACGAGCGTCTCGACGTCGACGCCGGAGGCGATGCCCGCGGAGGCGGAGATGCGCACGTCGCGGTCGCCGAGGAGCACCGGGCGATGGATGGCGCGGAGCACGCGCTCCACCGTCTCCTTCGCGGCGGTGGGGCTCGCATCGTGGAAGAGGACGCCGAACTCGTCGGCGCCGAAGCGGGTGACGAGGTCGTGCGGGCCGACGGTCGCGGAGATGCGGGCGCCGATGGTGCGGACGAGGTCGTCGCCGCGGCCGTGGCCGAGGGAGTCGTTGACGGTCTTGAGATCGTCGAGGTCGAGCAGCGCCATGGTGATGACGAGCCGCTCGTCCGGCGGTTCGAGGTCGGACTGGCTCGGCGCCGCGTCGGCGGGGAGGCCAGCGCGGCGGCGCACCTCGGCGAGGCGGTCGGCGAGCTGGAGCTCGAGGGCGGCGCGGTTCGGGAGGCCGGTGAGCGCGTCGGTGAAGGCCTGGCGGCGGAGCGCCTCTTCGGTGCGCGACTGGCGGGCCGTGGCCTCGAGGCGCCGCACGAACAGGGCGAGCACGAGCAGGCCGGCGAGGACGCCGACCACGAGGGTGGCGCGGGAGATCGCGAGGGCGGAGCGGGCGCGGCGGTCTTCGATCTGCGACTGCTCGGCACCCTTCTCGATCAGCGAGGCGAGGATCGGCGCGGCGTTCTGCTGGTACTGCCGGGCGGCCTCGTCGGGCTGGGCGGCGCGGGCACCGAGGCTCTGGAGGCCGACGGCGTAGAGCTGGTCAGCGTCGTCCCGCATCTGGCGCGCGGCGCGCTCGTCGACGCCGAGCGACGGGAGGCTGCGGACGGATTCGCTGAGCTGGCGGAAGGCCGCGATGCCGCGGTTTGCCCACACGAGCACGCGCCCGTCGTCCTTGAGCATCCCCTCCGCGGCGATCGCGCGGATCTCCTGCGCTGCTGCTTCGACGCGCCCGAGTTCCACCTGCGCCTGACGCCGTTGGTCGGCCATGCTGCGCGCACGGTCGGCCACGCCGACAGTGGCGATGGTGATCAGGACAACGACTCCGAGGGCGAGAAACCGGCGCACGTGGCCGGTCCGGGCGGATGCCGGGGGGAAGGACTCCACAGATCGGGGATCGGTCGCATGTGACCGCTTCTTGACCACGCGCGCTGGGCGCCCAGCCGCGACTCGACGGAAGGCCGATCCCCGAGCAAGGAGAACGGATCTCCGGATTACCGAGGTGCGCTCGGCACCACCAGCGTGGCGCCGTGGGCGCGCAGCCAGCGGCGCGACTCGTCGGTGCGCGGCTCGTGTCGCCGAAGGAGACTCCAGAAACGGTCGGAGTGGTTGAGCTCGACGAGGTGGCAGGCCTCGTGCCAGACGATCGCCTCGGCCACCCACGGCGGCGCGAGCACGAGCCGCCACGAGTAGGTGATGGTGCGCTTGGCGCTGCACGAGCCCCAACGGCTGCGGGCGTCACCGATCGACACGCGGGCCACGGAGCGGCCGAGGGCGGCGGCGGCCTGCTCGGTGAGGGGCACGAGGTGCTCGCGGGCGCGGGCGCGCAGCCAGCGCTCGAGGGCGGCGCCGTCGTCGCCGGCGGGAACATGGAGGGCGTGGCCCTTGCGGTGCACGCGCGAGCGCCCCGGCTCGCGGACGAGCGTGAGCTCCTCGCCCCAGACGCTGAGCACGTCGCCGCGGGCATCGACGGCGGCACGCACCACGGCGACCTCGGCGAGGCGGGCGGCGAGCCAGCGCCGATGACGGCTGAGCGCGCGCTCCACCTCCGAGAGCGGCGCGCGCTGCGGCAGGGTGATGCGGACGGCGCCCGTCATGCGGTCGACGCGCACCGAGACGCGACGCGCCCGCGACGAGCGCACCACGTCGACCTCGTCGCGGGTGGTGGGCACCGCGATGGCCAGCGGCGGGCCGGCTGCGGCGGGTGGTACGGAGAGGTCGAGGTCGGCGTCGGCGGCGTCAGGCACGCGCGACCGCCGGGCTCTTGGCCGTCCAGCGCGGGTGCTCCTCGTCGCCGCCGGCATCGATCACGCCGAGGCGCTCGAGGTGGCGGAGGTAGCACATGGTCTCGGAGATGAGCCAGCCGGCGTTCTCCTTGCTGAGCGGTCGGCCGTAGATCTCGGGAATCATCTCGATCGCCGTCGCTGGGCCCTTGGCGCGGACGACGTCCTCCACGCGGTCGAGGCGGCCGAGCGCGGCCTCGCGGTGCGCCTCCACATGCCCGGCGATATCCGTGAAGCTCTTGCCGTGGCCCGGCAGGCAGAGGCGGGCCCCGAGCGCCTCGACCCTGTCAAGGCTGCTCAGGTATTCGGCGACGGGGTCATCGGTCCAGCCGTAGTCGTAGTAGAGCGCCACGCGTCCGAGGATGTGGTCGCCCGCGAGGAGCAGGCGGCGCTCGGGCTGGTAGAGCGAGACGTGGCTCGGCGCGTGGCCGGGCGTCTCCACGGTGCGCCAGGTGCCGACGACCGTCTCCACCTCGACGCCGTCGACGAGGTCTTTCGAGGGCTCGACGAGACCGCTCACGCCGTCCTGCACCGTGCCGCCCTGCTCGCGGTAGTACTGCAGGAGCTCCTCGGGTACGCCGCTCTCACGCCCGATCGCGACGCGCTGTTCCAGCAGGCGCTCGGGATCCTTGAGCGACTCCGTCATGTGGCGGTGGTTCGGATGCATCCACAGCTCGCACCCGGCGGCGTCGACGACATCCTTCGCCTGGCCGTAATGGTCGACGTGCGCGTGCGTGCAGACGAGCAGGCGCGTCTCCTCGATCTTCTTGCCGATCTGGTGCAGCGCGTCGCCGAGCTGATCGAACGACTGCTCGGTGTGCAGGCCGCAGTCGAAGAGCACATGCCCATCGCCGCCCGGGCGGTCGACGACCCAGGCATTGCAATGGGGGATCCCCGACCACGGCAGCGGCAGGCGCAGGCGCCAGAGACCGGGAACGATGCGCTCGCCGCGCGGCTGTTGACGCTCGGTGGCAGGTGACGGCATCACCAACATCGTACGAGAGCTGGCGCCGACCACACCACCCGGTTGCAACATGCGCTCCGTTGCGTACATTCGATCCGATGGCCGGTTACGACGAGCATTTCTACGACTCCGCGGCGACCGATCTCGGGCACACGTCTGCGGCCGCGGTCGCCGAGAAGGTGTTCGAGCTGATCGCCCCGAAGAGCTTCGTCGACCTCGGCTGCGGCAACGGTGCGTGGACGAAGGCCTTCTCGGATCGCGGCGGGATCGACGACTACCTCGGCATCGACGGCCCTTGGGTCGATCCGGCCTGGCTCGACATCCCCGCCGAGCGTTTCCGCAAGGGTGATCTCGCGGTCGGCGCCGGCCTCGACCGCACCTACGACCTCGCGATCTCCGTGGAGGTGGCCGAGCACCTGCCGCAGGCCAGCGCCGAGGGCTTCGTCGACACGCTCACGGGCGCGTCGTCCGTGGTGCTCTTCTCGGCGGCCATTCCCTACCAGGGCGGCACCGGCCACGTGAACGAGCAGTGGCCGTCGTACTGGGCGGCGAAGTTCGCGGCCCGTGGCTTCGTGCCCGTCGACATCCTCCGCACGCCCCTGTGGGACCGCGAGGACATCGCGTTCTATTACCGCCAGAACCTCACGTTCTTCGTGCGCGAGTCCGAGCTCGCCGACTACCCGAAGCTCGCCGAGGGCCACGCCCACACCGGCGGCGCGCTGCCCGACCTGATCCATCCCGAGGTGTGGACGCGCCGCAGCCTGCAGCCGATCAACATCCCGCGGATCGTGGGCCGCGAGCGAGCCGAGCGTCTGCGCGACGCGGTGAACAACCGCCGCCGCCGCATCACGCGCTCGTAGCTGCAGCCGCCGACACATACCCGGGGCGCTGGGTCGATGGGATTTCGGCGCATTGTTGTCCCACGAACTGCCGACGCGCGGCTAGGGTCGGATCGTGAGCGCGGCCGAGCCCATCGCCGACGGCCTCTGGCGCCTCTCGGGTGATCCGGGGCACTGCAACGTCTTCCTCCTGCGCGACGGCGACGGCGTGCTCGCGTTCGACGCCGGCGGCCGCACGATGGCGCGCGGCATCCGGCGCGCCACCGACGAGCTCGGCGGACTCACCGGCATCGTCCTCGGTCACGGCCACACCGACCACCGCGGCGCTGCTCCCGGCCTCGGCGTGCCGGTGCGCTGCCACCCGGACGCGGTCGAGGAGGCCGAGGGCCGCGGCGGCTGGGACTACTGGGATCCGCACCTCGGGTTCCTCCCTTTGCCCATCCGGCTGATCCACCGGCTCCTGCACCGCTTCGCCTGGGATGGCGGCCCGGTCGACATCGCCGGCACGGTGAGCGCGGGTGACGAGGTGGCCGCCGGGTTCGTCGTCGTCGAGATCCCCGGCCACGCGCCGGGCCAGATCGCCCTCTGGCGGGAGGCCGATCGCGTCGCCCTCACCACGGACGCCTTCTACGTCACCGACATGTGGGGTCGCCCCACGGTGCCGGCCATGCCCGTCGAGGGCTATTCGCAGGATCCCGAGCTCGCGCGCCGCTCGGTGCAGCAGCTCGCCGACCTCGAGCCGCTCGTTTGTTGGCCCGGGCACGGAGACCCGGTGCGCGCCGATGCCGAGCGCGGCACCGTGGCCGACCAGCTGCGGGCCGCGGCCGCCGCCTAGCCCAGGCGCGAAGCTCCAACATGCCGCGGCCCTCACAGCCAGGGGATGTTGGAGCTTTCAACACGGCCGACGCAAGCTCCAACATGCCGCGGCCCTCACAACCGGGGGATGTTGGAGCTTCGCCGGCCGGCCGCTGGCTTCGGCCCACCCGCTCGCGTGGGGCGGCCGCCGACGCGTCGTACGACTGCTCAGGCGGGGACGTCGACACCGGCGCCGCCAGCGGCCACCGGTAGGCTCAGCGCCGTGGCGAAGAAGCGCGCAAACCGGGACCGTCCGGAGAAGATCAAGGCGCCGTCGATCGCGTACGAGGGCGGGCCCGACGGGCTGGCCGTCGACCTGCGCGCCGCGCTGCCGCTACCGGCCCGCCAGCGCTACCACGCCGAGCTGCACGACCTCAAGCGCAGCACCGACGACTCGTGGCAGCGCGCGCTCGAGTTCCTCTGGGAGCAGCTCGGGACGCGCTGGGCTGTGCATGACGGCGAGATCACCGCGCGCAAGGAGCTGCTCGGCCGCTACCGGCTCGCGAGCCAGGAGGAGCGCAAATTCGTCCGCGAGGCCCTGCGCAGACATCTGGGCGAGTACTTCCCGGAGATGGAGCGCCCATGACCGCCAGCCCGTCCCTCGGCATCGGCATCCGATGACACCGACGACGAAGGCCAGCAACCCGCTCGGCGCCTACGATCCCGTCGCGCACGCCGCGTTGATCTGCGACTGGAGCCTCTCGGTCGCTCCGGGCGACGCCGTGCTCGTGCACTACCCCACCGTGGCCGAGCCGCTTGCGATCGCCGTCCAGCAGGCCATGCTCGAGCGCGGCGCGTGGCCGGCGCTACGCCCCGAGGTGGAGGGCTCGGCCCGCGCGTACGTCGATCACGCCCACGACGCTCAGCTCGACGCCCCGAACCCGATCGACGTCGCCGAGCAGAAGGCCGCCGGCAAGCTGCTGCGGATCTATGCGCCCGACGGAGCCGACCCGCTCGCCGGCGCCGACCGTGGCCGGGTCGCCCAGCTCGCGCGCGGCCGCCAGAGCCTGCGCCGCACGGTGCAGAAGACGCCGTGGTGCCTCTCGATCTTCCCGACGGCTGGCCTCGCCGAGCGGGCCGAGCTCTCGCTCGGCGACTACGCCACGTTCGTGCACGGCGCCCTCATGCTCGACCGCCCCGATCCGGCCGGCGCCTGGCGCGAGCTCTCGACGATGCAGGCCGAGCTCTGCGAGCGCCTCACGCGCGCCACGACGATCCGCATCGAGGGCGATGGCACCGACGTGTCGCTGCGCGTCGACGGGCGCCACTGGCAGAACTCCGACGGCAAGCGCAATCTCCCGAGCGGGGAAGTGTTCACCGGGCCGCGTGAGA
>JAGIBJ010000095.1:0-75456 GCA_017744415.1 Solirubrobacteraceae bacterium
GAGACAGCCTCGATGGCGTCCAGCTCCGAACAGACGCCGCTGGCCACCGCCGCCAACTGCTCGGCCGCGAAGCCGGGGTTGAGCCCCGCGCCCATCAGGGTCGCGCCGCCCTTCTTGCAGGCCGCCTCCAGCGCCGCCGCGCGTTCGTCGCTCCACGAGGCGGGGTCGCTGTAGCCGTTGATGCTGATGACGTTCTTGCCGCTGGCCAGCAGGGCCAGGATCTCGGCGTCGTGCGAGCCGTAGGGCGGGGCCAGGCGCGCGGCGTGGATCACCACGTCGGCGTCCAGGGCCAGGATTGCGTCGAGATCGCGGGTGGCCAGCACGCCGGTCGGCGCGCGCCGGGCGATGTCGCCCCGCCGCCCAACCCCTTTGACCCCTTGAACCACCATCGAGTCAGGAGCACCCGATGAACACCACCCTCACCACCATCGCCGCAGCCACCGCGGCCGCACCCGTCGCCAAGCTCAGCGCGGATCGCATCGACGAGCGGCTCCAGCGCCGCCGCGACGCGCGCGTCGCCGCGGCGGCCCAGGCGGGCTGGCTCGCCGCGCTGCGCTAGGCGTCGACCCGATCTTGCGCGAGTCGTCTGGGAGGGCGACACGCGCGCGGGGCGGGTTGGACTGCGCCCCACGGGACCCGCCACCTGGGCGGGCCCCACCACCTCTCGCGGGACACCAAGGAGACGAACTCCGCCGCGCCCCCAGCGCGCGGCGGAGTTCCGTCGTTTCAACCATCGCACCGGCAAAGCTCCAACATCCCCCAGCCCACACGGCCGAGGCATGTTGGAGCCTCCAACACCGCCGCGCAAAGCTCCAACATCCCCCAGCCCCCACGGCCGAGGCATGTTGGAGCTTCCAACACCGCCGCGCAAAGCTCCAACATCCCCCAGCCCTCAGAGCCGAGGCATGGTGGAGCTTCGGCGCGTCAGCGGACGACGGTGATGGTGCCGAGGGTCGGGTCGTGGGCGCCATGGAGGCGGGCGCCGGCCTCGAGAAGCGCGCGGAAGTGTTCGACGACGGCGGGCGTGATGCGCTCGCCGGGCAGCAGCGCGGGGATGCCGGGCGGGTAGCCGGCGATCGACTCGGCCGAGATGCGGCCGACCGCGTCGGCGAGCGGGATCGCTTCGGCCTCGCCGAGGAAGGCGTCGCGCGGCGGGATGACGGTCTCGCTCTGCGGGGCGATGAGCGGCTCGACGATCCGGGGCACGTCGTCCTCGTCGATCTGCGCCTTCCCGGCCTCCACCTCCTCGACAATCCGGGCCGCCGTGCGCTCCATCGCGAGGCCCACCATCGCGAGGTCGTCGGGGCGCTCGGCCGGGCCGAGCACGAGCAGGACGGCGGTGTCGGTGGCGAGCTCCGGGTGCACGTCGTGCCAGGCACCGAGCGCCTGCCCGATCGCGTAGCCCGTGGATCCCGTCCCGCGCACGTCGATCACGACCTTCAGCGGATCGACGTCGTGCACGCCGGGCGAACCCTTGAGCGTCGGCCCGACCACCTCGAGTCCGGGGCTGCGATCGATCCGCCCGAGCAGCTCGACGAGGCCGCGAAGCGTGCGGTCGAGGAGCGGCTCGCCGTGCACCGCGAGCTGGCGGCGGGCGCCATCGAGCGAAGCGAGCAACAGCGAGTTCGGCGAGGTGGAACGCACCAGCCGGATCGCGCGATCAACGGCGGCGATGTCGATGCGCGTGTCGAGCCCGGCGTGCAGGATCGCCGACTGCGTGAGGGAGCCGGCCATCTTGTGGGTGCTCGTGAGCACGGCGTCGGCGCCCTGGCGCAACGCCGACTCGGGCACGTCCGGGTGGAAGCCGAAGTGCGGCCCCCACGACTGGTCGACGACGAGCGCGCAACCGTGGCGATGGGCTACCTCCGCGAGCGCGGGGATGTCGGCCGACACCCCGAAGTAGGTGGGCGACACGACGAACACGGCGCTCGCCTCAGGCGTCTGCGAGAGGGTGTCGTCGAGCGTGGCGGGCTCGACGGTGTGGGCGATGCCGATCGCGTCGTCGTAAGCCGGGGCGACGAACTGCGGCCGGCCACCGCTGAGCACGAGCCCGTCGACCACCGACGCGTGCGAGTTGCGCTGCACGACCACCGTGCGGCCGGGCGGCGCGAGCGCGAGGGCCAGCGCGTGGTTGCCCTGCGTGGCGCCGTTGGTGAGGAACCACGAGCGGGAGGCGCCGTAGGCCTCGGCGGCGAGCTGCTCGGCGCGGAGCTGCGGGGCGATGTCGACGCCGAGGTCGACGCCGTAGATGCCCTGGGGCACGTCCATGAGCAGCGCCCGCTCGCCGATTGCCGCGCGCAGGCCCGGGTCGGCGCCCGGCCCGCCCTTGTGACCCGGCACGTGCATCCGCCCCGAGCCGCGCGACCCGTAGGCCGCGATCGCATCCAAGTACGGCGCTGACGACTGCGGATCCATCCGAACGACCGTAGTGGCTCGCCCAGCGCCGGTCGACGACCTAAGCGTCGAAGTTGGTCAGCGGTCAGCGACGGACACCCCGCACCGACGCCAAGACCCCCGAGACTCAGCCGGCCTCAGTCGGCCTCAGTCGGCCTCAGTCGGCCGAGGGTCGCATGCCCAATGCCAAGCCCGCGCCGGCGAGGGCGACGGTGAGTTGCTCGCTGGCCTGGGCGGGGGTGAAGCCGGGGTCGCCGTCGGTGAAGCGATAGGCGATCTCGCCGACGGCGGTGATGGCGGCGGCGACGGCGGCTTCGAGCACGTGCGGGGGTGGCGGGTCGCCGGCGAGGTAGTGGTGGAGGTCGTCGGTGACGATGGCGACGAATCGGCCGAGACCCTCGCGGCGGGCGCGCTCGATCTCGGGGGCGCGGCCGAGCGCCTCGACGTAGATCAGGCGGCCGTTGCGCGGCTCGCGGACGATCGATTGGAAGAACGCGTCGAGGCCGACGCGCAGGCGGGGCAGGAGCTCGGCGGGAGCATCGGCCATGGCGCCGCGGATGTCGGCGACCACCTCGTCGGTGGCGGCCAGATAGACATCGCAGAGCAGCGCCTCGCGGCTCCCGCAAGCGTCGTAGAAGCTCCGCTCACTGCACTTGGCGGCACGGCAGAGATCGCGCACGCCGGTCTTGGAGAAGCCCTGGTCGGCGAAGAGTTCGCGCCCGACCCGGAGCAACTCGTCGCGTCGGCGTTGTGTGCGCTCCGACGCGCTCAGTCCGCCGTACACCCGATTCCCCTGCGACGGTCCGCTACGCGGAGTTTCGCGCTCCGTGGCATCCATCACCGACAGCTTGAAGCAACCGATCGCTTCTGACAACTTGCGTTGTGGCAACGGCCGTTGTTAAATGGTCGGGTGCGCGGTTCGCCCGCAGCGGATTTCCCCCTTTCCGCCGCCGGACCCCATCCGCGCGCCCGACCAACCCGCACCACGAGGTCGTTCGCCATGGTGGATCTGCTCGTCGCCGCAATTCCAGCGTTCATCCTGCTCATGGCCGTCGAGGCCCTGAGTTACAAGCACATGGCCGAGGACGCGCGCGAGGCCTCGGGCGACAAGGGCTACGAGGCGCGTGATACCCGCACGAGCATCTCGATGGGCCTCGGCTACCTGGCGATCTCGGGCGGCTGGAACATCGTTGCGCTGGTCGCGTTCGCGGCGATCTACTCGGTGAGCCCGCTGCGGATCGACATGGGCAGCCCGTGGAGCTGGCTGCTGCTCCTCGTCCTCTTCGACCTCCTCTTCTACTGGGACCACCGCGTGCATCACCGCGTACGTGCCGGCTGGGCGAGCCACGTGGTGCACCACAGCAGCGAGCACTTCAATCTCTCGACCGCGGTGCGTCAGCCGTGGACACCGTTCAGTTCCACCGTCTTCTTCGCGCCGTTGCCGCTGCTCGGCTTCCCGCCGGCGGCCGTCGCGACGATCAGCGCGATCGACCTGCTCTACCAGTTCTGGATCCACACCGAGCGCGTCGATCGCCTGCCGCGCCCGATCGAGTTCGTGATGAACACGCCGTCCCACCACCGCGTGCACCACGGCAGCGATCAGGACTACCTCGACCGCAACTACGGCGGGGTGTTCATCATCTTCGACCGCATGTTCGGCACGTTCACGCCGGAGGGCGCCCGCCCCACCTACGGCCTGACCACCAACATCAACACCTTCAACCCGCTGCGCGTGGCGTTCCACGAGTGGCAGGCGATCGGCCGTGACGTGCGCCGCGCCCGCACGTGGCGCGAGCGCGCGGGCTACACCTTCGGGCCGCCAGGGTGGGTGCCGAACGGGGAGGCGGCACCCACCCCAGTGGCGGCCGAACCGCCAGCGGGCGACCCAACGAGCCCTCCGCTCGCCACCGACCGCCCCGCGGCCTAGCCGCGCCAGTACTCGCCCGATCGCGGGCGGCGGCTTGAGGTCTCGGTGCCACTCGGCGCACGCGGGGCGCGGCGCCGAGGTCTCGAGCCGCGGTGTCAGCCGAAGAAGCGGACGATCGTGGCGGCGACGCAGGCCGGCTTCGGCGCGCCGTCGATCTCGATCGTGCAGGTGACGGTGGCCTGGCCGCCGCCCGGCACCTCGTCGTAGGAGGTGAGCTCGGCGGTGGCGCGCACCTTGGAGCCGACGGGCACGGGGCTCGGGAAGCGGACCTTGTCGAGGCCGTAGTTGAGCGCGCCGGCGAGGCCCTTCACCTCGTAGATGCCCCACGTGAGCATCGGGAGCAGCGAGAGGGTGAGGTAGCCGTGGGCGATGGTGGTGCCGAACGGGCCGGCGGCGGCCTTCTCGGAATCGACGTGGATCCACTGGTGGTCGCCGGTGGCCTCGGCGAACTGGTCGATGCGGGCCTGGTCGATCGTCACCCAGTCGCTGGTGCCGAGCACCTCGCCCACTGCGGCCTGGAGCTCACCGAGGTTCTCGAACGTACGCATGGCGCGCATCCTCCCACGCCGCCGACCAGGAACCGCGCGGGCCACCGCCGCCAGCGAGCAGCCGAGCGCCCGCGCGCCCGAATTGGACAGTGTCGTCCATTTCGTCCTAGTGTCGTAGTTGCTTGCAGAAGGCAATGACTCTCATGACTCGACCCGAACTCGCACCGACCTCCGCCGCCGACGCGCTCGTCCGCCAGCTCTACGGTCTCTCGGCACTGCGCCGCGAGCTCGGCAGGGCGGCGACCCGCGAGATCGCGAGCCACGGCTTCACCGCCCTGGCCGCCGTGCGCCGGCTCGAGCCGTGCCGCGTGAGCGACATCGCGCAGGAGCTGCACGTCGATCTCTCGGTCGCGAGCCGCCAGATCACGGCACTCGTCGATGCGGGCCACGTGGAGCGGCGCGAGGATCCTGAGGACCGTCGCGCGCACCTGGTGTCGCTCACGGATGCCGGCTTCGCCGTGCTGCTCGGTGCCCACGAGCGGATGGTCGAGCAACTGCAGCACGCCGTCGCCGACTGGAGCGACGACGAGATCCACACGCTTGCCAGCGGCATCGAGCGCCTCGTCGGCCAGTTCGACGAGCAGCGCCGCGCCGCCGCCGTGCCCACCACCGATCTGGAGGAGCCCGCATGAGCACCCTCTCCACCCACGCGCCCGCCGAGGGCGACATGACCCACCGCCAGATCCTCGAAGCGATGAGCGGGCTGCTGCTCGGCATGTTCGTCGCGATCCTCTCGAGCACCGTCGTCAGCACCTCGCTGCCGACGATCGTCGCCGACCTCGGTGGCAGCCAGAGCGCCTACACCTGGGTGGTCACCTCCACCCTCCTCGCGCTGACGGTCTCGACTCCGATCTGGGGCAAGCTCGCCGACCTCTACCCGCGCAAGACCCTCGTACAGACCGGCCTCACGATCTACACGCTCGGTTCGATCTTCGCCGGTCTCTCGCAGTCGACGGGCGAGCTGATCTTCTTCCGCACGATCCAGGGCCTCGGCGTCGGTGGACTCACCGCGCTCGTGCAGGTGATCCTCGCCGACCTCGTCTCGCCCCGCCAGCGCGGCCGTTACGCCGGCTACCTCGGCGCGGTGTTCGGCGTCGGCACGGTCGCGGGCCCGCTGATCGGCGGCGTGATGACCGATGCGTTCGGCTGGCGCTCCTGCTTCTACGTCGGCGTGCCGTTCGCGGTCGCGGCGCTGATCACCCTGCAGCGCACGCTTCACCTCCCCGCGCGCCCGAAGCGCAGGGTGCGCCTCGATCTCGGGGGCGCCGTGCTGATCGGCGCATCCGTGAGCTCGCTGCTGATCTGGGTGAGCCTTGCGGGCCACCAGTTCGACTGGGTGAGCTGGCAGACGGCCCTGCTCGTGCCCGGCGGCCTGATCATCGCCGCGCTCGCGATCGTCGTCGAGCGCCGAGTGCCGGAGCCGCTGATCCCGCTGCGGCTCTTCGAGCAGCGGACGGTGGTGCTGGCGGTGCTCGCGAGCGTCGCGGTCGGTATCGCGATGTTCGGGACGACCGTCTTCCTCAGCCAGTACCTGCAGCTGGCCCGCGGCAAGACGCCGACCGAATCCGGCCTGCTCTCGATCCCGATGGTGATCGGCCTCTTCGGCGCCTCGACGATCATCGGCCGCCGGATCTCGGACACCGGCCGCTACAAGAACTGGATGGTGCTCGGCGGCGTGCTGCTCACCGGCGGGCTCGGCCTGATGGGCACGCTCGACGAGACCACGAGCCTGTACGAGCTCGCCGTGTTCATGTTCCTCATTGGCGCGGGCCTCGGCATGCTCATGCAGAACCTGGTGCTCGTCGTCCAGAACGCGATCCCGCTGCACGACATGGGCGCCGGCTCCTCGCTGATCGCCTTCTTCCGCAGCCTCGGCGGTGCCACCGGTGTGGCGGTGCTCGGCGCCGTGCTCGCCGAACGCGCGACCACGACGATCAAGGAGGGCCTCGCCGCGAGCGGTGCGCCCGCCTCATCGCTCGCCGGCCTCGAGGGCGGCAAGGTGCCGAACCTCCACGAGCTGCCCGCCTCCGCGGCACGCGTGATCGAGCACGCCTACGGTGTGGGCGTCGGCGAGATCTTCCTCGTGGCTGCACCGATCGCACTGATCGCGCTGATCTCGGTGGTCCTCATGCGCGAGGAGCGGCTCGGCGAGCGATCTGGGATCCAGCGGGCGACCGAGGAAGGCGCGCAGGCCTGACGAGACTGCGGGCACCCGTCGCGACTGGCAGGCCGGCGGGTGCCCCGCGGAGGTTCAGGCGGGCGGGCCGAACGACGTGGTCGCGAGGCCCTCGTTGCGCAGCGCCTCCGCCACTCCGGCCGTCGCCGCCATCACGCGGGCGCGGTCGACGAGCGAGTGGATCGGGCTGCGGCCCTGCGCCTCACGCTCCATGGCGGTGAGGCTGATGACGAGCCGCTCCGGCGACCACCAGCTGCCCCACGGGAGCGCCTCGTGCTCGGTGTCGAGGATTGCTTGGAGCGCCGTCTCGGCCGGCGAGAGCTTCGCGTTGCGGCCGTCGGCACCGATGCCGATCGCCCACTCCCAGTAGTCGCGCAGCAGGCCGAGCTCGCCGGGCCCGGCAATGGGACCGTGACCCGGGACGACGGTCTTGGGTTCGAGCGCGCGCAACTCGTCGAGGGCTGCGATCCAGCCGCGGACTGGTCCGATCCACATCACGGGCGCGACGCCAACGAAGAGCAGGTCGCCGGCGAACACCACCTGCTCGGCCGGCAGGTGGACGTAGGTGTCGCCGGGCGAGTGCGCCGAGCCGACATCCACGAGCCGCACCGCGCGCCCACCAACTTCGAGCTCGAGCACGCCGTCGAACGTGCGAGTCGGGCCGGTACGCCGCACCTCGCCGTAGGCCCACGGCGCGGTCATGCGGGTCATGTAGCGCGCGAACCGCCCGAGCTCGCGCGCGCGGCCGGCGGGACCCGGAAGCGGCGGGATGGGCGCCTTCGACACGGCGGCGAGCAGCCTGGCCGAGCGGGCGAAGCCGCCGGGATCCTCGGAGTGCAAGTGGTCGGCAGTGGCGGTCGACGCGATGATTTCGTCGGCGCCGACGGCTCGGTTGCCCCAGACGTGGTCGCCGTCGCCGTGCGTGAGGACGAGCCTCGTGATGCGTTCGCCAATGGGGACCGGGGCGATGGCGAGCATGTCGCGCGTGCGGCGCTCGTCCCACTGCGTGTCGACCAGCAGCGCCTCTCCACCGCCGGTGATGAGCCCCGCGTTCGACCAGCCCCAGTCGCCGATAGGGTGGATCCACGCGTGCAGGCCCTCGCCTACCGCCTGCCACTGATGCGTCGCCGCCATGGCGGCGACGGTACCAACCGTGCCCCCCGATCCCACGCCACACGCGCGCGATGCACCGTCGCCGGACGACCCTTCTAACGTGGAGCGCGACGTGGCGGACCACGATGACACGACGTTCGCCGCCGATTTCGACCCGGGGGCGGTGAAGCGCAGCGCCCTCCGCGTGCTGGCCCTGATCGGGATCCTCGCCCTGGTCGCGCTGCTCACACCTGGGCTCGGCGAGCTCCGCGAACGCCTCGGTGATGCCGACGTCGGCTGGCTCGTGCTCGCCGTCGTCCTCGAGGGCCTCTCCGGCCTCTCGTACGTGCTGATGCTCAAGCCGATCTTCCTGCGCGGGCGCTCCTGGTGGGATGCCCAGCGCCTCGGCTGGAGCGAGCTGGCGATGGGCTCGATCATGCCCAGCAGCGGCGTGGCCGGACTCGCGCTCGGCGCCTGGGTGCTGGGTCGGGCGGGCATGGAGCCGCGAATCATCGCCCGACGCTCGGTGGCGTTCTACATCATCAAGGGCTCCGCGAACTTCGTGGCGGTGGCGGTGATCGGCCTCCTGATGTACCTCGGGGTCGGGCCCGAGGTGTCGCCGTGGCTCACGCTGTTCCCCGCAGTCCTCGCGGTGCTCCTCATCGGGGTCGTCGCATTCATCCCGCGGCTCGGGCCAGGCGGCCACATCCCCGAGGACGCCGGGCGCGTGCGGCGCACGGTGATGGTGTCGCGCAAGACGCTGGTGCACGCCGTCCGCGAGGCGGGGACGCTGCTCCGCGGCGGGCACCCGGCGGTGTACGTCGGCGCGCTGGGCTATTGGTTCTTCGACAACGCCGTGATCTGGGCGACGTTCAAGGCCTTCGGCGAAGACCCGGCCATCACCGTCGTCCTCATGGGCTACCTCCTCGGCCAGCTCGGCGGCCTCATCCCGGTGCCGGGCGGGATCGGCGGCGTCGATGGCGGCCTCGTCGGCGCGTTCGTGATCTACGGCGAACCGGCCGGCGCGTCGTTCATCGCCGTGCTCGCGTACCGCGTGATCCTCTTCTGGCTCCCGCTGCTCATCGGCGCAATCGCCTTCCTCCAGATCCAGCGCCGCATGAAGGACATCGAGCGCCTGCGTCCGCTGGCCACCGATCACGGCGAGGGGCTCGAGAGCGGCGCACCGGCCGAAGCGCATCTGCCGCTCGATGCTGAGCCGCCGGGCGAGCCGCGCGAGCCGCGCACCGGCGAGCGGCCCGGCCCCAGCTGACGGCCACCCGTCGACGTCGCAGCTCTTGGATCACCTACTGGCAACGCACCAGCGGGCACCGGGGGAACGGCTATCCGTGCCGCGGTCTGCTGGCGCGTTGCCGCCGTACGTCTCAGAGTTGGCCTTGACGGGGAAAGCTAATGACATTAGCTTTTTGCCTATGAGCACTCGCATTAGCTCCCACGCCACGCATGTCGGCCAGTTCGGCAGCCTGATCAACGCCTACCTCGTCGAGGAGGACGACGGCCTCACGCTCATCGATGCCCTGCAGGGCGACCAGAGCAAGAAGATCCTCGAGGCGGCCGCGAAGCTGGGCCAGCCGGTCAAGCGGATCCTGCTCACCCACGCGCACCCCGATCACGTCGGCGCCGTGGACGCGCTGGTGGCGCAGCTCGGCGAGAGCGTGGAGTTGATCGTCGGGTCGCGGGAGGCCCGGGCGATGAACGAGGGCATCAAGCTCGAGGCCGGCGAGCCCACGAACGGCAACCTCGGCAAGCAGCGCGCCGACTCGATCAGGGCGGCCAAGCCGACCCGTCTCATCGAGGACGGGGCCCGCATCGGCTCACTCAAGGCGGTGTGGTCACCCGGGCACAGTCTCGGCCACCTCGCCTACCTCGACGAGCGGGACGGCACGCTCTACTGCGGCGACGTGTACTCGACCATCGGCGGAGTCGCCACCACGGCCGGGCCGTTCTGGCGCTTCCCGCTGCCCGGCGCCGTCACGTGGCACCGCCCGACCGTCCTCAACTCCGCCCGCACGCTCGCCGCCCTGAGCCCGAAGCGTCTCTGCCCGGGCCACGGGAAGACGGTCGAGGATCCGACCAACGCGATGCGCGCCGCGATCGCACGCCGCAGCGAGGTCGACCGCGCGGCATGAAGCGCGCGCGTCTCAACCCCGAGCAGGTGGTGCAGGCCGCCTGCGACATGGCCGATGCCGAAGGGCTTGAGGCGACGACCCTCTCGGCCTTGGCGCGGGCCCTCGGGATCCAGCCGCCGTCGCTCTACCGCCACATCGACAGCTACGGCGCACTGATCGCCGCCATCGCCGCGCGCGGCCTCGAGGATCTCCGCGAGCGCCTCTCGTCCGCCGCCGCAGGGCGCTCCGGCCCGACCGCCGTGCACGCCGTCGCCGACGCCTACCGCGCCTACGCGCACGAGCATCCGGGCCGCTATGCCGCCACGACCGCTTTCGGCACGATCCGCGGCCACGACGCGTACGGCACCGCCGGCCAGGCGATCCTCGACGTGCTCTCGGCCACCCTGCGCGAATGGGACCTCGACGACCCCGCCCGCATCGATGCGATCCGCGGGCTGCGCGCCGCGCTGCACGGCTTCGTGTCGCTCGAGCGCAGCCACGGTTTCGCAATGGACCAGTCGGTCGACGGCTCCTTCACCGCCCTCGTCAACGCGCTGATCGCCGGCCTCGACGCGGGCGGCGGCCCCGCGTGAACGTCAAACCGGGGTGACCCGTTCGAACTCCAAACAGCGGTCAACGTCAAGGCCGCGGCGAACGTCATTCTCAGGTGACCCGCTCGACCCCAAAAAAATGACGCTCAGGGCGCGGCGCGCCCGAGCGAGTCTTCCCTCGCGTGCGCCCGCCGAAGCTCCAACATCCCGGGGCTCTCAGCGCGTGGGGATGTTGGAGCTTCCGCGCCTTGTACGTGCCAGCGGGTACACAAACCGCGCCAAAACCGGATACCCCGACGCCTGGCACCCTCACGGGGTGCCAGGCGTCGGGGTATCCCAGCCCGACCCGTTTCCGGGATACCGGCGCCACGCCGGCGCCGACGTCGAGCGTCGATCCCCGGTCGCACGCACGCCCACTGAGCGACGCTCGGCGTTAGGCGGCGCGATATTCGGCGTCGGTCACGGGGCGCAGCCAGGCGACCGTCTCGCCGGCGGCGTCGGCCTGTTGGGCGGCGAGGTGAGTCATGAAGGTGCCCGGGGCCGCACCGTGCCAGTGGCTGACGCCCGGCTCGAACCAGACGCTCTCGCCGGCAGCGACGGCGCGCACGAGCTCGCCCTCGCGCTGAACGAGCGCGGTGCCCTCGGTCACGTGGATCACCTGCTCGACGGGGTGGGTGTGCCACCAGGAGCGCGCGCCCGGCGCGAAGTGCACGCTGAGCATCCGCAGGCTGAACGGCTCGGGAGCAACGATGAGCTCCTCGTACCAGACGTCACCGGTGAACCAGTCCTGCGGAGCGTGGTTGCTCTGCGGCGTGCGCGCAATCAGCATGCTGCGACGATACCCACCGCCCAGAACGCGACCTCTCCCTACCGGCACCACGCCCCGGCGATTTGACTTTGAGCGCGCTCAAAGTCCTAGGCTCAGTTCCATGAGCACGGTCACCACCGACGAGGGCACCGGCCTGAGCATCTCCGCCGCCGCGGAGGCACTCGGCGTCACGGCCCACACGCTGCGGTACTACGAGCGGGCGGGGCTGATGCTCACGCCCGTCGACCGCGCGCATTCCAGCCACCGCCGCTACCGCGAGGCGGATCTGCGCTGGGTGACGCTCCTGACGAAGCTGCGCGCCACCGGCATGCCGATCCGCGACATCCGCGCCTACGCCGAGCTCGTGCGCTTCGGCGAGGGCAATGAGGCCGGCCGGCTCGCCCTGCTCGAGGCCCACCGCGAGGCGGTGCTGACCCAACTGGCCGAGGTACGCCGCAGCCTCGAAGCCATCGACACGAAGATCGCGGTCTACCGGGAGAAGACGCACGCATGAGCACCACCAACCCCACCCAGACCGTCGCCCTGGGCAGCCAAGGCCTGACCGTCAGCCGGCTCGGCCTTGGCTGCATGGGCATGAGCGACTTCTACGGCGACCGCGACGAGACGGAGGCGATCGCGACGATCCACCGCGCACTCGAGCTTGGCGTCACGTTCCTCGACACCGCCGACATGTACGGGCCCCACACGAACGAGCAGCTCGTCGGCAGGGCGATCGCTGGCCGCCGCGATGAGATTCAGCTCGCCACGAAGTTCGGCATCAAGCGCGACCCGGAGAACGCGATGGCGCGCGGCATCGACGGCTCGCCCGCCTACGTGAAGCAGGCGATCGAGGGCTCGCTGCAGCGCCTCGGCGTCGACCATGTCGACCTCTACTACCTGCACCGCGTCGACCCGAACACGCCCATCGAAGACACCGTCGGCGCGATGGCCGAGCTCGTCACCGAGGGCAAGGTGCGCTTCATCGGTCTCTCCGAGGCGAAGGCGGAGACGATCCGCCGCGCCCACGCCGTGCACCCGATCACCGCCCTCCAGACCGAGTACTCCCTCTGGACCCGCGACGTGGAGGCCGAGATCCTCCCGACGATCCGAGAGCTCGGCATCGGCTTCGTGCCCTACTCCCCGCTCGGCCGCGGCTTCCTCACCGGCGCCATCAAGAGCACCGACGAACTCGACGCGAACGACTTTCGCCGCCACGCCTACCCGCGCATGGCCGGCGAGAACCTCGAGGAGAACCTCACTGTCGTCGCACGGGTCGAGGCGGTGGCCTCGCGCCTCGGGGCCACGCCCGCGCAGGTGGCGCTGGCCTGGGTGCTCGCGCAGGGCGACGACATCGCTCCGATCCCTGGCACCAAGCGCCGCAAGTACCTCGAGCAGAACGTCGGCGCGCTCGATGTCGTGCTCGACGCCGAGGCCCTCACCGAGCTCGACGGCCTCACCGCCGTCGGCGACCGCTACGCCGACATGAGCACCGTCAACCGCTGATTGGCCGACCGAGCTGCGGACGGCGTCGTCGCCTAGATCGCGACGGCGCTGCGCAGCCCATCGGCGAGCGAGCGCGGGTGGTAGTCGAGTGCGTCCCGCGCCTTGCCGGGCTGCGCCCAGTAGGTGACGCCGTCGGAGGCATCGACGAGTTCGCGGAGGTTGGGCGGCATGCCGGCCAGCGGCCCGATCAGGCGGCCGACCGGGGCGAGTGCCCGCAGCAGACCTGAAGGCACGCTGAGGCGCGGCGGCTGCTTGCCGCCGAGCGCGGCGGCCTTGGCGACGACGTCCTTGACGCGCACGTGGTCGTCGGAGGAGAGGATGTAGCTCTCGCCGACGGCGCCGCGGTCCATCGCGAGGATCACGCCGGCGGCGACATCGTCGACGTGCACCAGCGTGATGCCGAGATCACCGAACGGCAGCGCGGGCAGGGTGCCGGCGGCGGCCCGCCGGAACATGTCGCCGATCTCGCTGTGGTCGTTCGGCCCGTAGACGGCGCTCGGTTGCACGGTCACGATCGGCGCGCCCTCGGCCACGTAGGCCTGGGCGATGCGGTGCGCGACCACCTTCGATTCCTCGTAGACCGAGCCGAACGGTGCCGTGGCCAGCGGGGCAGACTCGTCGACGATCACGCCCGCGGTATCGCCGAACACCCCGACGGTCGAGATGTAGACGATGCGCGGCACGTGGGCGGCGAGGAGCGCCTCGAGCGCCGACTCGGTGCCGTCGATATTGGTGCGGCGCAGCTGCACCGCCTCAGACGCGGGCACCCCGACCTTGTAGATCGCGGCGCCGTGGATCGCGGCGTCGGCGCCGGCCGCGGCGCTCTCGATCACCTCGCGGCTCGAGAGATCGCCGCGCACGAGCTCGACGCCGATGTCGGCGAGCGGCTTCGCCCGCGCGGGATCGCGGACGAGCGCCGTGACCTCATGCCCGGCGTCGCGCAACTGGCGAGCGACGGCACCGCCGATGAATCCTGTGCCGCCCGTGAGGAAGACGCGCATGAGCGCGATCTTAGAACGTCGCCCGCGCGTAGGCGGCCGCCGAAATCGCGCCTACGTGTGGGTCGAGGCCGGCGTGCGGGCGCCCTCGAGCACCTCGAACGCGATGCCCGCGGCGCGCAGCCGGCCGAGCAGCGCTCCCCCGCAGGCGACCGCGGTGGTGACCTGGCCGGAGACGTCGGGGTTGTCGTCGAGCAACAGGCTCAGCGACGTCTCGGCGACCATCTTCGCGGTCTCGTCGTAGCCCGGATCGCCGCCACGCACCTCGACGACCGCTCGGTGCGACGCCGACTCGCCGGTCATCCGCACGTTGAACCACGAGCGCGCGCGTCGTTCGGCGTCCGGACCCGTACCGGACGACTTGATCTTCGCGAGCTGCGTGCGCAACGGCGGGATGGCGGTCGCGACGAGCAGCACGCCCACGCCCGCGCCGAGGCCAACGACGGTAGAGAGGCGCTTGGCGGCCATGCGGTGGTCGTAGGTGAAGTCGGGGCCGTAGAAGGGCAGCGCCGCCGCGGAGCGCACCACGATCTGCGGGTCGATCGTCGGCAGTGGCGCGAGCCACTTGCCGGTGGCCGGATCTTTGTACGGCGCGCCCGCGCGCACGTGCACCCGACGGTTCGACGACGAGCGCCCCGCCTCGACGGTGCGCCGCTGCGACGCGAGCTTGGCCGAGGCGCGGAGCGCGCCGAAGCCGCCGATCGCCGACTGGAAGGTGCCGCCGGAGAACTCCGCGTTCGCGCGCACGGCGCCGGTGATCTTCAGGGGCTCGTCGCCGGAGAACTGCTGGGCGCAAAGCATCGCGCCGAGGTCGTGCGGCACCGAGTCGAACCCGGCGCAATGGACGAGCCGAGCGCCCGTGCGCTCGGCATCCTCGTGGTAGCGCAGGTACATGTCGTCGACGAACTGCGGCTCGCCGGTGATGTCGACGTAGTCGGTGCCGGCTCGGGCGCAGGCGGCGACGAGTGGCTCGCCGTGGATCGCGTACGGGCCGACGGTGGTGAGCACGAGTCGTGCGCGACCGACGAGCGCGGCGACGGCGTCGTCATCGTCGAGCTGGATCTCGATCACCTGCGGCTCCGGGCGGTCCGGCGCGAGCTCGCCGACGCGGCGTGCGACGGCCTCGAGGCGCGCTCGCCCGCGGCCGGCGATCGCCCACCGCAGCTCGGGCGGCGCATGCTCGGCGAGGTAGTCGGCCGTCAGCCCGCCGGCGAAGCCGGTGGCGCCGAACTGGACGAGGTCGAAATCGGTCTCGGACGCGTCCCTCATGGGACCACACTACCCCCGCGAAACGGCCATGGGGCGACGGAGGTGCCAGACTCGCCGCGTCCGCGTCGCGTGCACCCGGTCACGCACCGCCACTCCGTCAGCTTCGTTGGCGGTAGGTCGAATTACCCGCCGAGCAGGAGAAAGCTACGGGGGCGTAGCATTTTGAGCGACGCTCCAAACAATCACCTGCTCCTGCGCCAAATCAGAGGGCCGTTCCGTGGAGTAGGGTTCGCCGCCTATGGAGCCGTCCCCGAGCACCGGTCGCAAGCCTGACGGCCGGCGCGCCCGCACCTCGCGAGCGATCCTCGATGCCGCCGCCACCCTCTTCTTCGAGCAGGGGCTCCAGCGCACCACGATCGACGACATCGCCGAAGCTGCGGGGGTGTCCGTCGGCTCCGTCTACGTGCATTTCGGCAGCAAGGAGGGGCTCTACCTCGCGCTCGTCGAGCACGCCGTCGCGCTCTCCGAGGAATACACCGCCAAGGCTCCGGACGATCCCTCGCCGCTACGTCGCGTGCTCAATCTGGGCGCGGCCTACGTCGAGTTCGCGCTGAGCGAGCCGATCGCGTTCCGCATCGGTTCCATGCAGATGTTCGACCCCGCCGTCTCCGACGATCTCGGCCCGATCGCCGAGCGCATCGCGGAGCGCATCCGGGGCACGATCGGCCGCCTGCGTGCGGATCTGGTCGAGGCGATGGACAAGGGCGAGATCCTCCGCACGGATCCCGACATGGCCATGACGTTCCTCTGGGGCTCTTGGAGCGGGGTGCTCGCCCTCACCGTCCGGGAGGGCTCCCTGCACGTCAACGCCGACTGGGTGCGCGCGACGCTCCAGGCCGGCGCGATGGTGCTTGAGCGGGGCCTCAGCGTCGATCCGCCGCCGTTCCAGCTGCCCGAGCGCCCCGAGGGCAAGCCGCCGGTCGGCGGCCCGAGCGACGGCTGACGGCCGCGCGCGTCACAGCGGTCGTCCCCGCCGCCATCCGTTCCCGCGGGCCGCAGTCAACGTCCACTGCTACCGGGTTACGGTGTGAAGGTGCACCCGAGCGCCGATCCGATCCCTTCGCGTCTCGCGGTTCCGGGCCCCGGTGAGCTCGAGGTCTGGTGGACGCCGATCGACCTCGGCGAGGAGGTCCTCTCGCGCGCGGCGACTGCGCTCGACCCGATCTCCCTCGCGAAGGCCGAGCGGATGCGCCGCGACGCCGACCGGCGCCGCTCCCTGCTCGCCCACGCGCTGCTGCGCCAGCTGCTCTCAGCCGTCACCGGTACGCCACCGGCCGAGCTCGTCCTCGAGCGCCGCTGCGCGGGCTGCGGCGCTACCGATCACGGCCGCCCTTACCTCTCCGGCGGCCCGTCGTTCGGCATCTCGCACGGGGGCGACGTCGCCGCGGTGGTGCTCGGCGCGCCGGATGCGTCGGTGGCGGTGGACGTCGAGGCCGTGCAGCTCCCGGAGCGCTGGGACGCCGTCCGCAGACACGCCTTCTCCGCCGACGAGTGGGATGCCACCGCCCACGACCCCGGCGCCGGCCGCACGCAGCTCTGGGCCCGCAAGGAGGCGGTGGTGAAGGCCACCGGCCACGGCCTCTCCATCGAGCTCACCCGCATCGCCTTCGCCCATGCCGCATGGGCCACTTCCACCGAGCACGAGCCGGTCGACCATGGCCCCCTCGTCGTCGACATCGCCCCCGGCGAGCCGGCCGCTCCCGCCGGCCCCTGGGCGGCCGCCGACCTCGACCTCGCCGACGACCACCGCGCCGCCGTCGCCTGGCACGGCGAGCCGGTCGCGACGATCACCACGCACCTCGCCGCGCTCTAGCCCGCGGCCTGGCGGCCGGTCGGGCCGGCGCCACGGCTGGTGATCGCAAGCGGTCTCGGTGGCCGCCCGGGTTGGTGCCACGGCTGGTGATCGCAAGCGGTCTCGGTGGCCGCCCGGGTTGGTGCCGCGGCTCGAGCGGGCGCGGGAGTTGGAGCTGGTGGTCGTTCTGCGGCGAGGGCGGAGGCCGGCCCGAGCTGGTTGGCGAGGTGTGCCTGAGGCGGCCTCACGGGCAGCGGGTACACCAAACGCGCCAACGCCCCATCACCCGACGCCTGGCACCCCGTGAGGGGGCCAGGCGTCGGGTGATCCCAACCCGCACCGCGATCTGTCGAAACATGCCCGGCGCAGGGGCGGACTTCTTTCCACAGAACGCCCGACAGCACCGACGAAACCCTCCCGATCCCGCTACGACCACGCCAACGCCAACGACGCCAGCACCGAGCACACCCCCAAAGTCGACACCACCGACCCGAGACAGCAGCGCTCAGTCCGGACACCGACACAGGCCGCTCACCACACCCAAACCAGCCATCCAGCGCTTCCTGACCTCGTCGAAATCGCGCCGAAAGGCGCCCAACCGGCAGCCGAAGCGCCGAGCGCCGAAGGCTCCCGCGGCTACCGCGGGCGGGAGTGCTCGCCGTGCGAATGCTCGCCGTGCACGGCGGCCTCCGCCTCAGCGATGGCGACGGCGAAGTCGCCGGGGGTCGTGGCCTCGACCAGCTCGTCGACCTCGTCCACCTCACGGCCCTCGGCCGCGGCAGCAGCCTCCTCGGCCGCCTTCGCCGCAGCGAGCTCGTGGGCTTCGGCGCGGGTCGGGAGCGTGAACCAGGCGATCAGGGCGCCGATCGCGATGACCGCCGTCGCCGCCCACAGGGCGAGGTGGAAGCCGGCCATGAATGCCGCATCGGCCGACGCGCCGGTGTCGAGGGCGTCCGCGCGGCGCACCACGAGGACGGCACCGATGCCAACGATGCCGACGATGCCGGAGATCTCACGCGCAGTGCTCACCACGGCGGCGCCAGCCCCCGCGTGGGTGGTGGGGATGACCTCCATCACGGCTGACGTCATCGGCGTCGTGAGGCCGGAGCCGAGACCCACGAGGACGAGGCCGACCAGGAAGCGCCACAGCGGATCGTCGGGCTGGACGAGCGTGCCGTTCCACATGCCGATCGCGATCAGGACCATGCCGATGCCGACCGTGTGGTTGACGCCCAGGTGCGTCGCGAGCTTCGCACCGACGGGCACCATCACGGCGATCGAGACGGCCAGCGGGACGTACATCAGGCCGGCTTCGAGCGGATCGAGGCCCACCTGGTCCTGCAGGAACAGCGACGTGAAGAAGAGGATGCCGTTGATCCCGAGGCCCCAGAGGATCTGCGTCACCGTGCCGCCGCTGAAGATGCGGTTGCGGAAGAGGACGAGATCGACGAGTGGGTACTCGGTCCGTCGCTCGGTCCAGAGGAACGCGGCGCCGAACACGATGCCCGTCACGAGCGAGATCAACCCGAAGGCCGAGAGGAAGCCGTAGTCCTGGCCGTGCACGAGGTAGAAGGTGATCGCCATCATCGACACCGACGCCGTCAGCAAGCCCGGGACGTCGAGCTGCTTGATCAGCTCCGGGCGGTCCGGGAGCTTGAAGCGCTGCTGCGGCACCGTGCGCCGCGCCAGCACGATGCACAGCAGGCAGATCGGCAGGTTGATGAAGAAGACGAAGCCCCAGTGGGCGACGCTCACGATCGCGCCGCCGACGATCGGGCCGAGCGCGATCGCGCTCGCGATGCACGCCGTCCAGATGCCCACGCCCAGATGGCGGTCCTCGCCCTCGAGGTCGGTGCCGATGATCGCAAGCGTTGACGGCAGCACGAGCGCGCCGCCGAGGCCCTGGATCGCGCGGATCGCGATCAGCAGCTCACCCGTCGGTGCCAGGCCGGCCGCCAGCGACGTGACCAGGAAGATCACGAGGCCGGCCACCAGGGCCCGGCGCCGCCCGAAGAGATCGGTGAGCCGGCCGCCGGCGATCAGCAGGGCGGAGAACGCGAGGATGTAGCTGGTCCCGACCCACTGGAGGCCGGTGAGGCTCATGTCGAGATCCGTCTTGATCGCCGAGAGGGCGATGTTGAGGATCGTGTTGTCGAGGCCGACGACGAACGCCGACAGGCCGATGGTGCACAGGAGCACCCAGCGCCGCTCGTCGCGGCGCGGCTCCGCAGAGGCGGATGCGAACGCTGCGGTCACCCGGCAGCGCCTTCCGGTCGATGGCGGAGGATCACAACGGGATGTTCCCGTGCGCCCGCAGCGGCGCGTCCTTGCGGCGACCGTCCATCAGGCGCAGGCCGCGCGCGATCTCGCGGCGCGTCTCGTGCGGGGCGATCACCCGGTCGACCCAGCCGTGCTCGGCGGCCGGATACGGGGTGAGGTGCTCGGCCTTGTACTCCTCGATGAGGCGGTCGTACTCGGCCTTCACGTCACCACCCTCCTGGATGATCTTCATCAGCTGCTGGCCGTGGAGGATCTTCACGGCCGCTGGCGCGCCCATCACGGCGATCTCGCCCTGCGGCCAAGCGAGGTTGACGTCGTTGTCGCCCTGCTTGCAGCCCATGGTGGCGAACGCGCCGCCGTAGGCCTTGCGCAGGTAGACGGTCACCGTCGGGACCTTCGCCTCGATGTAGGCGTAGAAGAGCTTGGCGCCGCGGCGGATCACGCCGCCGCGCTCCTGCTCGAGGCCGGGCATGTAGCCCGGCACGTCGGCGAACGTGACGATCGGGACGTTGTACGCGTCGCAGGTGCGCAGGAACCGCGCGGCCTTCTCGGTCGAGTCGTACGTCATCACGCCGGCGTTGTGGCTCGGCTGGTTCGCGATGATGCCGACCGACCGGCCGTCGATCCGCGCGAAGCCGATCACGATGGTCTTGGCCCAACGCTCGTGGAGCTGGAAGAAGGAGTCCTCGTCGACGACGCGCTCGATCACCTCGACGACGTCGTACGCCTTGTTGGCCTCGGTCGGGACGATCTGATCGAGCTCGAGCGCACGGTCATCGATCTCGTCGATGTACGGATCGGGCGCGTGCCGCGGAGGCTCGTCGACGTTGTTGAGCGGCAGGTAGGAGAACAGTTCGCGCACCGCGGCGAGGGCTGACGCGTCGTCCTCCTCGACGAGGTGGCAGTTGCCGACCTCAGCGTTCACGGAAGCGCCACCGAGCTCCTCCATGGTGGTCGCCTGGCCGGTGACCTCCTGAACGACCTCGGGGCCCGTGACGAACATGTGCGAGGTGCCGTTCACCATGAAGGTGAAGTCGGTGAGTGCCGGCGAATACACGGCACCACCCGCGCAGGTGCCCATGATCACCGAGATCTGCGGCACCACGCCGGAGAGGTTGACGTTGAGCACGCCGACCTTCGCGTAGTTGGAGAGAGCGAGGATGCCTTCCTGAATGCGCGCGCCGCCGGAGTCGGCGAGGCCGATGATCGGGCAGCCGGTCTTGGCGGCCAGCTCCATGATCGCGACCATCTTCTGCGCGTACACCTCGCCGACGGAGCCGCCGAAGACGGTGTAGTCCTGCGAGAACACGCACACGGGGCGGCCTTCGATCGTGCCGCGGCCCGTGATCACGCCGTCGCCGAATGGGCGACGCTCGTTCGGATCATCGGTGCGGGCGATGGCACGGCGCAGCTGGCCGACCTCCATGAAGCTGCCCTCGTCGAGGAGCAGCTCCACGCGCTCGCGCGCGGTCATCTTGCCGCGCGCGTGCTGCTTGGCGATCGAGCGCTCCGACCCCGGGCGCAGCGACTGCTCACGGCGATCGCGGAGATCCGCGATCGCGTCCGACATGCTCAGGTAGCTCATGCGCTGTCTCCGGAAGCGGCGACGGGGCGGCCGGCGCCGAGTGCCCCGCGCATGTGCTCGGCCATGGTGGCCACGCCGGGGTGATCGATGACGGTGATGTGCGTGCCCTGCACGTGCACGATCTCGAGATCGGTCGTGAACTGGTCCCAGCCCAGCGCCTCCTCGTCACGCGCGTAGCGGGGATCGAGGGTGGTGGTGAGGCCGCGGTCGGTCGCGCGGTAGAGCACGATCTTGCCGTCGTACGGCTCGGGCACGTAACGCTCGGCGATGCGCGAGTCGATGTAGCTCGTCCGCTGATGCTCGATGACGCCGGCGCCCATCTGGATGCCCGAGTCCTTGAGGAGGCCGAGCATGAGGTTCACCTGCTCATCCTCGTCGAGCTCCACGAGCGCATCGACGTCGATGTCGATCGGCACGCCGTAGGTCTCGCTCATGTACTCGAACCAACGCTCGAAGCGGTCGCGCAGGAGCTCGCGCTCGGTGACGCCCGGGGTCGACTTCGGGATGGTCGTGTCGATCATCGCGACGAAGTCGATCTCCTCGCCCTGGCCCTTCAGCTGCTGCGCGACCTCGTAAGCCAGGCAGCCTCCGAGGCTCCAGCCGCCGAGGCGGTAGGGGCCATGCGGGGCGATGTCGCGGAGCATCGCGATGTAGTGCGACGCCTTCTCCTCGAGGGTGCGCACGCCCTCCAGGCGCTCGAAGCCGTAGACGGGCTGGTGCTCGTCGAGCAGCTCGACCAGGTTGGCGTAGACGCTCGTCGGACCACCGGCCGGGTGGAACAGGAAGAGCGGCGCGCGGCCGGCCTCGCCCTGACGCAGGACGCGCACCGGGTTGCCGCCGTTGCCCTCGACGAGCTCACGGAGCACGTCGGCCTGGTCCTCGATGCTGCGCTTGGCGAACACGTCGGCGGTCTCGAGATCGGGCCCGAGGCGCTCGCGCATCTTCTCCACGACGGCATCCGCCTGCTCGGGCGTACCGCCGAGCTCGTCGAACACGGCCGTGGCGCTCAGCGGGCGCTGATCGAGCACGTCCTCCCAGATCGCGGCGATGAAACGCTCGGTGGGGTCGCGCGGCTCGATGTAGCGCTCGGAGCGCGGGATCAGGCTCACGCGGCGCGGCGCGGCCTCACCCAGACCGAGCTCCTGCGCGATCGCATCCTCCATGTCGGAGAGGCTGCCACCGGCGAGGAGGATCTTCGGCTGGATCTCGATGCCGAGGTCGGCCTCCACGGCCGACTTCGCGCGGGTCGCCATGAGCGAATCCAGGCCGATCTCGGTGAGCGGCGCGTCGAGGTCGAGATCCTCCGGCGCGTGGCTCATCACCGCGGCAATGCGCTCGAGCAGGCGGGTACCGAGGAGCTGACGCGCGGCGGCCGGATCCGTCGCGGCGAGCGACATGATCAGGTCGCGACCGACGCCGACGCCCTGGTCGACCTGGTCGTCGGCGACTGCGAGGGCCTCCTCGGGGAGGTCGTCCTTCGTGATCTGCCGCAGCTCGATGCCGTCGGCGGAGATCAGCAACTCGCCGTCGTCGCTGAGCAGGCGCACCGTGCCGATACCGACGCCGCGTTCGGTGTCGATCTCGATGCGGGCGAGCACCTGGCCGCCGCGCTGCGGATCACCCTGGATCGCCATGCGCTCGACGCGCCCGGCCATGAATGCGGCATCCGCAGCGTCGACGCCGAGGCGGCTGCCGGAGATCGCGAGCGCCTGGAAGCAGGCGTCGATCAGAGCGGGGTGGACGCGGTAGTGCTGATCGCGGAGCGCGGCGAGCGGGAGCGACACGCGGGCGCTGGCCCAGCCGTCCTCGTGAAGCTGCGCATCCGTGATGCCCGCGAACGCCGGCCCGTGGTCGAGACCGGCCGCGCGGAACAGCTCGTAGAGGTCGACCGGATTGGCGGTCTCGCTCGGAGTGGGCGACTCGACGCCGTCCGAGCCGTCGCCGGAGACGGTGCCTTTGGCGCGCAGCACCATCGGCGCCGACGCATCCGCGCCCGCGGTGTAGACCGCGAACTCGGCGACGCCGTCGGTCACCGTCACGGACGTGGTGATCTCGGTGTGCTCGCCGAGCGCGAGGATCTCCCCGAGCTCGAGGTTCGTGAGCGTGGTCGCGTTGTCGAGACCACCGAGTGCGACGGCGGCGGCGGAGGCGGCGAGCTCGGCGTAGGCCGAGGCCGGGAGCACCGGCACGCCGTGCATCGTGTGGTCACGCATCCACGGCAGGTTCGCCATGCCGACGTCGGCCTTCCACACGTGGCGGTTGCCCTCGGGCAGCGCAATGTGCTGGCCGAGCAGCGGGTGGCCGCCGGTGGCCTGGGCGTGCATGTGGCTGCCCTCGAGCCAGAAGCGGCGGTGCTGCCAGAACGGCAGCGGCACGCGACGGGCCGACGGCACGATCTGATCGAGCGTGTCGCTCACGTGCCAGGCGTGCAGCGCCGCGAGCGAGGTCGCGAGGCTCACGCCGTCGTCACCGTCGCGGCGCAGCGTCGGCAGCACGAGACGACGTTCGACGCCGGCGGCCTTGAGGGTCTGGCGCGTCGTGATCTCGGCCACCGGGTGCGGCGAGACCTCGAGGAAGGTGGTGAAGCCGTCCTCGGCGGCGGCACCGATCGCCTGCATGAAGCGGACGCTGTGGCGCACGTTGCGCTGCCAGTAGTCGATGTCGAACGAGGGCGCCTCACGCGGGTCCTCGTTGGCCGTCGAGTAGTACGGCACGGTCGGCTCCAGCGGCGTGATACCGGCGAGCTTCTCGGCGAACTCGTCGAGGATGATGTCGACCTGCGGCGAGTGCGCGGCGCCGCCGACGGGCAGCACCCAGGCGCCGCGGCCCATCTCCTTGAAGTGTTCCGCCGCTGCGTTCAGCGGCTCCTTGGGGCCGGAGATCGTGATGGCCTTCGGCGAGCCGTAGACCGCGATCACCACGCCGGGGAACTGGTCGGCGACCGCCTCGAACTCCTGCGGCGCGGCCTGGAGCACCGCCATGCCGCCCGTGGCCTTCTTGTTCTCGATCTCCATGAGGACGGAGCGCAGGGAGATGAGCTTCACGCCGTCGGCCGGGCTCAGCGCGCCGGCGACGACGGCCGCGGCCACCTCGCCCATCGAGTGGCCCATGATCGCGCCGGGCTCGATGCCCTTGGAGCGCCACGTCGCCGCGAGGGCGACGTGCATGCCGTAGAGCAGGATCTGGCTCTTGGTCGAATCGCGGTAGTCCTGATCGACCTCGATGGCCTCGCGCAGGCTCCAGCCGACCTCGGCCTGGAACATCGGCTCGAGCTCGTCGATCGCCTGCGCGAACGCGGGCTCCTCGACCAGCAGGCGCCGGCCCATGCCGTTCCACGCCGAGCCGTAGCCGGAGAAGATCCACACGATGCCCTTGTCGCCGCGGGGCTTGCCCATGGCGGCGTCGGGGGCGACCACGTTCGGGGCGTCGAGGCCCTCGGCGAGCGCGCGCAGGCCGATCAGCAGGCCGTCGCGGCCACGCGCGGTGACCGAGCCACGCACGCGACCCGGCACGCGGGTGCGGGCGAGCGAGTGGGCCACGTCGCGCAGCGCCGACTCGCGACCCGCGCCCTCCTCGAGCCACGGCACGAGCGCCGCAGCCGCCGCGCGCACGCGCGACTCGCCGCTGCCCGAGAACGTGAGGGTGGTGACGTCGTCGTCCTCGCCGGGCAGGGCGCCGCCGTTGCGGCGGTTGCGATCGGTCGACTCCTCGAGCACGACGTGCGCGTTGGTGCCGCCGAAACCGAAGGCCGAGACGCCGGCGCGAGCGACGCCGCTGTAGCGCGGCCACTCGGTGGGCTCAGTGACGACCGAGAGGTGATTCTCGTCGAACTTGATGTGCGGGTTGGGCTCGCTGAAGTTGAGGCTCGGCGGGATCTGCCCGTGGTAGAGCGAGAGCACCGTCTTCATCACGCCGACGATGCCGGCGGCGGCCTCGAGGTGGCCGAAATTGGTCTTCGCGGAACCGATCAGCAGGGGCTTGTCGCCGGGGCGGTCGTCACCACCGAGCACGGCACCCAGGGCACCGGCCTCGATCGGATCGCCGAGCAGCGTGCCGGTGCCGTGCGCCTCGACGTAGTCGACCGAGTGCGGGTCGATGCCGACGCGCTCGTAGGCGGTCTGGAGCACGGCCTCCTGGGCGGCCGGATTCGGGGCGGTGATGCCGTTCGAGCGGCCGTCCTGGTTGACGGCCGAGCCGCGCATGACGGCCAGCACGTGGTTGCCGTCGCGGCGGGCGTCGGCGAGGCGCTTGAGGATCACGACGCCGCAGCCCTCAGCGCGCACCATGCCGTCGGCATCGGCCGAGAAGGCCTTGATGCGGCCGTTCTTCGCCATGGCGCCGGCCTGGTCGAACGTGTAGGTGATCGCGGGAGCGAGCGCGAGGTTGACGCCGCCGACGATGGCGGTGTCCGACTCGCCGACCGCGATCGAATGCGCAGCCTGGTGCAGGGCGACGAGGCCCGACGAGCAGGCCGTGTCGACGGTCATGCTCGGGCCGCGGAGATCGAGCAGGTACGAGAGCCGGTTCGAGGCGATCGCGAACGCCGCGCCGGTGGCGACGTAGGCGTCGACGCGCTCGAGCTGCGCTGCCGTGAGGTGGCTGTACTCGTTGGCGCTCATGCCGACGTAGACGCCAGTGGCCGAACCGCGCAGAGAGCCAGGCTGGATGCCGGCGTCCTCGATGGCCTCCCAGGCGACCTCGAGCAACATGCGCTGCTGCGGGTCCATGAGCTCGGCCTCGCGCGGGGCGATGCCGAAGAACTCGGCATCGAACCCGGAGACGTCGTCGAGGTAGCCGCCCCAGCGGTTGAGGTTCTGCACCACGGCAGCGGCGGCACCGGTGCGCGGGGTGAACGGGCCCCAGCGGTCTTCAGGCACCTCGCGGATGCCGTCCTGACCGTTGATGAGGAACTCCCAGAGTTCGCGCGACCCGCTCACGCCACCGGGCAGGCGGCAGGAGAGGCCGACGATCGCGATCGCGTCGTCGCCGGCATCGAGCGCCTGGGCGTCCGGCACGTCGGCGCCGAGGTCGACCTTCACGCCGCCGACGGGCTTGTGGGCGTCGGGCAGCTCGCCGTAGACGAGCTTGTGCGCGATCAAGTTGATCGTCGGGGTCTCGAAGACCATCACCGGATCGAGGTCGCGGTCGAGGTGATCCTCGAGCTCGCCGACCAGGCCGACGCCGTCACGGGACGAGATGCCGAGCTCGGTCAGCGGGCGATCGGGATCGACCTCCTCGGGCTCCACCTCGAGGAGGTCGGCGACGGCCGCCGTGAGCCACTCGACGAGCGCGGCCTTCTCAGCCTCACGCGAATCACTCATGCGGACTCCTCTTCGGACGACGGAACGGTCTGCAGGGTGCCCTCGAGGTAGGAGGCACGAGTGGCTTTGCGGGCGATCTTGCCGCTGGACGTGCGGGAGATCGTGTCGGGCTCGACGAGCACGAAGTCGTAGAGCGCGACGGAGTGCTCGAGCGAGACGGCCTCGCGCGCGGCGGCGGCGATCTCGGAGAGCTGGCTTCCGACGTGCTCGGCGGCGCGGTATTTCTCGGCGACGACGACCATCGCCTCGCCGGCATCGGTCGGCACGGAGAACGCGGCCAGGCGGCGCTGGGCGATCGCGTCGTGCGCCTGCTCGACGGAGTACTCGATGTCGTGCGGGTAGATGTTGCGCCCGTCGACGATGATCAGGTCCTTGATCCTGCCCGTCACGAAGAGGTAGCCGTCGATCACGACGCCGAGGTCTTCCGTGCGCAGCCATCCCTCGGTGGGGAGGTCGCCGGCGTTCTCGAGCACGGCACCGAAGAGCGCCTGCGTCTCGGCGGTCTTCTCCCAGTAGCCCTGGCCGATGTTGTCGCCATTGGCCCAGATCTCGCCGATGCTGCCCTCGGGGAGGCGCTCGCGGGTGTCGGGGTCGACGATCGCCACGAACTGCTGTGCGGGTTTGCCGGAGCTCACGAGCGGGACGGCGCGGCCGCCCTCGGGGACGTCGCGGTCGGCGATGCCCTGCTGGAGCTTGGCGGCGTCGACGTCGATGATCGTCGGCTCCTCGCCGGGCGGGGTGACGGAGACGAGCACCGTGGCCTCCGCCAGGCCGTAGGTGGGGCGGAGCGACTTGCGCTGCACGCCGACCGGGCCGAAGGCCGCCTCGAACGCGTCGAGGGTCGACGGGAGGATGGGCTCCGCACCATTGGCCCACGAGACCACCCCTGAGAGGTCGAGCTCGGCACGGTCGTCCGGCTTCACGCGCTTGACGGCGTAGTCGTACGCGAAGTTCGGAGCCGCCGTGATCACCTCGGGGCGGCCGGATGCGGCCTGCAGCCAGCGCAGCGGCTTGAGGATGAACGCGACCGGGTCGATCAGTACGGAGTGCGCGCCGCCGACGACGGGGCCAGCCGCGCCGAGCAGGAGCCCCATGTCGTGGAAGAGCGGCAGCCAGCTCACGCAGGTGGGCTCCGGCGGGTTGAGCGCGTGGCCGTTGATGAGCTGCCACACGTTCACCATCAGGTTGCGGTGGGTGAGCACCACTCCGGCCGGTAGGCGGGTCGAGCCCGACGTGTACTGCAGGTAGGCGACATCGTCGAGGCTGATGTCGGGGAACGTGTAACGGTCGGCGAGCTCGTCCTCGTTGGAGAGCTCGTCGACGACGATGATCTGCGTGTCGGCCGGGCCGCCGTGCGCAGCGCAGAACTCGCGGACGAGGTCAGCCTTCGCGGCGGTGGTGAGGACGGCCGTCGGCTTGCAGTCGGCGATCACGGCCTGGAGGCGGTCGCCGTGGCCCGGGAGATCGGGCGCGTAGAGCGGGACATTGATCGCGTGTGAGCGGAGCGCGCCGGCGAAGGCGGTGACGTAGTCGACGCTCTGCGGAGCGAGGAGCGCGACGCGGTCACCTGGCTGGGTGAGTTCGGCGATGCGCGCCGCGATCGCGCGCGTGCGGGTGTCGAGTTCGGCGTAGTTGATCGTGTACTCGACGCCCTTGCGGCTCTCGAAGTAGTCGATGAACGTGACGGCCGTCTTCTGAGGCTGGACGGCGGTCCAGTGCTCGATGTAGTCGCCGGTGAAGGCGTCGAGGGAGCCGATTTCAAGGGCTCCCGATGGCAAGCGGGTGGGGCGGGAGTGGGTGGCGCTCATGCGAAGTTCCGGGTGCAGTGGAGAACGGGGGCGACGCGTCGCCGGAGCGAGTGAGGGGCGGTAGGGGTCAGGTCGCGGCGTGCAGACCGCGGCTGGTGCGAACCGCGCACACTGGCTCCTTGTCGGGGGGATTGGATCGAAGGCGCGTCGTGGAACACGACTCCGAGATATGGGACACACAAGATCATACGAGGTACTAGGGGGAAGGCAAGGGCCCCCGAACGCCGCTCGGGGCTGCTCAGCGACTCTTCGATGCTGCCCTGGTACCGCGTGGGACACGTTGGAAATCAGGGCTTTCCGACTCGCTGTGTGATCGCGCGCTCAGAACGCGCCGGAAAATGGGGGTTCCAATGCGCACCACCCGGGCCCCTCCGGGCCGGGGACACGCTTGGAGGGACGCTCGCCAGCACACTGACCCCGTCGGCGGGCATCTTGAGTGAGGCTCAACACGGGACGGCCGATCGCGGGCGTAACGGCTGCCGGCAGCGCTCGACGGCTGGCGCTCTCGGACTCCATCGCCGCAACTGACCTGGGCGGAACTGAGACGGAAGTCCTGGTGGACCCCCGTTCCAGCACGAACGCGCCCCGCTGGTGTCTGGACGGTGGGCCCTGCCCTCTGAACCAGGCGGGACCGCGAAGTCGGCGCTAGGCGCTCGGAACGCCGAACATCGCAAACGTCCACACGGCGTGGTCGGCGCTGGAGGCCGGGGCGCCCGCATCGATCAGGCCGTTGCTGGTGATCAGGCCCGCTTGAACGGTGGCCTTGCGGACGGCGAGGGCGCACGCCTGACCGCGGAGGCCGGGGCCGGCGACGGTTGAGGTGGTGCGGCAGTCACCACGCGCCGTGACCTTGATCGTCTTGCCGGCGGCCTTGAGCTCGGCCAGGCCGAACGCGCGGTAGCTGCCGTTGGCGTTCTGGCGGACGTAACAGACGGTGAGCTTGCCCACGGCCGGGCCGACGGCATCCGGCACCTTGCCGGAAGTGGCGTCGGGCTGTGCGACCGCGAGGTTGGCGGTCCGCACGGCGATCGCGGGGCCGGCGAGGCCGGTGACGGTGCAGTCGAACGACGACGGGCTGACCGACTTCTCGTCACGCGCGCGCATCGAGTAGAAGTCGAGACCGGGCGTGTCGGGCTTGATCGTCGGCGGCACCGTGCCACCGCCGCCACCGGTGTTGGCGACGTCGCCGACCACCTGTGCCGTCCACACCGAACCGGTCGGCGCGTTCTCCGAGCGGTCGAGGATGTTGACGAGCGAGTTGCTCGTGATCAGGCCGCCGAGGACGTTCTTGGCCGGGATCGGCTTCACACCCAGCGCGCAGTTGAGGATCAGCGGGCTGCCGTTGACGGCCACCGGCTGGAGGCCGCACGGGCCCGTCGCCTCGACCAGGCCCGGGCCCGGCAGGGAGCTGTAGGCGTACGCGTCGACCTCTTCGGTGCTGAGCTTCGGCACCGCGCAGATGAAGCCGGGGCCGAGCAGGTTGGCGGTCTGGTCGACGAGGCGACCGCTGCCGGGGTCGGCGTTGAACGCGAAGAGGAGCGCGTTGAGGCGCGTGACCGTGGTGAGGGCGCGCGCGCCGAAGTAGTTGTTGCAGCGCGTGTTCTGCTCGTTCGTCGCGGCTGCGCCCGTGTCGCGCGTGCGGAACGTGTAGTAGCTCACCTTCTCCTTCGGCGTGGCTGCCGCGGCCGTGCCGGTGAGGTTCCCGGTGGCAGCGGCCATGCTCAGCGCGAGGCAGCCGACGAACAGGTGAAGGACGAAGAGGGCACCGCGGTGGCGGAGCCCGATGACGAGAGACTGGGACACGAGGCCTCCGGTCGGGCTGGGACGGACCACCGGTGTGACGGCGGTCCATGCATCGTAGAGGGCGAAGGCGTTCCCCTCTACCCTGCGTAGCGTGACCGCGCGATCCGTCCCAGACCCCCGAGTTTCCGGGGGTTTCTCCGTGGACAGCGCGCCGGTGCTGGAGATCTCGTCCGGTTTCATACGCGGCATCCGGCGCCCGGAGACGGGCTCGCTGCGCTTCTCGGGCATCCCGTACGCCGCCCCGCCCGTGGGCGCCCTGCGGTTCGCGGCACCCACGCCGGCCGAGCCCTGGACGGGTGTGCGCGACGCCACCGAGATCGGGTTCGCGGCACCGCAGTACCCCGGCCGCATCCCGAAGCGGCTCGCGGCGGTGGTCGCGGCGCGGCGCTCGCGCAGCGAGGACTGCCTCACCCTCAACGTCGACACGCCCGCACTCGACGGGCCGCCGCGACCGGTGGTCGTCTGGATCCACGGCGGCGGCTTCACCACGGGCACCTCCGGCCTCTATGACGGCTCGCGCCTGGCGACTGATGGCGACGTGGTGGTCGTGTCGGTGAACTACCGCGTCGGCGGGCTCGGATTCGTCGATTTCGGTTCCGCCCTCGGCGGCGACCCGCGCATCGCGAGCAACCTCGGCCTGCGCGACCAGATCGCGGCACTGGAGTGGGTGCGCGACAACGTCGCGGCCTTCGGCGGCGACCCGGAGCGCGTGACGATCGCGGGTCACTCGGCCGGGGCCGGGTGCGTCGCGGCGCTGCTCACGAGCCCGGCGGCACGCGGGCTCTTCCACGGCGCGATCGCGCAGAGCGGCGCGCTCACCCTCACCACGGACGCCGAGGACGCCGAGCGTGCGGCCCACGAGGTGCTGGGCCGCCTCGACCTGAGCCGTGACCGCGCCGACGAGCTTTGGCGGCTGCCCGCGAGCGCAATCGTGCGCGCGACCCAGGAGGCGCAGGACGCACGCACGGGCAGCCTCGTCACGCGGCCCTGGTGGGACGGCGACGTGCTGCCCGCGTCGCTCGCCGCCGGCTACGACGCGGTGGCGCCGGTGCCGCTGATGATCGGCTGGACCCACGACGAGCACCGCACCTTCACCCGCCTGAAGATCGCGATCATCCCGATGACCCGCGCCGCGCTCGACCTCGCGATCACCGAGGCCCTCGGCCCGGCCGATGCCGCCGCGCTGCTCGCCGCCTACCCCGACGATCCCGCGGGTCTCAACGCGCTCGGCACCGACCTCGTCTTCGGGATGCCGTCGCAGCACCTCGCCGAGCGCCAGGCGCCGCGCGCCCCGACGTTCGCGTACCGCCTCGATCTGCAGGCCGGGCGGTTCGGGCTCGGTGCCTACCACGGGGTCGATCTGCTCCTGCAGTTTCCGCAGACGCCGCGGGCGGAGTGGATCGCGGCGGGCCGTCCGGGTGCCGATCGGCTGGCGCTCGCGGAGCGGTTCCGAGCGGCGTGGCTCGGCTTCGTGCGCGGCGCCTCGCCGGGCGACGACTGGCCTGCCTACGACCCCGCCGGCGCACGCAGCGTGCGGATCTTCGATCGTGCGGATCGCATCGTCGACGACCTGGAGGGCGAGCGGCGGCGCGTCTGGGCCGGCCGAGACATCCGCATCCGCTGACTCACCAGGCGGGCGCGCGGACGGGACGGGGGTCGCCCACGACCGCGACCGGGCCGTCCGCTGGCGCGGCCCGACCCGCCGAGCCATGCTCTGGGCATGGGCGAGATCGCTGAGGAGCTGGTGCCAGGCCTCTGGTACTGGACTACCCGCCACCCCGAGTGGCACCCCGGCGAGTTCGGCGCGGAGGTGGGGGCGTACGCGGTGGCCGACGGCGACGACCTCATCCTCGTCGACCCGCTCCTACCGCACGACGCCGCCGAGGCCGATGCGCTTCTCACCAGGCTCGACGCGCTCGCCGACGGCCGGCAGGTGACCGTGGCGATCACGATCGGCTACCACGTGCGCAGCAGTGAGGCGCTCGCCACGCGGTACCGGCACGCAGAGATCCGGGGCCCGAAGCAGTGCGCGTCGCGGCTGGAGGATCCCTCGCGCCTCACGGTGCCCGTGCTCGGCGAAGCCGGCCCGGCCGGGATCTCCGTGCTCCACGTCGGCAAGCCGCGCCGAGCCGAGCTGCCGCTCTGGCTACCGTCGCACCGCGCGATCGTGTTCGGCGACGCGCTCGTCACCGCCGCGCCGGGCGAGCTGCGGATGTGGGCGCACGACCCGGTCGACGCGAAGGTCGAGGCCTTCTATCGCGACCAGTTCGCTCCCACGCTCGCGCCGCTCGTCGCCCTCGGCGCCGAGCACGTGCTCACCACCCACGGCCCGCCGATCATCGGCAACGGCACCGCGGCGCTCAAGTCCTGCGCGGCCGCCGCGCCGTGGTACCACCGCGGTTGAGCGCGGTCCAGCCGACGCCCGGCATCGAAAGCTCCAACATCCCCCAGCCCTGAGAGCCCAGGAATGTTGGAGCTTGCCCCAGCGACGCTCAAAGCTCCAACATCCCCCAGCTCTGAGAGCCCGGGGATGTTGGAGCTTCGGCTCAGGCGGCGCCCACCCAGCCTGCGGGGCGGCGACCGGCCCAGGGCATGGTCTGCTCGAGGAAGGCTGCGAGTTCGAGCAGCGGGCGCTCGTCGGCAGCCATGAACTGCACGCCGATCGGGCTACCGTCTGGGGCCTCGCCGAGCGGCAGCGAGATCGCGGCCCAGCCGGTGACGTTGGCAAGGCTCGTCCAGCCCGTGGTCGCGAACTCGACATCGAAGAACGCCCGGGTCGAACCGCGCGGCTGGTCAAGCAGCGCGTAGGGCGGCGCGGTGGTGACGAGCGTGGGCACGAGCAGCACGTCGGCATCCTGCATCTCGGCGACGAAGCGGCGCGTCTGGGCATGGATCGCGGTGATCGCGTCGGCGTAGGCCTCACCGCTGACGGCCAGGCCCTCGCGCACCATCACCCAGCTGCTTGCCTCGAGTTCCTCCTCGAGCGGTGGGCGGCCGAGCACCTCGGTCGCGAGCCGCAGAAGGCCGACGTTCGACACTTGGTGGAGCACCGTGATCGCGTTGGCCACCGCGTCGGCGTCGATCGTCGGGCCGCCCTCGACGAGCGTGTGGCCTGCCGAGGCCAGCGTCGCGGCGACCGCGTCGACGGCGCCGGCGACCGCGGGACCCGTCGGCAGCCCACCAGGGAACGGCGACGCCGCCGACACTCGGATCGTGAGCGGCGCAGACGCTGCACCCTCACTCACGGCCTGCACGGCGCCGAGGAACGAATCGCCCGGAGCGGGCGCCGAGTACGGATCACCGGGATCGGCCGCAGCGACGACATCGAGCAGGCCGGCACAGTCGCGGACGGTGCGGGTGAGCACGTGCTCGTTCACCAGTCCCTCGAGGATGTGGCCGGCGCCGGGCGCGAAGCTCGTGCGCCCGCGGCGCGGCTTGAGGCCGACGAGCCCGCAGCACGACGCCGGCACGCGGATCGAGCCCGTGCCGTCACCGCCGCTGGCCGCGGGGACGATGCCGGCTGCGACCGCCGCCGCCGATCCGCCGCTCGATCCGCCCGGCGTGATCGACGCGCCCCACGGATTCGCGGTCGGCCCGAAGAGCGACGGCTCGGTCGTGCAGTGGTTGCCCCACTCGGGCGTGTTGGTCTTGCCGAACGGCACCAGCCCCGCCGCGAGCCAGCGCTCCACGATCCACGCGCTCTCCGTCGCGACGTAGCCGGCGAGCGCCCGCGAGCCCATCCGCTCGGGCGCACCGGCGAGCGAGGCACCGAGATCCTTCAGCAGGAACGGCACCCCGGCGAACGGGCCGAGCTCGCCACGCCGGGCCGCGCCGGTGGTGTCGAGCTCGGCGGCCTGGGTACGGGCGCGGCCGCTGAGGTCGGTGATGATCGCGTTGAGCCCGCGGCCGGCTTCCGCGCGTAGGAGCGCCGCCTCGAGCAGCTCGCTTGCCGTCGCGTCTCCGCGAGCGACGAGCGCGCCCTGCGCGAGGGCATCCAGCTCGGCGAGTTCAAAGGCCGCTTTCGAGTCCATTGAGCGGCTAGCTTGGCGGCGCCACGCAGAGGGCACAACCACCTCGATGAGTGCGCTCGCACACACAGCGCTCCGGATCGGCGATTCCGCCATAGCTTGACCACCATGTCCGCCGCGATCCTCGCCCGCCCGTCTGCGCTCCGCGAGCAGCTCGCCGTCGCCCTCCCCCACCGGCCGTTCTCGATCGCGTTCTGGGACGGCACCGAGCTGCCGTCGACCACCGGTGGTGGCCCCACCATCACCGCCCGCTCTCCGCGGGCCGTCGCCTACCTGCTCTCCGCACCGGGCGAGCTCGGGCTCGGCCGCGCCTACGTGGCCGGCGAGCTGGAGGTCGACGATCTGGACGCGCTCACGGGCCTCATCAACACCTGGGATGCCCCGAGCCTCGATCGTCCGGCGCAGGTGAAGCTCGCGTTCGCCGCCGTGCGCGCCGCCGGGCTCCAGGTTCCGCCGCAGCCGCCGGCCGCCGAGATCCGCCAACAGGGCCGCCTCCACAACCTCGGCCGGGCGCAGCGCTCGATCGAGCACCACTACGACGTGAGCAACGACTTCTACGAGCAGCTGCTCGACGAGTCGATGACCTACTCCTGCGCCTACTACAAGAGCGCCGACGAGACGCTCGAGCAGGCTCAGTGGAACAAGCGCGAGATGATCTGCCAGAAGCTCGGGCTGAAGCCCGGCCAGCGCGTCCTCGACGTCGGCTGCGGCTGGGGCGCGTTCGTCGTGCACGCGGCCAAGGAGCACGGCGTGCACGCGGTCGGCATCACGCTCTCCCCCGAGCAGGCACGCGGTGCGCGAGAGCGGGCCGAGCGCGAGGGTGTCGCCGACCAGGTGGAGATCCGCGTGATGGACTACCGCGAGCTGAGCGACGAGCCGTACGACGCCATCGCCTCCATCGGCATGGTCGAGCATGTCGGCGAGGCGAAGATCGAGCTCTACGCCCGTCAGCTCTACGCCATGCTGAAGCCCGGCGGCCGGCTGCTCAACCACGGCATTGCCCGCCGCCGCCACCCGGGCCCGGTACCCGGCCCGTTCTCCGAGCGCTACGTGTTCCCGGATGCGGTGCCGCTGCACCTCTCCGTCGTCACCCACGCCCTGGAAGCGACCGACTTCTCAGTGCTCCACGTGGAGGGCTTCCCCGAGCAATACGTGCGCACGCTCACCGCGTGGATCGAGAACCTCGACGCCGACCTCGACAACGCGATCCGCATCGCGGGCGAGGAGCGCGTGCGCGTGTGGCGCCTCTACCTCCGCGCCGCCCGCAACGGCTTCACCAGCGGCTTCGCGTCGCTCTTCCAGGTGCTGGCCGAGAAGCCGCTCGGCGACCACGCCTACGCCGATCCCGAGGTGTGGCGCCCGCGGATCCCGTAGGTCCGAGCCCGGCGGGGCGCCGGCCTGCCGGGCCGGTTACAGCTCGCCGTAGCTGTCGTAGAACTCGTGGAACTCGTTGTCCCACGGGAAGCGCATCATCGTCAGCGTGATCGAGATGTCGAGACCGCGGACGGCGTGCCACCAGCCCGATGGGATGAAGAGCATCTGGCCTGGGCCGAGCTCGACGTCGACGATGGTGACATCGCGCATCGCCGGGAACGCGTCGTAGTCGATGTCGAAGCTGTCGACCTGCGAGTAGCGGTGGACGTGGTTGTACATATGGGCCGACTCGTGGGGCGCGATCAGCTGGATGTACTTGCGACCGCGCACCTGCGCCATGAGGTTGTTGGTGAGGTCGTGGTGCAGCGGCGTGACGATGCCCTTCGGGCCGTACCAGAGGAACGTGCGCGCGGGATCGGGCTGGAGGAACGGGGCGTACGCCACGTCGTCGAGGAGCGGCAGCAGCGGCTGAAGGTTCTTCGCGCCGTTGTTGGCGATCATGTACCAGTCCTGGCTCTCGCCGGCGGTCTCGACGATGTCGATGAACTCGCCGAACGGGAGCGACTTGGCGAGGTTCGCGTCGCTCAGCGTCGCGGCATCGCCGCCGGCGTTGCCGCGTGACTGCGCCTCGACGATCGCGTCACCGCAGACGCTCTTGAGGTAGTCGGGGGACTGCCAGCGCTCGAGGGCCGGCCAGCTCTCCATCGCACCTTCGATCACGCAGGCGCGGTTGCGCGAGTAGAAGTCCTCGAGGAACTCCTCGGCCGACGGGTTGGTGACGCGCGGGAGTTCGCCGTGGTGGCTGCTGAGCCGGGCGGCGCGACGCTGCACCTCGAGCCACCACGCGTACTTCTTCGCGCGGGCGCTGCTGCCGGGCGCGGCGGCGTTGCTGGCGAGCTTGGCGGCGCTGGCGGCTGCCGCGGCCTCGGCGGCGACGCGGGCCCCCTGGAGGTAGGGGTGATCGGCAGCGGAGGCGATCGCCTGCTCGGCGCTCGAGCGGTCGACGCCGCTCGCTTCCATGGTGCCGGCGATGTCGTACGGCGACACGCCGCGCAGGAGGTTCTCGGCGATCCAGGCATGCCACTGCGCGGCCTGATCACGCTGCTCGATCGTCGTCATCGCGTTCACCAAACTTCCGGGGACAGGCGCGCAACGCGCCGGAGCGCGAGCCTACGCTTCAGCCGCGAGGCCGGCAACGGGGAAATCCCCACGGTCGCCGCCACGCCAATCGCAACGGCGAAGCGGATCCAGGGGGAGATCCACTCCGCCGCTGCCGTCGCGACGACAGGAGCGCTAGACGAACGCGGCGAGCCGCGACCGCACGAAGCCCTGGGCGGCGCGGGCGTGGTCGGCGTCGATCTGGTGCGCGGCGCCCGTCTCGACGTAGTCGAACGGCAGGCCGGCGGCGTCGAGCAGTGCGGTGGCGCGGTGGGCGAAGTCGACGCCGATGATCGGATCGGCCGTGCCGTGGGTCACCAGCACGGGGAGTTCGGGGCGCGAGGCGAGCTCGGGTTCCCAGCCCTCAACGGTGGGAATGAACCCTGAGTGGGCGATGATGCCTGCCGGCACGGGGCGGTTGCCCGCAAGACCGAGCGAGTAGCTCATCACGGCACCCATCGAGAAGCCGCCGAGGATGGTGCGCTCAGGGCCGATGCCGGTGCGCTCCCAGAGCTCGTCGTGGAACGCGGCCAGCGCATCGAACGCGGCATGGAACGTCTGCGGATCGGGGTAGCCGACGCGCGGCACGACGTACCAGTGCGCGCCGGGGAACCCGGGAATCGTGAGCGGGCCGCGCGGTGTGACGACGTGCAGGCGGCGCTCGGGGTCGTAGACGTCGGCGAGCCCGAGCAGATCGTGCTCGTCGGAGCCGCGGCCATGGTGGAGGACCAGGAGGCCCTCGCCGGCGCCCTCAGCCGGGAGGCGCTCCTGGAACGCGAGCGACGTCATGCCTGCGCCTCCGCCTGATCGGCGGCGCTCACGCGCGGATTGTCGAGCTTCGTGAGGAACTGCTCGAGCTGCGGACGCAGGTGCTCGTGCTGCTTCGGCAGGCGGAGCTGCTCACCGAGGTGCGCCGCATCCTCGTCGACGGCAAAGCCAGGCGACGTGGTGGCGATCTCGAACAGGATCCCCTGAGGCTGGCGGAAGTAGATCGCGTTGAAGTAGTCGCGGTCGATCACCGGCGTCACGTGCATCCCGGCCTTGCCGACGCGCTCCTGCCATTTCACGTGGTCGTCGTCGCGCGAGTGCCAGGCGATGTGGTGGACGGTGCCGGCGCCCTGGAGTGCGCGGTGCCGCGGGACGTCGTAGCCCCAGTGGAAGTGCCGCTCGTCGCCGCGGAGGATGTAGTCGATCTCGCCGACGTGCGCGTCGCCGACCTCCTCGAACCCGAGCACCTCGGTGAGGAGCTGGCGATCGGCGTGCTTGCCGCGGCCGAGGTAGGCGCGGGCACCCTCGACGCCCAAGATCGCGTGCTCGGCGGGCACCTCGGGGTGCTCGGCGCGCAGCGGCGGGTTGCCGTCGTCGGCGACGACGAGCTCGAGGCCGAGGCCGTCGTAGTCCTCGAACTTCAGCGAGCGCTCGCCGCGCCAGGCCTCGTAGCCGTGAGCCTCGAGGCGCTCGGCCCAGAAGTCGAGCGCCGCCTCGCTGCTCACCCCGAGCTGGATGGTGTGGATCATGCCGGCGCCGGCGCGGCCCTTCGGCGCACCCGCGAACTCGAACCACGTGAGGATCGAGCCGGGCGAGCCCTGCTCGTCGCCGAAGTAGAGGTGGTAGGCCTCCGGGGCGTCGAAGTTGACGGTCTTCTTCACCATGCGCAGGCCGAGCACGCCGGCGTAGAACGCGACGTTCGCCTGAGCGTCGCCGGTGATCATCGTGATGTGGTGCATGCCCTCGAGCTTCATGGCCCCTCCCGGGCGACGAGTGAAGTAGTTGCGTCGTCAACTATAGCGCCATGTAGTTGCGCGCGCAACTAGATGGCCTGGTGTCCCTTGACGGAGTCAGGATCGGTGAATCGACCTCCGACCACTCCCGCGGTCGCCGGTAGGGTCGGTGCGGATGGCCCGCCCCGACCAGCCTGCCGACGACGGCCCGCTCGATCCAACCGAACTGGCGGCCTGGCGCGGGATGCTCCGCGTGCATGCGCGCGTCACCGCCATCCTCGACGCCCAGATGCGCGAGGCCCACGGCCTCACCGTGAGCCAATACGAGGTGCTCCTCTTCTTGGGCGACGCACCGGACGGGCAGATGCGCATGGCCGACCTCGCCTCGCGCGCGCTCCTCACTCGCAGCGGCATGACGCGCCTCGTCGACCGGCTCGTCGAGCTCCGTTACGTGGAGCGCGCCGCCGCCGAGGGCGATGGCCGCGGCGCCTTCGCCTGCCTCACGCCTGCCGGCGCCGACGCCCTCCGGGTCGCCCAGCGCACCCACCGGCGCGGGATTCGCGAGGAGTTCCTGCGCAAGCTGCCGCAGAGCGAGCAGCTCGCGCTCGGCAATGCGTGGGAGCACGTGCTGCGGGACTGAGCGGCCGCGCCCCGGAGCGGGTCGGCCTGCCTGCGGCGAGGCGTGCCCATGCGGCGCGTGGCGCCTCAGCGGATCGCCGTTGCGGCGCGCGGCGGGATCGCCAGCGCGTGCACGACGCCGGCGGCGGCGAGTGCGCCGGAGGCGATCGCGTTGACGACCGAGGGGTTCGCCGTGGCGCAGTCGCCGGCGGCCGAGACGCCCGGCACGTTGGTAGCACCCATCGGTGAGACGGCGAGGGCCTGACCAGCCCATTGGCCGGTGGCCTGGCGCTCGACGCCGAGGTCGTCGGCGATGGTGCCCCGCTGCGCGAACGTGACGGGGACGAGCAGGCCAGTGCAGGCGCGCGCGTCGCCGTCCTCGAAGCGAAGACGAGCGAGCGAGCGGCCTTCGCCCTCGGCCGCGACGACCGGACGGTCTTCGATCGCCACGCCCGCCTCCGCGAGTCGGGCGCGGTCCTCCGTACTGAGACCGCGAGCGGCGGGCTCGCCAATGCCGCCGCCCGTGAAGAGCGTCACGTCGTCGCTCCAGGCGGTGAGCATCAGCGCGCGGTCGGCGCCCACCGGGCCGGGGTCGAGCACGCCGAGCGCCTCGCCGCGGTGTTCCCAGCCGTGGCAGAACGGGCAGTGGAACACGGAGGCGCCGAACCGCTCCGCAAGCCCAGGCACTGCGGGCGGCTGGTAGTCGGCGCCCATGGCGAGGACCAGGCGAGTCGCGACCTCGGTCGTCACCCCGTCACCGCCACCGCCACCTCCGACTCCGACTGCGTCGCCATCCGCGACCTGGCTCGGAGCTCCCGGCCCGCCCACCTCGGCGAGGTCGACCTCGAAGCCGCCGTCACCCCCGAGCGCGCGCACGGCGACAGCGGCGAGATCGCGCACCTCGACCGACGAGTACGCCGCGAGCTCCTCTCGACCGCGGCCGTAGAGCTCGGGTGCGGGCCGCTGGTCGTAGCCGAGCAGCCCGCCGATGTGGTCGGCGGCGAGGTTGCTCTGGCCACCCACGTCGAGCAGGAGCGTGCGGCGGCGGGCGCGACCGAGCACCAGCGCAGCACTGAGGCCGGCGGCCCCGCCGCCGATGACGATGCAGTCCCAGGGAGTGTCCATGCCTCGACCTTCAACGGCCTCCGTCGAAATGGCAAGTGGATTTGCTGTTCCGGCAACTCGGCGGGCACACGCTCGCTCGTCGCGCCACACTGAGACCGATGCGCCCCCGCACGGTGAACCCCCAACACGACGCCAAGCTCGACCGCGCAACAACGCTCACCGTCGACGCCCTCGAAGACGCCGCCACCTCGACTGCCGACCAGTCCGCAGCCCTGCAGACCACCGTGCGCCAGCGCCTCCGCGCGCTGCGCACCGAGCGCGGCCTCACGCTGCAGCAGGTCGCCGAACGCGCGAGCCTCGACGTCTCCACGCTCAGCCGGCTCGAGTCCGGCAAGCGCCGCCTCGCGCTCGACCACCTCCCACCGCTCGCCGCCGCACTCGGCACCACCACCGACGAGCTCCTCGGCCCACAGCCGCGCCGCGACCCGCGCGTGCGCTCGCTCCCCCGCACCGCCGACGGCCTCACGATGTGGCCGCTCACGCACCGCGAGTCGGCGAGCCCGCTGCGCGCCTACAAGGTGCTGGTGCACCCTGATCGCAACGCGCCGCCGGAGCCGCCGCTGCCGGTGCACGAGGGCCAGGACTGGGTGTACGTGCTCAGCGGACGCCTGCGGCTCCTGCTCGACGACCGCGAGTTCATCGTCGAGCCGGGCGAGGCGGCCGAGTTCACCACCTGGACCCCGCACTGGTTCGGCGCGATCGACGGCCCCGTCGAGATGCTCCTCATCGTCGGCGCGCACGGCGAGCGCATCCACCTGCACGAGTAGCCTTCCGGAGCAATGGCAGACGAGGACGCACCGCTCCACGGCCCCGAGCGGGATCTCATGCGGCTCGCGGCGCGGGATGCGCCCGACGAGTTCCTCATGGCGCTTCAGGCCATGGCCAAGCAGCGCCTGCACGAGCAGGTCGGCCTGCTGGTGAACGGCATGATCGTGATCGGCGAGCTCGGCGATCCCGAGGTGCTCGCGTCGCTGCTCCAGGTGCGACGAGGCGCCCAGATCGAGCGTGCCGAGCGCCCCGACGGCCTCACGGATGCCGAGTGGGACGAGCTCGCGCAGGACTGGATCTCCGAGCCGGTGCGGATGGTCGAGGACTTCCAGGCCCGCGAGGCGGCGCTCGACGAGGCGCTCGAGCCCTACCTCTCGGGCGACGACAGCCCGCCCCGCTCGCGCGAGATTCCCGGTGAGATGGAGCGCCAGCTCGAGGGGTTCCGCACGTCGTCGCACATCACGCTCACCAACGCGACGATCACCGCGGCCGGCGTGAACGCGACGACGTCGGTGCCCGTCATGCGGATCGCGATCCGGCAGGTCGCAGGCTGGTGGCTCGCGCCGCTCAACGAGGACGGCACCACGTCGATCAGCCTCTGGGGCGGCGAGCCCCGCATCTTCGGCGACGCCGACTAGCTCTGCGCCACGCGGCCGATGCGGCAATGCCTCGGGCCGCGCTCCGAGACGACTCGGACACCGGTCGAGGCGACGGCGGCCCGTCCCCCGAACTGCCGACAGTCGAAGCATGGTCGGCGGCTTCACCTGGTGGCTCGTCGCCCTGCTGCCGGTGCTGCTCGTACTGCTGTGGTGGCGACAGGTCGCGCTCTCGGTGGTCTTGATCTGCGGCGTCTACGGCGCCGCACAGCATGGCCTCGTCGAGATCCAGGCGCCCGGGATGCCAGCCACGGTGCAGCAAGGGATCGCCGAGCGGCAGGCCGCGGCCCGCGAGCGCACGCGGCGCTACGCGTGCGAGCGGCGCGCCGTCGCCGCGCTGAGTCGGGATGACGGCAAGGCGCTCGCCCGGGTGCACCGCGAGTGCGGCGACGTGTTCACGGGCGACCCGGTAGCCGACCCGGAGTAGCGCAGGCCCACGCGACCCCGCAGCGCTACCGTGCCAGCACCTGGCCGATGGCCGCGGGCAGGTCGGCGGCGCCGACGACGAGCGCCGAAGCCCCGGCCCCGGCGAGCTCGGCCTCATCGCCGATGCCCCACAGCACCCCGATGCACGGAAGGCCGTTCGCGTGGGCACCGCGCACATCGAACGCACGGTCGCCGATCATCACCGCCGGGCCGCTCGGCCCGCCGACTTGGAGGGCGCGGGCGATCGTCTCGGCCTTGTGCTCGGTGCGCCGGTCGAGGCCCGGCCCCTCGACATGCGCGAACCACGGCAGCAGGGCATGCCCCTCGAGCAGACGTAGCGCGAAGGCACGCGGCTTGGAGGTGGCGACGACGAGCCGGTGGCGTGCGGAGAGCGCTGCGAGCACCTCGGGAATGCCGGCGAAGGGCCGGCTGAGCGGCACCATGTCGTCGGCGTAACGCTCGCGGTAGGCGGCGATGCATGCCTCCACGAGCGGGTCGGCCACCTCCACGCCGGCAAGCTCCGCGAACGCTTCGGCGAGCGGTGGGCCGACGAACCGTTCGAGCTCCGTGAGGTCGCGTCCGGCCTGCCCGGTGGCGAGGAGCGCGTGGTTGATGCAGGTGGTGATCGCCGCGCGCGAGTCGACGAGCACGCCGTCGAGATCGAAGATCACGAGCCCGGCTGGGCCCGCTGCCTCGGCGGGAGCCATCTAGCTGCGCGGCTCCGTGATGACGGTGTCCTCGTGGCGGTAGGCCGGCGCGCAGCAGCAGAGCAGCACGAGGTCGACGCCCTGGTCGGCCCAGAGCTTGTGCTCCACGCCGGGCGGGATCACGACCGTGTCGCCGGCGCGCACCACGCCCTCGTCGTCGCCGAGCCGCATTCGCCCCGCGCCCGAGATGAAGTGGTAGATCTCCTCGGACTCGTGGTGGTAGTGGGCGTCGGTCGACATGTCGGCTGGCACGGTCGCCTCGGCCAGCGACTGGTTGTGGCTCGGCAGCGACACGCGCCCGGCGACTTCCTTGATGGAGGAGCCGTCCTTCGTGATGAACGGTTCGGCCTGGTCGAGACGCCCGATCTGCATGCGGGCCACGGTAGCCGGGCGGGCCCGGCGAGGCGATGGTTGTCCCCCGGCCAAGGCGATCTTCGGCGTCGATCGCCGTGCGCGGCCTAGGCTCGCGGCCAACCACCCGCGATCCCACCCGAGGTCCACCCGATGACGTCTCCCACCGCCGCCGCCAATGAGCCGCCGGACACGATCGTCTTCATCCACGGTCTGTGGATGACACCCCTCTCCTGGGGGCAGTGGCAGGAGTGGTTCGCGGCCAAGGGCTGGAACGTGATCGCGCCCGCGTGGCCTGGCTTCGACCGGCCCGTCGCGGAGCTGAACGCCGACCACTCGGTGATCAAGGACGTCACCGCGGGCCAGATCCTCGACCACTACGAGGCGATCATCCGCGGCCTCGACAAGCCGCCGGTGATCATCGGCCACTCCTTCGGCGGGGCGTTCACGCAGGTGCTGATCTCGCGGGGCCTCGGTGCGGCGGGCGTGCCGATCCACTCGGCGCCCGTGCGCGGCATCCGCGACCTCCCGCTCGCCACGCTGAAGTCGTCGTTCCCGGTGCTCGGCAACCCGCTCAACGTGCGCAAGGCCGTGCCGCTCAACGAGTCGCAGTTCAAGTACGCGTTCGGCAACACGCTCAGCGACGCCGACAGCAAGGCCGCCTGGGAGCAGTTCGCGGTGCCGGCCGCCTCGAAGGTGCTCTTCCAGGGGGCGATCGCCAACGCGTACCCGGGCACGCCGTTCAAGGTGGACTGGAAGAGCGAGGAGCGCGCACCGCTCTTCCTCCTCGGCGGCGGCCAGGACCACGTGGTGCCGGGCAAGGTGAGTCAGCACAACGCAAGCAAGTACTCGGGCGCCCGCGTCGACTTCAAGCTCTACGAGGAGCGCTCGCACTTCACGGTCGGCGAGCCCGGCTGGGAGGCCGTGATCGACGACGTCTCGAGCTGGATCGGCGACGTGGTCGGCGGCCCCGGCAGGTGAGCTGAGGTCTACCCTGCGGCGGTGGCGAAGAAGCGCAACTCCCGCCGGGCGTTCGGCGGCTCGTCGACGGGCGAGCAGGTGCGCGTCGAGAGCAGCATGGGCACGCTCGAGATCGTCCCCGACCGTGGGCGCGAGAGCGGCCGGCTCCTGCTGATCGACGGCCTCTCGCACGGCTACGTGGATCTCGCCGATCCGGAGCATCTCGAGCTCGACTACGTCGCCCGGATCGGCGCGGCGCTCGAGGTGCTGGTGCCGCGTGGTGAGCCGGCGCGGGTGCTGCACCTCGGAGGCGGGGCGTTCAGCCTGCCGCGGTTCCTCGCGAGCACGCGCCCGCACGTCGAGCAGGTGGTCATCGAGAAATCGAGCGCGATCGTGCGGCTGGCCGAGCGGCATCTGCGCCTGCGGCGCGCCGACCGGCTGACGGTGCTCACGGGCGACGCGGCCGTCGTCACCGCGAAGCTCGATGATCACGCGTTCGACCTCGTGCTCGGCGATGCGTTCGAGGGTGTCGCGACGCCCGCAGGACTTGCGAGCGAGGCGTTCGCCGGCGAAGTGCGCCGGTTGCTGGCTCCCGGAGGCCGCTACCTCATGAACGTGGTCGACGCCCCGCCGTGGCCGCACGCCGCCGAGCAGGCCTCGATTCTCGGCGAGCGGTTTGCCGACCTGCTTGCGTTCGGTGGCCGGGAGGTGGTGCGGGGCAAGCATGCGGGCAACGTCCTGCTGCTCGCGAGCGATGCCCCGCTCCCGCGCGAACCGCTCGCGCGGCGGCTGGCCGGCGGGGCCTACCCAGCCGAGCTCGTCCCTGGCGAACGCATGGCCGGCTGGGGCCGCTGAGCGGGCCTGCGGGCGAGTAGCGTCCACGGAGACGTGGCGGAGTGGCCTGAGCTGGAGCCGGAGCTGCGGGCGCGGCTCGCCCTGGATCCCGACGGATTCGAGGCGATGATCGATGCGTTCCTCGACACCGTGCCGTCGCTCCCCGCCGATGCGGAGTGGGTCGACCGCGCGCTCGGCTATCCGTGGGAGCGACCCGACGGGTCGTACGTGCTCGACGCCGATCGCGTCGTGCCGCTCGGCGAGGCTGCGCAGCCGGGCCGCTCGGCCGTCGGCGAGGTTGCCAGCCGCGCGCACGAGCTGGCCGACGGACCGGCCGAGGTGGTGGGCGCGCTGCGCATGGCGCCGCGCCAGCCGCTGCTGGCGGTCGGCTCCAACGGAGCGCCGAGCACGCTCGTCCGCAAGTTCGCCGGGCTCACGGGCAACGACGCGCGCATCCTGGTCGAAACGGGCTGGGTCGCCGACCTCGACATCGGTGCCGTCGCCAGCCCCACCGTCTACGGGTCCTTCCCCGCGACGCCGATCGAGAGCCCCGGCACGCGCGTGCGTGCGGCGCTGCTGTGGCCGACCCCGGCGCAGCTCGCCGCACTCACGTGGAGCGAGCTGAGTTACTGGGTCGGGCGGCTCGACGGCCACCCGTTCACCCCCGGCGACGGCACGCCGCCCGTCGGGGTCTACCTGATCTACGTGAACCGCTGGGGCGCGCTGCGGCTCGGTGACGAGCGGCTCGCACTCGCGGCGTTCGAGGCTCGTGCACGGTCCGCCCGGCCGGTCACCCAGCGTGAACTCCTCGACGAGACAGCGCCGCTCTGGCTCGGCACGGGCGCCACCGGCGACGATCTCCTCGCGCGCCTCGCCACCGACCACGCCACCACCCGCCGCGCCCTCGCCCCGCTGCTTCGCCCGCTCGCCGAGCCCTTCAGCCCGCCCGGCTGGACCCCGCTGCCGGCGCGCTGAGCCAGGCGCCCGCTAGCGTGGCGGGCGATGATCGACGAGGTCCCGATTCGCGGCGAGATGATCCGCCTCGGCCAGCTGCTGAAGCTCTCCGGGCTGGCAGAGGATGGCGCGCATGCGAAGGAGATCCTCGCGAGCGCGCAGATCCGCGTGAACGGCGAGCCGGAGAACCGCCGCGGACGCCAGCTCGTCCCCGGGGACCGCGTGCACATCGGCGGCCAGACGCTGGTCGTGACTACCGAGGGTTAGCGGCGGCGCGCGAGGGGTGATCGTGTGGAACACGGCCCGACGGCCTCCCCAAGGACTGACGCGGGATAGTGCCAACGCGCCAGACCCGAACGTTGTTCGGGCCTGCCGCCCGATTCCCATAGGGGCGCGGCGAACGGGCGTCCGGCGACGCTTGACGGTGCCCGTTCGCGCCGGGAGGGTTTGTTCGGATCGGGCGCGCCGCGCCCCCGTCCCGCGCTTCGCATGGCTTCGACTGACACGACCACCAGCATCGATCCTCGGCTCACCGAACTGCCGCGCCTGGCACTCAACCAGGCACCGCCGCTGATCCCGGCCAACTTCGCCGAGCTCGACCTCCCGTTGCGCGAGGCGCTCGAGCGCGAAGGCGCCGCCTGGGCCATGGACGACCTGCTCGCACTCGGCGCCACCGCCGGCTCCGTGGAGGCGGCGGAGCACGCATGGCGCGCCGAGCACCACGAGCCGATCCTGCGCACCCACGACCGCTACGGCCGCCGCATCGACGAGGTGCAGCTCGATCCGTCCTGGCACTGGCTGCTGGACGGCGGCATCAGCAACGGGCTGGCCGCCTCCCCGTGGCGGGACCCCGGCCCCGGCGCGCACGTGGCTCGTGCCGCGAAGTTCATGACCTGGGGCCAGGCGAACGCGGGCGTGATGTGTCCCATCTCGATGACCTACGCGGCCGTGCCCGCGCTGCGCGACGGCGCCCCCGACCTCGCCGCCACGTGGGAGCCGCGCCTCACGAGCCTCGACCCCGCAGAGAGCGCGGTCGCCGGCATGGCGATGACTGAGCGCCAAGGCGGCAGCGACGTGCGAGCCAACCGCACGCGGGCTGTCGACCACGGCGGCGGCGAGTACGAGCTGTGGGGCCACAAGTGGTTCTGCAGCTACCCGCCGTGCGACATCTTTCTCGTCCTCGCGCAGACCACGGACGACCCCGGCGCTCCGAGCTGCTTCCTCGTCGAGCGCGGCCCGGGCATGGAGTTCCAGCGCCTCAAGGACAAGCTCGGCACCCGCTCGCTCGCGAGCAGCGAGGTCGAGTTCCGCGGGATCCGCGCGCGGCTCATCGGCGAAGAGGGCCGGGGCGTGCCCGCGATCGTGCGGATGGTGAACCACACCCGTCTGGACTGCACCCTCGGTGCCGCCTCCACGATGCGCCGTGGCACCCTCGAGGCGATCCACCACGCAACGCATCGCGAGGCGTTCGGCGGCCGGCTCGTCGACCTGCCGGCGATGCGTAACGTGCTCGCCGATCTCGCGCTCGAGTCCGAGGCCGCGACGGCCACCGCGTTGCGCTTGGCTCGCACGTACGACGACGACACGCCCGTGCTGCGCCGCATCGCGACCGCGATCGAGAAGTACTGGATCAGCAAGCGCGCCGCCGCCCACGCCGCCGAGGCGCTCGAGTGCCTCGGCGGCAACGGCTACGTCGAGGAATCCGGCATGCCGCTGCTCTACCGCGACGCGCCGCTCAACGGCATCTGGGAGGGCTCGGGCAACGTCGCCGCGCTCGACGTGCTCCGCGCGATCACCAAGGAGACGCACGCGCTGCCGGCGTTCCTCGCCGAGTGCGAGCTCGCCCGCGGCGCCGACCGCCGCTTCGATGCCCACCTCGACGCCACGGTCGCTCGCGCCGCCGGCTTGCTCACCGGGAACGGCGACGGCGACGCTGCCGCCGCGATCTTCGCCGCGCAGTTCGGGGCCCGGCGGCTCGTCGAGGATCTCGCCGTCGCGTTCCAGGGGTCGCTGCTCGTGCGACACGCACCGCCGGCCGTTGCCGACGCCTTCTGCGCGGGCCGTCTCGATGCCGACCGCGGGCGCGTCTACGGCACGCTGCCGACGGGCGTCGACACCGCCGCGCTCATCGGGCGCGCGCTCGGCGGCTGAGCACAGACGCTTCCGGCAGCCGCAGTAGCGTGATCGGGAGATGCCCCCAGGCTCCCCCGATCCAGCGCCCGCCGCGGGCGAGGTGCCCGTGCGGCCCGCCGCGACCCTGATGCCGGTGCGCGACGGCGAGCGCGGCCTCGAGGTGTGCCTGCTGCGACGCAACCCGAACTCGACGTGGGTGGCTGGGCTCGCGCTGTTCGCCGGCGGCGGCGTCGACGCGCGCGACGAGGATCCGGCGCTCACGGAGCGCTGCGTGCTTCCGGCGGGCGGCGCGCCGGCGGGCGGACTCGCGCCGTGGATCGCGGCGCTCCGCGAGACCTACGAGGAGATCGGCTTCCTCCTCGCCACCGATCCCGCTGGCAGCTGGGCCCACCAGGATGCCGCGCGGCACGCACGGCTCGCCGCCCAGCGCACCGCGATCGACGCGGGCACGGTCACGTTCGCGGCGGTGCTCGCGCGCGAGGAGCTGCAGCTGAGGATCGACCTGATGCGATTCGTCGCCCATTGGGTCACGCCGCCCGGCCAGGCGCGCCGGTACGACACGCGCTTCTACCTCGCGCCCGCTCCGCCCGACTCGCCCGCCGACCCCGACGGCATCGAGATCGTCGGCGCCGGCTGGATCCGGCCGACGCTCGCGATCGCCCAGCAGGAGGCGGGTGAGCTGCCGATGCTCCCGCCCACGCTCGGCGCGCTGCACTGGCTCGCGGCCTACGCGACGGTGAGCGAGGCCATCGCGGCGGCTGACGCGCTCGGCGAGATTCCCCGCTACGCGCCCGGCTCGATCGGCGACGCCGCCGTGCACGCGGCCGAGATCGCCGACGATCCCGCCGCCATCGCCAGCGACCCGGGCCACCAAGCGGCCGGCCCCGACGCGCCGGCCGATGCCGATCCGGCGACGCCATGATCGACGTCGAGCTCGACGTCGCCAGCGCCGGCCGGGTCGACACGCTCTCACCGACGGTGCGCCGCATCCTCGCGCCGAACCCGAGCCTCATGACCGGCCGGGGCACGAACACCTACCTCGTCGGTGCCGACGACGGCGACTTCGCCGTGATCGATCCGGGCCCCGACGACGCCACCCACCTCGATGCCATCGCGAAGGCCGGCAATGGCCGCATCCGCTGGATCGTCGTCACCCACACACACCCCGACCACTCGCCGGGCGTGCCCGGCCTCGTCGCCCGCACCGGAGCACGGGTGCTGGCCTACGAGGCGCGCGACGGCCTCGAGATCGACGAGCGCCTCGCCGACGGAGACACCGTGCCCGCGACCGACGCACCGCTCACCGTGCTCCACACGCCCGGGCACGCGAGCAACCACCTCTGCCTGCTCCTCGACGACCCGGCCTCGGGCAAGCGCATCCTCTTCACCGGCGACCACGTGATGCACGGCAGCACCGTCGTGATCTTCCCGCCGGACGGCGACGTGCGCGCCTACCTGCAGCAGCTCGAACGGGTGCGAGCCCTCGCGCCCACGCAGCTCGCGCCGGCCCACGGCCAGCTCTTCGAGGATCCCGCCTCCGCGATCGCGGAGATCATCGAGCACCGGCTCGCACGCGAGGCCAAGATCGCGGAAGCGCTCGCCGCCGCCGGCCGACCCGTCACCGTCGACGAGCTCCTCGGCGCCGTCTACGACGACATCGAGCCGCGGCGGCTGCCGATCGCGCGCGGCAGTCTCTGGGCACACCTTCGCAAGCTCGTCAACGACGGCCGCGCCACCACCGACGGCTACGACGACCTCGAAGGCGGACGCTGGGAGTTCACGCCACTCTAGAGCGAACGATGCATCGCCCCGCGCGGGCCCGGCTCACGCCGGGGCGGCAGCGCCCTTCAGATCGGCGACCGACGCCACGAGCTCCAGCGAGCGCAGCCGGCCGGCGAGCGAGTCGGCTTGGTGCACGGTGATCAGCTCGTCGGCCGCCACGAGCTCCGCGAACTCCGAGAGGTAGGCGCCGACGGCATCGGGCTTGCCGGTCGCGGTGTACTGCATCATCGCTTCCACCTGGGCGCCGCTCGGCGAGGCGATCACGGCCTCGATCTCGTCCGGCGTGAGCGGGCGCCCAGGGCCACCGCCGAAGAGCACGCGGGCGAGCATCCTGCGGCGGGCCTGGAACTGGCGCTCGGCCTCCTCGTCGGTGTCGGCCGCAAGCACGTTGACCGCGGCGATGAAGTGCGGGGCCGCGAGTTGCTCAGACGGCTTGAACTCCTCGCGGTAGATCCGCGCGGCATCGAGCAGTGCACCGGGCGAGAAGTGCGAAGCGAACGCGTAGGGCAGGCCCAGCGCGGCCGCCAGCTTCGCCCCGAACAGTGACGAGCCGAGCATGTAGAGCGGCACGTCGATCCCGAAGCCGGGCTGCGCGTTGACGCCCTCCACGCGGGTCTCGCCGCGCAGGTAGCCCTGCAGCTCGAGCACGTCCTGCGGGAAGGTCTCGGCGGCCTCGTGCGTGCGGCGCAGCGCCCAGAGGGTACGGCCGTCGGTCCCGGGGGCACGGCCGAGCCCGAGATCGATGCGGCCGGGGTGCAGGGCGCCCAGCGTGCCGAACTGTTCGGCGATCACGAGCGGCGCGTGGTTGGGCAGCATCACGCCGCCGGAGCCGAGGCGGATCGTCTGGGTGTGCGCGGCGACGTGGGCGATCAGCACCGCCGGCGCGGACGACGCGATCGAGCGCATGTTGTGGTGCTCGGCGTACCACACGCGCGAATAGCCGAGTTCCTCAGCCTTGCGGGCGAAAGTGACCGTCTCGGCGAGCGCCTCGCCGACCGGCTGTCCGTCGCCGACGGAGGCGAGGTCGAGGAGCGAGAGAGGGACGGTCACGGCGGGCACACCTCCGACGATAGGAGGCTGCCCGCCGCGTCCCCGCGGCTTACGACTCGAGCTTGGTCTCGAGGGTGATCTCGCCAACGCCGGCGAGCGCGCGGCTGATGATGCAGCCCTCCTTCGCGGCGGCCGTCACCTCGTCCCACTTGGCCTGATCGAGGCCCGGCACGACGCCGACGGTGGAGAGCGCGATCGTGGTGATGGTGGGTGCGCCGTCGACGAACCGCACGGTGACGGTGGCGTCGGTCTTGATCGACTCGGGCGTGAAGCCGGCCTGGTACAGCTCGTTGTTGACCTGCATCGCGAAGCACGATGCGTGTGCGGCGCCGATCAGCTGCTCAGGGTTCGCGCCCGGGCCGTCCTCGAACCGCGACTTGAACGAGAACTCGCCGCTCAGCGAGTCGCCTGCGGTGAAGGTCCCGCTGCCGGTCTTGAGGTCGCCCCCCGTCCACTCTGCTTGGGCCTTGGCTGGCATCGCTGCGTCCTTTTGTCGGAGGTGTCCGGGCGCATCGTCGCCCGAGTCGTTGCGAAGGCGCAATGGCACCCCGCGCTCACGAGCCTACGATGCTCGCCCGTGCACCGATGAACAGGTGGGAACGCGCTCGGTCGGCACGCTCACTCGACCCTTACCCACCGACGCCGACTTCGGCGGTGCGAGCCAGGAGGTCGTGAACGACCTCCTCGTCGAGGTGGCGCACCCGGGCGCCGCGCCGGCTCGAGAGCCGCACGCCGAAGGTCGCGAGCGAGGCGCGGCGCTGGAGCGGATTGGTGACGGCGTCGGCGAACTGGAGGCGGTGCTCGCTCGCCAGGAGCGTGCGTCGGGCGAACGTGCGCCATCGCAGGGTGAGAATGCCGTCGGCCCGGTGCCAGCCCGCGGCGCGCGCCGCGGCGAGCCCGAGCACCACGGCGAGGCTGAGCGGGAGGATCGCGAGCAGTTTGGCGGCGCCGATCGGCGCCAGCAGGAGCGCGATCGCCGGCACAGCGGCGGTGAGCAAAGGTGCGGTGAGGTAGCGGCGGCGCGCGCGGGCAGGCACCGGCTCGAGCGGGGCATCCGGCCAGGCGTAGCCGGGGACGATCTGCGGGAGCACCCAGGGGAGATCGGCGGTGCGCACGAGCGGCACGAGCATCCGCGACACCTCGGCCTGCCCCGCGTAGCCGGCCACCTCGGCCTCCACCGACGCGAATCCCAGCAGCTGCCGTAGCGGCGACTCGATCACCCGCACGCCGTGGACGCGATCCAGCGGCACCGTGCCGACCCGCTCGGTGAGGATGCCGCGGCGGATCCGGAGGCGGTCGTCGTCACGGGTGATGGTGAAGCCGCCGTAGAGCAGGGCCGTGCCGACGACGGAGATCACGGTCGCCACGACGACGAAGAGGATCGCGAGCACGACGACTGCAGACGCACTGAGCTGCGTCGCACGGTCGGCGAGCGCCTCGGTGGTGTCGCGCGAGAGCGCGTCCTGGGCGATGCCGCCGGCGCCGGCGAGCGCCGCACCCACCACCGCGATCGATGGCGAGGTGAGTGCGGTGATGACGATCTGCCGCGGCGTGAGGCGAAACACGACGGGCGCATCGTCGGCGAGCGCACCCGGCGCCCGGAAGGTCGGCTTGCCGCCAACCGCCTCGCCGGCCGGCACCGCCGCGGCTACACCGGCCGCGGATCCAGCGGGCGGTCCGGCGGAGCCGGCGCGGTGACCGAGCTCGTGACGCAGCCGCTCGGCCTCGGCGAACGTGACCGCCCGGAGCTCGAGCTCAGCCTTGCCGCTGCCGCCCGCGGTCTGTACCTGCACCGCCACGACGCCGAAGATCCGCTGCAGAATGCCGCGGCTCGTGTCGAGCGCGGAGATGCGGCTCGCCGGCACCACCTGCTCCCTCTTCGCGACGATCCCGGTGCGCAGGTGGAGCGAGCGGTCGCGCACGACGTAGGTGGTGGAGCGCCAGTAGAGGTAGGCGAACACCGCGCAGCCGAGGAGCACCACGGCGGCGATCGCGAGCCCCACGACCAGGCCTGCGCTGGCGAGCACCGCGATCAGGCCGAACACCGCGCCGCGTGCCGCGCGCACCGCCTCGATGAGCACCGCGCCGGGGTGGAGGTGCCGCGGCTCTCCGGCGGGCTCGCGGCCGGCTAGCACCTCGTCAGAGGTCATCGGCGATGCGAGCCAGATCGGCGATCTGCTGGCGGATCCGGTCGGCCTCGTCGGCATCGAGCGCGGGGATCTTCACGGAGCCGGCCGCGGTGTGGATCTCGAGCTCGGCGAGGCGGAAGGAGCTGGAGACCGGCCCGCGCTGCACCTCGACGTGCTGCACGCGGGTCATCGGGATGACCGTGCGGGTGACGAAGATCCAGCCGTGCTGGAGATCGATCTGGTCCTCACCGATCGCGTACCACCAGATCCTGCGACGGCCTGGCTGCACGACGGCGATGTCGATGATCGCCGCGAGCAGCGGCACCACGATGAGCGCGACGGCGGCGATCCCCGGGATGCCGTCGCCCGCGGCGACCGCCCCGATCACGGCGGCGATCACGATCGGCGTCCACACGATGAGCGCGTTCGTCCGCCAGTAGCGCACCACGCGTTCCGGGAGCTGGATGCGCTCCGCGTCGCCGGGGAGGCCCGTCATGCCAGCGAATCTATTCGAGCGAGCGGGGCCGGCGGTGGTCACCAGCCCGGGTGCGCGCTAGTCGGTCTGGCGGCCGAGGATCGAGACGAAGCGGGTCAGACGTCCGCGCTCCTCCTCGGTGAGCGGCGCTGCGGTGTCGACGAGCAGCGTCATCGGGCCGCGGTCGTGCGCCCACTTGCGCGCCGACTCGGTGAACTCCGGCGCCACCCAGATCAGTGGCAGCGAGGCGGCGTGCTCACGCACCGTCGCTTCCTGAGCCTCCGCCGACGCCTCGCGCCGCATCACGGCAACGGTGAGCGCACCCAGCTGGTGGGCGGCGGAATTGATGGCATCGGTGCCGCCGTCGTCGATCAGCAGCGTGACCTCGCCGTCGGTGAGCATGTCCGTCGCCCAGCCCTCAGGGGCATCGTCGAGCGCGGACGGCTGGCAGACCAGGCGGAAGATCGGGGTGCTCACGCGCACACCGTACCGACCGTGCACCCGTCACACTGGTAGATGAGTGATTTCACGGCCCTGCACTGCGTCTGCACGCCGCCATGGAATCAATCATCTAGCGGCCCATGCGACCCAGTGATCTCGAAGCGATCGCCGAATTGCTCGGCGAAGCGGCGGATGCCACCGGCGGCATCGCCCAGGACACCCACGAGGCGATCGCCGATCGCGCGTTCGGTGCGACGGGCTCGCTCGGGCGGCCGGCGCGCCTGATCCACGATGGCATCAGCCGGGCCGTCTACGCGGGCGTGCGCACGGGTCTGCGCACCGGCGCACGGCAGGCCGGACGGGTCGTCGCGCGGAGCCTGCCCGAGGATGCGCCCGCGCTCGGCGCGGGCTCGGCCGGCGAGGCGATCGCCCTCGGCGCGATCCAGGGATTCGCCGGCGACCTCCTCGACGAGCGCGAAAGTCCGCTGGCGACCACGCTCGGCCTGCGCCTCGATGGGCGCCCGATCCTCCCAGACCCGCCTTCGCTGGTGGCCGCCTACCCCGGCGCGACCGATCGTCTCGTGGTCTTCCTCCACGGCCTCTGCGAGACCGAGTACGCGTGGAACGGCCTGCCGCGGATCACCGATCGCGGGCAGCGGCGCCTCGAGCTGCGCACCACGGGCCGCCGCCCGGCACGCTTCCCCGACGGCCTCGCGACCGACCTCGAGATGACCCCGCTGATGGTGCGGTTCAACTCCGGGCGCCACATCTCCGACAACGCCCGGGATCTCGTTGCGCTGCTCTCCGCGGCCGTCGAGGCGTGGCCGGTGCCGGTGCGCGAGATCACCCTCATCGGGCATTCCATGGGCGGACTGATTGCCCGGTCGGCCGCCTGGCAGGGACGCGGAGAGCCGTGGGCCGCGCTCGTGCGGCACGTCGTCTGCCTCGGCACGCCCCATCACGGCGCCGACCTCGAGCAGGGCGTGCACCTCCTCGACTGGGCGCTCGGCCAGACCCGCGAGACCCGCGCCTTCTCGAAGGCGCTGCGCCTCCGCAGCGCCGGGATCAAAGACCTCCGCTTCGGCTCGGCCGCCGAGGAGGACTGGCACGGCCAGGATCCCGACGAGCTCATGCGCCGCCGCGCCGCCGAGGTGCCGTTCCTGCCGCACGCCGACTACTGCTGGATCAGCGCGTCGCTCACGAGCGGCCACGTCGGCCGCCTGCTCGGCGACCTTCTCGTGCGAGAGCCGAGCGCGTCAGGTGCCGGCCGAGGCCGGCACCTCCCGTTCGAGCTCGAAAACGGCAGGAGCTTTCACGGGTTGACGCACTTCGATCTGCTCGACCACCCGGCGGTCTACGAGCAGCTGGTGGCCTGGCTGAGCAGGCCGGCCCGCCTGACAGCGTCGCCGGAGACGTCGACGCAGGCGCACTAGGCGGGTTGCAGCACCCGCCCAGACCTGGCACCCGCGGCGATCGCCGCCGCGAGCGAGGTTCGATCGGCGCGCCGGGCGCGCCGCAACTCGGTTCGTTACCGCTGCGTCGCCGGCGTCGCGGGGCCGAGGCCGACCGCGCTGAGGACGAGCACCACACCGATGATCGGGGCCGTCGGCAGGAGGCGGGCGGTCGCGATCAGACGCTCGGAGCGGGACAGAAGCATGTGGGTTCCTTGCGGAGGGTGGGACAGAGACCGGGGGAACTCCGGTTCCCGGGCGGTCGGCCGGTGGGCACCAGAACTTGAGTTTCGGCGGACGGATGCCCGACCCTTTCGCCGCACCGGGCGCTCCGCCCCTCGATGCGTCCCCCACGCGACCGTTCGGCCCGGGCCGATCGGATGAACGGCGGTATGCGAGCGGCCTGACTGCAACAGATTTGCTGCACTGGTCCATCCAATCCGTCGATACAAGGAGGGCAAGGCTCCATCAGCCCGAAACCCCTCCTGAGCACCATGTTCGCTGCACCTCGACTCATCAACGCGCTCCCCGAGAACGCTGCGGTGCACGTGCGCGTCGGTCTGTACCGCGGCCCGCTGGGCGTGCGTGTCCTGGCCCCGCGCATCGTGATCGACAACCGCACGAGCCGATAGCTGAGTGATCCCACAGCCCCGTACTGCGTCTGCACGCACCGCGCGGCGATCTGGATCACCCGGCGATCGACCCTGGGCGGCCGCCCTATGGTCGATCACCAGGCGATCCAGCTCATCCACGCGGCACGCACATCCACAGCACGCCGCCGCGGGATCAATCAGCTAGCCGCCGGTCGCAGCGGCCTGCTCCGCGCCGCAAGGCGCGTTGCACCGCGCGCGCCTGAGTGCCCCGAACGCGCCACGGTGCGTCGACACCCTGTTTGAGCGTCCAGAACGGTCAAGTCAGCTGGTGCAACCTGCCGACAGTCCGAGCATGGGGGTTTCGCAGCCCGACCGCTCCGGGTCGCGCCGCAGGTGCGACCGCACGCGCGCAGGCGCGGCACGCTTCGTGCTGCTCGCCGCGGCGAGTTTCGCCGTGGCCGCTCCTGCCACCGCCACGGCGGCGACGACGGCCGAGGCGACCGCCGCCGCCACCACCGTGAGCCAAGGCGCGACGGTGCCGTCCGGCTGGACCGGCTCCACGGGCACGTGCACCACCGGCACCGAGTCGCAGGCGTCGCTCGACGCGACGCTCCAGGCCGTCAACGCCTTCCGCTCCGTCGCCGGCCTCGCGCCGGTGTCGTTCGATCCCACGCTCAGTCAGCAGGCGCTCAGCGCCGCGCTGATGATGAAGGCCGCCAACAATCTCAGCCACGACCCCGACCCTTCCTGGGCGTGCTATTCCCCCGAGGGCGACGACGCCGCCGGCCGCAGCAACCTTGCGCTCGGTTCGTCGGGCGCCGCGGCCATCCGCCTGTACGTCGCCGACGAGGGCATCGCCGGACTCGGCCACCGCCGGTGGGTGCTCGATCCGTCGGCGACGGTGTTCGGGAGCGGATCGACGGGCACGTCCAACGCGCTCATGGTGATCGGCGGCGCCTCGCAGTTCGTGGCGTCGGGCGCCCAGGTGGCATGGCCGCCGCCCGGGGCGATCGCCGCATCCTGGGTGCCGACGACGTGGTCGGTGAGCGTCGGCGGCACGGGCGACGCCGTGAACCTCGCCGCGCCGCAGGTCACGATGACTCTCGACGGCGCGCCTGTCGCCGTCACGCAGATCTCCGACATCGGCACCGGCTACGGCACGGGCCGCGGCCTGAGCTGGGTGCCGACCCTCGACCGCACCGCGCTACGTTCCGGCTACCACGAGCTCGGCGTCTCGGTGAGCGGCTTCACGGTCAACGGCGTCGCCGAGCCCGTGGCCTTCACCACGACGGTCGGCACCGCGCCGGCCCCGACGCCGACGCCTTCGCCGACGACCGCCACGTCGTCCGCGGCAACGACGACGGTAAGCACCCTCCCGCGCCTGCGCCCGAGGATCAGCCGCGGCCGCGGCAAGCTGAAGCCCGGGATGCACGTGACCGCGAGCTTTGCGCAGGGCACCGGCCGGATCGTCACCAAGGTGCAGTGGCTGCGCAGCGGCAAGGTGATCAAGCGTGCGAACTCGGTGCGTCTGAAGGTGACCGCCAGCGACCGCGGCCGCACGCTGCGCGTGAAGGTGTGGAGCCAGGCGAAGACCGGCGGCTCGCAGCTCGTCGAGCAGTCAGCAGCCCTCAAAGTCCCCCGCAAGTAGCCGGAATCGGGCGGTAGGGCGCGCCGCATTCCAGCGGCATCCATCACCTGTCCCTTGATGCTTGCCACGGGCCCGTGCGGGCGCGAGGCTGGCGCCATGGCCGCCCGATTCTCCCCCGGCGGCGCACTTCGGCTGGGCACTGCCCTCCCGCTCCTGCTTGCCGCGAGCGCGTGCGTCACCGCCACCCCAGCCAGCGCTGCCCAGAGCGTCGCCTACCTCGATGGCAAGGAGGTGTGGGTCGCGAACCTCGACGGCTCCTCGAAGACGCGCCTGAGCACCGGACAGGGTGACTGGACCGCCGTCGCCCAGAACGACAACGGCTGGATCGTCGGCGTGCAGCTGGAGGCGGGGAAGATCGCGCAGCTCTCGCGCTTCACGGTGTGGAATCCGCAGGGCCAGATCGTCAACCAAGGCCCGCTCACGAGCAAGAACGCCGGCGCGAGCGCGGCCTATCCGCTCGGCCTCAACATCACGGCGAGCGGTGGCACGCTCGTCTACGGCTACTCCGAGTACACGTACGGCTACCCGGTCGGGACGCTCGTCAAGGGCTTCTTCGTCCTCCCTTCGTCAACGAAGACCGTCACCCCGCCGCTCTCCGTCGGCAGCGCCCAGTACTTGACGCTCGGCCCGAACGACCGGGTGGTCGGATCGACGAGCGAGACGTCGATCGGCATCCAGGGCGCGGGCGGCCTCGGCGTCACGGCCTTCCAGCCGTCGCAGTTCTTCAGCGCGCCGTTCGAGATCTGGGGCGTCGACACGTCGGGCGACGGCACCGTGGTCGCGACGAGCCTCTACGACAACTCAGCCGGCAGCGGCACCGCGGGCCCCAAGCACGTGCACTTCACGAAGTGGGTGGACTTCGGCGGCACGGTCATCCTCGACGACTGCTTCCTCGATCAGGCCGGTACGGCGCGCGACACCCACGGCACAGTGTCGACCGACGGCACCCGCGTTGCCTGGGAGGGCCTCGGCGGCGTGAAGGTCGCTGGCGCGCCGTCGTTCACGAGCGCGGGCCCGCCGACCTGCAACCTCTCGAGCCCGCCGGTGACGATCTCGGCCACGGGCACCTACCCGTCACTCGGCGGCTTCGATCTGAACGCGTACGTCGCAGCCAACGCCCCCGCAGCCGGTGGCGGTGGCGCTGCGGGCGGCGGAACGGGCGGCACCGGGGCGCCGGCCGGTGGCGGCACCGGGTCTCCCGCCACCCCGGCGCTCACCGCGACGCTCAAGAGCGCCCCGAAGCTCTCGACGCTCACCTCGAAGACGACGGTCGTGAGCGTGAAGCTCACGGCGAGCGCGACCGGTGAGGCGAAGGTGGAGCTGAAGATCCCGCCGAAGAACCTCGGCCTGAAAGGCAGGAACCCGATCACGCTCGCCGCCGGCAAGGCCAAGGTGACGGCCGGGCAGCAGAAGACGGTCAAGCTCAAGCCAACCTCTCGCGCGAGGACTCTCCGCAAGAAGCTCAAGGGCAAGAAGGCGACGCTGCGCGTGAAGATCGGCGCGCTCACCTCGGAGTCGACGATCAAGCTCGGCTGACCGGCCGAACTGGGCGCTCGCGCCGCCGCTGGCGGCGCGAGCATGCGCGGTGATGAGCCGCCGTGACCTGATCGTGATGACCGACGACGAGCTCGCGGGCTTCCTCGACGAGGTGCGCGTGGTCACGTGCGCGAGCATCGGTCCGGAGGGCCGGCCGCACCTCATGCCGCTCTGGTTCGTGCGCGATGGCCTCGACGTGCTCTGCTGGACCTTTGCGAAGAGTCAGAAGGCGAAGAACCTCGAGCGCGATCCCCGGGCCACGCTCTCGCTCGAGCTCGGCGACACCTACGACCAGCTTCGCGGCGCGATGTTCGAGACCGATGTCGAACTCATCCACGAGACTCCGGCGGTCGCCGAGATCGGGCTCGCCATCACCTCGCGCTACGCCCTGGGCGGTGCCCCGATCGCCGACGCCCCGCCCGAACTGCGCCAGATGATCGAAGGCCAAGCAACCAAACGGGTCGCCATGCGCTTCCGGGCCACGCGGACGGTCACCTGGGACCACCGCAAGCTCGGCGGCACGTACTGATCGAGGCCGGTCAGGTGACCGCAAGATCATCCACGCGGATAACACCGGCGTCCGCGCCGAGGGTGAGAATCGGCCTCGCGTGTACGACTTGGAGTTGTTGGTCATCGGCTCGGGGCCCGGCGGGCAGCGCGCGGCGATCCAGGCCGCGAAGCTGGGCAAGCGGGTGGCCGTGGTGGAGCGGCGCGAGCGAGTCGGTGGCGTGTCGATCCACACCGGCACGGTGCCGAGCAAGACGCTGCGGCAGGCGATCCTCGAAGACCTCGCGAACCGCGGCACCGACATCCCGGATCCGCTCAACCCCGAGCGTCACCAGATCGCCGCCGCGCAATTCCTGAAAGACCGCACCGCACGGGTGATCGCCGACGAGACGGCGCTCGTGCGCGACCAGTTCCGCCGCAACGGCGTGGGGCTGCTGATGGGCGACGCGAGCTTCATCGACGCGCACACGGTGCGCGTCGTCGACCGCCTCGCGGAGACCTCCGAGAGCACGATCACCGCCGAGCACATCGTCATCGCCGTCGGCACCACGCCGGCGCGGCCCGACGGCGTCGACTTCGACGAGCGGCGCGTGATCGACTCCGACGGCATCCTGCGCCTCGAAGATCCCGTGCCACCGACCATGACCGTCGTCGGCGGCGGGGTGATCGGCATCGAGTACACGTCGATGTTCGCCGCGATGGGCACGCGCGTGACGCTCGTCGACGCCCGCGACGGGATGCTCCCGTTCGTCGACCGTGAGATCGCGGTCGCGCTGCGCTACTTGCTGCGCAAGCGCAACGTCACCTTCCAGTTCGGCGAGGAGGTGGTGCGCGTGGAGCGCAACGGCGACCGCGTGAACACCCACCTCAAGAGCGGCAAGCAGGTGGCCTCGCACACGCTGCTCTACGCCACCGGCCGCCAAGGCGCGACCGACCAGCTCGGGCTCGAGGCCGCAGGGCTCAGCGCCGACAAGCGCGGCCGCATCGACGTCGACGATCGCTTCCGCACCGCCGTGCCGCACATCTACGCGGTGGGCGACGTGTCGGGCCCGCCGGGGCTCGCCGCCACGAGCATGGAGCAGGGGCGGATCGCCGCCCTCACGGCCTTCGGCGAGCCCGTGAACACCCTCGCCGAGCTCGTGCCCGTCGGCATCTACGCGATCCCCGAGATCTCGTACGTCGGCCGCACCGAGGAGGAGCTCACGCAAGACGCGGTGCCGTACGTGGTGGGCGTCGCGTGGTACCGCGAGCTCGCAAAGGCGATGATCATGAACGAGCAGGACGGCCTGCTGAAGATCCTCGTCTCGCCCGAGGACGGCTCGCTGCTCGGCGTGCACGTGATCGGGCAGCAGGCGACGGACCTCGTCCACATCGGCCAGGCGCTGATGGGCCGCCCCGGAGCGCTCGACTTCCTCGTCTCGGCCGTCTTCAACTACCCGACGCTCGCCGAGGCCTACAAGACCGCCGGCCTCGACGCCCAGAACCGGATGCGTTACCTGCTCTAAGGGTGCGTAACGTGGCTGGCATGCCGCGTCGTCATCCTCCCCGCGATCGCACCGGGCCCGCGCCTCGCGACTGGGAGCGAGACGACGCGCGCGACGCTGAATACGAGGCGCGCCAGCGGGCGAACTGCGCGGCGAAGGCGCGCTACGGCAGCCAGGCCGAGGCCCGCGCCCACGCGCTGATGCACGCCGGAGCCGGAAGCCCGTCCGCCAAGCGCACCTCGACCTACCGCTGCGACATCTGCGACGGCTGGCACTTCACCCGCGGCTGATCGGGCGCGCCGGCGTGGGCGATCCCCAGGGGTTTCACAGGCTCCTATTACCTGCGGGGCCGATGCTGAACCCATGAACACACCCTCCAAGCGGACCATCGCCGTCGCCTCGGCGGCCCTGCTCACGTTCGCGGGCGGCACCTACGCCGTCGCCGGCGGGAGCGCCCCCACCGCGATCACCAGCTCCGTCACCGACAAGCTCGGCGACGCCATCACGGCCAAGTACCCCGGCAGCACCATCGTCGGCATCCACAGCGAACCCGGAGCCAGCGGCTTCCGAGTCGAGGTGCGCAAGGCCGACGGCACGGAGGTGCACGTGAGCGTCGACGAGAGCTACAAGGTGACCGGCGAGCTCAAGGGGCGCGAAGGTCGCGTCGGCCCCGGAATGCGCGGCGGCATGGGCATGGGCGGCATGCACGGCCGCCACGGCGGCCCGGGCGGTCGGTTCGATACGGCCGCGCTCGCCAAGACGCTCGGCGTGAGCGAGGACAAGCTCACCGCCGCGCTCGAGAAGGTGCGCGACGACCTGAGGCCGACGACCCGGCCGACCATGCCCCCGACGAAGGCCGATCGTTCCGATCGCCGCGACGCGCTCGCGGAGGCCTTGGCCAAGGAACTCGGCCTCGACGCCAGCAAGGTCAAGAGCGCCCTCGAGGCCCAGCGCCCGAACCGCGACGCGGCACCCGGCACCACGCCGTAGCCGCCGCGTCCCGCACGGCGCCTGGCCTGAGCAGCATCAGGCCGGGCGCCAGAGTGCGTCGTCCCCCAGCGGGATGCGGCGCGCCTCGCCCGAGGCGGTGAGCGCAAGGAGCTCGTCCTCGGCGCTGAGCCGGTCGACCTCGTCGAGCCCGCTCGTCATCACCTGCGCCAACTCTTGGGTCGTCACGCCCTCCGGGAACTCCGCAAGCACCTCGGCCGCCGAGCCCGCCGCCGCGCGACGCTCCAGTGAGCGGTCGAGGTTCGCGATGCAGGTGTCGTAGGCGATGAGCGACTGAAAGCCACCGGCCTCGAGACCGCGGCCATCCGGCGTCTCGAACAGCACGCTCGGCGCGGTATAGCGCTCGGCGCCGTCGGTGTTCGCGCTCTTGCCCTGGAACGCCGTCGCGCCGCCCGCGGCCGAACGCGTGAGCGCGCGATCCGCCTGGTAGGCCTCCTCGACGGCCGGATCCTCGAGGGCCGCGAGCACTGCCGGCACGTCCAGCCCCTCGACGAGCGCGAGCGACTCGGCGATCGCGTGGTCCTCGTCCATGACGCGCGGCGTGGTGAACCAGCCGAACTGCAGGGCCCGCAGGGCGGCCCACTCGTGCTTCGGCGCCTGCTGCCGGACGGCGACGACCGTCCGGCAAGCCCGGCCCGTCCCCACGATCCGCGCGCGCGGAGCCAGCGCGAACGGCATCCCGTAGCGCCGGCGGAACGTGCGGTAGCCCTGCACCGAGCGCACGGGCGTGTAGCCGGCGTTCACGTAGCGCTCGGGCGACTCGGCCAATCCGATCATCACGATGCGCCAGTCCAGTTGGCTGCCGTACCGCCACTTCAGCGTGACGAGATCCGGATTGGCGGAGTAGCCCCACGGGCAGCCGGGGTCGGTGTACAGCGTCGTGGAGAGCGGCGGCATGACGACGACGCTAGCGACCCCCGAGTTCGCGCTTACTAAGCGGTGATCAAGGACCTCGCGGGTGGCCTTGCCAAGGCCCATAGCGCTGTATACCGTGGCGCATGCAACGCAGGGGTACTCCGCTTCCACCCCTCCCGGCGGCCAGTCTTTCCACCCCAAGACTGTCAACCTGGGCGAAGGCAGGACCGGTCGGCGATCCTTAGGCTGGATCGCCGTGACCGCGCTTGACCACCCCGCGCCGGATCCCACCCGCATCCCGAGTCCAGCCATGCGCCCCACCCTCCGCATCCTGCCCGCGCTGATCCTGCTCATCGCCTGGATCGCTGCGGCCCCGGCGTTCGCGTCGAGCCCTGTCGTGGTCGTGGTCGATCCAGGTTCGGCCGCCGTGGACACCTCGGTCGAGCTCGGCGCCGGGCAACAGGCCACGATCACGGCCGACGGCTCCGTGAGCTGCCAGAGCGAAGGCAGCAGTTGGCCGTGCCCTGGCGGGCCGAACGGCTCGCCGCGCGCCTGCGAGGACTACTCCGGTCTCGACTGCCTTGCCCCCAAGCTGCCGGCGTGGTCGCTCATCGGCAAGGTCGGATCGGCCGGCAAGTGGCAGGAGATCGGTGAAGGACCGAGCACCCTCGCAGGGCCGGGGCGGATCTATCTCGCCTACAACGACGACCAGTTCGACAACTGGGGCGAGTTCACGGCGATCATCGACGTGCAGGAGATCGGTCCGAGCGCGATCACGAGCATCACGGGCACGCCGACCAGCTTGGCTCCGGGAGCCGCGACGATCCCGGTGCAGTCGCTCCCCGAACGGGACCCGCTCGGCGACAACACCGACGCGCTCGCGCAGGCGCCGCTCCGCAGCTCGCCCCTGCGGTCGTCTCCCCTCCGGAGCTCGCCCCTGCGCTCCTCCCCCCTCCGGAGCTCGCCCCTGCGCTCCTCCCCGCTGCGCAGCTCGACCCTCGGCAAGCTCAGCCTCGCCGAACTCCCGCTCCGATCTTCGTCGTGGGAGCAACTGCTCGCGGGCACCTCGCTCGACGTCCCACCGGCGTCGCTCACGCTCGATCAGGTGCTGCGCCTCGATCCGTTGCCGCCCGGCCTTGCGGCGCTCACCCTGGCCGACCTTGATCTCGCGAACACGCCGCTGCGCAGCTCCAGCCTCACCGAGCTGCTGCTCGCCGGCGTCACGCTCGACAAGCTCGCCCCGCCGGACGGTCGTCGCTGGTGCTGGTTCCTGGGCTCGTATCAGGACGAGTGCGGGCTCTCCGAGAAGACCCTCGCCGACATCCACCCCGATGAGATCGACGCCGAGGAGCTCGCCGGCCTCATCATCAGCGCGCCGCAGAGCGACATCAGCGGTTCGGTGCTCGCCAGCATCGCGATGGCCGATGTGAACCTCGCCGCCACGCCGCTCGCCGGCCGCACGGATCTCGCGCGCTTCACGACCGTTGGCGAGCTGGCTGCCGGGTATGCCGCTGCCAGCAACGGCGATCCGCTCACGCTCGGCGAGATCCTGCCGGGCCTTGTCGCCGGGCCGGACCTCCCGCTCGAGCTCGCGCCGCTCTCCACGCTCATCAACGGCGCGCCTCGCCAGACGACGGGCCTGCTGACCTACACGCTCGGCATCGACGCGATCTGCAGCGCTACCACGCTCGGCGCCACCATCACCCCGCCGCTCACCGCCCGCTACGTGCCGGGCACGGCGAAAGCCGTCGTCGACTCGACCACCGTGCCGCTGACCGACCCGGCGAACACGGCCGCGCGCACGCTGAGCCTCGATCTCACGCCAGCGCTGGACGCCGGCTGCGCGAGCGGTCCGCGCCAGACCTTCAGCCTGAGCCTGCAGGTCGAGCCGCCCGCCCGCCTCGGCCAGCCGACGATCAAGGCGGCGGTCACGACCGACGGCGCGCCGTACGCGGCGATCGGTCCGGCCGACACGCGCATCGACGATCGCAACGACCCCGGCGACACGCCGGCGACCGCGGCGCCGATCTCCTCCAGTGCGCTGCAGACCGGCTACATCGCGACCGCGGACGACGGCGACGCGTACACGCTCCCCGCGCCGCCCGTCGGCTCGACCGTGACGATCTCGCTCTCCCACCTGCCCGCCGACTACGACCTCACCGTCACCGGACCGTCGGTCGGCATCCCCGCCGCCCCGCTGCGGTCGTCGCCGCTGCGCAGCTCACCGCTGCGCTCGTCGACGATCGGCGACGACGGCGCCGATCCCAACCCCGCGGTCGAGCCGGCGGCGCTCCAAGACCTGCCGCTGCGCAGCTCCGAACTGAGCGCCACCCCGCTGCGTTCGTCGTCGATCAATCGCGGCCTCACCGGCGAATCGGCGACGTTCACGGTGACCCCAGACGATGCCGGCAAGTCGTTCACCGTCCACGTGAGCGGGTTCGGCGGCGCCCACAGCGACGATCCGTACGTCCTCCGCACCCAGGTGAAGGCCGGCAAGCCCGCCCCTGAGTGCCGCCCCGTCCGCGGTCTCTCCGGCGGGACCAAGGGCGACGCCCCGAGCCTCCCGCTCGGCGCGAGCACCAAGACGCTCTTCTTGGTCAACCAGCAACGGCTCGGGCAGCTCTACTCGCCGACGCAGGCGACGACGGTGCGCGAGCGGCTCGACACCCTCGCGGCCCGGCCCGAGGTGGGCGGCGTGGTGCTGCCCGTCGAGAACGACGCCAAGACGGCCGCGGCCTATGCGGCGTGGGACGCGAACCCCTGCTCGGCGATCGCAGCGAACGAGGTGGCCGCCGCGATCCGCGCGCAGATCGGCACGGTCACGCAGAATCTCGACGACCTCCAGAACGTCGTCGTCGTCGGCGGCGACCCGGTGATCCCCCAGATCCGCGTCCCCGACCAGACCACGACGGCGAACGAGGCCGAGGAGGCCGATGGTCTCGTGTTCGACGGCAAGGACGGCGCGGTTTCGCGCAGCCTGCGCGACGGCTTCCTGCTGACGGACGACGGCTACGGCGACTTCGATCCGGAGACGGGTCTGTCCGGAGCGACGTTCGTACCGGATGTCGCGCTCGGCCGCCTCGTCGAGACGCCCGCCGACATCTCCGCGCAGCTCGAGCTCTACACCGGCGCCGGCGGTGCGCTCTCGACCGACTCGGCGCAGGTCTACGGCTACGACTTCCTCAAGGACGGCTCGCAGGCCATCCTCGACCAGCTCGGTTCGATCCCCGGCATCCAGGCCGGCTCACGGATCGACGAGGAGTGGTCGGCGAGCGACGCCGCCGCGGCGATGAACCGCTCGACCTCCGGCATCACGTCGGTGAACGCCCACTACGACCATTACCGCGCGCTTCCCGCCGCGGCGTTCAACGGACTCATCCCAGATCTGCTCCTCGCGCGGACGATCACGCCAGCCGCCGATTCGCTGCTCTTCACGGCGGGCTGCCACGCCGGCCTGAGCGTGACGGACGCCGATGTGCCCGGCGCCAGCGGTGATCCGCGCCTCCAGGACTGGACCCAGCAGCTGACGACGCGCGCCGTTTACGTCGCGAACACCACGTTCGGCTACGGCGACACCGACACCGTCGCCTACAGCGAGCGCCTGCTCGGCCTCCTCGCCGAGGGTGTCGCGAGCCGCAAGGTGACGGCCGGCCAGGCGCTGATGTTCGCCAAGCAGCGGTACGCCGCCGAGCTCGCGACGCCGGGCGTGTACGACCAGAAGTCGTCGATGGGACTCACCTACTACGGCCTGCCCTTCTTCACGATCGGCGCGACCGGCGGGGTCGGCCCGGCCGTGCTTCCAGAGGTGCCCGCCTCCGGCTCGACGGTGCGCAGCAACCGCTTCGAGGTCGAGCCCGACTTCGCGCGGCACGACGTGCCGAACGTCGGCTCCTACTGGACCGTCGGCAACGAGCTCCCGCAGGCGACGCATGATCGGCCGCTGCAGCCGCGCACGATCCGCGACGTGACCTCCAGCGAGGACGACCTGCCCGTGCACGGTGCGGTGGTCGAGGAGCTCAGCGATTCGACCGAGTGGGGCATCGACGCCGTCTACTCGGATCCGACCATCGACCTCGCCGGGCAGGAGATGGGGCTGCCGGATGACGACCGCGCCGGCACGCTCTTCCCGAGCTGGGTGCTGCGCACGACTCGCGCGGCGACGCCGCAGGGTCTGCGCGATCAGCTCGTCGTCGTGCCCGGGCAGTACGCCCAGGACTGGCACCAGCAGCGCCTCTACTCGCACATCGCCGGCCAGGTGCTGCGTTCGGATTCGACCGACTACGACCCGCCGGTGATCGCGTCGACCGACGCGCCGCAGGTGTACGACGATCCCGACGACTGGACGAGCCCGTCGACCGTGTCGTTCTCGGTCCGCACGAACGCGACGGACGTGGTCCGGGCACTCGTGCTCTACCGCAGCGCCTGGGACGGCCCGTGGACGAAGCTCGAGCTCAGCCGCGTCGGCACGTCCGACCGGTGGGCAGCCGATGCCCGCCTCGGGCAGTACGAATACAACGCTTCGTACGTCGTGCAGCTCGTCGACCGCGCCGGCAACGTGGCCGTCTCGACCAACAAGGGCGACCAGTACGTCAGCCGCGACCTCGCCGGAACCTCGGCGGCGCCGGAGTTCACGACGAGTCCGGCCGTGACGCCCGGCGGTTTCGCGAAGGGTCCGGTCACCGTCGAGCTCGACCCCGGCGCTTCGAAGAACGCGACGTTCCAGGTGAGCATCGACGGCGCTGCGCCGCAGCCCTACACCGGCCCGTTCGTGATCGCTGACGATGGCACGCACACCGTGCGGTTCGTCGGCAGCGACGGCTCGGAGGGTGGCACCATCGTCCGCATCGACCAGACGGCGCCTGCCGTCGCCGGCGTGCCCGACGTGACCGCTTCCGACGAGGGCTACTTCGCGGGCCCGGTGGTCGTGACCTGGGACTGCGCGGATCCGACCTCGGGCGTGAGCGCGTGCCCATCGCCGACGACGTTCTCGAGCGAAGGGGTCGGCCTCACCGCGACCTCCGGCCCGGCGACCGACAACGCCGAGAACACCGGCACCGGTGCGATCGGCCCCATCAACGTCGACATGTTCCCGCCGACCCTGACGGTGAACCCGACGACGAGCGCGACGACGGTGACGGCCTCGGCGGCCCGCACGGCCGTGACGCCGACGCCCACCCCGAAGCCGACGCCGACGCGCACGCCGACCCCCAAACCGACCGCCACGCCGAAGCCCACCGCCACGCCGAAGCCGACGGCCACGCCCAAGCCCACGCCGACGCGGACCCCGACACCCAAGCCGACGGCCACCCCCAAGCCGACGGCCACGCCCAAGCCGACGCCGACGCGGACCCCGACGCCCAAGCCGACCGCGACGCCCAAGCCGACGGCCACGCCCAAGCCGACGCCGACGCCGACGCGGACCCCGACACCCAAGCCGACGGCCACGCCGACGCGGACCCCGACGCCGAAGCCCTCGCCGACCCCGACCCCAACCCCGGTTCTGATCACGGGCACCGTGGGCGACAGCCTGGCGGGAGTCCGCGAGGTGCAGGTGACGTTCACGTCGACGACCGACGCCACCAAGACCCAGTCGATGCTGGCGACCGTGCTGTGTTCCGGCACCGACCGGCGGACGTGCACCTGGTCGGCGCCGACGCCGACCACCGCGGGCACCTGGACCTACGTCGTGATCGCCACCGACCGCGCGAGCCGCGTGACGACCATGCCGGGCGCGAGCACCGTCACGACCGGAACGACCACGACGCCCACTTGCACCAAGACCATCTACCGCCTCGAGTGGCGAACGATCACGAAGACCGTCACCCTCCGCGGCAAGGAGGTCGCGGTCAAGGTGCGCGTGCTCGAGAAGATCAAGGTGACCATCACCGTGCCGTGCTGTACGAGCTCTCCGTCATGACGCCGGCCCCTCCCCGCCCATAGGTCCGAAAGAGAGCGCAGGCCGTCGATGCCCAATGTGACCGAATCTCCCGTCTCGCCAGTCCAGGCCTACCTGGAAGGGTTGCTCGGCGACCTCCAGCACATGACGGAGGGCGAGGTCGCCGACTACATCCCCAGCCTGGCCGAGGCCAATCCCGACCGGCTCGGGATCGGCCTCGCCACCGTCGACGGGGCGCTCTACGCAGCCGGTGACCACGACGTCACGTTCTCGATCCAGTCGATGAGCAAGCCGTTCACCTACGCGCTGGCGCTCGCCGACCGCGGATTCGAGATCGTCGACGCGCACGTGGGCGTGGAGCCGACGGGCGATGCCTTCAACTCGATCAGCCTCGAGGAGGGCACGGGCCGCCCACGCAACCCGATGATCAACGCGGGCGCCATCACGGCCACGTCGCTCGTCTCCGGCGACCGCAACGCGCGCATCCTCGACATGTACTCGGCGTGTGCCGGGCGCCCGCTCGGGGTCGAGGAGGACACCTACGCCGGCGAGCGCGACACCGGTCACCGCAACCGCGCCATCAGCCACATGCTCCGGGCCTACGGGATCCTCGACGAGGACCCCGAGCCGATCCTCGACGCCTACTTCCGCCAGTGCGCGGTGGCCGTCGACGCGAAGGACGTCGCCCTCATGGCCGCCACGCTCGCCAACGGCGGCGTGCACCCCGTCACCGGCGAGCGGATCCTGCACCCCGACCACGTGCGGCGCGTGCTCTCCGTGATGACCACGTGCGGCATGTACGACGCGGCGGGCGACTGGCTCGTTGGCGTCGGGCTCCCGGCGAAGTCGGGCGTCGCCGGTGGCGTGATGGCGGTGCTGCCGGGCCAGCTCGGCGTGTGCGTGTTCTCGCCCCGCCTCGACGCCGTCGGCAACAGCGTGCGCGGCGTCGCGGCGTGCCGGCGGATCTCTGCCGAGCTCGGGCTGCATTCCCTGAAGGTCGCTCGGGCGACGCGCTCGAGCGTGCGGGCGCGGTTCGACCTCACCATGGTCACGTCGCGCCGCCGCCGGCCCGCCGCCGAGCGCGAGCGCCTGGCCGAGATCGGCACCCGCTGCGCGATCTACGAGCTCCAGGGCGACCTCGTCTTCGGTGCGATCGAGCGCGTGATCCGCGACGTCGTCGCCAACGGCCACGAGCTCGATGTCGTCGTCCTCGACCTCACCCGTACCTCGGGCCTGGATGCCGTCGCGCGGCGCCGGTTCATCGCGCTCGCAGCCTCCATGCAGGAGCGCGACAAGTCGCTCGTGATCGCCACCCGCGACGTCGACCCCGAGCTCGACGCCATCCTCGCCTTCGATTCGCTCGACGCCGCGCTGGAATGGGCCGAGTGGGAGGTGCTCGGGATCGAGCCGACCCGCGAGCGGCCGTCGGTGACGCTCGAGACGCACCCGCTCACGGCCCCCCTTACGCGCGAACAGCGCGACCGGCTCGCCGCGGCGTGCGAAGAGCAGCCGTTCGCCGCCGGCGACATGATCATCCGCACGGGCGACGAGGCCACCCACCTCTTCCTGCTGATGCGTGGCGAGGTGTCGGTGAAAGTGGAGGGCACGCGCCTCTCCACCCTGCTGCCGGGCGCGTTCTTCGGCGAGATGGCGCTCCACGGCGTGCCGATCCGCTCGGCCGACATCATCGCCGACCAGGACGGCGTCGTGCTGACGCTGCCGATCGCCGCGTTCGAGGAGTTCGCACGGACCGGTGTCGCGCTCCAGGCCGGCCTGCTGCGTGGGCTGCTCGAGTCGTCGAACGAGATCGTCATCCGGCTCACCAAACAGGTCGCAGCCCTGAGCTGACCGACGCCGTGGCGGATCCTGCGCTCGCCGAACACGTCGCGCCGCCGAGCTACCTGGCGGCGCTCCACCATCGCTGGCTCGCCGGCGATGGCGGTCCGCCGTGGCGTGACGCGCCCGGCACCCTGCTGTTCTTCGACATCTCGGGGTTCACGCCGCTCACCGAGCGCCTGATGACGCGCGGCAAGATCGGGGCGGAGGAGCTCACGGAGATCCTCGGCGAGGTGTTCGGCGAGCTCCTCGGCGCCGCGGGACGATTCGGCGGCGACACGCTGAAGTTCGGCGGCGACGCCGTGCTCATCCTCTTCGACGGCGACGACCACGAGCAACGCGCCTGCGCCGCGGCCTGGGAGATGCAGCGGACGATGCGGCGGTACCGCCGGCTGAAGACATCGGCGGGGAACGTCGCCCTCGGTGCATCCTGTGGCGTCGCGAGCGGACCCGTGCACGTGTTCCTCGCGGGCTCCGAGTTCCGCGAGCTGATCGTCGCAGGGCCGACCACCACCAGCACGCTGGCGATGGAGTCGGCCGCCCACGCCGGCGAGATCCTCGTGGCCCCCTCGACGGCGGCGGCGCTGCACGACGGTCTCCTCGGCGGCCCGACCTCAGGCGGCGGTCGCCCCCTCCTCGGCCCGCCCGAGGCACCCGAGGCCGAGGTGCGCCGCCCGCGCGAGTCGCCGCGCACGCCTGGCGTGCAGCCCGCACTCGCGCCGTACCTCCTCCACGACGCCGACGGTGAGCACCGCCAGGCCACCATCGCATTCGTGCAGTTCCGCGGGATCGACGAGCTGCTCGCGGTCGAAGGCCCGGGCGGGCTGCAGGTGGCGCTCGATGGCTTCATCGACACGGTGCAGGCTGCCTGTACCAAGCATCAGGTCACCTTCATCACCAGCGACTGCGACGGGAACGCCGGCAAGGTGATGCTCGCGACGGGCGCGCCGGCCTCCGGATCGGCCGACGAGGACCGCATGCTCTTCGCCCTGCGCGAGATCGTCACCCACGTGAGTTCGCTGCAGGTGCGGGCCGGCACGAACCGCGGGCGGGTGTTCGCCGTCGATCTCGGTGCACCCGAGCGCCGGACGTGGACCACCATGGGCGAGACCACCAACCTCGCCGCCCGCGTGATGGGCAAGGCCGGCAACGGCACGGCCCTCGCCACGAGGGCGCTGCTGGATCGGGTCGTCACGCCGATGGCCCTCGAATGGCTGGAGCCATTCCACGTGAAGGGCGTCGCCGAGGCGGTCGAGGGCGCGATCGTCGGCGGAGTGCTCGAGGAACGCGCGCCGGATGACACCACCACCGCGCGATCCGCGGGCGACCTTCCGTTCGTCGGCCGCGAGGCGGTGCTCGACGAACTGGAGTCGCTCGTCCGCGCCGCGTCGGGCGTCACCGTCGAAGTGCGCGGCGCCCCGGGCATCGGCAAGAGCCGGCTCCTCGCCGAGCTGGCCGAGCGGACCATGCGGATTGGGCGCCGCGTGGTGGTCGTCGAGGGCCGGCCGTACGGCACTGACACGGCGTACGGCGCGGTGCGGCCGCCCCTGCGCTCGCTGCTGGCCGAGCCTCCACGCACCGATGACCTCGTCGAGCGCGCCCTCGTCGACCGGCTGCCCCCGACCTCGCGGCCGTGGATGGGCCTGGTCGGCATTCCTTTCGGCCTCGATCTCCCGCCGACGGCCGAGCTCCTCGCGCTCTCCCCCAACGCGGCGCGCGTGCGGCTGCGCATCGAGCTCCTCCCGGTCCTGGCCGACATCGTGCCCGACGGCGCGCTGCTCCTCATCGAGAACGCGCACTGGCTCGACGAGGCCTCGGCCTCCCTGCTCGCCGCCGTCGTCTCGGTTCCCGGAGGATCGCGGCTGACGACGGTAATCGCGACCCGCGAACTCGTGCCCGACCTTCAACCGGACGGCATGCGCACGATCGAGCTCGGGCCGCTCGACGACGACGCCGTCGAGCAGCTCCTCACCCGCGACGACGGCGAACACCGTCCGCTGCCGCCGGCCGTCGCGCGCACCGTCGCCGCTCGCGCTCACGGCCACCCCCTCTTCCTCCAGGAGCTGGTGGCGGCGGCCCGGGCCGGCCGCGACGTCGACGCGCTGCCGGACACCGTCGAGGCGCTGCTCGTCGCCCACATCGACCGCCTCGCGCCGGCCGACCGCGCCGTGCTGCGCGAGGCAGCGGTCCTCGGCATGGGCTTCGATCTGCCGACGCTCCAGGCCATCAGCGGCCTCGACTCCGAGCACCTCGCCGCGACCCTCCAGCGCCTCGACGAGTTCCTCGTGGAGGATGCCGATGGCCAGTGGACCTTCCGGCAGTCACTGGCGCGTGAGACCGCCTACGAGGCGCTGCCGTTCCGGGTGCGGCGGCGGCTGCACGGGCGTGCGGCCGAGCTGCTCGAGGTGGCCGCCGGCGACGACCCCGGCTCGATCTCGCCGATCCTCTCGCTCCATGCCGACGCCGCCAACGACGCTCCCCGCTCGTGGCGGTTCTCGCGGATGGCCGCCGACCGTGCCGAGCGCCAGGGCGCGCCGATCGAGCAGGCCGTCTTCCTCCGGCGCCAGCTCCGCGCCGGCAGGCAGATGCACGAGCTCACTCCGGCCGCGATCTGCGAGGTGGCGCAGCGCCTCGGCGACGTGTGCGAACTCGCCGGCCTCTACGAGCAGGCCGAGCAGGCGTACCAGGAGTCCCGCCGGCTCGTCGTGGACGACCCGGCGCGCATCGCCGAGCTGTGCCGGCGCCAGGGCTGGCTGCGGGAGCGCACGGGCAGCTACAGCCAGGCGCTGGCCTGGTACACCCGCGGCCTGTCGGCGCTCGGCAACACCGGCGGGATGACCTCCACGCGCCTGCGTGGCCGCCTCACGCTCGCCTACGGCGCGGCTCGGTTGCGGCAGGGCCGCCTCGCCGACTCGATCGATCCGCTCGAGCGCGCGGCCCAGCTTGCGGCCAACACCGACGATCGCGCCAGCCGCGCGCACGCCGCCTACCTACTCGACTGGGCGCTCACCGATCTCGGCCGCGCCGAGGAGGCCGGTGAGCACCGGGCCCGCGCACTGCAGATCTACGAGGAGCTCGGGGACTGGACGGGCCAGGCCAACGTACTCAACAACCTCGGGGTCGACGCGTTCTTCGAGGGCGACTGGGAGGGCGCGAAGGCCTTCTACGAGCGTAGCCGCAAGGCCCGTGAGCGGGGTGGTGACGTCGTGCGGTACGGCGAGGCGCTCGTGAACATCGGCGAGCTGCTCGTCGACCAGGGCAGGCTCACGGAGGCCGAGCCGCGGCTGCGGCGTGCGCTCTCCCTCTGGCGCGGGGCGGGATTCCCAGTCGGGATCGGCGTTGCGCTCATGAACCTCGGGCGTGCGGCCGCACGCGTGGGCGACGACGAGCGTGCCGAGGAGTTCCTCACCCGCGCCCGCGAGACCCTCGAGGCGATCGGCTCCGAGCAGACCGTCGACGTTGCCGTGCGGGAAGGCGAGCGGATCGTGCTCCGCGGCCGCGGCCGCGCGGCGCTCCCCGGCCTCGAAGCGGCGCGCACCGAGACGGTGCGCCGCGGCAGCGCACCCGTGCTGCTCGCCCAGATCGACCGGCTCCGCGCGGCGGCGACCGCCCAGGAAGGCGACGTGCAGGAGGCGATGGCGCTCCTTGATGCCTCACTCGAGGCCGCGCACGGCACGCCCTACGAGGAGGCGCTCACCGTCGATCTCCGGGCGCGCCTCGCGCCGCTCGCGGGGGAGCCGGTGGACGAGCAGTCCTGGGAGGACGCGCTCGGCGTGCTGCGACGACTCGGCGTCGTACGGATCTGGCCGCCGCCCGTCGATGGCGCGCCGCACAGCGACGAGGGCGTCGCAATCGGAGGTACCACGTGAGCCGGGTCGAACATCTCACCATGAGGATCAGCGCATGAACTGGGCCGAGCTGTTCATCGTGCTCATCGCCGGCCACCTGGTGGGTGACTTCATCCTGCAGACGGAGTGGCAGGCCGTCTACAAGTCTGGCGGCCTCTCGGGCGATCGCACGCGGGCCCGCGCGCTCTGGACGCACGTGGCCTGGTATTCGCTGTCGATGCTCCCCGCCCTGATCTGGATCGCCCAGAGCGCCGGCGGGGTCGCCGCAGCGCTCGGCGCGTTCGTGGTGATCGCCGTGCCGCACGCGATCCAAGACGACCGGCGCCTGCTCGCGGCGTACGCCCGGCGCGTGAAGCACATGGACCCCGACGCCGAGCCGCTCGTGATGCTGGGCCTCGACCAGTCGTTCCACACGGTGGCGCTCCTGCTCACCGCGCTCGCCTTCGCGAGCTGAGCTTCGGCCCACTCCGCTCCCCTCCCGGCGGGTGCCGCGATACCGATGCCGCGGGTACCGGCTGGCGCGTCCAAGCTTGCCGCCGGCGGGGTCAGGAGTCGGCGAGAGCCTCGCGCACGGCGTCGGCGAAGCTCATCGGGGCATCGTTGACGCCCGGGGGCGGCGGATCGGTGACGACCATCTCGGCCCGCAGCCCCTCGACGAGCGGCCGCACGAGCGGATACTCCACGCCGCCGAACACGCTCACCCACAGCGATGAGAGCCGGGGCGTCATGAACGGCACGGGGATCAGCGGCGGCTCGCGTCGATCCATCGCCTCGGCGGTGAGGGAGATGAGGTCGCGGTAGGCGTGCACGTCGGCGCCGCCGAGCTGCACCTCGCCCGCAACGCCGTCGAGCTCGCCGAGGGCGTGGAGTGCGGCCACCACATCGCGCTCGGCGATCGGCTGGCTGCGCGTGTTCACCCAGGCCGGCCCGACCATCACCGGGAGGCGCTTGACGAGGTTGCGGAGGATCACGAACGACTGGCTCTGCGGGCCGACCACCATCGCGGCCCGCGCGTGGACGAACTCCGGCACGTGCGCCTCGAGGATGCGCGCGACCTCCGCGCGGCTGCGCAGGTGGTGTGACTCCGCGGCGCCCTCACCATCGAGCCCGCCGAGGTAGACGA
>JAGIBJ010000095.1:75466-101816 GCA_017744415.1 Solirubrobacteraceae bacterium
GTGCGATCGCCCGAGAGGCCGCCAGACTTGTAGACGATGCGGCGCACGCCAGCGGCCTCGGCCGCCTCACCGAACACGGTCGCCCCGCGGCGGTCGAGCTCCTCGAAGTCGCCGGTGTTGCCGCGACCCATGGCGTGGACGAGGTAGTAGGCCACGTCGACGTCCTTGAGCGCTGCGCCGACGCCCTCGCCGGCGAACAGGTCGCCCTGCACCACCTCGACTTCTGCTGGGAGGTGTGCGCGCGCTGGATCGCGGACGAGTGCGCGCACCGGTGCGTCGCCCTCGAGGAGGAGTGGCAGCAGGCCGCCGCCGATCGCACCGGTGGCGCCGGTGAGGAGGATCCGCTCCGGGGTCGTGCGAGCTGGTGGCATCACCATGGTTCTACGCCGCCGGTGCGCGGCAGGGATCACGCGGTTGGGGCGCGGCCGGACGCGCCGACGCGCCGAATGAGCCCGCACCGATCAGCCCGAGGCGCGCCGCGGCACGGAGCCTCAGTCCGCGAGGCGGGAGATGGCGTGCGCGGCGGTGGCTGCGAGCGCATCGATGCGCGCCGCGCGGTGGTCCGCGTCCGCCGATTCGATGATGAGCCCGATGAGCCCCTCGATCAGGCCACCGGCAACGAACGCCGCTGCGTCGTCTCCCAGCCGCAGCTCCGTCGACGCGCCGACCGCGGCACGAGAGACCACGACCCCGGCGGCGATCGCCGCGGCAAGGCCCTCCAGCGCATCGCGCCACGCCCGCCGGCCGCTCTCCTCGAGGCCGGCGAGCTCCGCGAGCACGGCGTAGGCCACGCGGGGGCGCTTGAGCACGAGCCGCAGCCCATCGCGGATGATGGCCTCGACGGCCTCCGGCCACGGCTCGGTCGCGGAGGCGGAGCGGTCGGCGATCCAGGCGGCGGCCTGCTGCTCGGACCGCGCGGCGAGCGCGACGAGGCACTCCTGCTTGGTCGGGAACGCGAGGTAGAAGGTGGTGAGCGACACGCGCGCCAGGCGGGCGACATCGCGCACCCGCGAGGGGCCGTAGCCGTCGGCGTCGATCACGTCGGCCAGGGCGTCGACGAGCCGCGCGCGCATCTCGACCGAGGGCGCGGAGCGACCCGTGCCGGCAGGCGCGGGATCGTGGGAGGGGAAGTCAGCGACGGAGTGCATCCGGGGACAGGGACACCTGCCTCGGTTCTACCGATCAGGCGCCCGCGTCCCAATGGCCGTTCGAGATCCGCGCAGGGGTAAGGACCGTTCTGCACGAGTGTTCAAAGCGCATCGCGAGCAATCACACCGCATCCGACGACTGGTCTGAGCAGACGCTGAACGCGTCTTCAATTATTGAGAGGCTGCTCAACAGAATCTGCGGCCGGAACACCAGCATTCTCAGGCGTTCTCTGGCAAGGTATGTGACACCTGTCCCGTTCCGTCAACTTGCCGAACCTCCCCCAGATCCGCCACACCCCAACGTCGACCGCCATCAGCGACGCCGCCCTCAAGCTCTTCGCAGAGACGGATCCTCGCCGCGTGACCGTGCGGCAGATCGCGACGGCGGCGAACGTCTCCGTCGGAAGCGTCTACGTCCATTTCGGTTCCAAGGACGGGCTCTACCTCGCGATCCTCGATGAGGCGCTGCAGATCAGTGCGCGCTACACGATGAATCGCCGCTGGAGCGAGAGTCCGCTGCAGCGCATCTTCAACGTCGGCGAGGCCTACTTCCGCTTCGCGACCGAGCACCCGGAGGCGTTTCGCCTCATCGTGCAGCGCACGCAGGTGGAGACCGACACGCCCGAGCTCGCGGCGGCCGCGGCCCGCGTCGAGCGCCGGATCGAGCGCGAGACCGCCGCGATCGTCGAAGACCTCGCCGCCGCCATGGACGCAGGCGAGCTCATGCGGATGCCCGAGATCGATGTCCTGCGGTATCTCTGGGCGAGCTGGGCAGGCGTGCTCACGATGATGGTGCGCGAGGACCGCTTCAAGATCGAGGCCGAGGATGCCCACCGCATCCTCGGCGGTGCCCAATGGATCCTCGCGCGCGGCATGCGGCCGGACTGAGCCGAGGCGCGGCAGCCTGAGGCGACCGGCCCCCAGCGCCGTGAGTGAGCAGGCTTTAGCCGGCGTCGCCGCGGGCGAGGGTTCTGAAGTGCTCGCCCCGGGCCTTGAAGTCGCGGTAGGCGTGATAGCTCGGCGCGGCGGGGCTGAGCAGGACGACCGCACCGGGTGTGACGGCCTCGCGCGCGGCGGCCACGGCCTCGGCGAGATCCGCGGCGGCGAGGGCCTGCTCGGTAGGCACGCCGGCAGCGAGCGCGGCCTCGCGGAGGCGTCCACCCGTCTCGGGCATCGTGATCACGGTCGCACCGCGCGCGGCAAGCACCTCGCCGAGCGGCGCGTAGTCCTGACCGCGATCCAGCCCGCCGCCGAGGAGCACGATCGGGCGGCCGGGGAAGCTCTCGATGGCGACGATCGCGCTCTCGGTGGTGGTGGAGATCGAGTCGTCGATCCAGAGCACGTCGCCAGCCGACTCGTGCACGCGCTCGAGCCGATGCGGAAGCGGAATGAAGCCGCGAAGCGCGCCGGGGAACTCGGGCAGCGGGATGCCGTGGGCGTCGAGCGCTGCCAGCGCGCCACAGAGGTTGAGGGCGTTGTGGGCGCCGGGGAGCGGGAGGTCTTCAGTCGCGATGACGAGCCGGCAACCGTGCTCGATGCCGTCGCCGGTGACCGCCCAACCGGGCGCAACGCCGAACGTGAGCAGATCAGCGCCCGGCGCAGTCTGGGCCTCCATCACCTCTTCGGAGAGCGCGCCGAGCACGCAGTGCTCCACCCCAGGCAGCGCGAGCAGCCGGAGCTTCTCCTCGCGGTAGTTGTCGTCGGTGACGTGCCAGTTGAGGTGCTCGCGGTAGAGGTTCGCGGCGAAGGCCGTCTGCGGGCCCTGGGCGAGATCGGCGATCTGGTAGCTGCTGAGCTCGAGCACCACGAGCTCGTCGGCCGGTGCGGCGAGGAGATCGAGTGCCGGCTCGCCGATGTTGCCGGCGAGGTGCGTCGTCACTCCAGCCGCGCGGGCCAGGTGCGCGATGAGGGTGGCCGTGGTGCTCTTGCCCTTGGTGGCGGTCACGCCGATCACGTTGCGACCGCGGCGCTCGGCGAGCCACAGGCCGGTGGCCGTCGTGGTGATGGCGCCGATGCTCCGCAGCGCGGCCACCTCGGGCCGGTGGATCGACACGCCGGGCGAGCGCACGAGCGCGTCGACCTCGCCCTGCGCGAAAGCGCTGGCGGCCTCGCCCGCGCGGACGATCCGATCGGTGAGCGCGAGGAGCTCCGGCTCGTCGGCGGCCGTCGGGGCGGTCGCGTCGTCTTCGATGATCAGCGCGACGAGCCGCTGCCCCGGGAAATGCTCGGCGAAGTGGCGGGCGAACGAGCGTGTCTCGAGGCCTGCGCCCCACACGGCGACGCGCCGGCCGTCGAGCTCGGAGAACCGCACCGCTAGCCCCCGAGGAGCTCGGTCGCGGCGCCGATGAGGTTGGCCGGTACGGCGTGGTCGGCGTTTAGCGCGAGGGCGTTCGCCGCGCGGCGGGGATCGCGGCCGTGGAGCGCGAGCACCTCGTCGATCAGGCGCCGCAGGACCACGTGCTCGTCACCTGCCCAGGCCGGATCGTCGGCGAGCAGCTCGATCGCCGCGAGGCACTCCTCCTCCTCGCCCACGCACTCGAACGGCTTGTGGCCGCCCGTCGCCGTGAGCAGCGCGAAGCCCTCGAACTGCTCCGGCTCGTCGAGCAGGGCGCGGCCGAAGATCGCGCGCAGCTCGTCCGGGCCGAGGAACGGCGCGAGGATCAGGAACACGAACCGGCACTTCGGGCATTCACAGCACCAGCTCGCGGCGCGCAAATCGGGATCGAGGCGGAAGATCGCGTTGCAGCTCGTGAAGGCCTGGTGGTAAGCGGGGAAGTGCGAGAACGCCCGGCCGATGGCCAGCTCCGAGGCGGGCCGCAGGATCGAGAAGAGCTGCACGCCGGGGAGCGCCTCGGCAGCGGCCGCACGCAGCAGGGCCTCGGCGCGGGCGCTCTTGGAGAACTGGTGGTTCACCTCGACGCCGTCGTACACCTGGTTGCCCTGGGAGGCCGACCGCTCATTGGCGAGCGCGACCGCATCGAAGCCGTTGGCGGCGGCCGTGAGCAGCGCGATGCAGCTGACGATCGCGGTGATCGGCACGTGCCCGTTGAGCGCGCCCTCCGCATTCAGCTGCTTGAGCTGGGCGAGCGGGAGTTCGCGGGTGGCGATGAGGCGCGGCACGCCGGCGACCGCCTCGGTGCGCTGCATCGCCTCGTCGTTGCGCACCGAGAAGAGCTCGAACGGCAGCCCGGCGCGGCGCACGATCTCGAGCGCGACGACGCTGTCCTTGCCGCCGCCGACGGGCACGAGCACGCGCGTGGGATCGGTCGGTGCGGGCGGGAGCGGGGGGCGGTCGGGTGCGCCGAAGCTCGGGCGCGGCAGTGCCGGCAGCGCGTTGACGACCGCGAACTCGCCGAGCCCCTCGGAGTAGAGCGCTTCGAGCAGTGCGGCGGCGGCCGGGCCGGGCGCGCCACCGGGCTCGTCGAACGCCACGAGCGGCGGTGCGGCGGTCTTGTAGTAGCTCACGCCCGCGCACCAGTGCAGCAGGGCGAGGATGCCGTCGAATCGCGCGAGGTCGGCCAGGCCGCCCGCGGGCACCGGGATCGTGAAGCGCTCCGTGAACGTGTGGTCACCGAGCGCGTAGCCGAGCGTGACGGTGCCATCGGGATCGAGGCTCCGCGTGGTGAAGCGGAACTCCTGGAAGCTCGCTGGATCGAAGGGCGTCGTCGTCATGCAGGCGCCGGCCGCGAGGTGCGCGCGGCGGCCCGGATCAGGCTACCGGGGCCCGTTCCGGCACGAATTCGCACCCGCGGGGCAGCGTCAGTCCGACGGGAACGTGTAGTCGCGCCGGGCAGTGCCGTCGGGCCCGAACTCCACGTAGCGCCGTCGTTCGGTGCGATCGACGCGCAGAAAGGTGGTGCAGACGTAGCCGGCGCCGGACGAGGCGAAGGTGCCGTCGGGCTCCATCCGCGGCGACCGCGAGCACGACCAATCGCGCGTGCGCGCGGGCGCGCCCTGGAGCTTGTCGTCGGCAGTGAGGAGATCCGCGACGTTCGCAGCGGTCGTCATCCCTTTTACGGGCGGTCGGTTGGCCAGCACCTTGGTCACCGTGCCGTCGTCCTGGAGCCGCATCCGGAACGAGGACGGCTCCATGCTGTCGAGGATGAACGAGCAGTCGTAGTCGTCGGCACCCTCTGGCGCCGCCTGGCATTCGACGTTGGCGACGTACTCCTCGCCGATCGACCCGGAGATCGTCTTGCGACCGGCGCGCAGCGCCTTGGCCACCCGCACGGCATCGCGCTTGCGCTCGGCGCTCATCGTGGGCGTCGGCGTCGTCGGCGCCACGGTGGCGCTCGTCGCTGCGGGCCGGTCGGTCTCGTCGCTACCGCAGGCGCTGAGACCGATGGCACCGACGCACGCGACCACGAGGGCGAGGCGCGTGACGGCGACAGGCGGTGCGAATCGCATGGCGGGCCACGTTACCGGCCCGCCGTTGAGCGATTGGCCAGTTGGCGCAGCGGGCGCGCGATCCCAGCGGCCCGCGCGATCGGCCGGTTAGCTCAGCCGGCGCACGATGCCGAGCGGCAGCAGCTTGAGAGCGGTGCCGAGCGGGCGCCAGGGCCAGGCGGGCACGCGAGCGTTGGCCTTCTTCGCCTCGATGGCGGCGACGATGGCCTTCACGCCGGTGACCGTGTCGACCATGAAGGGCGTGTCGGCGACGCGCTCATTCATCTCGGAGCGGATGTAGCCCGGGTAGATCGTCGAGACGGTGATATCGAGCTTCGGGCTCGTGAGCATCTCGGCCCGGATGCCTTCGGCGAGGTGCGCAACGCCCGCCTTCGTCGCGGCGTAGACGGTGACCGTCTTCGGCATGCCGCGCATCGCCGACATCGACGAGATGAACACGAGGTGGCCGTGGCCCTGCTCGCGGAAGATCTTCATCGCGGCCTCCGCCTGGTTGAGCGCGCCGATGAAGTTCGTCATCGCCGTCTCGCGATTGGCCGCCTCGCCGCCGGTGCCGATCGGCGCGCCCTTGCCGAGGCCGGCGTTGACGATCACACGGTCGAGCGGCAGGTAGTCGGACTTGAACTCCTCGAACACCTGCGACACCTGCGCGGCGTCGTTCACGTCGAGCGCCTTCAGACCGATGCGCCGCTCGGGGTGGGCCGCGAGGATCTCGGCCTTCAAGGCCTCGAGGCGATCGGTGCGGCGGGCCGCGAGGGCGAGGTCGTACCCCAGCGCCGCGAACTGCCGAGCCATCTCCTCGCCGAGGCCCGAGCTTGCGCCGGTGATCAGGATCGTCCCCATGGGCGCGAGGCTACCGGGCACGATCACCGCGGGACCCGCCACACGACGCCCGCGGGACCCCGGCCGCGTAGGGTGGCAGGCATGGCAAGGGCGCTGCGGGCGATCGTTCACGGGCGGGTGCAGGGCGTCGGATTCCGGGCCGCGACGGTCGACCGCGCCGTCGAGCTCGGGCTGCTCGGCTGGGCGAAGAACCAGAACGACGGCACCGTGGCCGTGCACGCCGAGGGCGACAACGCGGCGGTCGACGCGCTCGAGGCGTGGCTCCAAGAGGGCCCGGCCGCGGCGAACGTCGAACGCGTCGAGCTGGTGGCGGCGAAGGTGGAGGGCCACGAGCAGTTCGCGGTACGTGGCGTGCCCGCCGGGCGGTTCGTGGTGGAGCCGGAGGCCGAGGGCGAGGGGTTCCTGCTGTGGCTCGAACTCGAGGACGGCTGGCGGCGCTGGCGCCTCACGAAGCCACCGTCGATGGTGCCGGCCGACAAGCGTTTCGCGATGCTCCAGGACGCGGCCGGTGACGAGCCCGCGCCCGCAGGATACGTCGACGCCGGCCTCTACGAGCAGGGCGGGCGCGTGGCCTGGCCCGAGGCCGTCGAGCGCGGCCACGCGGTGTTCGTGCTCCACGGCCAGTCGCTGCTCGGCGGCTTCGCACTCCAGCGCACCCGCGGCGACGGCCCGGGCTCCGGCTGGTTCCTGATCAAGCGCCGCGACGAATTCGCTGTCTCCCGCTGACCCGGCTACGCGACCGTGCCGACGGCGAGCCAGGCGCGGGCTTCGAGGGTGAAGGGGCCGTCGGGCAGGCCAGCCTTGGCGGTGTCGCGGACGCGTTCGCGGTCGGCTTCGGGCAGGGCGGCGAGCGCCTGGCCGGCGGGGCCGACGCCGTTGGTGAGCGGCTCCCAGTAGTCGTCGAACCCGGTGTAGTCGGCGGCGGCAGCGATGGAGCCCTCGCGCACGTCGATGAGTCCGGCGGTGCGGAACACATCGCCGATCTGGCCTTCCTGGGTGCCGACGAGCGCGCGCTCGCCCGGCAATTCAGGTCGGACGGCGAGCATTGCCTTCCAGAAGTGGCCGAGCATCGGCATGCCCTCGGGGAGGTGCCACATGCACGCGGCGACGGTGCCGCCGGGGCGGGTGACGCGGGCCATCTCGCTGATGCCGCGCACGGGGTCGCGCATGAAGCCGATCACGAGGCAGGCGAGGGCGGCGCCGAAGGCATCGTCGTCCCAGGGCAGCTCCTCCGCGCCGCCGACGCGCACGTCGGCGCCCGGCACCCGGTCGCGGCAGGCGGCAGCGAACTGGTCGGCCGGGTCGATGGCGGCGATCGCCTCGCCGCCGTAGGTCTTGGCGAGCTCGAGGGTGAGGCCGCCGGGCCCGCAGCCGACGTCGACGACTGGCCCGTCGCCGGGCCCGATGCCCGCGGCCCCGATGAAGGCCGGTGCGAGCGTACGGGTGAACCGGCCCATGAACCGGTCGTAGTGCTCAGCGGGCGCGGCGAACTCACGTGGCTGACCCATGGGTGGACTCCCTCGGCGATTGCGGTTGGTGCGTCACCCCGGAACGCGTCGTGACCGACGTTCCCACACCACCCAGTGCCGCGCAAGCACTCTCCGTCCGGCGCGCTGTGGCTCCGGTATCCGGCAACTTGGAGACGGTTCGAGGCCCGGCCCAGACGGTCTCGCCGGCAGCGTTACGAGTACGCGTTCTCGACGGCGACGACCCGGCTCCTGGGGCCGTGCACCCAGACCCGGTAGCGGTGGCCGGGCAGGATCGCGTCGCGCCAGTCGTCGTAGTCCGGCGTGAGGATCCCGGGCACTGGACACGCGGCGTCCTCCACGTGCAGGCGCACCTCGGTGCTGCCGCGGCCGATCTGCGCAAGCTCCACCTCGACGGGCCCTTCGAAGTAGCCGACCTTCGTGTACGTGACGCGTCGGCTCGCGGCGAGGATCACCAGGCCGAGCGCGGTGAACAGTCCGCCGAAGAGCCACGGCACGAGCACCTGACCGCCGTTCGAGCGGCTCACGAACCCGCCGGCGATGAGCGCCGCGCCGAGCCCGAGCAGGCCGAGGATCGTGCGCCGCACATCGCGGCGGAGCGCCGCGCGCTGATTGGGCCCGAGCCGGCCGTCGCGATTCGCAAGCAGGTCGTCGTCGCCGATGCCGAGCAGGTCGAGGAACGTCCGACGAGGGGAACGGCGCAGTCACCCGCCCATCGAACAGGACTGCGGCGCCGGGCTCAAGCCGGGGCCCGCCGACCGGGCCTCAGTCCGGCCGGGTGAGCTCGCCTGCGAGGGGCGTGACCATGAGTTCGCGCACGCGCTCGGCAGGGAACTGGTCGAGGAGCACCATGAGCTTGGTGATGGCGCTTTCGAAGGTGAGGTCTTCGCCGCTGATGGCGCCCGTCTCGAAGAGCGCGGCGCCGGCGGCGTAGTAGCCCTGGCGCACCGTGCCGGCGCGGCACTGGGTGGTGATGACGATCACGACGCCCGCCTCGCTGGCACGGCGCAGCACGTCGAGGAACTCGGGCTCGTTCGGTCCGTTGCCCGATCCGTAGGCCTCGATCACGCAGCCCCTGAGACCCGGCCGCGAGAGGATCGCGTCGAGCTGGCCGGCGTCGAGGGCCGGGTGGAACTTGACCGCGGCGACGTCGCTGCAGACGCCCGAGATGCGTCGCAGGCCGCCGGTGCCAGCGGGGAGCAGGGCGGGCGCGTCGAGCTTGAGCGTGACGCCCGCGTGGCCGAGGAGCGGCACGTTCGGCGACGAGAAGCCGGTGTAGCTGTCGGCGTCGATCTTGGTAGTGCGGTTGCCGCGCAGCAGGCGGTCGTAGAACCACACCGACACCTCGCGAAGCACCGGCAGCTCGTGGGTGCGCGGCGAGGCGATCATGCACGCGGTGGTGAGGTTCTGCGGGGCGTCGCTGCGAAACTCGCTGATGGGGCGCTGGGCCCCGGTGATCACGATCGGCCGGTCGACGCCCGCGAGCATGAAGCTCAGCGCCGAGGCCGTGAACGCGAGCGTGTCGGTGCCGTGGAGCACGACGATGCCGGTGTGGCCCGGAGCGAGGGCGACGATCGCGTCGGCGATGGTGACCCAATCGTCGGGCCGCATCCGGGACGAGTCCAGCGGGCGGCGGAACGACGCGAACGTGACCCCGAAGCCGGCGTCGTCGCGGGGCCGGGCGTGCGCGATGAGGTCGCCGGCGGGGATCGGCGCAAGCGCGCCGGCTGGATCGGGCCCCATGCCGATGGTGCCGCCGGCGTTGAGGATGAGCACGCGCTCGGCGCGCTCGAAGCCCCACTGCCCTTCGACGATCACCGTCGAGCCGAGCGGTGCCTGAGGTGGGCGCGATGCGCCGTCGATGGGTTCCTGGGTCGGGCTCGTGATGGCGGTAACGGTACCGGGGCGGCAGCCGACGGCGCGCGATACGCGGCCCACCTCACGCAGCGCGGCGCTGCGCGCGCCGCTACCGCTTGACGACCCCGAGGTCGATCAGGCTCCGAGCGGTCGCGAGGATCGCGGCCTCGTTGCTGCGCGGCTGCCAGCCGAGCACCGTGCGGGCCTTGGCGTTCGTCGCTGCCTTCTGCTTGCCGAGCTCGCTGCTGATGGCGCGGATCGACGGGTCGAAGCGCGCACCGATGCGCACGAGCCAGTTCGGGAGGGTGCGGGTCGGCACGCGCGCGGCGTCGTCGCCGAGGTTGGCCTTGAGGATCTTCGCGATGTCGGCCATGGAGGCGAAGCCCTCGCCGATCGCCAGGAACCGCTCGCCGTTCGCCGCCGGATCGATCATTGCGCGGAGGTGCAGGTCGGCGACGTCGCGCACGTCGACGATCCCGTACGAGAGGTGCGGGATGCCGGGCACGGCGCCGTCGAGCAGGCGCTGCACGAGCTGGATCGAGGTCGACTGGTCGGGCCCCAGCACCGGGCCGAGGATCGCGACCGGGTTGACGACTGCGAGCTCCGGGCCGGCTTCGCGCGACTCGCGCACGAACTCCCAGGCGGCGCGCTCGGCCAGCGTCTTGCTCTTCGCGTAGGCGGAGACGCCCGGGGCGTCGGGATCGGTCCAGTCGGCCTCCGTCGAGGCGCGAAGGGCGCCGCCGCCGTGGCCGTACCCGATCGCCGCGAACGACGAGGTGAGCACGACGCGCTCCACCTCGGCGCCGCGCGCGGCCCGCAGCACCCGCAGCGCGCCCTCGCGTGCGGGGATGATGAGCTCGTCTTCGTGGTCGGGGGCAGCCGGCGGGAACGGCGAGGCGACGTGCAGCACGTAGCGCGCGCCGGCCACCGCCTCGGCCCAGCCCGCGTCCTCCTCCAGATCCGCGACGGCGAACTCCACCCCGCTCGGATCGGCGCCGCCCACCTTCACCATCGCGCGCACCTCGTCCTCCCGCGCGAGCGTGCGCACCGTCGTCCGCACGCGGTAGCCGGCGTTCAGCAGCGCGACGATGCAGTGCGCCCCGACGAACCCCGAGCCACCGGTCACCAGCACCAGCTCCCCAGCCATGGCGCCAGCATAGGCCCGCTGCGCTGCCGTGACGTGTTGGGCCTGGGCTGGGAGTGACGTTTTCGTCTGGGGTTGAGACGAAAACGTCACCGCTATCTGGGGCGGCGCGTTGGGCCTGGGCTCGGCGTGACGTTTTCGTCTGGGGTTGAGACGAAAACGTCCCCGGCTATGGGGGCGGCGCGTTGGGCCTGGGCTCGGCGTGACGTTTTCGCCTGGGGTTGAGACGAAAGCGTCACCGGCTATGGGGGCCGTAAGGTGGATTGGTGGCCGCGGACTCGAGGAGTGAACGCCCGCTGGTCGTCGGGATCAGTGGCTCGATGCGGTTCGGGACGGCCAACGAGCAGGCGCTGCGCGTTGCGCTCGACCGGATCGACGAGCTCGGCGGCCGCACGCAGATGATCGTCGGCAGCCGGCTGATCCTGCCGAACTTCGACGACGAGACCGAGCCCGAAGACAAAGCCCGCTGGCTGCTGGAGGCCGTGGAGGAGGCCGACGGGATCGTCCTCAGCTCGCCGAGCTACCACGGCGGCATGACCGGCTTGCTCAAGAACGGCCTCGACTACCTCGAGCTCCTCGCGGGCCGCCCGCGGCCCTACCTGCGCGACCTACCCGTCGGGACGATCGCGACCGGCGACGGCTGGCAGGGCCCGAACTCGACCCTGCTCGCGCTCCGCCAGACGGTGCATGCGCTCCAGGGCTGGCCGACGCCGCTCGGCGTTGCACAGAACCTCTCCGACGGCGGCATCGGCGACGCCCGCCCGCACCTCCGCACGATGGCCGAGCAGCTCTGGCGGTTCATCGAGGCGCGGCGGGCGCTCACGCACCGCGCCGCGCCGACCCCCTGACGGCGCTCGCGGGCGGCGGCGAGCAGCCCGATCGGCCTGCGCGTCTCGTTCAGCGGCGCTCGAGCACGACGACCGGAATCTCGCGGTCGGTCTTCTCCTGGTAGGCGTCGTAGTCGGGCCACACCTCGGTCATGGCCGACCACATCGCCGGCTTCTCCTCCGGCGTGGCAACGCGAGCGCGCACCGGGAACCGGTCGGCCTTGATCTGGATCTCGATGTCGGGGTCGTCGCTGAGATTGAGGAACCAGGCGGGCGGCTTGTCGGTGCCGCCTCGCGACGCGACGATGATCCACGCATCGCCCCACTCGCGGAGGATCAGCGCGTTGGTGCGCTCCTCCCCGCTCTTGCGCCCGGTGGTGAAGAGCAGCAGCACCGTGGTGCCGTTGCGCCAGTGGTAGCCGTCCTCGCCCCCGGTCTCCAGGTACCGCTGGACGTGCGGCGGGCCGTGCATCTCGATCGCGCTCGTCATGGTTCGAGGCTAGCCGCGCCAGCGCGCCACGTGGGGTCGCTTCGCGAGCTGCCAGGAATGGTTGGGGCCCTCCAGGGCCCGAGCGTTCCGGGCATCAACCGGGCAGGGCGTTCAGCGGCGCGGGCGTCGCGGCGAGCGGGGTGGCCTGCATGGCCGCGATGAGCCAGGCGCCGTCCTGGCAGACGAGCGTGAGGGTGAGGTGGGCCGGGTCGGCGAGCGGCAGGTCGGCCGGGGCGTCCGGATCGGGGCGGCGCGTCGCGCGGACGATGGCGAGATCCGCCGTGGGGAACTCCGCGGAGTCGAAGTCGAGGCGGGCCGCGGGCACCGGGCCGGCGCCGCGCGTGGCCTTCACGATCTCGCGGAACGCCTCGCGGCCGGCGACCCGCTTGCCGGCGTCGCTCACGACGGTCGCGCGCTCGGTGAGGAGGTCGGCGAGGGCGTCGACATCGTGGAGGGCGCGGTCGACCTTGGTGACGAGCGACCGTGCCGGCCGCTCGTAGTTGAGGCGCAGCATCGCGAGGATGTCGGCCACGTCATCCGGCCCGTCGATGGCGCGGGCACCCATCTTGATCGACTGCGGAGCCACCGGGTGCGGGCCGACCCGCCCCGCCTCGTGCAGCTCGGCGCCGAGCTGCCGGTCGAAGAAGAAGTGCGCGACGCGGTCGCCGTGGAGGTGGCCGAGCTCATGACCGTGGGCGTCGAACCCGTACTCGCCCCGGGAGCCGAGGCGGACCGACGTGCCGGGCCAGGCGAGGACATCGACGGTGAGCTGCTGCGTAGGCGTGTAGGGCATGCCTCCAAGTGATAGAAGCTCAACCATGGTTGAGGTCAAGGGCGATGAGCCGAACTCGGCAGACGGACACGCGGCACCCGCGGCACGCGCACGGACCAAGGCCGCCGGGGCGCCGCCGTCACGCGACAACCTTCTGTCGATCGGCGAGGTGGCCAAGCGCTGCGGCGTCGCGGTGTCGGCGCTGCGGTTCTACGAGGACCGCGGCCTCATCGAGTCGGAGCGCTCGGGTGCCGGCAAGCGCCGCCAGTACCGCAGGACCGTGCTGCGGCGGGTGGCGTTCATCGTGTTCGCGCAGCGGGTCGGCTTCAGCCTCGGCGAGATCACCGAGCTCCTGGGTCGCCTCCCTGCTGGCCGCACGCCCACCGCCAAGGACTGGGCGGCGCTCACCCCCGAGTGGGAGGCCCGACTCGACGAGCGCCAGGCCGAGCTCGACCGCCTGCGCGTCGGCCTCGAGAACTGCATCGGCTGCGGTTGCCTCTCGATGACGCGCTGCGCCATGTCGAACCCCGGCGACCGCGCCGCCCTCGGAGGGCCGGGCCCCGCCCGCTGGCGCTGAGCGAGGCCAAGGGACCCGCCACGCGATCCCCGCGGACCCGTAACACGACGCCCGCGGGACCCGCTCCGCGGACGTGCAAGCCCGGCCGATGTTGACGCGCGGCGACGTGCCCGCCAGGGTTCGGAACTTCCCCAGTCGAGGAGTCCACGCGATGCCCGAGCGCCCGCCGCTGCCGCCGTTCACCCGCGAGACGGCGATCCAGAAGATCCGCGCCGCTGAGGACGCCTGGAACTCGCGCGACCCCGAGCGCTGCGCCGGCGCCTACACGCCCGACAGCCGGTGGCGCAACCGCTCGACCTTCCTCACCGGCCGCGAGGAGATCGTCGCGTTCCTCACGGCCAAGTGGGAGCGAGAGCACGACTACCGCCTGATCAAGGAACTCTGGGCATTCACCGACGACCGCATCGCCGTGCGTTTCGCCTACGAGTGGCGCTCCGATGCGGGCCAGTGGTTCCGCGCCTACGGCAACGAGAACTGGCGCTTCGACGCCGAGGGCCTCATGGCCGAGCGCCACGCGAGCATCAACGACGTCGCGATCGAGGAGAGCGAGCGACGCTTCCACTGGGATCGCTCCGGCCCGCGCCCGGCCGACCATCCGGGGCTGAGCGAGCTGGGGCTCTGAGGCCGTGGGAGGCTCGGGGCTGCCGGGCCGCCGCCGACCGCGCATCGGCATGCGTTGGCGCGTCGCGGACCGCGGATCAGCCAGCGTCCGGGCGCCCGGAACCGATGAATCTCCGACGTTCGCGCGGTCTACTCCCCATCGGCGGCCGTCACGCGCGCGTCGCCATGCCTGAGAGGAGCACCATGCGCACCGGACTCGTCCCCAACCTGTGGTTCGACGACAACGCCGAGGAGGCCGCCGACTTCTACGTGTCGATCTTTCCCGACTCACAGATCAACCTGCTCGGCTACTACACCGAGGCCGGACCGGGCAAAGCGGGCACCGTCGTGACCGTCGACTTCACTGTCAACGGCACGCGCCTCATCGGGATCAACGGCGGGCCGGCGTTCCCACCGTCGGAATACGCCTCGCTGCTCGTCGAATGCGACGACCAGGACGAGATCGACCGGTACTGGGCCGCGCTCATCGCCGACGGCGGCCGCGCGAGCCAGTGCGGCTGGTGCAAGGACCGGTTCGGCGTGAGCTGGCAGGTGGTGCCGGCCGGCTTCGACGAGATGTTCGGCCCCGGCGCGGACCCCGAGCGCGCCGCCCGCGCGATGAAGGCCGTGCTCGGGATGACGAAGATGGACATCGCCGAGATCGAACGGGCCGCCGACGGCATCACCGCGTGAACGGCGCCCGGCGCGGGGCGCTGCCCGGTTCCACACGGGGCGACCCCATTTGGGCTAACCAGCAAGGATTTACGCCAGCGTGCGAAATCGGGCTCAAGGTTTCTGCGCGAAGTGCCGATGACACATTTAGGCCCCGCCACTGCGGGGCCTTTGTCGTTCTCGGGGACGAGCGGAGCCGGGGCGGCCGTGTCGTCGTTCTCGGGGACGAGCGGAGCCTTGTAGGCCGGAGGTGCCGTCGGCCCGCCACGTCGCCGCGCGCCGCTCACACGGAGCGCAGCGCCACCGTCGGCGCGAGGCGCGAGGCACGGATGGCTGGCAGCAGCCCGGCGAGCGCGCCGATCAGCAGTGCCGAGCCGAGGCCGCCGGCCCAGGCCTGCGGCGGGATCACGATCGCCCAGCCCTTGCCGCTGGCGTAGATGGCGGTGGCGGCGGCGCCCGCGAGCACCCCGGCGCCGCCGCCGACGAGGGCGAGGAGTACCGACTCAGCGAGGAACTGGCTGCGGATCTGGGCCCGGGTGGCGCCCAGCGCGCGGCGCAGGCCGATCTCCGAGCGGCGCTCGAGCACCGAGATCAACATGATGTTGGCCACGCCGACGGCCCCGACGAGCAGGGCGACGGCGCCGAGCCCGAGGAAGAGGCTGTCGAAGGCGCCTGCCGCCGCGGCGCGGGCGGTGAGCACGTCGGAGGGCTGGCTCACGTCGGCCTCGGCCGGCGCGGCGGGGTTGGCGGTCTGGGCGAGCCGCGCCTGCACCTCGGCCTCGTGGCCGCGCGCGGTGCGCACGTAGATCGCGCTCGCCGGCCCGGGCGCCGCCGCAGCGTCGTCGGCCATCCCTCCCGGCGACTGGCGAGCCGACACGCCGTCGACATCGACGTCGACATAACCCAGCTCGCGCGCCGCTGCCGGGTAGCCGACCAGCGCGCTCGCATCGATCGCGGGCTCGAGCGGCGAGCGCCCGAGGATCCCGGCGACGGCGAACCACCGATCGCCGAGCCACGCCCGCACCCCGGGGCCGACGCGATCGATGCCGAGCTGGGCGGCGGCATCGGCCCCGAGCACCGTCACCGGCGCCTGGGCCGTGCCGGCGTTGAGCCAAGCGCCCTGCGCGACGCCGATGCCGAGCACGCGCGGCAGCCCCAGACTCGCCGCGCGCACCTGCAGCCCGCCCGTGTTGCCCGCCGGGACGAGCGGGCTGCGATACACGTGCACGCCGTCGACCTTGGCCGCGTCGGCCACCGCCTGCACAGCGCCCAGGTGGCCGACGCGTGCGGCCGCTTCGTGCGGGAGCTGAGCCGGCGCGCCGGAGATGCTCTTTCCTGACTCGACGGTGAGGAGGTTGGTGCCGAGCCGGTCGATCTCGGCGAGCAGCCCCGCCTGCGACGAGGCCGAGAGCCCGAGCACCGCGACGATCGACGCCGTTCCGATCGCGATGCCGAGCGCCGAGAGCGCCGCGCGCAGCGGGCGGGCGCGGAGGCCGATGCTGGCGACGCGGAGCGCGTCGGCGGGCCGCAGCCGCTGGCGTTCGTCAGCGCCGCTCATGCCGCAGCTCGCCGGGTGTCGGCGACGATCCGCCCGTCGAGCACCCGCAGCTGCCGCGGGAGTTGCTCGGCGAGGGCGGCATCGTGGGTGATCATCAGGATCGTCGCGCCACCGGCGTGGAGCTCGTGGAGGAGCTCCATGATCGCGGCGCCGGTCGCGCTGTCGAGGTTGCCGGTGGGCTCGTCGGCGAGCACGATCGCGGGGCGGCCGACGAGCGCGCGGGCGATGGCCACGCGCTGGCGCTCGCCGCCGGAGAGCTTCCCCGGGCGGAAACCGGCGCGGTGCGAGAGGCCGACCTGCTCGAGCGCCACGTCGGCGCTCGCGAACCGCTCCGCAACCGGCGCGCCGGCATAGAGCAGGCCATCGGCGACGTTCTCGCGGACGGTCGCGTGCTCGGCGAGGAAGAACTGCTGGAAGACGAATCCGATCTCGCGGGCGCGCAGCCGCGAGAGGGCACGGTCGTCGAGCGCGGCGACGTCGACACCGCCGATGCGCACCCTGCCGGCGCTCGGTCGCTCGAGCGTGCCGACCACGTGCAGGAGCGTCGACTTGCCCGAGCCCGACGGCCCGACGATCGCGGCCAGCTCGCCGCGCTCGACGGCGAACGACACCCCGCGCAGCGCCGGCACCGGCGGCTGATGGCCGTAGGTCTTCGTGACGCCGTCGAGTTCGAGAACAAGGTCGCGCGGCGCGTCCTCAGCGTCGCGCCCGGTCTGCGCGCTGCCGCTCACGACGACGGCACCACGACGCGGTCGCCCGGCGAGAGCCCTGCGCCCTCCACCTGCACCCGGCCGGCGGTGGTGTCGAACAGGCCCAGCTTCACGCTCACCTGCGCCCGCCGGCCGCCGTCGCGCACCACCTCCACGGCGTAGCCGCCGCCGGCTCGCCCGACGAGCGCTGTCACCGGCACGCTCAGCGCGTCGGCCACGCCCGCGGTCGCGATCGCCACCCGCACCGGGGCGTGATCGAGGCCGCTCGCCCGCTTCGGCTGATCGAGCGTGATGAACGCCGGGATCGTCGCCGCGGCCACGTCGTCCTTGGCGTCGGCGGGGATCCGGGCGACGCGCCCGATGCTCGCCACGGTGCCACGCACGGCTCGGTTGCCGGGCAGCGTGATGCGGGCGCGATCGCCGCGGTGCACGGCGCCCTGCTGCGTGGCGTCGAGCTCGACCAGCACCGCGATGCCATCGGTGGTCGCCTCGACGATCGAGCTGCCGACGCGGGCGGACTCGCCGACTCGGCCGTGCACCACCGCGATCCGCGCGGGCCGCGGCAGCACGACGGCGTCACCGAGCGCGAGCTTGCCCGTGGGCTCGGCGCCGCGATCGCGCTGCAGCCGCTCGAGGGCAGCCTGCGTCGGCCAGGTGAAGCGGTCGGCGGCCGGGTCGATGGTCACTCCCGCCCGGCGATCGGAGCCGAGCGCGTGGAGGTTGCGGTTGAGCTGGCGCACGTCGCGCCCGTGGTCGCCGATCGTGAGCGCGCGGTAGGCGGGGATCGGCCCGCAGAGCAGGAGCACCGGAGCGTCGTCGACACGGTAGAGCGCGCTCCCGCAGCGCACGCGCGCGCCGAGCCCAGGCAGGTGCGTGAGCGTGCCCTTTGCCCGGTTGATGGCGGCGAACGGTTCGCCGTTGGCATCGCCGCGGTAGGCGAGCGTGCCGTTGACGGTGACGAGGGAGGCGAGGTCGCCGCGCTCGACCGTCGCCGTCGCGGGCGCCGCTGAGCTGCCGGCGGCGTGGGCGGCGCCGTCGCGGTCGGGGCCGCCGAGTGCCGCGAGGCCGATGCCGGTCGCCGATGCCGCGAGCACCGCGCCGGCGCCGATGTGCGTCCAGGCTCGCCGCGTCACGGTGCGGTCACCCCGGCCTTGGCGGCCCAGCGCTCGCCGCACGCGTCGAGCGCCTCCTGCAGGCCCGGGATCTCGAGCGCGCCGCGGCCGGCGGCCGATGGGATCCGGGTGGTGTCGATCAGCGCGTCGTCCGGGCCGGGATCAGGGAAGTCGGCGACGCCGTGTTCGCGGACGCACTGCGCGAACGCGACCGCCGCTTTCTGCTGCTCCGGCGAGCGCCGGCTGCCGGTGAAGCCCGCGGGTTGCAGGTCGCGGCACGCCTCGAGCGCCTGGATCCACGCGGGGCCGTCGGTGTCGATGGTGCTGTCGTTCGCGACGTTCTCGATGGTCAGGCCGCCCGAGGCGTCGGGGTCGGGAAAATCGGCGATGCCCTGCGCGCGCATGCACTCGGCGAACTGCACGGCCTTGCCGCGCGCGCTGGTCGCCTTCTTGGTGGTCGCCGGCTCGGCGGTCGCGCTCTTCGCGTCGTTCGTGGGGGAGCCGCCGCTCGCCGAGCCGGAGCCCGAGGCGCCGCCGCACCCGGCGATCGCGAGGATGAGTGCGGCGGTGAGCGCGAGGGAGCGTCCGGCCGTGGGCCGAGGTGCGGGAGTGGTCACTGGTGCATCCGGGGGTCGTGGGTCGGGTCGGCGTAGGGCGCCGGGCAGCCGCTGGTGGCGGCGGCGGGGCGCAACTCGAAGTGCCAGGGCTCGTTGTCGTAAGTGCGGCAGAGGCCGTAGGCGGCGCCGTGCTCGCCGAGCCAGGCCGCGGCCGACTTGGGGCCGAGGTCGATGGCGTGGCCGCGCACGTGCTCGGAGCGATCGGGCGCAGCGACCCAGCGCGCCGCCTCGTCGGCCGAGCCGTACGTCGCGACGGCCTCCGTGAGCAGGTGGGCCTGGTAGTCGCGCGAGCGCCAGCCGCTGTCGACGACGAGGTGCTCGCCGTCGGCGGCCGCCGCCTGGGCCGCGCGGCGCACGGCGCCGAGCAGCTCGGCGTCGAGGTTCGCGACGCCGGGCAGCGACTGGTCGAAGACGGAGGCGTCGTCGGGGAGCGCGCCATCCGCGAGGCCGAGCATCCGCGGCCCATCACCGGCGCCGGCGTCCCCGGCGCCCGCCCACGGCCCGGAGCCAGGCATCGCCGGCGCCCCGCCGGCCTCGTCGGTGCGATCGACGACACGCTTCGCGAGCCGGGCCGCTGGCTCGGCAGCGTCGCGCACCGCGGCGGCCGCGGCCGAGGGCGTCGCGGCGAGGTCGGTCTCACGTGCCCGGTCGGCGGCGAGGGCCGCGAGGACGAGCAGGGCGAGGGCAACGGCGATGAAGCGCTGGGGGCGAGTCACGGCGCCCAGTCAAGAGGGCGCGCCGTTGCCCGGCCGTATGCGGTTTTCGATACGCCGGCGATATGCCGCGGCCGTAGCATCGTGGGATGCGCGTGCTGCTCGTGGAGGACGAGCCCTACATGGCCGACGCCATCCGCGACGGCCTGCGGCTCGAGGCGATCGCCGCCGACGTAGCCGGCGACGGCGACAGCGCCCTCCAGCTCCTGCACCTCAACGCCTACGACATCGCCGTGCTCGACCGCGACATCCCCGGCCCGTCCGGCGACGAGGTGGCCCGGCACATCGTGGCGTCGGGCAGCGGCATGCCGATCCTCATGCTCACCGCCGCCGACCGCCTCGACGACAAGGCCTCGGGCTTCGAGCTCGGCGCCGACGACTACCTCACCAAGCCCTTCGAGCTCCAGGAGCTGGTGCTGCGCCTGCGCGCGCTGGCCCGCCGCCGCGCGCAGGCCCGCCCGCCGGTGCGCGAGCTCGCCGGGCTGCGTTTGGACCCGTTCCGACGCGAGGTGTACCGCGACGGCCGCTACGTCGCCCTCACCCGCAAGCAGTTCGCGGTGCTCGAGGTGCTCGTCGAGGCCGACGGCGGGGTGGTGAGCGCCGAGACCTTGCTCGAGCGCGCGTGGGATGAGAACGCCGACCCATTCACCAACGCCGTGCGCATCACCGTCTCGGGCCTGCGCAAGCGCCTCGGCGAGCCGGAGATCATCTCGACGGTGGCTGGTGTCGGCTACCGGATCGTCACGCATGGATAGGCAGCCGGGCCTGAGCGTCCGGCTGCGGCTCACGCTCAGCTACGCCGGCTTCCTGATGCTCGCGGGCGCGCTGCTGCTCGGCGTCGTGTGGCTGTTCCTGCTGCGTTACATCCCGGAGAGGGCAACCCTCAACGACGCGTCGGTCCGCACGCACCTCACCGTCTTCCCGGTGCGCTCGTACTTGCTCCGCGAGTTCGCGCCCCGCGCGCTGGCGGCGATGCTCGTGCTCCTCGTCGTCGGCCTCGCCGGCGGCTGGTGGCTCGCGGGCCGGATGCTCGCGCCACTCGATCGGATCACCGCCGCTACCCGCTCCGCCGCTGGCGGCTCGCTCTCCCACCGCATCGCCCTGCCCGGCAAGCACGACGAGTTCCGCGAGCTCGCCGACGCGTTCGACTCGATGCTCGCCCGGCTCGAGGCGCACGTCGCCGAGCAGCAGCGCTTCGCCTCGAACGCCTCCCACGAGCTCCGCACCCCACTCGCCATCACGCAGACGCTGCTCGATGTCGCCCGCAAGGATCCCGGCGGCGCGGCCACCACCGAGCTCGTCGACCGCCTCCACGACGTGAACACCCGCGCGATCGATCTCACCGAGGCGCTGCTCGTCCTCAGCCGCGCCGATTCCCGCACGTTCGCCCGCGGGCCCGTCGACCTCGCCCTGATCGCCGCCGAGGCCGTCGAGACCCTGGTGCCGGTGGCCGACGAGCGCGGCGTCACGGTCGAGCTCGTCGCCGACGCCGCCCCCACCGACGGCTCGCCCGCACTCCTCCTCCAGCTCGCGACGAACCTCGTCCACAACGCGCTCGTGCACAACCTCTCCGAGGCCGGCCGCGTCACCGTCACGACTGCGATCGATGGAGACCGGGCCACGCTCGTGACCGCCAACACCGGCGCACCCCTCACCCCGGCGCTCGTGAGCACGCTCGACGAGCCGTTCCAGCGCGGCGCCGAGCGCATCCGCACCGATCACGCCGGCGTCGGGCTGGGCCTCGCGATCGTGAAGTCGATCGCGCAGGCCCACGACGGCACCCTCACCCTCACCGCCCGCGACGGCGGCGGCATGACCGCGCGGGTGGAGCTGCCGATCGCCTGAAGCTCACGAGTCGAGCGAGGCAACGCGAAGGCCCCGTGTTGGCGTGCCCGGCGACGCCCCGATGGCGTGACCTAGGGTCGAACGGGATGGGACTCGAGCGGTTCGTTGAGGCGCAGGACGAGGGCGGCGTGTACGACCGCGCGCTCGACGAGCTGCGCGCCGGGCGCAAGCAGTCGCACTGGATGTGGTTCGTCTTCCCGCAGCTCCGCGGGCTGGGCTCGAGCCCGATGGCGCAGCGCTTCGCGATCGCCGACCTCGCCGAGGCCCGCGCCTTCGCGGCGCACCCGGTGCTCGGGGCGCGGCTCCGCGAGTGCTGCGACGCCGTCGAGGCGGATGGCTCCTCGGATGCGGTCGCGATCTTCGGCTCGATCGATGCGCTCAAGTTCCGCTCGTCGCTCACGCTCTTCCTGCGCGCCGCGCCCGACGACCTGCGCTTTGCCCGTCTGCTCGACCGCTTCTACGGCGGCGAGCCCGACGCGCGGACGGACGAGCTGCTGGCCTCCGACGGGTAGCCCGGCCCCGCGCGCCGGACCGACGCGACCGTCACGGCTGCCCGGCTCCACCCGTCACGCCGGCGCGACCGCCGAGCGCGCTACTCCGAGCAGTCCTTGGTGAACGACCGCTTGGCCTTCGACAGCTGCTTGTTGGCCTTGGACTTCGCCGACTTGCTCTTCGCCTTCTTCACGGCCTTTCGTGCCTTGGTGAGCTTGTCGAACTTGGTGGTACAGGTGCTTGTCCGCCGGTACGACGTGGCCACCTTGCCGTCGGGAATCACGCCCTGTGAGCGCGTGAGCATGGCCTGGCAGTCGGGGTCGGCCGGCGGCGGGCCCGCGCGGTAGCTGCCGTCGCCGATCAGCACCCAGTGGCTCCCGGCCGGCGGTGACACGATGTTCCCGCCGTACCCCAGCTGGTCGTCGTACGTGGGCGCAGCAGACACGGGGAAGGAGTCGGTACGCGACGACGGCGGGGTGCCCAGGGTGACGGCGACCTGGTAGGCGTCCCATCCCCGGAACTTGGAGGCCTGCCACTGGGAGAACCCGAGGACGGCGCAGTTCCCGGGCACCTCCACGCTGTACGAGATCCGCCACTGGATGTCGGTGACCGTGGTCTTCACGTTGGGGTCGGCCTTCTGGGCGACCGCGGCGGATGGGGCCCCGACCACCAAGGCAAGGGTGGCGGCGACGAGGACAGCGAGGCGCATGGTGGGGAGAACATACCCGCGGCCGCCCGGCGCGGCGAGCGGACTGGTCGAGTCGGCCAGCCCGCGGCGACTCAGACGACGCGCACGTCGTAGCGCGAGGCGATCGCGCCGATCTGCTCGGAGGTCATCGGTTCGGGGCCGCAGCCGGCTGCCGACAGCTCGCGCATGTAGTGCTCGAAGCCGCCGGGCGTGTTGAAGTTCAGGAATCGCACGGGCGCGTCGGAGGCGTTGCGGAACGTGTGCACCACGCGGGGCGGCGCGCACATGAACGATCCGGCGCCGACCTCGTGCTCCGCGTCGCCGAGCTGCACCGTCAGCACGCCCTCGAGCACCCAGAACATGTCGGTGATCGTCTCGTGCACGTGCGGCGGCGGCCCCGCCATCCCGGCCGCGTACGTCACCTCCGAGAGGAACAGCGCGCCGCCCGTCATCTCCGACGTCGCCTTCACCACGATCGTGTTCGGCCCCATCGGCAGCACCTCGCCGCCGCCGGGCCCCAGCAGTACGCCGTCGCTCATGACGTGCAGCGTTGCACGGCCGCCGATCGCTACGCCGCCGACGCGCGGCCGGCGGCGTTCGCGATGCGCGTTGCGGCAGCGGACGGCGTGCGGGAAGCTCGTCGCGTGGAGCTTCCGGCCCCTACATCGTCGCGCGCGCAGGCCCGTGCATTGGCCGATGCGCAGGTCGCCGCGGTGCGCGACGATCCCGCCGCGCGCCTCGAGTTGCTGCGGCGGGTGTTCGGCGGGCCGGTGGGTGACGCCCGTCAGCGCCTCCCGTTCGGCCGGGCCGCCCTTTCGTTCATGCGCTGGCAGCTCGCCCGTGGCGTGCTGGCGCCGGAGCACGCTCCGGCGCCGGGCAGCACGTGGTGGCGCGCCGTGAACGAGCGTCTCCTGCGGGACGGCTGCGAGACGATCGCCTTGCTCGGCGGCGCGCCCGGCACCCCGTCGACCCGTGCCGTCGAGCTCTGGCTCGCCTTCGCCGACCGGCCGACGAGCGCCCACTGGTACCGCGCCCACAACGCCAGCATCGTCGGCGGCTACCTCGATGCCGAGCCGCTCGCCGAGGCCGAGGCGCCGCCGGAGCGCTTCTTCATGAACGTCGTCCTCATGCGCGTCCTCTACGCCCATGCCCTCGCCGGCGCACCCTCGCTCGCCCTCGGCCAGCTCGCCCCGCTCGGCCGCCTCCTCGGCGATCCTCGCCTCGGCATGGCCGGCATCTTCCTCTCGCTCCGCCGCGTGCTTCCCGACCGCTACCCGCTGCGTGCCGAGGTCGACCGCTACGTCGCCGACGAGCAGCCCATCGGCCGCCTCCTCGACTACGACCTCATCGGCCCCCGCCTCGCCCACCTCTACGCGTGGACCGCCGACGCCCTCGACGAGCCCCGCGTGCTCGGCCTCGTCACCGCGGGTCTCCCCACCTACGCCTGGCCCGCCGAGCACGGCCACGTGTGGCGCCGCCAGCGACCGTCGGTGCCGGGGCGGGTGGTGGCGCGCGTCACGCGGGCGGCGGTCTCGACGACGCGCGCCGGGTAGCGCCGGGCGCGCACCGCCCCGGGGTTGTGTGGGCCTCGAGGGGGTGCGACGAGAGCAGTCGGCGACCGAGTCAGCCGAGCCGGCCCGCGAGCGTGATGACCGTGTAGATCAGTCCGCCGACACCGAGCGCGTGGCGGAATCCGTTGTCGCCGTCGACCGCCTCCTGCCACGCCCACACGGCGATGCCGACCGTGCCGACCGCCGTGGCGTAGTCCTGCGCATCGCCCGAGACGAACCAGCCGACGACCGATGCGCCGAGTGCCACGAGCAGCGGCGCGTTCGGGAACTGCACGAGCGGATACGAACGCGGCCAGCCCAGCTTCACGAGCCTGCGGTAGCGGGCGACGACGGCGGCGAGCATGTGATCGACCCTACGCGCCGCTTCATGCAAGCCAAGCGGCCGAGGGAGGGCGATGCCCTGCCCGCCCTGCTCGCGAGTGGCCGTGACCTTTTCGTTCAGGGCCCAGACGAAAACGTCACACGCTGACGAACCGCCCGCTTTGATTGGCTCAACCATGCGTAATTTGCGCCATCGTGCGGATCGGGCTAAAGGTTCTCCTGCGAAGTGCCGATGACACCCTCAGGCCCCGCCACTCGCGGGGCTTTTCTCGTTCTTGCGCCCGCTGCGCTGCGGTCGCGACGCCGGGTCTGCAGATCGTCGACCTGCTCGTGCCGATCTCACGCGGCGTGGCGACGGGATGCAGCCGCCCCGCCTTTGGCGACGACGAGCGCCGCAGCCACTGCGCCCGGGAATCTGCGCGGCGATCCACCCCGCATCGCGCGACCGGATCACCGAGGCGGTGGGCGCCCAGAACGACGAAACCCCCGCTCTCGCAGGGGTTCCGTTCCACGCGCCCGAAAGGATTCGAACCTTTGACCTTCGGTTCCGTAGACCGACGCTCTATCCAGCTGAGCTACGGGCGCAGGAGTGGGAACGATAGCGAGGTCTGGCGAGTGATGTCGCGTGGGCGAGTGGCCGGAACGTGACGATCGCAGGCGACTCGGCCGTCCGCTCCCGGCTGACGAACGGCGACGGAGTGAGCCACCGGCCGTACCATCGCGCTGTGGAGCTGATCCGGCTCAGCGAGAACGAGTGGCGGCCGCGAGCTGCGGCGCATGAGGCGCGGGTCGACGGGCTCGTCGCCGAGCACCTCGATCGTCGTCGGCGCGGCGAGAAGCACGCCGTCGAGGACTTCCTCTTCGACTACTACGGCTTCTCGCCCGCGCGGCTGCGGCGCTGGAGCCCCGGCGCCGGCGTGGCACTCGAGGGCGCGGGCGACGACCCGATCGCCGGCTGGAAATTCATGAGCGCGGTCGACTGGGCCGGGCGTCCCGAAGGCTCAGGGACCAACGGAGACCCTCAGCCTTCGCGTCACACTGTTAGGGTCAGTCGTCCCGAAGGCTCAGGGACCAACGAAGACCCTCAGCCTTCGCGTCGGCTCGCCGGCGGCGGCGTCGCCCTCGATGCCGCCGCCTTCCTCGAGGCGCGGGGCAAGGCCGTTGGCTTCGTGCGGCGGCTGCTCGAGGCGACGCTGGAGCGGGAAATCCACACCGGTTGCTTTGGGCTGCACGAGTGGGCGATGGTGTACCGGGAGCCGGAGGAGCGTCGGCATGGCGGACTGCCGCTGCGGCTCGGGGCGGCGGACACCGATGCCGTCGTCGAGGCGAGCACGCTGCGCTGCTCCCACTTCGACGCCACGCGCTTCTTCACCGGGGCGGGCCTGGCGCGCAACACGCTCACGCCGACGCGCGAGGGCATGGTCGACCACGAGCAGCCCGGCTGCCTGCACGCCGGCATGGACGTCTACCGCTGGGCCTACAAGCTCGCCCCGGCCGTGCCGAGCGAGCTCACCGCGGACGCCTTCGAGCTCGCGCGCGAGATCCGCACCCTCGACATGCAGGCGTCGCCCTACGACCTTCGCGACCTGGGCTACGAGCCCGTGCCGATCGAGACCCCCGAGGGCCGCCGCGACTACGCCACCCGCCAGCGCGCCTTCGGCGAGCGCGCCAACGCGCTGCGCGTGCGTCTCCTCGAGGCCATCGCCACCGTCGACGCGAGCGCGTCGCCCCCGCTCGCGGCCACCCCCCAGCGCTGAGCTGTGGACCGATCCCGCAACCCGCGACCGATCCGTCCACACGTCAGCCAAAGGCCACCCCCCAGCGCTGAGCTGTGGACCGATCCCGCAACCCGCGACCGATCCGTCCACACGTCAGCCAAAGGCCACCCCCCAGCGCTGAGCT
>JAGIBJ010000096.1 GCA_017744415.1 Solirubrobacteraceae bacterium
ACCCACACCCCGGTCGTGACCGCGACGCCGACGCCGACCCACACCCCGGTCGTGACCGCGACGCCGACCCCGACGAAGACGCCGACCCCGACGGCCACGCCGATCCCCGCGACCCCGACGCCCGCCCCGCAGGCGACGCCGACGCCGGTCGCCCCCGCGCCCACCGCGACGCCCACGCCGCGGGCCACCCCGACCCCGCTCGCGACGCTCGTCACCGCCGCCGCGAAGGTGCCGCTGCGCTACGCCTACAAGTTCCGCTGGAAGGGCGGCCGTACGCAGTTCACCGAGATCACGCTCAGCGGGATCCCGTCCGAGGCGGACGTCGAGATCGACTGCGAGGGTCACTCCAGCTGCCCGAAGAAGCTCGGCTTGAAGCGCACCGGCAAGAAGAACGCGGCGAAGCAGAGCTACGAGGTCAAGGGTCTGAAGGGCAAGTGGCTACGCAACGGGGCCACGATCCGCATCGAGGCCAAGCGCGACCAGTACATCGGCCGCGTGTTCCGCCTGAAGGTGAAGAGCCCCGGCAAGATCGTCGAGACCGCACGCTGCCTCCTGCCGGATCGCAAGAACCCGGCGATCTGCCCGGCGTCCTGACGGGGCAGCCGGTGGCGCCGAGCTCCCGCCCGGCGGTAGCCAGACGCCGGCGACTACTCCAGCCAGTCGAAGGTGCGCTCGACCGCCCGCTTCCAGTACCGATAGCGCTCGGACCGCTCGGACTCGTGCATCTGCGGCAGCCAGCGACGGTCCTCGTGCCAGTGATCGCGCAAATCGTCCGGCTCACCCCACAGGCCGACTGCCAGCCCAGCCGCGTAGGCCGCGCCGAGCGCCGTGGTCTCCGTGATCTCCGGGCGCACGACGGGCACGCCGAGCACGTCGGCCTGGAACTGCATGAGCAGCTCGTTGACGGTCATGCCGCCGTCGACCTTCAGCGACTCGAGCGGCACGCCGGCGTCGAGCGCCATGGCATCGACGACCTCGCGTGACTGGAAGGCCGTCGCCTCGAGCACGGCCCGCGCGATATGGCCGCTCTTCACGAAGCGCGTGAGGCCCGCGATCACGCCGCGTGCCTCGCTGCGCCAGTACGGGGCGTAAAGGCCGGAGAAGGCCGGGACGAAGTAGCAGCCGCCGTTGTCGTCGACGGTGGAGGCGAGCGTCTCGATCTCCTCGCTGCCGCCGATCATGCCGAGGTTGTCGCGGAGCCATTGCACGAGCGCGCCGGTGATCGCGATCGAGCCCTCCAGGCAGTAGGTGGGCGTACCGCCCTCGAGCTGGTAGCCGACCGTCGTGATCAGGCCGTGCGTCGAACGCACGGGCGTGCCGCCCGTGTTGAGGAGCAGGAAGTTGCCCGTGCCGTAGGTGTTCTTCGCCTCGCCGGGCGCGAAGCACGTCTGCCCGAAGGTCGCCGCCTGCTGGTCGCCGAGGATGCCGCCGATCGGCACGCCCGCGAGCGGACCGGCCGCCACCTCGCCGTACACCTGCGACGACGGCCGGATCTCGGGGAGCAACCTGCGCGGGATGCCGGTCTGGCTCAGCAGGCCCTCGTCCCAGTCCAGGGTGGTGAGGTCCATGAGCAGCGTGCGCGATGCGTTCGTGACATCGGTGATGTGCAGGCCCGGCCTCGGGCCGCTGCCGGGGAGGCGCGGTAGGCGGCGGCCGGCAGCAACCGCGTCGCGGCGGCGCGAACTCGGACGCCCCGGCCCGCCGGTGAGATGCCACAGCACCCAGGTGTCGATCGTGCCGACCATCAGGTCGCCGGCCTCGGCGCGCTCGCGAGCGCCGTCGATCCGGTCGAGCAGCCACATGATCTTCGTGGCCGAGAAGTACGGGGCGATCGGGAGTCCGGTCGTCGCCCGGAACCGATCCTGATCACCTCGCGCGAGCTCGACGCAGAGCTCGTCGGTGCGGGTGTCCTGCCAGGTGATCGCGCCGTGGAGCGGCTCGCCGGTGTGGCGGTCCCAGAGCACGGTCGTCTCGCGCTGGTTGGTGATGCCGAGCGCGGCAACATCGGCAGCGGTGGCCTCCACCTGCGCCATCGCGAGCCGGATCACCTGGTCGCTGCGGAACCAGATCTCCTTGGCGTCGTGCTCCACCCAGCCGGGCTGCGGCATGAGCTGCTCGTGCTCGCGTTGCGCGCTCGCCACGACGCGCCCGCCGCCATCGAACAGCATGCAGCGCGTGCTCGTGGTGCCCTGGTCGAGCGCCGCGACGTACCTCGGAGCAGCCACCGCTCGACCCTACTCGCGCCGCAAGCGGGGGCCCACTGAGGTGCGACCGGGGTCCTGCCGTCACGCCACCCGAACACCCCGATCCCGGGGAGCGCCAATGCGACGGTCCGTCAACATGTCCGACGGATTTTCCCGAGCAGACGTTCGGTTTTGCCTGCAGGCTGCAACCATTCAGCAGCCAGAAATGTAGAGCGCAACGCACTGTAGTCCCGGATGCCACCGGTAGCTGATGCGCGTCCCTTCTTTCGGGTAACGGTCTTGACCGGGACCTGCCACAGGACGAGCATCGTCGTGCCACCTCCCGTCCCGAGGCCCGTCTTCTCAGACCATGCGACTGCTCGTCGTCGACCCGCATCCGATCTTCCGCCAAGGCCTTGCCGCCTCTCTCGAGGCCATGCATGGCGTCAGCGGCGTCACCCAGGCTCAGTCGCCGGATGACGCAGTGGTGCTCGACGAGCTCCCGGCGACCAACCTCGTGGTGCTCGACACCGCCGCGCACGGCGGTGTGGAGTTCATCGCCACCGTGCGTGAGCAGAGCGCCGCGCCCGTGCTGGTGTGCACCTCCGACTGCCGCGAACCGGCCGTGTTCGCGGCGCTGCGTGAGGGCGCGGCAGGCTTCCTGCGCAAGGAGCAACTCACGCACGAAGCGCTTCAGGCGGCGATTGCGGCGGTGAGGTCCGGCGCGAGCGTGCTGAGCGACGATCTGCTCGCCGGGGTCGTCCGCGCGGGCGAGGCAGGCGATGCGCCGGGCCGCACGATCGCCCAGCTCAGCGACCGCGAGCAGGCCGTGCTCGCCCTCATCGCCGAGGGCCACCCCACGCGCGAGATCGCGCTGCAGCTCAGCTATTCCGAGCGCACCGTGAAGAACGTCCTCCACGACGTCGTTACGAAGCTCGGCGTGCGCAGCCGCTCGCAGGCCGTGGCCCAGGCCGTGCGCGACGGCCTGATCTAGCCGATCAGGCCCGACCGCCGGTCGAGCACCCGCCTTCGCGCGGGCACTCCGCCTCAGTTGCCCTTGGGGCGCAGGATCTTCCCGGGCACGAAGTACGAACGGCCGCGGGTGACCCTGACCGTCTTGTGGCGACGGGTGTCGCGGAGCGAGAGGGCTCCGGCACCGACCTCGGCGAAGGTGCCGTCGCACCGATCGACGATGCGCATGGTCGTGTTCGCCTTCGTCGCCGTCACCTGAGCAGCCGAGCCGCTCACCTGCACGATGCCCTTGGGGATCGTCGCGCTCAGGCTGCGCACGACGCCGCGCGAGCCCTTCACGTCGCAGCGGGCGGCGCCGACGGCGCCGGTCGCGTTGCGGAGGATGAGCTGGGTCGGTGAGGGCGGAAGCTTCTTCTTGCTGCCCTTCGCGCGGCGGGCCGCGCGGCGCTGGCGGATCTGGAAGATCGCGGCGGCGACGCGCGAAGTGGCACGCGTCGGGGCGCCCTTCGCGGTCGCGCCGGTGGCGGTGACCACCTGCACGTCACCAGCGCGCGTGTCGACCGTCGAGCCGACCGGCAGCACGGCCGTGCCCTTGAGCGGCACGAAGCCAGGCTCGGCGAGCCGCTTGGCGGAGGCCCCGCTCGCGCCCGGGAGCTTCACGAAGACCTCGCCGGAGAGCACCACCGTCTTCGCCTGCACGCCCGCGATCGACGGCGCGGTCGCCGGGAGGCCGACGGTGTCGCAGGCGTCGTTGATGCCGTCGCCGTCGGAGTCCGGGCCGCCCAGGCACGGATCGGGGGTCGGCGTCGGAGTCGGCACGGGCACGACGTTCCATCGGGCAACGGGCGGATTCGGATCCGCGAAGCCGAAGGTGTCGTAGGCGGTCACCTTCACCTCGTGCGCACCGAGCGCAAGGCCCTCGTACGTGACGGGTGAGCTGCACGGCTGCGCCGGTGCACCGTCGAGCGAGCAGACGGTGCGCTCGGCGTCCGCGTTGGGCGTGAACGGGACCGAGAGCTTCGTGTCGCTGGTCGTCGCCGGGATCGATCCGAACGTGACCGTGGGCGTGAGGCGCGGCACGCTCACGCGCACCTGGTCGACGAGCAGCACCGGGCCGATGGCCGGGCCCGTCGTGAAGGCCAGCCGCGAGTACTTGTTGCCCGCGGGTGCGCGGAACGTGACGACTTGCCAGCCGGTGCCGAACGTGATGGTGCGAGTCTCGAGGAGCACCTGCGTCGTCGATGCGCCCACAAAGCCGTACGCCTGGATCGTGACCTGGCTGGGGAGGCTCGCCGAGAGCTGGCCGCGGACGGCAAACTGGATCGTCGTCGGGTAGAGCACGGGGTCGAAGAACGCCATGTTCAGGTTGCCGCCGCACGCGTCCTGATCGGAGACCATGAGGAACTGGTTGCCGCTGTAGGCGAATCCGGGCGCCGCGGAGTAGACGCCAGTGGTCATGCACCCTTGCCACGGCGTGATGAGGCCGCGCGGGTAGTACGGGCCGTAGTTGTCGTGGTTGCTGCCGGCGGCCATCGGGATCTCGCCCGTGGGCACGTCGTCATAGGTGAACGTCTCCACGGCCGCGTTGGCGGCGGGCACCGTGAAACCGAGGGCGAACGCCAGGCTGAGGAGCGCCAGGGCGAACCGGGAAGTGCGGCGACGGGTCATGGCTTGCGGCAGCTCTTTCGCGGTTTGGCCGATCCGGGCACGAGGCAGCGCTCGGTGCGGGTGCCGACCCGTCCGCCACGCACCTTGTACGTGTAGACGGAGCCGATCGCCCCGAAGCGGTAGCGGGTCTTGCCGCGGCGGCTCATGGTCGCACGCACCGAGAGGGTGCTGCCACCGCGGAGCGACACGCCCTCAAGGCGGACGAGGCGCTGGGCCTTGCCCGTCGCCTTCGCCGTGACGACGCGGCCGCCCGCGCTCACGCGGATGGAGGCGCCGGACGGCAGCTTGTTGACGACGAAGCGCGTGAGGCGCACGCCCGAGCCGGAGCGGTCGAAGTTGAAGTTCACCGACGGCTGGAGCGCGGGCGGGCAGCCGCCGAAGTCGGCGACACCGAGGAGATCCGGGCAACGGTCGGGCTGGGCGTCGAGCACGCCGTCGCCGTCGCGGTCGCCGTAGAAGTTGAAGCCGTACGAGAGGAGGCCCGACGCCGCGACGCCGTTCGTGACAGCCCCGCCCACCTGCACGGTGTAGCTCTTGCCCTTCAGCACGCGGTTGGGGACGACGAACGACTCACCCACTCCCGGCGATGCCGAGCAGCCGAGCAGCTTGTCGAGGGCGCTCGTGCGGGTGTCGTAGCGCCACACGGCGACGGTGGTGTCGAAACCCTGGGCGGAGATCTCGACGCCGCCGTCGATCGGCGGGCTGAAGTCGAACCACACCGTCTTGCCGACCGTGGAACCACCGCAGAGCAGCGGCTCCGGCGGACCGCCACCGAGTGGCGCGCCGTCCTTGTCGGGCTGGAAGAGATCGTTCTGCGTCGTGGCCTCGTTGGTGTCAACCGTCGCGGTGAACGCACTCGGGAAGCCACCCTGCGGGGTGCGCATGATCGTCGACGCGAGGTAGTTGTCGTTCGACGGCGCTGCTGCCAACGCGATGGGCGGCGGCGCGGCTCCCAGGATCCCGACGACGACGGCTGCTCGAGCGAGCCGCCGCGTCCACCTCACCGCCTGTTGCCGCGCGCGCACGAGGCGGATCATCGGACGGCCTCGCTACCCCTGGCAATGGTTCATCGGGCAGCAATTCGGGCAGCCTCCGCAGGGCCGCCGGGCAGAGTTCCCAGCAGGCGGGCGGAGGTGCTGTTGCGGGCCTCGGGCGCGGAGTAGATTTGCCCCGACCGAGCATGGGTTCTCCGAGCAAATCCGAGGCATCATGCCCCCGCTGATCACCGCCGCGGGCACGCTGCAGTGCGCGCACGGCGGGATGATCCCACTGATCCCCGCGGGCACGCGGCCGTTGATCGGGGGCTCGCCCGGGATCGTCGCCACCGACCTGATGGGGAAGGTCGCGGCGGGCTGCACGTTCAACATCAGCGGCGCGCCGGCACCGTGCGTGGTGGTGAGCGTGATCAGCGGCATCTGCACGAAGGTGACCTACGCCGGCACGCCCGCACTGCACCAGGGACTCAGTTGCGCGACGAGCAACGGCACACCGACCATGCCCGTCTCCTCCGCGGGCCAGACGATGGTGCAGGGCACCTGACGCCGTGGAGCTGCGCGAACTCGGGAGCCGCTACTACCTCGCCGAGGCGATCGGGCATGGCGGCATGGCCGTCGTGCACCGCGCGTGGGACGACAAGCTCAAGCGCTGGGTGGCGCTCAAGGAGCTGCGCCTGCCGATCAGCCCGGATCCGACGCTCGCCCTGCGGTTCATGCGGGAGGCGCGCACGGCCGCGGCGCTGAACGACCCGCACATCGTGCACGTCTACGACCACCTGGTGATCGACGACACGCCCTTCATCTCGATGGAGTTCATGCGCCGCGGCTCGCTGCAGGCCTACGTGAACCGCACGAGCCTCGCGCACTTCATGGGCGTGATGCGGGGCGTGCTCCGGGGCCTCGCGAACGCCGCGAGCGAGGGCGTGGTGCACCGCGATCTCAAGCCGGCCAACCTGCTCGTCGCCGACGACGGCAGCGTGAAGATCGCCGACTTCGGCATCGCCAAGGCGCGCACTGCCACGGCCGACGTGTTCGCGACCGTGACCGGGACGACGAGCGGCACCCCGCAGTACATGGCGCCGGAGCAGGCACTGGCGCGCGACATCGGCCCCCACACCGACTTGTACTCGCTCGGGATCATCGCCTACGAGATGCTCGTCGGGCGCACGCCGTTCTACGAGACGCGCGAGCCGATCGCCATCGCCCATCACCACCTGGAGACGGCGATCCCGGCGGCCGCCAGCGTGCGGGCAGAGATCGACCCCGAGCTCTCGGACTGGATCGCTCGCCTCCTCACGAAGGACTGGCGCGAGCGGCCGGCCGACGCCGAGGCCGTGTGGCTCGAGCTCGAGGAGATCGCACTGCGCGAGCTCGGCCCGACGTGGCACCGCGAGGCGCCGCTGCCGCTGCTCGCCCCGCTGCCGAAGTTCGAGCCGCCGACGCTCGGGGGCGTCGTTGGTGGTGAGCGATCGGGTGGGGAGTCGGTGATCGAGGCGAAGGCCCCGGCTGCCGCTCCTGCGGTGGCGAAGCCCGCGGCCCGCAAGCCCGCCCCGTCGAAGCCGGCCGCGCCGCCGGTGGAGCCGCCCGCTGTGCCGCGCGAGGAGGCGCGGGTCGACGACTCGATGATCGCCGGCTATGCGACGTTCGGCGCCGCGGCGCGCCCGGAGCCCGAGCCCGCCGCGGAGGGCGAGGAGCCGGTGGCTGAAGAGCCGATGCTTGAGGAGCCGGTGGTTGAGGACGCTCCGGTGAGCGAGGCCGAGCTGCCCGTAGTGGTCGACGAACGGCCGGACCCCGAGCCGCCGGCTGCGCGCGCCGAGCCGGACCAGCCGGAGGTCCACGAGTCGCCGCTGCGGCCGGCGTTCCAGGAGCCCGAGCCGGAGCTCGACGAGGTCGAGCCGGACGGGCCAGCGCCGCTCACCGAAGAGAGCCTCGGCTGGCGCACGGCGATCGGATCGACGCTGCGCGGCCGCCAGGGCGCGCCGGTCGACGACGAGCCGGTCGACGAGGCCGCGGGCCCGCACGAGCCGGCCGATGCCGAGGAGGAGGATGCGACGGCGGCCCCGCTGCGCGTGATCCCGGCGCCGGAGCGCTCCGGGCCCGCGCCCCGCCCGACCTCTCGGCCCGAGCCCGCGCCGCGCCCTCAGCCTGCAAAGGCCAGCACCTCGCCCGAGGTGCGCCGCCGGCGGCTCGTCGCCGCGGCAGCACTGGCGGGCGTCGTGATCGCGGCCGGTGGCGGCTATGCCGTCGGCCACGGCAGCCCGGCTCCCGACCCGGCGGCGGCGCAGCTCCCCACGACGGCGGTCACCGCGGACGGCATCGCGCTGAAGGTGCCCGGCGGCTGGAAGCCGGTCGCGGTGAGCAGCGGCACGAAGGCGGGAGCGGCGACCGTCGCCCAAGCGGTGGGCGCCGGCCCGAGCGGCGGCGGCGATGATGGCGTCGTCGCGGCGACGCTCACGGGCAAGTTCGGCGATGACCTGCTGCCCGCCGGGACGAAGGCGGGCGCCGCGGAGGCCACCGTGCTCGGCGACGGGGTCGAAGCCCTCCGGCACACCGGGGCGGATCTCGGGGCGCTCGGCAAGGGCACCGCGTTCACCGTTGCTGCTGGCGACGGCGTGGCTGTGCTGCTCTGTCGCGCCGGGGTGCCCGACGCGACCTGCGATGCGATCGCCACCACCTTCCGCCTCCCCGGCGCCGCGCTGCATCCGCTCGGCCCCGATGCTCCGACCGCCAGCGCCGTCGGCACCGCCCTCGATCGCCTCGCGAAGGAAGCGGCGACACCGCGCGCCCAGCTCACCGATGCGAACAGCCGCGCCGGCCAGGCCCGCAGCGCGCGCCGCGCGGCGACGCCGTACGCCGAGGCCGCCGGACGCTTGCGCGGCGTGCCGACCAACGCGCGCTCGGCCGCCGCCGTCCGCGCGCTCGCCGACGCGACAGCGCAGGTGGGCTCCGGCCTCCGCGATCTCGCCGGCGCCGCCGACGCCGGGAGCACCACCCGGTTCGACGCGGCCCGCAAGGCGCTCGCCACCCGCCAGCAGGCCATGGGCAAGGCCGCCGAGCGGCTGCGGGCGCTCGGCTACGGCGTGAGGAGCGCGCGATGAAACCGCCCGTGTTCCTGATCGGCGCCGCGATCCTCGTCGCGCTCCTGGCCGGCCTCGGCATCGGCAAGCTCACGGCGCCCTCCGACGCGGAGGTCGATCTCCCCCGCCCCGCCTCCACGGAAGCCATCGCACCCGCAAGCGCCGGCACACTCCCGCCCGCGCTCACCGTGCGCAAACTCGGCGCTGCGCCGACGCCGACGCCCAAGCCGAAGGTGAGCACCAGCTCCGGCTCGAACCCGGGCTCCTCGGGGTCGTCGGGCAGCTCCGGTTCGGGCTCTGGCGGCGTCAACCCGAACCCCAACCCGAATCCGCAGCCCAAGCCCGATCCGGGCGGCGGCAGCGGCGACGACGGCGGCAGCTCGGGCTGATCGGCCTCAGCGGCCGAGGAGCTGGCGAGCCTCCTCGAGCCGCTCTTGGTAACGGCCCCGGTACTGCTCGGCGGGCCGCTCGACGTCGGCGATCCAGTTACCCCACTGCTTCGGGTCGTCGAGGAACGCCCGATCGCCGCTGGCCAGCCGGGCCCGCTTCACCTCGAGGGCCTTGTCGATGAACCAGCGCACCTGCAGCTCGGGGCGATCGGGGTAGCCCTCGTACTTGCCCGAGTTCCAGATGCCGACGCGCATCTGGAAGAACCCGACCGAGTCGCGGTCGCCGCCGGAGAGGTTCTGCACCCCGGATTCGACGAGCGACGCCATCACCGGCAACTCCGGCGGGAGCCCGGCGCGGCGCGCCTGCTCGCCCAGCCAGCGCGCGAGCGCCTCCTTGCCCGCATCGTCGCCGGGGTAGTCGCCGGAGGCCACGGGCGCATCGCCGAGATCCAGGCCGGCGTCGCGAGCGGAGACGGCGAGCCGCTCGGCGCGCGGGCGATCCTTCACGGCGAGGAACTGAAGGGTCGACGCGTGATGGCTGGCCTCCTGCCGGCTGAGCGCCTTGAAGACGAGCGTGTCGGGGTTCTGCACCGCCTCCGCGTCGGCGACCTGCTGGCGCTCGGCGACCTGGAGATCGGCGGGCGCAGCGGCGGGGGCGGGTGCCGCGGAGAGGGCCGGGGCGGACTGGTCGAAGCGCCGCCCGCCGGCGAACTGCTGGCGGTAGTAGGGCTCCGAGAGCCGGCTGATCTTCACGACGTCGCCGGTGTGCGGCGCGTGGATGAAGCGGTCGCCACCGAGCGACATCCCGACGTGGTGCACGTCGCCGTCGGGCGTCGCGAAGAACACGAGGTCGCCCGGCCGCAGCGCGTGCAGGCCCACCTTGGTCGCGTTCGGCGCGTCGATCTGGTCGTAGGTAACACGCGGGATCGCGATGCCCTGCTTGGCGTAGGCCCACTGCACGAGGCCCGAGCAGTCGAAGTTCGTCTTCGGGGAGGCGCCGCCCCACTGGTAGGGCGTGCCGAGGTACTTCTTCGCTTCGGCCACGGCGGCAAGCGCCTGCGGGCCGGCCGCTCCACCGCGCGCGGCATCCGCGACGGCCTCCGCGGCCTGATCGCCGCCTCCGGCGGCCGAGCCGCCGGGCGCCTCGGCGCGGACCCCCACGGGCTCAGCCGCCGACCTGGGCACATCGTCGGGCGGCCGCACGGCCGGGAACTGCAGCGACTGGTCGGCGGCGTCGCCCTTGCCGGCGTCGGCGCGCTCAGCACGGGCACCGAAGCTGAGGGTGTCGGGGCCGGCGTCGGTGGGCGTGCCGGCGGGGGTCGCCGTGCTGGCCCGCACCGCCTGCGCCTCGGCCGCCTGGCCAGTGGGCGCGAGATCGGGCGGTGGGCGCCAGCCCTCGGGCAGGGCATCATCGAAGCCGACGTGGAGGTGATCCTGGTGCGCGCCGTCGGTGAAGTAGCCCGGGCCGGCGAGCGGCCAGGGCGTGCCGATCTCCGTCGGCCGGATGCTGGTGTCGAGCTTGGCGAGCCGCTCGGCCACCTCGCGCGCGGCGTGATTCGACGCGTTCACGGGTCGGCCGTCGACGGCGGCGATGTCGATGCCGCGCCCGTGCCAGTGGTTGGAGATCGAGCCGCCCGCGGTGAACTTCGAGTGGTCGGAGCGCATGCAGCTGATGCGCAGGTCGTGGTGCTCGGAGAGGCGGCCGAGCACGGCGAGCAGCCGCGGATCGATCCGGCCGGCCTTGAGGTCGCTCACGCCGACGTCGTCGAAGTGCAGCTTCGGGTTGTCGAGCGCCGCGCGCCCGGCTTCGACTGCGGAGACCGGCGCGCCGGCCGGCGAGGAGGCATCGGCGACGGAGATTGCGCTGCGGACGGCGACAGGCTCGGCCGAGGGCGAGGGTGACTGGGCCGGCGCGTCTTGAGCCGAGCGCAGCAGCTCTCGGGCCCGGTCGAGCTGGAATTGGTAGCGCCCGCGGTACTGCGCGGCGGGCCGCTCCACGTCGGCGATCCACTCACCGAAGCTGTGCGGATCGCTCACCGAGCGGCCGCTCGCGATCCGCTGCGCGCGCTGTGCCTGGGCCTGGTCGAGGAACCACTTGAGCTGCAGCTCGGGGTTCTTCGGGTAGCCCTCGTAGGCGCCCTCGTTCCAGATGCCCACGCGCATCTGGAAGAAGCCGACGGAGTCGCGGTCGCCGCCCTGCACGTTCTTCAATCCCGATTCGACGAGCGCCGCCATTACCGGCAGCTCGCCGGGCAGCCCGCGCTCGCGCGCCTCGGCCGCCATCCACGCCGCGAGCTGGGCCTGCGAGGCGTCGTCGCCGGGGTAGCTCGTCGGGCCGGTGGTGCCGAGCTGCTCGGCCACGGCATCGGCGCCGCCGCCGCCCGAGCCCGAGCCCACGCCGGGGTGGCCGGGGACGGCGAAGCTGATCGAGGCGTTCGGGTCGCGCTGCGGCGACGACGGCCCGGACGAGCGCTCGGCGACCCGCATGCTGAGCGTGTCGGAGCTGGCGCCCGGCGTCGCGGTGGGTGCGGCCTGCGCGGAGCGCTCGGCGACGGGCTCGCCGGGTGTCGCCGCGGGCGCGACTGACGCGGATTGGGCCGCAGCGGCGTCACCGCCGGCAGCGGCATCCGCAGCGGCACCGCCGCCCGAAGCATCGGCTGCGCCAGCAGCGTCCGCCCCACCGCCGGCTGCCCCGCCATCCGCGGGTGCGCTCGCCGCCTCGGCGGGCGCAGCGCCGGCCCCGCCACTCGCGTCGGCCACGCCACCCGCAGCAGCATCCGGCGCGCTCGGCGTCGCTGCGATCCCGCTCGCCCCGCCACCGCCGCTGCCCGGCAGGGCGATGCTGCCGATGTTTGCGTCGGGAAGCTGCACGTCGGGCAGGTCGAGGTGCGGCGGCTTGATCGCCGGCATCGAGACGTGGCTGACGAGATCCGCCGCCGCGCCGCCGGCCGCGCCCGCGTGCTCGATCAGCTGCCATACCGCGACGCCCTCGACGGCCGCCGCCATCAGTACCCCGGCGAGGCTGGATTTCGATTCGCGGAGGTCGACGGTGTGCGCGGCCTTACCGGTCGCGACCTCCATCTCGATCGCCACGTTGTCGAGCCCGGCGGCGCGACAGGAGCCGACCGGATCACGCCGGAACTGGCGCCGCAACTCAGGCTCGGCGAGCAGCCGCTCGAGCAGCCGGGCCGCCGCCTCCACCTCGTGCGAACTCATGCCACACCCCGGCCGCGCGCGCGGGCGACCAGCGGCGGAAGGAGCGTCGCCATCACCGGGATGAACACCACGAGCCAGGCCGTCACGAGCAGCGCGTCGATCAGCGTGGCAGGCAGGTAGGCGCGGGCGACGTCGGCGTACTGGAGCGAGATGAACACGGCCGCGAGGCCGATCACCACGGCCCAGCCGAGCGCGGCCAGCGCGAACCGCCGCAGCGCCGGATCGGTGTCGCTCGCCCCACGGCCCGAGAGGCGGCGGGCGAACTCGGCCCGCGCGCGGTGGCGGAGCTGCGGCCGACCGGTCGCATCCACGAGCAACTGGTAGCCGTCGCGGTCGAGAAAGGGGTTGAGGTTCATGAAGGCGCCGACGTAGGCCGCGAACGCAGCCTGGAATAGGATGTCGCGCACGGTGCCCGCCGGCAGCACCAGACAGCCGAGTGCGAGCGCCCCGCCGAGCACGAAGTCGCAGGCGGGGCCGGCCGCCGTGACGGTGAGCCGCCGTCGCCGTGGCTCGAACCATGCCTCGGTCGTCTCGACGAACACGAACGGGAAGATCAGGATCAGCCGCAGCCCGGCGCGGCCGACGCGTCGGCCGTAGGCGGCGAGTGCGAGGCCGTGCGCCGACTCGTGGCAGATGACGAGCAGCGCGCGGGCCAAGAGAAACACGAGCCCGCCGAGGCCGAGGTGGCTCGCGACGATCAGCGGGGAGCCGTACCGAAAGCCGATGAGGGCAAGCTCGGCGGCGAATCCTCCGACGGCCACCACGCCGAGCACCCAGAGCGCCGGCCGCGTGAAGAGCACCCAGCCACCGCGCCGGTAGGCCGCCTCGAACGTGCCCGCGAGGCGGCGCGTGGCGAGCTCGCGCGGCGTGATCCAGCGCCGCCACCCCGTCGGGGCCGGCGGCTCCTGCCCGGCGATGCCGGCGAGGAGCCCGCGTTCCCCGAGATCGGCGAGCAGCCGCGCGAGCCGGCCGGGCCCAAGCGGCCCGAGCTTCGCCTCGGCGGCGGTGACGAGTTCCGGCACGGTGAGGGCGCCGTCGAGCAATGGCAGCAGCGCACCATCGACGTCTTCCAGCTGCACCACGATGCCGTTTTCGAGGTCTTGCACCACCCATCGGCCACCGTCGGTAGCCCCGAGCTGCTTGAAGCGGTGGCCCGAGCGCAGCCGCGGGCGCACGGCCCCGTCGCTCACTTCGACGGCCGGCTCCACGTGCGCCTCGCCGATCGACGGGATCATCAGGCTCGCGCCCACCGGCACGACCACCGTGTGGCCGCCGCCCTCCTCGAACCCCTCGGTCTCGGCGCCACCACCGGCGCGCTCGACCTGCAGCACGAGGTCGCCCACCTGCACCTGGCTGCCGGGCCGCAGCGAGGCGACGCCGTCGAGCCGCACCCCGTCGACGTAGGTGCCGTGGGTGGCGGCGATGTCTTCGATCCACGCGCCCTGCGGCCCGGTGACCACCCGCGCATGGCGGCGCGAGACGCTCGGATCCTCGAGGCGCAGGCTGTTGCCGGCCGCTCGCCCGATCGTCAGCTCGTCGTCGTCGCCAACGGCCACGCGCACGCCGTTCTCGAGCACCAGCTCGAGCGGGGTCGGATCATCGGCGGCGCCGGCGCGCAGCGGGGCGCCGCAGTGTCGGCACGTCGGTGCCGTGGAATCAGCCCGGCGCCTGCAGGCAGGGCACAGCACCGCCGCCTACCCGCCTCCGACGACCGGCTGGTAGCTGGCGTTGTCGCCCTCCGCGCTCACCGGCTCGGCCTTGGCATCCGGTCCGAGCCCCACGCGCAGCAGCTGACCCGTCGGCTGCGTGCAGTCGGCGCCCGACTGGGTGACGAGCAGCTCCTTGGAGTCGGGGCGCCACGCCACCTTGCAGGCCTGCACCGGCAGCGCCTTGGCCTGCTCGAGACGCAGGTCGTCGGGCGTCGTCACGTAGAGCTGGAACTGCGGCGAATCGACGTTGGCGACGAGCGCGAGCTGCTTGCCGTCCGGCGAGAAGGCGCCGTCGCGCACCCCCGTCGGGCCGCTCTTGTCGCGCGGGGTGACGATCGTGCCGCCCTTCCAGTCGAGGGTGCGCGAGGAGAACGCGCGGGCCGAGCGGTAGCGGACGAGCCCGAAGGCACCGTCCTTGCGGAGCGCCGGGACGAGGATGGTGCGGCCGTCGGCCGACCACTTCGCATCGGACACCGAGAACGATGGATCCGTGAGGCACTGCGGGCGAATCTCGCTCGTGCCTGCGGGCATCGGTGCCAGGCAGAGATCGCGGTCGCCGTCGGCGTTCACCTTCGCGACGGCCAGCACCTGCCGCTCCGCGCTCGGCGAGAACGACGGGTCGGAGTAGCGCTCACCGGCGGGCGTGAGCGCGATCGGCGTCGCGCCCTGCTGGGTCGTGTCGACGAGCATGATGCGGCCGTCGGCGTTGTAGGCGACCTTAGTGCCGTCGGCCGACCAGGTCGGATCCTTCTCGATCGCGGCCGTCTTCGCGAGCGGCGGCAGCGCCTTGCCCGTCGCCGGATCGAAGCGGAGCAGATCCTGGTCGTCGTCGAACACGATCTGCGGGAAGCCGGCCGAGACCGTGAGCTTCACGGTCTCGCCCTTCCCGAGCTTCGCACCCGCGGCCGGATCGGTCGCGACGACATCGCCACGCTTCACCGTCGAGAGCTGACGCACCACCTGCGGCACGAGCCCGGTGTCGGAGAGCTTCGCGGCGAAGCCGGCCGCATCCGGCGGATCGATCGGCGGCATCGCGATGTCGCCGCCGCCTCCGCCTGCGCCGCCACCGGCACCCTTGGGCTTGCCGTAATAGATGTCGATCGGAGCGCCGGCCTTCACCTGCTCGCCCGCCTCGGGGATCTGCGTCGTGATCTTCGCCTTGAGGTCGGGTGGCGTCATCGACGTGCGGCCAACGCCGAGGCCCGCAGCGCGGAGGGTCTTCTCGGCCTCCGGGAGCGTCTGCCCGACGATCTTCGGCACCTCGACGGCGCTGCTGCCGACGGCCACCTGCACGGTGACGGCCTTGCCCTTCTCGAGCTTCTCGCCGGCGGCCGGCACCTGCTTGATCACGCTGCCCGCGCGCACGCCGGCGCGCACCACCTGCTCACGGTTCGGATCGAGCACGAGCCCCACCTTGGCGAGGCGCTGCTGGGCGACGAGCACCGACGGCGCACCCTCGAGCTTCGGCACCGTCGCTGTGCGCGGGAGGAACAAGAAGAGCATCAGCAGGAGCGCCGCGAGCATCGGGATCACGACCGCGAGCCACCACGGCAGCCACGCCCGTTGGCGATACACCACCTGTCCGGGGAGCAGCGGTGCCGCTGGGGCCGCGGCAGGAGCGGCGGCCGCGCCGCCAGGGCGCAGACGGCGGAGATCGACGGCGTTGCCGCCGACGTGGAGCCGCGGCATCTCGGGCGCCTGCAGCCGCGGGCCCGAGGTGCGGATCCCGTCGGAGCCGACGGTGAACGACGGCAGCGCCGCGCTCGGAGCGTTCACGCCAGGCAGCTTGCGCCGCCCCTTGCCCTGCTTCGCCTCGGCGGCAGCCGTCGCGAGGAGCCGCTCGCCCTCGTCACCCGTCGCATGGACGATCTCGATCCGCCAGTCGAACGGGCGCCCGATCCAGCGCTGGCGCGGCGGGCGGACGGTGAGGGTGGCCGTGCCCGTCTGCCCCTCGGGGATCGTGAGCGTCTCGTGGTCGAGCTTGATGCGGCAGGCGCCATCGGTGTCGCGTGCGGCGAGCGCGACCGCCGCGGCCGCGTTGGCCTTGTTGCGGACGGTGACCTCGAAGCGCGCGCGCCGGCGGCCCGCACGGCGCTCGGGCTTGGCCGCCAGCTCGAGCTGCTCGAACGGCAGCAGTCCGATCTCGAGCGGCACCGTGGCGACCCGCTCACCGCTCGAGCGCGAGGTGGCGACGACGGTCGTCGGCCAGTGCCGCGCCTGCGCCTGCGGGGTTCGTGGCGGGTGCAGCGTGATCTCGATCTCGGCCTCGTAGGTGCGCGAGGAGCGGAACGGCATCAGGTGCACCGTTGCCGGCGAAAGGGTCGCCCAGCCCTCCGGCAGGCCTTCGAGGGTGAGGTCGTAGTTGTCGACGATGTCGCTCTGGTTGCGGACGGTCGCGAGTACGCGGCCACGCTGGCCGGGCTCGATCGCGATCGCCGCGGGCGCGCCGGCCGCAGGCGGCTCGACGCCCGGCACCGTGAGGGTGATGACGGCATCCGGTCGCGCGCCCTTCGCGGCTGGGCGCGCTTCGGGCGCGGGCGTGGAGGCGAGCGGCTGGCGATCGCCTCGGCCCGCGGGCGCCGCGGCCGGCTCGCCGGCCGTGCGCGTGGGGGTCTCACCCGCTCCAGCGGCACTCTCGCTCCCGGCCGGGCTCTTGATCGCCGGCATGTAACCCGTCGGCTCCCAGCGGAGGTAGCGCTTGCAGTGCGGGCAGAAGTCGGCGCCGTCGGCGATCTCCTCGCTGCAGCCGGGGCACACCATCACGACGCCGCCTTCTTCGTCTTCACGCGCAGCTTGTAGGGCACGTGGACCGGCTTCTCGCGCTCGATCACGCGGGCGATCCGCACCTGCAGCTCGTCGGAGATCGGCTGGTCGCAGTAGACGACGAACCGCTCCGTCGATTTCGGCTCGTGGCCCGGCCAAGTGATCGCACTCTCGTCCTCCACCCGCAGCGGTAGATCGGGGAAGCGCAATGAGAGCGAGAGCTCGAGGGCGCGGCGGGTGCCGCGCACGCGGCCGAGCTCAGCGCCCGCGCGCACGAGCGCGCGCAGGCGGTCGTCGCGCGCGTGCGGCGCCTCGTCGTTCTCCGGCTCGTCGATCTCGACGCCGAGCCATGCGCAGAGCAGCTCCAGCCAAGGCCCGGGCGCGAAGCCCGGATCGACGTAGTGGTGCAGCCCGTCGAGCGTGCCGGTGAGCGGATCGAGCACCACCTCCAGCGCCTCGATGAAGCGCATCGTGAAGTCGGAGTCCTGGTAGACGCCGGGCAGCGCGAACCGCATGCTCCCCCGCGCCGAGGCGACGCGCGGAGCGGGCTGGCCGGAGTCGACCACCACGAGGCTGCGCGTGCCGAAGCCGGCACCCACGAAGCGCTCCTCGGTGACGGGTCCGTCGATGGTGTCGCGGGCGGTGGTCATCAGAACCGCGGCGGCTCGACCTGGATCAGGTGGGTGCCCGAGGCGATCACTTCGTCGGGCTCGATGGCGAGGTTGCCGCGCACGGCTTCCGGCTGCTGGTCGCCCGTCTCGAGATCGGTCTCGTACACCCGCACGAGCTCGACGACGTCGACCCCGCGCACGCCCTGCACGATCCCGAAGAGCTCGCCGGGGTTGAGCGCGCGGCCGAACGGCCAGCCGCTGCTCGGGCCCGCCGCCGAGCCACCGATGAGCGGGTTCAGATACGAGTAGAGGGCGTGCTCGATGTCGTCGTGCACGCGCTGGAGATCAGCCGTGCCGGTGGCGTACACCTTCACCGCGCAGGTCGCCCCACGCAGGCGTACGGCGCCGAGCTCGAGCGCGCTGCCGATGGTGCGGCGCTCGTCGAGGTAGGCCGCGACCTCCGCGAAGTCCTGCTCGGTTGGCTGCAGCGAAGCGGGGTCGAGGCGCGCGTCGCTCGGCTGCACGTTGCGCAGCAGTCGCACCGTGATCGGGCCACCGCCGGAGGGCGGGAGGCAGATCGCGCGGGCGATGTTGGGGTGCTCGGCGGCGAAGAACTCGAAGTCGCCGGCCGTGACCGCGCGCGAGCGCGAGCGCACCTCCATGCCGGCCCGCTGCCGGGCGACGGCGAGCGACTCCGCATCGATGCCACCCTCGGCCGGCGCCGGATTGGCGACGCGATCGATGCCGGGGAGCGAGGTCTTGAGCATCGTCAGCGTGCCGGTCGCGACGTTGCCCGCGATGCCGCCGCCGTGGCGGTAGGCGCTCATCCGCAGACGCGCGCCGCTCGGCGGGATCGCGCCGTGCTGGGTCCACGAGCCGTCGCGGCCGCGGATGGCGGGGCCGAGCTCGATCGTCCCCGAGACGAGGTCGAGCACGAAGTGGCGATCCTGCGGCCCGCTGTCGACGAGCGATTCGCGCGGCGCCCACGCCACCCATTCCTCGGCGCCCGGCTCGAGCACCTCGAGCACCTCACCGGCGCCGAGCGGCAGCACGGGCGAGGCCTGCAGCGGGAACTCCTGGCCGGGTGTGCCGTCGCTGATGCCGAGCAGCTCGGTGCGTACGAGCACCGAGTGGGTGGCGGGCAGCAGCGCGCCCACCGGCCGGGCGGTGATCGAGTAGATCTCCGGCGGCTGCTTGTAGCTCGGGGCCGGCTCACCGTCGGCCACCTCGGGCAGGCGGTAGACGCACCGCACCCAGTGCCGCGACTCGCCGTCGATCGTGTGCAGGCCCGACCGCTCGGGCAGCTGCAGCTCGACGACACCCGCGCCGTAGTTGAAGCCGCCGGTCTGATCTTCGAGCACCTCGGCGGGCGCCCACTGGTCGGTGCCCGTCGACACCTCCCACTGCAGCGGTGGGTTCGTCGGATCGACGCCCGCACCGCGCGCCTCCGAGGCATCCACCTCGATGCGCAGCACGAGCCGCCCGACGGGCTCCTCGAAGCCGAGGCAGAGCGCGTCGCCCGGCGTGGGCGGGTTGCTGAAGGCGAGCTGGTCGGCACCGGCGGGGCGGGCGACGCCATCCGCGAGGCCCACGGCGGTCGGCCGGCCGCCACGCACGAGCGTGTAGGCGGTGGGCCGCAGCGGCGCGATCGTGAAGTCGTCGTCGACCTGGAAGACGATCGGCTCCTCCTCGAGGCTGCGGCGCGTGCCGACCTCGGTGAGCGCCGGCACCTCGACGGCCCCGCGCGCGCCCGCCACGGTGCGGAACCGCAGCCCGGCCTTGGCGGCCATCGCCGGATCGAGCCGGATGCCGAGCAGCTCCATCAGGGCGATGTGGAGCTTGTCGGGGATCCGGTTGAGCCGGTAGAGGGTGAGGTCGGTCATCCACGCGAACTGCTCGATCAGCGTGATGCCGGGGTCGGAGACGTTGTGATCGGTCCACTCGGGGCACGACTGCGCGATCCGCATCCGCGCCTCGCTCACGAGGCTCTGGAAATCGCGGTCGTCGAGGGTGATCTCCGGGAGCTTCATGGCGCCTCCTCGGCGGGGATCACGTAGAACGGGTAGACGAGGTTTCGGGGCGCGTTGGTCGCGCGGATCCGGTAGTCGAGCTCGATCTCGAGCCGGCCGGAGAGGGCCTGCGAGGTGTCGAACTGCACGGCCACGAGTTCGATCCGTGGCTCCCATCGCTCGAGCGCGACGCGCACCTCGCGCTCGATCCGGCCGAGCGTCTCGGCGTCGATCACGTCGAACACGTAGTCGTGCACACCGCAGCCGAACTCAGGGCGCATCGGGCGCTCGCCGGGCGCGGTCGAGAGGATGATCCGGATCGCCTGGGCGATGTCGTCCTCGCCGGAGACGAGCGCGATCGTCCCGCGCCGGTCGACCGAGAGCGGGAACGCGAGCCCGGTGCCAAGAAAGCCGGTCATCCGATCGTCACCGAGGCGCCGGAGAGCTTGAGCGTGCCGGAGGCGTTGACCTCGATCGCGGAGCCGGAGAGCTTCACGGAGCCGTTGCTCTCGATCGTCACGGAGCCGTCGCCGTTGAGGGTCACCTTGCCGCCCTTCACCGCGAACGTGCTGCCGGATTCGAGCTTGATGTCGCCGTCGGCCTTGCCGTTCACCTTGCTCGACTGCAGGTCGAACTGCTGGCTGGCCTTCACCGTCACAGCGGCGTCGCTCACGAGGTTGAAGCTGCCGTCGGAGCCGGAGCCGCCGCCACCCTGCTCGCCGTTCTGGATGAGATCACCGGGCGGCGCCGCACCGTTCCAGAGCGAGCCGAGCACGAGCGGGCGGCGCTCGTCGCCGTGCTCGAAGCCGACAATCACCTCGTCGCCCACCTTCGGGAGCATCAGCAGGCCGCGTCCGCCGCTCGCCGCCGGGGAGGCGAGGCGGGCCCACCAGCCTTCGTGCTGGTCGTCGAGCGCAGGGAACTTCACGCGCACGCGGTTCTGGTGGTCGGGGTCGTCGACGTTCGTCACCTGCCCGATCACGAGCGCTTCGCCGTAGGCGTGGGTGGTCGTCGGCGTGAGGAGATCGAGGAGGGTGCGGCGGGCGCGGCCGCTGATGCGGAAGCGGGTCTTGTAGCCCGTGCCCGCGCGGACGATGTGGGTGGCGCCGGTGATGAGGTAGCGGCCGCCGAACTTCTGCCCCACGCCCGCGATCTCCACCGGAGCGCCGGCGCGCATCCGCGGATCGCCGTCGGCGGAGCCGTCGGCCTCGAGCCAGGCGTTGGCGACGTGGTCGAGCGTGGCCTGGGCGAGATCGTCGGCCTCGCCCTGCGTGGTGACGATCTGGTCGGCGACGAGCAGCGTGCCGCCCCCGCCGGTGGAGGCGACCTGGTCGCGCTCGAGGCCGATCTGGGAGTCGAGCTTGGCGGTATTCGCGCGGCCGGAAACGCGCCGGGCGACGCTCGGGTCCCAGCCGCTCACCTCGACCTCGTCGACCTGCTGCACAGCGGTGGCGCGCGGCCGGAACTCCTGGAGGTTGCGACCCCACTCGACGCGCAGGGCGGCCTCCTCGGCGCGGGCCCCGGGCCGGAACGCGATGGTGCCATCCGAGCACGTGACGGTGTAGCCGCAGCGCGCGGCGAGCCGCCAGAGAAAGTTCCAGTCGGTCTCGTTGCTCTGCTGCTCGAACTCGCTCACCTGTGAGGTGGCGGTCGCGTCGATCTGCAGGCCCGCCTCGCTCACCACCTTGCGGGCGATGTCGCTCGCGGTCATGTCCTGGAACGTGCGCGAGCGGCGGGTGAGGTTGAGCTTGTGGGAGACGTCGAACCCGCGGACGACGAAGATGCAGCCGTCGGTCTCGAACTCGGGCGCGAGGGTCGCGATGCTGCCCTTGAAGAGCGTCGTCAACCCGGAGGAGCCGCCGGCGGGCCCTTGAAGGCGCAGCTCGACCTGCTTGCCGACGTCGAACTGCGCGCCGTCGCAGAGCTCGAAGCGCGGGTCGCGGAAGCGCAGCTGGAACGCGTCCGGCAGGAGGAGGTCGTCTTGCACACGGGCCTCGATGAGCGCTGCGGCGACCTCCGGATCGAGGGCGGCGCCGTCGACGCGCACCTCGAGATCGGCGACATGCTGGGCATCGCTCATCGCGGCGCCCCCATCGGCAGGGCGAGCTGCTGGCCGCGGCGGAGCGCGAGCGGGTCGTCGATGCCGTTGGCCTCGGCGAGGAGCCGCCAGCGGTTCGGATCGCCGTACACGTCGTAGGCCACCGAGGCGAGGGTGTCGCCGTCGCGCACGGTGTGGGTGCCGAGGCCGCCCTCCGCGCGGGTGGTCGGGTTCTGGCCCTTCACCGGGCCGGCGTCGCACTGGAGCAGCGCGAGCTTCACGTCGGCGCGCAGCGGCTGGCCGTCCGGGGCGAAGAGCTGGAAGGCGACGGTGAGCGACTTCGCGAACGCGCGGAACGAGATGAAGCTGCCCCAGACGAACTCGACCGTCGGCGGGCGCATCGCGCTCTGGCTGCCGCCACCGCCGCGGGCACCGCCATGTCCGCCGCCACCGCTACCGCCCGAGCGCGCGGGGGTGCGGCCGGGCGGCGGGCCGGTCATCGTCGGCTCCATCAGCGAGTAGAGCGCCTCGACGCGCTCCTTCAGCGGGGCGCCGTCGCCCGTGATGCTCGCGTCAAAGAGCAGGCTGAGGGTCATCTCGTAGGGGTTGCCGCCGCCGTACTGCGGCTCGCCCGCGCTCACGCCCGGTGCCGCCTGCGCCTGCCACGCGCTCGACTTGCTGACGGAGTAGTCCTTCGGGTTGAAGAGGCACTCGATCGTGGTGCCGTCCTCGACCACCAGCTTGGCCTTCTCGAAGTTCGTCGAGGGTGCCATCAGGTCACCGTGAGGCCCTGGTGGGCGATCTCGACCTGCTCGGTGGCAGGGTTGTCGCCGCCGGCGGCCAGCTTCGGGCCCACCCACTTGACGGGGAATGCGGCCTCGAACGCCCAGGTGCGCACGTCGCCACCCATGGCATCGGTGAGGGTGACCGTCACCTCGCGCAGCTGGGCCGCAGCGACCGAGTCGAAGAACCACTTCTGGAGCTCGTCCTGGTTGGTGACGCCGCGCCGGAGCACCAGGTTGGGGTATTTCAGGCGGCCCGGGAGCTTGTGGACGTGGGAGTGCACGCCGCCCTCCTGGTATTCGAGGAGGTCGCGCTCGACGGTGAGCCCCTCGATCTCGGAGAAGGCGCCGATGGCGAGGCCCCCGATCGAGAGGATGAAGTGGTTGGCGCCGACCTTGTCGAGGTCGCGCTCGGCGGCGGTGCCGGACGGGGCGGTCATCTAGAGCAGCTCCCCTCGGAGCTCGCGCTCCTGCTGGGCGTCGCGGCGCAGCCGGCGGACCACCTGCTCGTAGATCTCCTCGGGATCGAGCGCCGGCGCGGCCGGAGCAGCGGCGGCAGCCGTGGCGGTCGCGGGTGCGGCAGTGGGCGCGGATCCCGGGGGCGCGGTGGCCGGTGCTGGCGCGGGCGCCGGGGTGGGCGACGGGAACGACACCGGCGCGGGCGGCTGCGGCGTGAAGCTCGGCATCTGCGGAGCCGCGGGGAGCTCGGGCGTCGGCAGCTGCGGCGCGGAGGTCGGGAGGTGAGGGACGGAGGCCGGGAGCTGCGGCACCGACGTCGGCAGCTGCGGCGCGGCCGGTGCGCTCGGCATGCTCGGGAGGTCCGGCGTGGGGAGCTCGGGCGTCGGGAGGTGCGGCGCGCTGGGCATCGACGGCAGGGCGCGGGCGATCGTCGGTTGCGCGGACGGCGTGTCGGCGACGACCGACAGCGGCGCGGGAGTCACCGGAGGCGCGGCGTCGCGGGCGTTCGCTCGCGCGAGGGCGGCCTGGGCGCTGGCGATCGTGCCCGAGCCCGACGCGACCATGGAGCCGGGCGCCGTCTCAGTCGCGGCCGGCGCGGGCGCAGGCGCCGACGTGGGCGCGGCTGGCGCGGGTGCGGCGAACGCGGGCGCGGTGGGCGCGGCGAATGAGCTCGGGGC
>JAGIBJ010000097.1:0-1472 GCA_017744415.1 Solirubrobacteraceae bacterium
CGCCGACACCGTCTCCGACGGCTGTCGCCACGCCGACTCCGACTCCGACTCCGACGGCTGTCGCCACGCCGACTCCGACTCCGACTCCGACCCCGACGGCGACAGCTGTCGTCACGCCAACGCCGACTCCGACTCCGACTCCGACGCCGACCCCGACGGCGACAGCTGTCGTCACGCCGACTCCGACGCCAACGCCGGCCGCAACGGCCACCCCGGACCCGACGCCGACGCCGACCCCGACCCCAACGGCGACGGCTGTCGTCACGCCGACGCCGACGGTGACGCCTGCGGTCACCGCGATGCCGACTCCGGCGGCCACGCCGACGCCGAGCCCCGCGGTCACGCCGACGCCGACCGCAGCCGCGACTCTCACGCCGCAGCCCACGACGGTGCCGCAATCGGGCAGTGTCGCGACCCCGACGCCCAAGCCGCTGGAGACGCCGGCGCCGAGCAACAAGCCGGTGGTGCTGCCGCTGCCGACGGTGGCATTCAAGGGTGACGTGAAGCTCCGCCGCCCGGCGACGTTTTCGGTGGCCTGCGTCACCACGAACGCCCCTACGGGCGCGGCATGCCAGCTGCGGGTGATTGTCGGGAACGGCCGGATCGTCGGAACGGCGACCGCGCCGCTCAACGCCAGCGGTGCGGCGCGTCTGCGGATCACGCTCAAGCGCAGCAAGCTCCGAGCGGCGCAGCAGGCGAAGACCGTGAAGTTCGCGGTCGATCTCGTCGACCCCTCCGGGAAGATCGTCGCGAGCAAACGCTCCAACCTCACCCGTCCGTTCGGCGACTGAGCGGCCGCCCGGCTCCGCGCAGCGCCCGTCGTCGCGTCGCGGGGACCCGCGCCATCGGACAAACGCCTATGGCGCGTAGCCGCTCCGAGTGTGGCGCTTCAACGCTGGCCGCGACGGCCGATGAGCAAGGCATGCGTCGCATCTTGCGGTCCCACCAGCCACGTCTCGATCGCTCGTTCGACGGCGCCCCCCACGGACGGAGTCGGAGGCGATTCGGGGCCGCACTCGTGGTCGCCGCCGCCGCGCTCTTCGCCCCAGCGGCCGCCCACGCCGACGGCGCACTGCAGTTCACGCCTGACGTGTACGACTTCGGGAGCCAGACCATCGCTGGGGGCCCCACAGCCCCGCAGGTGTTCACGCTCGAGAACATCGGAGACGACACCGTCTTCCTCACCAGTCTCACCGTCGCCGGCTCGACGGGCGCCTTCCCGGTCGACGTTTCGCCCAACGACGCGTGTACCCCCGGAACCCAGCTCGACCCCGGCGGTACGTGCACCGCCACCGTTCGCTTCGACCCCTCGACGACGGGGCTCGTCGTCGCGCGATTCACCGCCGGTGATGGCAACGTGTCTGCCTTCTTCGATGTCGGCGGCACCGGCACGACGTCGGGCCCGACGCCGACGCCGAGCCCGTCACCGACGGCAACGCCTGATCCGACGCCGACGGCGACGCCTGATCCGA
>JAGIBJ010000097.1:1508-24974 GCA_017744415.1 Solirubrobacteraceae bacterium
GACGCCGACGCCCGTGGTGACGGCAACGCCTGATCCGACGCCGACGGCGACGCCTGATCCCACGCCGACGGCGACGCCTGATCCGACGCCGACGGCGACGGCTACTCCGACGCCGACGCCTGATCCGACGCCGACGGCGACGGCTACTCCGACTGCGACTGCGACGCCGGAGGTGACGCCGACCCCAACGGCGACGCCGACCCCGACGCCCCTGGTGACGCCGACTCCGACGCCGACGCCGGTCGCGACGGCAACACCGACGCCCACTCCGACCCCGACGGCAACACCGACGGCCACCCCGACCCCGACGGCCACCCCGGCGCCGAGTTCGACGCCGACGCCGACGGCGACCCCGGCACCGACCTCAACCCCCGCCCCGACCGCGACCCCGAAGCCCGAGCCGACGGCGACGCCGCAGTCCCCGTCGACCCCGGCCCCGACGGTGGTCCCGGTGGTGCTGCCGCTGCCGTCGGTGGCGTTCAAGGGTGATGTGAAGCTCCGCCGTCCGGCAACGTTCTCGGTGGCCTGCGTCACGAAGAACGCGCCCGCCGGCGCCACCTGCCAGCTGCGCGTGATCGTCGGCAACGGTCAGATCGTCGGCCGCGCTGAGACGCCCCTCAACCTCGCCGGCGCGGCGCGGCTGCGGATCACGCTCAAGGGCAGCAAGCTCAAGGCGGCCAAGGAGGCGAAGACGGTGAAGTTCGCGGTCGACCTCGTCAACGCGAGCGGCAAGATCGTCGCGAGCAGGCGCTCCAACCTCACCCGCCCGTTTAAGGACTGACGCTCCGGGTCCTCGCGGCGCCCGCCCGGGCTGCCGCGGGATCGCGTCAGCGGCCGGTGGTGGAGAAGTGCTGCGTGTCGACCGGGTTGGTCCAGCGCCCGCCCCAGCGGAAGCCGGCGTGGGTGAACGCCTTCACGGCAATGCTGCCCTCCACGGCCATCCCGGGCCGCACCCGGCTGCGATCAAGGAACCTCTCCGAGGCCTTGTGGCTCGTGCGGCCGCCCAGGATGTAGGGATTCTCGATCGGATTGAGATCGATCGCGCGGCCGTACGCGTGCTCGCTCCAGCCGGTGCCGCCCGTCACGCGGCGGCAGTTGAAGGCACTGGTGTTGTCGGCATCGATCGAGCGGTCGTCGCTTCCTCGATACCGCTCGATGGGGTGGATGCGCCGCACCGGGAAGCGCGCCACGTAGAGCGCCCGGAAGGCGCGGACCGTCCGCTCGGCGTGGGCTCGGTGGACGACGATCGTCCCGAGCTGGGCGCGCCCGTCGAAGCCGACGTACCGCACCCGCACCGCCCGCAGCGAGCTCAGTCCGACGGGGCAGCCCTTCCGCCAAGCCGACGGCGTCATCGCCTTGCGAGCGGCAGCCGAGAGCGGCGTGATGGTGCCGCTGAACGCGGGGAGTCCATCGACGACCTCGATCGTCGTGGCGCCTGCCCGCGCCGGATCGCCGGGCGCCGCGAGCGCTGGGCTGGCGATGATCGGCCCAGCTGCCAAGGCCGCCACGAACCAACCCCGCGCCACCCACGGACCGTACCGGCCAGCGATGCTGAACAGACTTCCTCTGCCGCTAGAACGACAGTAGAAGTCTGTTCGGTGGCTGCGCTCGCGCGGTTAGCCGCGGCGGTAGGGGTCGACCATGACGCTGTCGATCAGCGTCTGCGCGACGCTGCCGCCCGTGAGCCTGCCCCAGAGGCCGACGCCCACGGCGACCGCGTTGCCGGTCGAGACGAACTTCAGCTGCACCGAGGCGGTGGCACCGAGATCGAGGGGGATCTTGGTTGCCAGCGGGCTCACCTTGGAAGCGACCCAGTTCCCGCTGCCCCAACTGATCTCGGACGACGAGGTGAACTGGGTGCTCGTCACGGCGCCCGCCGCGTTGCGGTAGATCACGATCGCCTCGTAGCCAGCCATCGAGCTGTCGGCCTTGGCCATGAAGCGGAAGTAGGGGTTGGTCTCGTCGACGCAGAACTCCGGCGAAGTGGCGGTCGATCCGACCGGCATCGCGAGCGCCTTGGAGCCGGGAAGGATCGAGCCCTTGAACCAGCCGAGCGACTCGTTGCCGCCGACGACCTTGGCGCCGCCGGTGAGGCTCCAACCTGCGGCACCGGATTCGAAGTCACCGCCCGGAGCCACCGAATAGTCGGCGTTGTCGCCGACCTTCGAAAAGGCCTTGCTCGTCGGAGCTGACACGCAGGCGGCCGTGGCTGCGGCCGGCATCGCGCCGAGGCCAACGACGGCGGCGAACGAGAGAAGGCTCTGGCGTAGCAGCATTGGGGACACTCCCGGAGGACGGTTGGGACGTGCGGCGCTGGGCGAGCAACCGCGCAATGGACGATGCCGGGTTGCTGAGCCAGCGGCCACTCTTCTGGACGGATGTCCACCCTCGCACCTGGACGGCCAGTGCGTGGTGCGCGCAGGGTTGACCTCGAGCGCCTCGACGCGCGCGCGGGAAACCCTGCCCGCGCGCGGCCTGTGCGAACCGCACAGCGCCGGGCTTCCTACACCTGCGTAACCGCCCTCGACAAACCGAGCGCTTGTTCGGTACCTTTGCCGCGGCTGCCCCGGCGGCCTGATCCCGTCTTTCGCTCCCAGGCACCTGGAGTCCGCACGCATGAGCCAACCTGAGGCCCTGATCTACGAGGCCGTCCGCACGCCACGCGGCCGCGGCCGCTCCGGCGGCGCGCTCAACACCGTGAAGCCCGTCGACCTCGTCGTCGGCCTGATCGACGAGACGCTCGGCCGCAACGCGGCGCTCGACCCGAACGGCATCGACGACGTGGTGCTCGGCTGCGTGAGCCCCGTCGGCGACCAGGGCATGGACATCGCCAAGACGGCCGCGCTCAAGGCCGGCCTGCCGCACACCGTCGCCGGCGTGCAGCTCAACCGCTTCTGCGCCTCCGGCCTCGAAGCCGTGAACATCGCCGCGCAGAAGGTGGCCAGCGGCTGGGAGGACCTCGTCCTCGCCGGCGGCGTGGAGAGCATGAGCCGCGTGCCGATGGGCAGCGACGGCGGCGCCTGGGCGATGGACCCGGAAACCAACATCGACACCGCGTTCGTGCCGCAGGGCATCGGGGCTGATCTCATCGCCACCGTCGAGGGCTTCACGCGCGACGACTGCGACGCCTACGCGGTCCGCAGCCAGGAGCGCGCCGCGGCCGCCGAGGATGCGGGCCGGTTCGAGCAGTCGGTCGTCCCGGTGCTCGACCAGAACGGCCTCACCCTCCTCGATCATGAGGAGCACGTGCGCCGCGGCACCACCGCCGAGACGCTCGGCAAGCTGCGCCCCGCCTTCGACATGATCGGCGACGCGGGCGGCTTCGATGCGGTCGCGCTGCAGAAGTACCACTGGATCGAGCGCATCGACCACGTCCACACCGGCGGCAACTCGTCGGGGATCGTCGATGGCGCCTCGCTCGTGATGATCGGCAACCAGACGGCCGGCGAGCGCCACGGCCTGAGGCCCCGCGCCCGCATCCTCGCGACGGCCGTGAGCGGCGCCGATCCGACGATCATGCTCACCGGGCCCGCGCCCGCCTCGCGCAAGGCGCTCGAGAAGGCCGGCCTGAAGCCCGAGGATCTCGACCTCGTCGAGATCAACGAGGCGTTCGCGGCCGTGGTGCTGCGGTTCGTCCGCGACCTCGATCTCGACATGGACAAGGTGAACGTGAACGGCGGCGCGATCGCGATGGGTCACCCGCTCGGCGCCACCGGCGGCATGATCCTCGGCACGCTCGTCGACGAGCTCGAGCGCATCGGCGGCCGCTACGGCCTTGCGACCCTCTGCGTCGGTGCCGGCATGGGCATCGCGACCGTCATCGAGCGGCTCTAGCCCGCCCCGCGTAGGAGACAGACGTCATGAGTACTGAGTACTTCCGCTGGGAGCAGGACGCCGACGGGATCGTCGTCGTCACGATGGATGCGCCCGGCAAGTCGGCCAACACCATGGGCCTCGACTACCAGGAGGCGATGGGCGAACTGCTCGACCGCCTCGACGGCGAGATCAAGAACGGGGCGATCAGCGGCCTCGTGATCGCCAGCGCGAAGAAGACGTTCTTCGCGGGCGGCGACCTCGACGGGCTGCGCCGCGTGCGCCCCGACGACGCCATCCACTTCGCGACGATGATCGACCTCGTCAAGACCCAGCTGCGGCGCCTCGAGACGCTCGGCATCCCGGTCGTCGCCGCCATCAACGGCGCGGCGCTCGGCGGCGGCCTCGAGATCGCACTCGCTTGCCACCACCGGGTGGTGGTCGACGATCCGTCGGCCAAGCTCGGCCTGCCCGAGGTCACCCTCGGCCTGCTGCCCGGGGCCGGCGGCGTCACCCGCACCGTGCGGATGCTCGGCATCGCCGAGGCGCTCATGAAGGTGCTGATCAAGGGTGACCGCATGGTGCCCGCGAAGGCGCTGAAGGTGGGGATCGTCGACGAGCTCGTCGCTACCCGCGAGGAGCTCGTGCCCGCCGCCAAGGCGTGGATCAAGGCCAATCCCGACGCGACGAAGCAGCCGTGGGACCGCGACGGCTACAAGATCCCCGGCGGCACGCCTGCGAGCCCGAAGCTCGCCGCGATGCTCCCGGCAATCCCGGCCAACATCACCAAGCAGCTCAAGGGCGCGAACTACCCAGCGCCGAAGGCCATCGCGGCCGCCGCCGTGGAGGGGTCGCAGGTGGACTTCGATCTGGCCTGGCGGATCGAGACCCGCTACCTCACCGAGCTCGTCACCGGTCAGGTGGCGAAGAACATGATCCAGGCGTTCTTCTTCGATCTCGCCGAGGCAGGCGGCCTGCGCGGTCGGCCCGAGGGTGTCGAGCGCTGGCAGGCGACTAAGGTCGTCGTGCTCGGCGCCGGCATGATGGGGGCTGCGATCGCGTACGTGTCAGCGAAGGCCGGCATCGAGGTGGTGCTCAAGGACGTCTCGCAGGAGGCCGCCGATCGCGGCAAGGCCTACAGCGAGGGGCTCGTGGCGAAGGCCGTCGAGCGCGGTCGCATGACCCAGGAGAAGGCCGACGCTCTCCTCGCGCGCATTACCCCGACCACGGATCCTGTGGCCGCGGCCGGTGCGGATCTCGTGATCGAGGCGGTGTTCGAGGATCCGGCGGTGAAGGCGCAGGTGATGGCTGAGATCGAGCCCTACCTCGATCCGGCCGCGCTGCTCGGCTCGAACACGTCGACCCTCCCGATCACCGGCCTCGCCGCCAACGTGAGCCGCCCGGCCGACTTCATCGGCCTGCACTTCTTCAGCCCCGTCGACAAGATGCCGCTGCTGGAGATCATCAAGGGCGAGCAGACGAGCGACGACGCGCTCCACCGCGCGCTCGATTTCGCGAAGCAGATCAGCAAGACCCCGATCGTCGTCAACGACTCGCGCGGATTCTTCACGAGCCGCGTGATCGGCACGTTCATCAACGAGGGCATCGCGATGCTCGTCGAGGGCGTTCCGGCGCCGTCGATCGAGCAGGCGAGCTCGCAGGCCGGCTACCCGGCACCGGTGCTCCAGCTCACCGACGAGCTGAACATGAAGCTCATGCGCAAGATCCGCGACGCCAGCAAGAGCGCGGTGATCGCGGAGGGCGGCGTCTGGGAGGAGCACCCGGCGTTCACGGTGATCGACCGGATGCTCGACGACTACGCCCGCCCGGGCCGGCTCGAGGGCGCAGGCTTCTACGCCTACGACGAAGCCGGCAAGCGCACGGGGCTCTGGCCGGAGCTCGCGGCGGCGTTCGGCGCGGACCCTGATCACGGCGTGCCGTTCGAAGACATGAAGGAACGGATGCTCTTCATCGAGGCGATCGAGACGATCAAGTGCGTCGACGAGGGCGTGCTCGAGTCGGCTTCGGACGCGAACATCGGCTCGATCTTCGGCATCGGCTTCCCGGCGTGGACAGGCGGCGTGCTGCAGTACGTCAACGGTTACGAGGGTGCGGCGGCCGATGGCTCGGCGCTCCGTGGCCCCGCCGGATTCGTGCAGCGGGCGCGTGAGCTCGCCGCCGCCTACGGCGATCGCTTCACGCCGCCGGCGTCGCTCGTGGAGCTCGCCGATCGCGGCGGCGTCTACGGCGACGTGCCTGTCCTCGCTTCGGCCTAGGCCGACCAAGCCGCGGGATCCCCCGAACGCGGCACGGGGCCCCAGCCGAGCAACTCGGCTGGGGCCCCGCGTGCGTGACGGCGCCGTGACGGTGCTGTTGCGCGACGACCTCGAATCCGTGTCGCCCTAGAAGGTGAGCGTCTCGACGTTGATCACCGAGGCCTCGGTATCGATGTAGGCCCAGTCGTTGCCCGGGCCACCGTCGATCGTGTCAGCGTAGCCGTCGGCCTCGTAGATGCTGTCGTCGCCGTAGCCAGCGTCGATGTCGTCCGCACCGCTGAGTCCGGTGATGGTGTCGTTGCCGTAGCCGCCGTCGATGCTGTCGTCGCCGCTACCACCGTTGATGGTGTCGTTGCCGCCGCCACCGATCAGGATGTCGGCGCCGGAGCCGCCGTAGATCGCCGCCTTGCCGGCGAGCCCGTCGGTGTTGATCACGTCGGAGAGATCGTTGCCGTTGACCGTCACGCTCGTGATGGTGCCCGAGACGGTGATCGTGCCGTGCGTGGAGGTGTAGTCCGAGACGCCGGTGAGGCAGCCGCCGACCGTGTAGCCCACCGTGGCACCGCTGCCGACGTCGGTGATCTTGTACTTGCCGGCACCGGCGTCCTCGACGCCGATCACGTTGGTGGTGCTGGCGGCGCCGGAGATCGTCACCACGCCGTTCGAGCACGACACCTGGGTGACGCCGGCGGCCGAAGCGCCGGTTGCGGCGATGGCAGAAGTGAGCAGGGCAGCGCCGAGGGCAGCGCCGGTTTTGCGCAGGAACATGGGACTCCTAGAGGGAGGTGGGATTGGTCTGGGACACGCCGAACACACGCGGGGGGCGTGTGTCAGGTGACCCGCTGCCGCGGCCCGTTGGTGCCGGGCAGCGGGGTGCAAGCTAAGGCATGTCATTCACCATTTGCAAGTCAGTTTCACACATACCTTGCGTGACGGGGTGACAAGCATCGAAGGGCCGCGATGCGCCAGATAGTGGATGCCGAGCGCTCCCAAAAACGCTTGCAAAGGCGGGCTTAGTGCTCATCACAGGCCGGTCACACTGCAACGGGGCGGAGGCAACGCGCGCGCCCGCGAGACGCGAAGGTAGCACGGCATGTTCGAATCAGATTCGGCGTTGCCAGGTACCACTAATAACCGCCAGACAGTCGCAACACTCACGGAAGTAGGTTGAGGGAGGTCAGCGGTGGTCAGCATACGCATCGGGCAACGATGCGTAATATCGCGCGCGAACGGTAGCCCGTCGTCGCCAGCGCGACGACGAGCTACCCGAGGTACTCTGCGACCGAACCGGGCGGCGGCTACTTGTAGAGCTCGATGTTCGTCCCGGTGTCGAACGAGTCGCGGGTGAACTCGTCGTAGTCGTTGCCACCGTCGACGACGTCGGCGTAGCCGTCGTTCTCGAAGATCGAGTCATCGCCGTTCTGGCCGAAGACGTGGTCGGCGCCGGTGTAGCCGGTGAGCGCGTCGTTGCCCGCGCCGCCGTAGATCCAGTCGCTGCCGTCGCCACCGTTCACGGCGTCGGCACCGGGGCCGGCCTGGAGAGTGTCGTTGCCGCCTTCGCCGAAGAGGCTCACGGGCACGTTGGTGACGCCCGACGTGTCGACGTAGTCGGTGCCGTTGCGCCCGTGGACGATGATGCGGTTCACGGCGCCGCCGCTGGTCGGGATGACGACCCAGTCCTTCGACGAGTAGGCGATGGCGGCCGTGATGCCGGGGCCGGCCTGGAGGACGTTGCCGGAGTAGTACTCCGTGACGCGGAAGCCCGAGCCGGCCGTCGAGACGAACTCGGTCTGGTTGACCCCGGTCGGGTCGTCGATGGTGATGACGCCGCTCGCGTACGACACCGTGATGTTCGCGGCCGAGGCGGCTGAGGCCGAGGCACCGGTCATGAGAAGGGCGGCGCCGAGGGCGACGCTGGTCTTGCGCAGGGACATGTGAACTCCAAAAGGGAGATGGGACTGGTCAGAGATCGCCTCCCGGCAAGGCGCCGGGCGACAGCCGCCGAGGAAGGATCATTCAGCGGCGAGAGTTACGCTACGCCACGTAGCGCATTGGATCAACCAAGCTTGTGAACGAGGGGACACGCGGGCTGCGGCCTTCACTGGTTCGGGGCGTTTCGGGGCGCGCCTCCGGGGTGGTCAGTGTGGGTCAAGGCGGCGGAGTATTGCTCCGGAGCTATACTCTGTTCTCCGATTTCCGATCTTGTCAGGACCTTCGATGACCGATCTCGCCGACGCACCAGTGCCTGCCCAGCCCGTGCTGGGCGACTCCTCCACGTGGGGCCCGGAGCAGCAGCGAACGATCCACTGGCACGAGCCGCACGGTGTCGCGGCCGTCGGTCTCACCCTCAGCGGGCTCGACTACCTCCACGCGATGGCCGACGGACGGCTGCCGCTCCCGCCGATCGCGCGGCTCCTCGACATGCGCCCGGTCAGCGCCACCGAGGGCGAGGTGGTCTTCGAGTGCACGCCGGATCACTCGGGCTACAACCCGCTCGGCTTCGTGCACGGTGGCGTGATGTGCACGCTCCTCGACACCGCGGGCGGCTGCGCCGTGCACACCACGCTTCCCGCGGGCGTGGGCTACACCTCGATCGAGATCAAGGTGAGCTACCTGCGTGGCGTCCACGCCGGGGTGCCGCTGCGCGCGGTCGGCCGGGTGACCAAGCCCGGTCGACGCGTCGCGTTCGCTGAGGCCGAGATCCTCGATCCAGACGGCAAGCTCGTGGCCAGCGCGACCACCAGCTGCCTGATCATCGGCGGCTGAAAGCCGCGCGGCCCTCGGCGCGTCTCCCTCGAGCCGGTGGCGGCGGCAAGGCGGCGCCGCGGTCCGGTCGCGAGCGTTAGGCGGCGCCGACGGGGTACGGCTCGTGCGGGGGCTCGTGTGCGAGCGTGGCCTCCCCGATCAAGCGCGGCGCATTGTTCGCCATCCAGTTGCCCGGGTCGGCGGTGATGGTGGTGAGGAGCGCGTCCGGGTCGGCGCCCGGGACGCCGAGACGTCCGGCGATGTGGGCGAACAGGTCGCGCTGCTCCCACGCCGGCCAGCGGCGGCCGGTGGCCGGGATGGCGGCGAGCGGCGCCGGTTGTCCCTCGCCTACGTCGTAGAGCCCGCCGCGCTGGACGAACGCGAACGGGGCGTCGATCTCGCGGCCGTCGGCCGCGCGGAGCGTGGTGCCGGTGAGGCGAGAGAGCCGGTAGCCGAACTCGGTCACGGCGAGCCACTCCAGCTGCTCGTGCGTCAGGTCGACGACCACGCTGTGCACGCGCGTGCCGGGGCTCGTCGCGATGCCTGCGGGGAAGCTGCCGTAGCCGGCAGGGAAGGGGAGCGCGCAGATGTCGGCGCCGTCGAGTTCGCCCGGCGTCAGGAGGGCGGAGCGTTCATCGAGAGCGAGGAACTTCGTGGCGAGACGCGTTGGTGAGCCGTTGGCGCCGATCGCGAGCACCGGGATGCGGCCCTCGCGAAGCGCGGCGGCCTCGTCCGGCTCGGGGTGGCGCTGCTCGTCGCCGTCGACCCAGGTGGGGCGATCGGGGTGGCCGAACGGATACGTGTAGGCCATCTCGCGGGGCGGCTGGAGGATCTCTGGTCCGAGTCGCTCGACCAGGCGCTGCATGAAGCCGGGGATCAGGCCGAACAACTCACTGTCGGGTGCCCGCCAGATCGTGAGCAGCGCCTCATCGCTGATCGAAGGCCATGGCTCCCGGGCGGACATGGCCGCCACGCTAGCGCCGTGGCGCCCACGCTGGCCAGCGTGCAGGCACGGAGATCGACCCCCGACGACTTGGATCGGTGGGTGCCGCGGTGCAGGGACGCCGCGGGTGCGCCGGGGCGCGGAGCTCTACTCGGCGCTGAGCAGGGCGACGGCGTCGGCGAGCGCCTCGACTCCGCGCATCGCCTCGCCGGGGCCGAGCGGCGCGTCGAGTTCGAACCCCATGAACGCCGCATCGAGCAGCGCGGCGACGCCGACCAGTCGGTCCCCCGGCACTCCGGATGCGGCGAGGTGGTCGCGGACCGCCCCGATCCACTCTTCGTTGCTCGCCACCACCTCCGAGGCGTAGGGCTCCTGGAAGAGTCCGAGCGTCGAGGCCTCGACGTAGAGCCGCTCGCACCGCTGCTGCTGCTCGCCCGTGCGCAGGCGCCACTGCTCGAGCACGGCGTCGCGCGGGGACGCTGAGGGGGCGAGCGCGCGGAGCTCGTCGACCGATCGGCGCGTCGACTCCCGGATGATCTCGATCACCAGCTGGTCCTTGGAGCCCAAGTGGTAGAGGAGCATGCGGTCGCTCGTGCCGAGTGCGGCAGCGACGGGCCGCAAGCTCAGGCCGACGAGCCCGTGCTCCAGCACGTAGTCGGTGGCCTGCGAGATGAGCTTCCGGCGCCGCGCCCCATCGCCGGCACGCGCTGCGTGCTCGGAGCCTTGGGCTTCGGCTGCAGACGTTCCCGGAGTCATGACCAAAGCGTAGCGACTGCTACACTCGGTGTATGTAGCGAGTGCTACATAGATCGCAGGTCGGGTCCACTGGCCCCGTCGCGCCCGCCTTCACCCGGACCAGAGGAGTCCACCCATGTCGCCGTTCGCCCTACTCATGACTGCCATCGCCATCGAGGTCGCGGCCACCTCCGTGCTGCCCAAGGCCGAGGGCTTCTCGAACGCGCCGTGGACGGTCGCCGTGGCCACCGGCTACCTCGTCTCGATCTGGCTGCTCACCCTCGTCGTCAAGCGCATGGATGTCTCCATCGCTTACGCGATCTGGGCTGGCCTCGGGACTGCGGCCGTGGCGGTCGTCGGCTATCTCTGGCTCGGCGAGGGCCTCGGCGTCACCAAGCTCGGCGGGATCGCGCTGATCGTCGCGGGCGTGGTGCTCGTCAACCTCCAGGGCGTCTCGCACGCCTGAGTCCGCGAACGTCGATCTGGGCGGCGCGGGCCACCCGAGATGACGCTCGTGCCAGCCCTGTCGGTGAACGTCAATTTGGGGCGAGACGGGTCACCCGGAATGACGCTCGAGCACTGGTCGCCTAGATGAGCGGCTTGCGCATCACGATCGCGGGCAGCGCCACACTGCTGCCGCGGATGCGTGTGCTCTCCTCGCGCACGTCGACGTAGCCGAGCCAGCGGTAGAAGTCGGCGGCGTTGAGCGTGGCGTGGAGGTTGACCTCGTGGCGGCCGGCGGTGAGGAGCGCCTCCTCGGCATCGGCGAGCAGCGCTTGGCCGGCCCCGCGGTGCATCGCGAATGGAGCCACGTAGAGCGCGTTCACCATCGCCTCCTCCATCGTCATCGTGCAGAACGCGCTGATGGCGCCGTCGTCGAGGGCCACGCGCGTGCGGCGGTCGGCCATGAGCTGGCGGTGCACCTCCGGGGTGATGCGTTCCACCCACGCCCGGATCTGCACTGGGTGGTACCAAGAGGCGCACGCGCTCAGGATCGAGGCGCGGTGCAGCGCCGAGATCTCCTCGGCGTCGTCCGGCTCGGCCGTCCGGATCTTCCACGCATCACGCTCGCCCACGCGCCCATCATGCCGCGAACGTGGCGAGGTGGTCGCGCGTTCGAGCGCTCGGCGATGTTCGCCAGCTTCGGCCGCCAGCCGCTGGCAGGCGGTGTTCGTTGCCGCCAGCCGCTGGCAGGCGGTGTTCGTTGCCGGCGGTCGTGGTGGGCGCCTGTCGGCGCTGGCGTGGTGTCGGCGGGCGCTGGCTGGGACTGGGCGCGCGGCGGGCGGACACGTTTTCGGGATCAGGTCCCGTTTTCGTGTCTGCGGCGCGGCTGGCTGGGTCCGGGCGGACACGTTTTCGGGATCTGATCCCGAAAACGTGTATCCGCAGGTGCGACGCCGCGCGCAAGCTCCAACATCCCGGGGCTCTCACGGCCCGGGGATGTTGGAGCATTGCTCCCAGCCGGCCGCTGGCGCGGGCACGTCGCGCCCCGGCCGGCCGCCGCAACCTTCACCGGTCGGCCACATAATCTGGAGTCATTCCAGATTGGGTGATAGGGTCGGCGCGATGGCGGTGACCGGCGACGAACTCGAGGGCATGCTGCGCGGGGCCTCCCTGCGCGTCACGCGCCCCCGGCTCGCCGTGCTCGGCGCCGTCGCCGACCGTCCGCACGCCGATACGAACTCGATCATCGGCCGCGTGCGGGACGAGCTCGGCGACGTGAGCAGCCAGGCCGTCTACGACGTGCTGCACGCACTCACCGCCGCGGGCCTGCTCCGCCGCATCCAGCCCGAGGGTTCGGTCGCGCGCTACGAACGGCGCATCGGCGACAACCACCACCACGTCGTCTGCCGCACCTGCGGCGCCATCGCCGACGTCGACTGCGCCACCGGCCACACGCCTTGCCTCACCGCCTCCGACGACCACGGCTTCGTGATCGACGAGGCGGAGGTCATCTACTGGGGCGTCTGCCCCTCGTGCCAAACCTCACGCCAAACAACGCCCTCCGAAGGAGCCTTCCATGTCGACGAGTGACAAAACCGCCGAAGTCGGAGAGATGAACGACGAGCAGTCGGGCGGCTGCCCCGTCGCGCACGGCAACCGCATCCCGCACCCCACGCAGGGCAGCGGCAACGCCACCTGGTGGCCCGAGCGGCTCAACCTGAAGATCCTCGCGAAGAACCCTGCGGTGGCCAACCCGCTCGGTGAGGAGTTCGACTACCGCGCCGCGTTCGAGGCGCTCGACCTCGCCGCGGTGAAGGCCGACATCGCCGAGGTCCTGCGCACCTCGCAGGACTTCTGGCCCGCCGACTTCGGCCACTACGGCCCCTTCATGATCCGCCTCGCCTGGCATAGCGCCGGCACCTACCGGATCAGCGACGGCCGCGGCGGCGCCGGCGCCGGCATGCAGCGCTTCGCCCCGCTCAACAGCTGGCCCGATAACGGCAACCTCGACAAGGGCCGCCGCCTTCTCTGGCCCGTGAAGCAGAAGTACGGCCAGGCGATCAGCTGGGCCGACCTCATGGTACTCGCCGGCAACGTCGCGCTGGAAGACATGGGCTTCGAGACCTTCGGCTTCGCCGGCGGCCGCGAGGATGTGTGGGAGCCCGACGAGGACGTCTTCTGGGGCTCGGAGACCACCTGGCTCGGTGACCAGTACCGCTACGGCGGCAGCGAGGCCGTCCGCGAGGCCGCCACGAACGCCAGCGGTCTCGAGAACCCGCTTGGCGCCGTCCAGATGGGCCTCATCTACGTCAACCCCGAGGGCCCGCACGGCAACCCGGATCCACTCGCCGCGGCCAAGGACATCCGCGAGACGTTCGCCCGCATGGCGATGAACGACGAGGAGACCGTCGCGCTGATCGCCGGCGGCCACACCTTCGGCAAGACGCACGGCGCCGCCGACCCCGAGCAGTACGTCGGCCCCGAGCCGGAGGCCGCCCCGCTCGAGCAGCAGGGCCTCGGATGGATCTCCAGCTACGGCTCCGGCAAGGGCGAGGACGCGATCACGTCCGGCTTGGAGGTCACGTGGACCAGCACCCCGACGCAGTGGGGCAACGGCTTCTTCGACAACCTCTTCGGCTTCGAGTGGGAGCTCTCCAAGAGCCCCGCCGGCGCCGCCCAGTGGGTCGCCAAAGATGCCCCGGCCACGATCCCCGGCCCGGAGGCCGGCTCGGCCCCCCGCGTGCCGACGATGCTCACCACCGATCTCTCCCTGCGGTTCGACCCGGAGTACGAGAAGATCTCGCGCCGCTTCCACGAGAACCCCGCCGAGTTCGCCGACGCCTTCGCCCGCGCTTGGTTCAAGCTCACCCACCGCGACATGGGCCCGGTCGCCCGCTACCTCGGCCCCGAGGTGCCCAGCGAGGAGCTCATCTGGCAGGACCCGCTCCCCGCGGCACCCGCGCAGGTGATCACCGACGCTGAGGTCGCCCAGCTCAAGGAGCAGATCCTCGCGACCGGTCTCGGCGTGAGCAAGCTCGTCTCCGCCGCCTGGGCCTCGGCCAGCTCGTTCCGTGGGAGCGACAAGCGCGGCGGCGCGAACGGCGCCCGCGTGCGCCTCGCCCCGCAGAAGGACTGGGAGGTGAACGACCCCGCCCAGCTCGCTGAGGTGCTCACCGCGCTCCAGGGGATCCAGAGCGCGTGGACCGGTACGCCCGTCAGCCTCGCCGACCTCATCGTCCTCGGCGGCGTCGCGGCCGTCGAAGCCGCCGCGAAGGCCGGCGGCACCGACGTCACCGTCCCGTTCACCCCGGGCCGCGTCGACGCCACGGCCGAGCAGACTGACGCCGACTCGTTCGCGCCGCTCGAGCCCGTCGCCGACGGCTTCCGCAACTACCTGAGCGGCAAGGAGCAGCTCACCGCCGAGTACCTGCTGATCGACCGCGCCAACCTGCTCACGCTCTCCGCCCCCGAGCTCACCGTGCTCGTCGGCGGCCTGCGCGTGCTCGGCGCCAACACCGGCGGCTCCACGCACGGCGTGCTGACCCGCAACGTCGGCACCCTGACGAACGACTTCTTCGTCAACCTCCTCGACAACGCCACCACCTGGGCGCCGGGCAGCGAGCTCGGCACCTACGTCGCCAAGGACGCCTCCGGCGCGACCACCTGGACGGGCACCCGCGCCGACCTCGTGTTCGGCTCGAACTCCGAGCTGCGCGCCATCGCCGAGGTGTACGCCAGCAGCGACGCGAAGGTGAAGTTCGCCGAGGACTTCGCGGCCGCGTTCGCCAAGGTCATGAACCTCGACCGCTACGACCTCGAGGTCTAGCGGCGCCGGTCACGGGTCTCCGGCTCCGCCGCATCGCGCGGGGCCGGGTGCCTGCGGCCCTCACGCCTGCCGGCCAGCTGTGCGAGGAGTTCGGGCAGCTGGCGCAGGCGTTCGGCGTCGCTCGGTTTGACGAGGAAGGCGTCGGCGCCGGTGTCCATGCCGCGGCGGCGATCGGCGTCGCGACGGGAGCCGGTGAAGACGCACACCGGAAGCTGCCGGCCCTCCGGAAACTCCCGCACGCGCTGCACCACCTCGTCGCCGGCGATGCCCGCGAGACTCAGATCGACGACGAGCACGGCAAGCTCCCCGAGTCGGCGCGAGTCGCGGCGGAACTCCTCGATCGCCTCCTCGCCCGTGGTCCAGCGGCGCAGATCCCACTCGTCGCGGAAGACGCGGGCGAACAGGACGAAATCGTCATCGGAGTCTTCGACCACGCCGACAACGGGCCGGTTCTCGACATCCATCCCCTGTAGCCAAGTGCACCCACGCGGCGGTCGGACCGGTCGCCGATGGCCACGCGTCGGTGCCGAGGCGCCCTGTGCCTGCTCGTCAGCCAGGCGGAGCCTGCATCAGTTCCACGCGGTGCCCGGCCGGGCACCGCGTGAAGATGCGTCGCTCGCCCCAGTAGCGGGTGCGCTCGTGCACCTCGCCGCTGGCGGCGACGATCCGCTCAACGGTTGCGTCGAGATCAGGGTCGACGAGCGCCACGTGCCCGATGTGCGGGGCGACGGGCAGCGCGACGACCTGCAGGTGGATCTGGTGGCCATCGCGCTCCAGCCAGGCGGCCTCGCGCATGCCCTCGGGCAGCGCCACCTGCTCCCAGCCCAGGAGCTTCCAGAACTCCAGGCAGGGGACGACGTCGTCCGCCTCGATCTCGAGCCCGACGTGGTGGATCACCGCGCGGCCACCGTCATGCGCCGGGCACCGCCGGAGGCCCGGGAAGTGCGTCGGCTTTCACGAGCTGCGGCAGCGGATCGGCGGGGCGGTCCCACACCGCGAGGTTGGCCTCGTGCTGCTTGCCGCTCGCGGTCTTGCTGCCGCGGATCGGCACGTCGCCACCGTCGAGGTAGTCGCGATCCTCGTCGAGCACGAGCAGTGCCTCGTCGTGGCTGATCGGGCCGCCGTGGCCTGGCACCACCCAGCGTGCGTCGTGCACCAGCGGGACGATCCGGTCGAGGGCGGCGCGGTAGAGATCGCGCGAGCCGGTGGCGTCCCAGCTCGGGAGCTCGACGGGCGAGAGGTAGTCGCCCAATACCAGCGTCCGCGCCCACGGGATCCACAGGATGAGTCCGTCACCGGTGTGGCCGGAGCCGTCGTGCACGTCGATGGTCTCGTCGCCGAGCTCGAGGCGGCCAGGCACGGGGAGGGGCTGCAGCTCGCCGAGCGAGAGCGGCTGCGCGCGGTCGACGTACCACTCGCGATCGAACTCGCGCAGGCGCCGCTGCGGCTCGCCCATGCGGCCCATCAGCCTGGCGGCGCTGCGCTCGTCGAGCCCGAGGAGCGCGTCCGGGAACGCGAGGCGCCCGAGCACGTGGTCCCAGTCGGCGTGCGTGGCGAGAAGGCCTTGCACGTCGAAGCCGCCCTGGTCGGCGAGGCCGCGGATCGCGTCGAGCTCGACCGGGAGCAGCGGCGAGTCGATGAGCAGGCTCTCCGGCTGCTCGCCGGGGCCGCGCACCAGGGTCGCGGTCGTCCGCCACACCGATGAGGTGACGGTCACGACATCCGGGTGGAGCGAGAGCGCGCGCATGCACCACTCAGTATGCGCCAGCGCTAACGCGCCGGGGCGCCGGGGACGCGATCAGCCCTCAGCAGGGTCGGGCGGCGGCCCGAAGGGGATCGGGATCGGGGATCGGCTCGAGCATTGAGAAGCGCGCGCCGGCCGTCGCCATGACATATCTGATCGTATATATTCATCCATATGGACATCGGGCAGGAGATCACCGCCGCTCGCCAACGCGCGGGCCTCACCCAGGCGGAGCTGGCACAGCGAGCGGGTACGGCGCAGAGCGCGATCTCGGCCTACGAGTCGGGTCGCAAACAGCCGTCGGCCGAAGTGTTCCTGCGGCTCCTCGCGGCTGCCGGCACCCGCCTCGCGCCCGTGGAATCGGAGCCGGTGCGCGCACCGTCGCGGGCCGAACGTGCGCGCCGGGGCCGCATCCTGGAGCAGGTGATCGAGCTCGCCGAGGCGCTCCCCGCCCGCCACGCGCCGGTGCTGCCCTACCCCTCGCTCCGTACGCTCGTCACCCCCGGCACCTGACGCCCGCCGTGCTCATCCGCCGCGTCCTCACTAGGTTTGCCGGTACCCCGTCGACGACGAACGTAGTGAGGACGCCGGGTGGGGTGACGCGATGAGCCTGCCGCAGCAGCTGCTCGCGATCGACGAGGCCCTCGCCGCGGCCAAGGTGCCCCACGCGTTCGGCGGCGCGATCGCGCTGGCGTTCTACACGCTCGAGCCGCGCGGCACGCGCGACCTCGACGTGAACATCTTCGTCGCCCAAGAGCACTGCGCGGCCGCCCTCGCCGCGCTCCCTCCCGACGTCGCCGTGCCGGAGGGCATGCCCGAGCGCATCGCCGCCGATGGCCAGGCCCGGCTCTGGTGGGCCGATACGCCCGTCGACGTGTTCTTCGACAACCTTCCGATCCATCGCCAGGCCGCGCGGCACGTGCGCCGCGTGCCGTTCGCCGGCGCCGAGATCCCGATCCTCGGCCCCATCGAACTCGTCCTCTTCAAGGCGATGTTCGACCGCACGAAGGACTGGGCCGACATCGAGTCCGTGGTCGCCGCCGGCGAGCTCGACGTGCAAGCCGCGCGCGACGGCCTGGTGTCGCTGGTGGGGAGCGACGACGTACGCGTCGCCCGCTACGACGACAGCGTCGCCCGCGGCCGCAAGGCCGCAGGCGACGCGTAGTCGTCACGACCCGCGCCCCAAGCGCGGATCGTCGATGCAGCAGCGCCGTCAGGCGCCGCCGTGGTGGCCGGCGCCCCCAAGCACCGGCCCCAGCTTGGTCGTCAGTCGACTTCCTTGCGCAGCACGCGCCAGGCGCCGAGGCCCAGCGGGAGCACGACCCATACGAGCGTGGTGGTGCCGACGCGCGCCCACCACTCGCCGTTCATCGGATCCTCCATCACGAGGCGCGCCCAGCTCGTGTTCACGTCGGCCCAGAGCTGTACGTCGGCGAGCGACTTGAACGAGTCGACGATGCCGCCCCAGATCATCGGGAGCGCGAAGTACAGGACGATCGCGAGGCCCGAGCTCAGGAACACCGTGCCGAGCGCGACGCCCAGCAGCATCGAGAGCCACTGGTAGACGAGCGTCTCGCCGGCGTTGCTCCAGCCGAGGCTCCAGTCCTGGTCGACGGTGGTGAAAAGGCCGGCGAGCCCGGAGGCGATCGCGGCGAACAGCATCGCGACGACGTACGCGACCGTGGCGAGCACGAGCGCGGCGAGCACCTTGGCCTGGAGGCTGCGCCCGCGCCGCGGCACGAGCGAGAAGGTGCCGAGCACCGTGCGCTGGTTCCACTCGCTCGTCGCGGCGAGCACGCCGAGAATCGGCAGCAGCACCGACACGGGGAACTGCGCGATCTGCGCGAGGGTCGAGAACGAGCGGTCGTCAGGCTGGTTGGTCGTTGCGACGACCACGGCGAGCACGAGCGCGACGAGGCCGGCGACGCTGATCAGCAGCCAGCGACCAGCGCGGGTGTCGATCATCTTGCGCAGCTCGACCTCGACGAGGCGCGTCATCGGGATGGCCGGCCCGGCGGCCTGGACGTCCGGGCGGAGGTTGGTGGTGGGTGCGGTCGCGGCGGTCATGCCGTCACCGTCTTTCGGTCGGACTTGGTGAAGGTCGGCGCGGCGGAGGCCTCACCGGATCCCGCCGTGAGCGTGAGGAAGAGCTGCTCGAGATCGGCGCCGGAGGCGCGGAGCTCGGTGAGTACCACGCGGCGATCGAGGGCGACCTGGCCCACCTGCTCGGCCGTCGCGCTCACGTTGAGCGCGTCGGCGGCGCGGGTGACGGTGTAGCCGGCCTCGCCGAGCCCCTGCTGGAGCAGGTCGAGATCGGTGGCGCGCACGAGCGTCGTGGTCCCGCCGCCAAGCAATTCGGCCTTGGTGCCCTGCACCTCGACGCGCCCGCGGGCGAGGATCACGAAGCGATCGGCGACCGCCTCCACCTCGCTGAGCAGGTGCGAGGAGAGCAGCACGGTGCCGCCCTGATCGGCGAAACCGCGCAGGAGTCCGCGCATCCAGTGGATGCCCTCCGGATCGAGGCCGTTCGCGGGCTCGTCGAGGATCAGCACGCCCGGATCGCCGAGGAGCGCGTGGGCGATGCCGAGGCGCTGGCGCATGCCGAGCGAGTAGTCGCCGACGCGCTTCTTCTCGGCCTTGCCCGAGAGCTGCACGAGTTGCAGGAGCTCGTCCACCCGGCCAGGCGCGACGCCGAGGAGGCGGGCGGTGAGCGCAAGGGTCTCGCGGCCGGTGCGGCCGGGGTGCTGCGCCGAAGCATCGAGCAGCACGCCGACGCGCCGGCCCGGGTTGCCCATCGCCTTGTAGGGCTTGCCGTCGATGGTGGCGTGGCCGCTCGTGGGGTGCGTCAGCCCGACGATCGCGCGCATCGTCGTCGACTTGCCCGCGCCGTTGGGGCCAAGGAAGCCGGTGACGGTGCCCGGCTCGCAGCGGAACGACACGTCGTCAACGGCGAGGTGATCGCCGAAGCGTTTCGTGAGGTGGTCGATTTCGATCATGCGACCACCCTCCTCTACTCCGGCCGGTACCGCGACGGGCAACGGGCGGCAACCACTACCGACCTTGGTCGGTGGCGTGATCGACCGACGGCCGTTTCCGGCTCCCCGTGTGCGGGCGTACGCTGCGGGAGCATGGCCGCCGTGCCCCCTCATCCCAGCCAGCCGACGGCCCCCGCCGTGCCGATGAGCGTGCGCTGGCTCCCCGCGGTGTTCCGGCCGACGTTCGAGGAGCTGCTGCCGCGCACGCGCGTCGAGCGCACGCGCCGCGACTGGGTCGTCGACTTCGTCCTCATCGGTCTCTCGATCGCGTTCGGCATCGCCGCGCACCACTCGGAGATGACCGACAAGGCGCCGCTCTCCTCACTCCACTCCACGGCCGACCTCGTGCTGTTGCCGCTGGCCGCGCTCGCGCTGCTGTGGCGTCGGCGCTGGCCGCTGCGCGTGACGATCTTCGTCGGCCTCGCGACGATCGTCTCGCCCTCGTCGGGGTTCGCGACGCTCGTCGCCGCCTTTGCGATCGCCGCCTACTCCGCCCCCACCGTGGCGCTCGGCGGCCTGCTCTTCCTCATCGCGATCACGCCGATCAGCTCGCTGCTGGCGCGGGATCCCGGCAACGCCTGGTGGAGCGAGGCGCTCTTCGGCGTGATCGTCACCGTCGGGGTCGGCGCCTGGGGCATGTTCACCGGCACGCGCCGCCAGCTCCTCGTCACGCTCCATGAGCGCGCGCGCCGCGCCGAATCCGAGCAGGGGCTGCGGGTCGAGCAGGCGCGCCAGCAGGAGCGCACCCGGATCGCGCGCGAGATGCACGACGTGCTCGCCCACCGGATGAGCCTGCTCTCCGTACACGCGGGCGCGCTCGAGTTCCGGCCCGATGCGCCGGCAGAAGACGTGGCGCGGGCCGCGGGCGTGATCCGGCAGACGGCCCACGAGGCGCTCGAGGAGCTGCGCACCGTGATCGGCGTGCTGCGCGTCGACGAGCTCACCGCGGACGGCGACGGCGAGGGCGCGCAGGCTCAGCCCGAGCCGCCCCAGCCCACGCTCGCCGCGGTGCCGCGGCTCGTCGCCGACTGGAAGCAGGCCGGCGCGCGCGTGGAGCTGGATCTCGCGATCGACACCGAGGCGGTGCCCACCGCCGTCGGCCGCACCGCTTACCGCGTCGTGCAGGAGGGACTCACGAACGCGAGCAAGCATGCGCCGGCCACGCGTGTGGAGGTGCACCTGAGTGGCGCCCCCGGCGATGCGCTCGTCGTCGAGGTGCGCAATGCGCTCCCGGTGGGCGGCGCGTCGACCGCGAGTGGGATCCCCGGCACGGGCCTCGGGCTCATCGGCCTGCGCGAGCGCACTGAGCTCGCCGGTGGCGGCTTCTTGGCCACGGCCGATTCAGCCGCGCGGCAGTTCGTGCTCCGCGCGACCCTCCCATGGAGCGCCGCATGAGCGTGCCGATCCGCGTGCTGCTCGTCGACGACGACCCGCTCGTGCGCGCGGGGCTCTCGATGATGCTCTCCGGCGCCGAGGGCCTCAAGGTGGTCGGCGAGGCGAGCGACGGCGCGGAGGGCGTCGAGGCGATCGCGACCCTCTCGCCGGATGTGGTGCTCATGGACATCCGCATGCCCGAGCTCGACGGCCTCGCGGCGATCGAACGGCTGCGCGAGCGGGGGCTCGAGACGGACGTGATCGTCCTCACCACGTTCGACGCCGACGACCAAGTGCTCCGCGCGCTTCGCGCCGGTGCGGCGGGCTTCTTGCTGAAGGACACGCCCCCGGCCGAGATCGTGCGGTCGATCGAGCGCGTGGCCGGCGGCGATCCGATGCTCTCGCCCGCGATCGTGCAGCGCCTGATCGACCAAGTGAAGGACGACCCCGCCGCCGAGCGCCGGCGCCGCGCCGCCCAGCTGCTCGGCGACCTCACCGAGCGTGAGCTCGAAGTCGCCGAGGCCGTCGCCGAGGGCAAGAGCAACGCCGAGATCGGCGCCGAGCTCCACCTCGCCGTCGCGAGCGTGAAGGCGATCGTGAGCCGCGTGCTGCTGAAGCTCGAGGCGACGAACCGCGTGCAGGTCGCCCTGCTCGTGCGCGACGCCGCCGAAGCGCGCTAGGCGCCGAGGAGCTCGATCGCTTCGGTGAGCGTCGACACCGTCTCCGTCGGCTTCTTGCGGCCGTCGAGTTCCTCGCCGTTGCGGTTGAGCCAGATGACGGGGAGCTTGAGCTTCAGCGCGGGCTCGACATCGTGGTAGTAGCTCGAGCCGATGTGCACCATGCCCTTCTTGGTGCCGATGCGCCGCTCGATCTCCTTGAAGTGCGCCGGATCGGGCTTGTAGGAGCGCACCTGCTGGGCGGTGACGACGAGGTCGAAGTCGTGCGGGAGGTGGCGGCGCGTCTGGCCGAGGAGCTTGTCGTCGATGTTCGAGACGAGGCCCGTCTTGAAGGTCTTGCCGATCTTCTTGAGCGCCGGCCCGGCCTCCTTGAACGGCTTCCAGTACGGGATCGACTCCGGCAGGAAGCTGCTCTTGGAGCTCTCGAGCTTCCAGTCCATCCGCTCGGCCATCTCCATGGCGGTGCGGCGGAGCACCTCGGCGTAGAGCTCGTAGGAGCCGCCCTGGATCTCGCGCTGCACCTCGTGGAACATCGGCAGCAGCACGTCGGGGTCGATCTCGATCCCGTCGCTCTTGCCGGCCTTGCGGAACGCGTCGACGATCCCGGTCTCCCAGTCGATCAGGGTGCCGTACACATCGAACGAGACGAAGGTGATCTGCTTGGGAAGAGGCATCGCCCCCCATTATGCCCCAGGTACTGGGTCCGGCGATGTGTCGCGCCGCCCAGATGGGGTGCGGGGGGTCGCGGCGTACCGTGGCCGGATTCCGGTCGGTGGGTGCGGCGAGCCCGGCGCTTCGCTTGCGGCCGTGCGTCGTCTCACCGTCCACACGCTGGCCGCGCGCGCCGCGCCGCTTTACAGTCCGTTCGGTGACTCCGCTCCGTCCAGGCGTGTCGCTCGCCCTGTTCGTCGCCGCCCTGCTCGGGCTGGCCGCGCCGGCGAGTGCGTCCACGTATTGCATCAGCGTCGCCGACACGACGGGGTGCTCCTCGTTCACGGGCGACACCGGCAGTGCCGGCGCCCGACTCCAAGCGGCGATGACCGCCGCGCTGCTCCATGCCGGCGACGACACCATCCGCCTCGGTACCGACACGTACGACCGCGCGCCTGATTTGGCGCCGGGCACATCGGCCACGTTCAACTACGGCACGGGGTCCGGCAACCACCCGAGTGCCGGCGACCTCACCATCGCGGGTGACGAAGGCGCCGCTGCCGTCATCGCGAACACCGGCACAGCGCCGGACGACGAGACGGTAGAGGGCTACGACAACACGCTCGCGCTCACCCTGCGCAACCTGACGATCGAGGGGCCGCCGAACGCGGCGCGCTCGATCGGGCTCGAGATCAGCGCACCGGGCTCGAGGGTCGAGCGCGTCACCATCAAGACCCCGGATGAGGCGCCCACGGGGCCGCACGCGCTCTACGCCGGCATCGCGTTCCGGCAGTACGAGACCACCGTCTCCAACACGGTGATCTCCGGCTTCGCCAAGGCGGCGTTCACGGCCTGCCGCGCCGGCGCACCCGGTGCGGCCACGCTCGAGCACGTGACGATCGTTCCGTCGGGCACGCCTGGCACCACCGGCACGCTGGACGCGGCCTGCGACCACGAGCCGCAGGACAATCTGCCTGCTGCCAATTTCACGATGCGCACCCCGGTCGCGGGGAACCCGACGATCACGGTCACCGACTCGATCCTCGGCGCGGGAGCCACGGTCCGCACCGATGCCGGCGGGGCGATCGCGCTGGCTCGCACCCGCTGGGACGGCACCGTGGTCGGCAGCAGCAACGTGACGACGAGCGGTGCTACTACCGCCGCCCCCGGCTTCTTCTCCACGACCGACTTCCACCTGCTGCC
>JAGIBJ010000098.1 GCA_017744415.1 Solirubrobacteraceae bacterium
GCCGAACACGGAGTGGCCCTCCTGGACCATCCAGCCAAAGCGGAAGCGACCACCGGTGCCGTGGTCGTTGGCGAGCTGCTGCCAGGCGAGCTGCGGGATCGCGAGCACGAACGCGAGGCCGAGCGGCTTGAGGTAGTCGAGCGGCGGCTTGCGCGTCTGCCAGGCGGCCTCGACCGCGAGGAACGCGAACACCCCGAACGTGACCATGAACGTGTGCGGGTGGGCCATCGGCATGAGGCCGACGAGCACCGCCGCGGGCCACAGCAACTTCTTCTCGTCGCGGTCGCGCGAGACGTGCAGCAGCGTGAGGATGATCAGGCCGACGCCGAAGCCGAAGAGGATCGAGCGTTGCGGGAGGAGCGCGTCGACGAGAAAATTCGTGACGTTGGCGTTGCTGTCGGGCACCTGCGAGTAGTCGCCAGGGAGCTCGCCAAGGAACGAGAAGAAGCCCTTCCCGCTGTCGCGCCAGTCGCCCCACGCGGCCCAGAGGCCGGCCGCGGAGCCGATCGTGAGCGCAAACCCGAGCGCGCCGACGCCGACCGAGATGCGGCCGAAGAGGCGCAGCCCGAACGAGATCATCAGCTGGCAGATCGCGAGGGCGAGGAGCACGCCGGGCCAGAAGAGGCTCTGGTGCAGCGAGGCGCCGCCCTGCACGTACATCGCCGACAGGAAGTCGATGAGGAACGGGTAGGTGATCTTCTCGCCGCTGGCGACGGGCAGGTCGCTCGGCAGGCTGGACGCCGCCGCGATGTGGCTGATGATCGCCGAATGGACGCCGTAGTCGGCCCACGAGGCGCCGGCCGACCAGATGCCCTGCGAGTCGCTCGTGAGGCTGTGGGTGTAGAAGAGCCGGCCCAGGAGCGGGATGGTGGCCGCGGTCGCCACGGCCCAGACGATCCAGGAGCGCCGACCGCCCTCGAGCTCGCGCGCCTCCACGCCGCCACCACCGGGCCACAGCATCAGCGCGGCGACGGCGCCGATCACCAACGTCAGCGGCACGCCAACGTCGTACGGGAGCACGAGCGCGAGCAGGAACGAGATCCACGTCCACGAGAACAGGCCGAGGACGACGGTCATCGCGACCGCCTCGAACCGGTAGAGCGGGAACGGAATGCGTCGGACGATCGCCGCGCCGAGGACCAGCGCGGAGACAAGGGACATGAGGGTCATCGCGCTACTACCGCCAGGAGTGGAGCCACATGCGGTGCTCGAGACCGCTGTCCGTCAACGGGAACCCGTACGTGATCGGAGCGAAGTACAGGAAGAACGCGAACGCGACTCCCAGCACCGCCCAGTATCCGATCTGGGAGTTCCTCGAGGAGAACTTGGTGAACGGCCGGTCGCCGTCGTTGATCCATCCGGTGAGCGCACCGAGCCCGATCACCACGAACGACAGGCTGAAGATCAGCGGGAAGAAGTAGTGGTAGAGGAACATCGGGCGCACGATCAGCGAGAACGGCAGGTAGCTCGCGAGGTAGGCGGTGCCGAGCAGGATCAGCGGCCACTTGACGGGTTTGAACCTCGCGGGCCGCGCGAACCAGCCGCCGATCACGATCACGAATCCGAGCAGCGTGCCCCACCACACGAACGGGTTGCCGAGCGTGTAGATGTACGAGTTCTTCCCGTCGCCGTTGGGCGCGACGTACTGGTAGACGCCGCGCTTCATGTAGGGCCACGAGTACCACTTGGACTGGTACGGGTGGGTGGAGGAGTTCAGCGAGAGCTCGTAGCCGTGCATGGCGCTGTTGAGGTCGTGGAACTTCCCGAAGAACGAGCGCTTCGCCTCGGGCGAGTAGTTGGCGTTGCCCTTCAGGGTGGCCTGGAACTGCGTCGACATGTACGCGTCGCCCGGTCCGGTGCGCTGCAGCAGCGCGAAGTGGACGGCGAACGTGGAGAGGTAGATGACCGCCGGGACGACCGCCAGCACGGCCAGCTGGCCGAGCACGGGCTTCCAGTTGCGGCGCTGGTGCACCACGTCGGCGAGCCAGATCAGGCCGACGAGCCCGAGGGCCGTGAGACCGGTGAGCTTCACCGTCGAGCTCATGCCGCCGAGCGCGGCAGCCGCAGCCAGCCAGTACCAGTAGTTCTTGCCCGAACGCCGGCGCGCGGCGAGCGAGAGCGTGACCGCGGAGATGCCGAAGAAGAGCAGCATCGAGTCGATCAGCGTGAAGCGCGACTCCGCGAGGATGGCGTTGTCGAGGAGCAGCAGGCCCGCGCCGAGCGTGGCGACGCGCCGACTGCCGCTCAGCTGACGGATCATCAAGTAGATGACGAGGATCAGGCCGACGCCTGCGAGCGCGGGGAGGAAGCGCAGCGCGGTGGCCGGATCCTTGCCCATCGGATCCACGTCGACGCCCGCGATCGCGCCCCAGAGGCCGATCAGCAGCTTGCCGAGCGGCGGATGCAGATCGAAGTAGTACGTCCCGACGTGGTAGTGCAGGGAGTATTCGCGGAAGTAGATCTCGTCGAAGACGATCGCCTTGGGCGAACCAAGCTGGGCGAAGCGCGTGATCGACGCGAGGATCCCGAGCAGCCACACCTCGATCGGCACGCGCGAAAACGCGTTCCACCAGGGCTTCTTTTGCTCAGATTTCGGAGCGTCGGCGCCCGGCGCAGCCTGGATCTCGTCCAGATCGGCCTCGGGGGCGTCGGCAGCTCGCTCGATGGTCTCAGGGTCGACCATGACTCCCCCGCTCGATAGCGCTTGACATAGCTCGTACCTTTGCTGTGTGACTTTTATCAAACTGGCGCCTGTCCCCGTCGCCGAACGCCACGCCCCTGGTGGCGCTCCGGTGCTCGACGTCGTGGTGCCCGTCTACAACGAAGAGACGGACATTCGGCCCTGCGTCGAACGCCTCCACGCACACCTCTCCGAGTCGCTCCCGTTCGCGTTCCGGATCACTGTTGCTGACAACGCCAGCACCGACTCCACCCTCGAGGTCGCGAACCAGCTCGCCGAGGAGTTCGGCGACGACGTTCGCGTTCACCACCTCGACCAGAAGGGCCGCGGCCGCGCGCTGCGCACCGTCTGGCAGGAGTCCGACGCCGCCGTGCTGGCCTACATGGACGTCGACCTCTCCACCGACCTCGCCGCCGTGCTGCCGCTCATCGCGCCGCTCGTCTCCGGCCACTCGGACCTCGCCATCGGCACCCGCCTGCACCGAGGCTCGCGCGTCACGCGCGGCGCCAAGCGTGAGGTGATCTCGCGCTCGTACAACGTGCTGCTCCGCCGCACGTTGTCGGCCCGCTTCTCCGATGCCCAGTGCGGCTTCAAGGCGATCCGCCGTGAGGTGGCCGCCGCGCTGCTCCCGCACGTGCACGACAACGCCTGGTTCTTCGACACCGAGCTGCTCGTCGTCGCCGAGCGCAGCGGCCTGCGCATCCACGAGGTGCCGGTCGACTGGGTCGACGACCCGAACTCGAGCGTCAAGATCGTCGACACCGCCGTCGAGGATCTCCGCGGCATCGTCCGCCTCCTGGGCGCGTTCGCCCGCGGCCAGATCCCCTTGCACGACATCGCCACCCAGCTCGGCCGCGTGCCCGTCGCCGAGCCCGAGGACGTTCCGCCGGGCCTCTTCCGCCAGGTCGTGCGATTCGGCGCCGTCGGCGTGCTCTCCACGGCCGCCTTCGCGATCCTGTTCGTGCTTCTCCGCGGCCCGCTCGGCCCGCAGGCGGCGAACGCCATGTCGCTCCTGATCACCGCGATCGGCAACACTCAGCTGAACCGTCGCTTCACGTTCGCCGTGAAGGGCAGGAACCACCTGGCCACGCACCAGTTGCAGGGCCTGATCGTCTTCGGCATCGCCCTCGCGATCACGTCCGGCAGCCTCGCGCTCCTGCACATCAACAACGACGACCCGGCCCACCACGTCGAGCTCGCCGTGCTGACGATCGCCAACGCGACCGCCACGCTCGTGCGCTTCCTGCTCTTCCGCCGCTGGGTGTTCAAACGCCACTAGCAGCCTGAGCGCCGGTCGCTGCAGTGTGCGCGGCGCCCGAGGAGATGCTTCGGTGAGCCCGGTGCGATCTGCGAGATCGCGCCGGGCTCACTGCATTTGATGGCGCTGGCGCGTGCGCAGTACGTTCGGCTACCGACCTTGCGGCGCGCTACGCCCCGCAGTGGAATGGCCGGATGCGGAAGCCGACGGATGCCGAGGTACGTCTCGCGCGCTGGCAGGGCCGGTCGGATCCTCCTGGCGCTGACGGCAGCCGGCACGACCCCGATCGCTGGCGTACGCCGACGAAGCGGTTCGAGCTCGCCGTGAATCGATGGATCGTGCTGGTTCCCGTCGCGCCGCTGGTGATCGCCGTGCTCGTGGCGGGGCAGGTGATGCGGCACACCGAGGCGATCGACGAAGCGGCGTTCCTGCTTGGCGGGCTGGCAGCGACCTTCGGCGTCTTCGGGCTCATCGGCCTCGTCATGGTGCTGTTCGGCGGCCAGCTGATCATCGATCCGAAGCGGCGCACGCTGCGTCGCCGATGGTTCCTCCGCGGACGCGATGGCGACGAGTGGAGCGTCGACGACGTCACCAACGTGTGGATTGGCCATGGCGGTGCGCTCGCCGACCTGCGGATCGAGCTCGGTGACGCGGTGGTGCGCATCACCGCCCAGCGCGAGGCCGGGATCGCCCTGCTCGTCTGGCTTCGCGGTGAGACGCCGTCGGGCCGGCCGGCGGAAGACCTGTCCGCTGGTACTTACTGACGCACTGTCAAGAAGGACTCTGCGTGGCCTCGCGTGACCACGCGCACTGTCACCATTGAGCGCGAGATGGCCACCAGCCACCCCGAAACCGAAGCGTCCAGCGACAGCGCGTCCTCCTACAAGGGCACTCGCCCCGGCGGTCGCAGTGCGCGGGTGCGCGAGGCGGTGATCGCGGCCGCGGCCATGGAGCTGATGGAGCACGGCTTCGCCGACCTCTCGCTCACCCGCGTCGCCGAGCGGGCTGGTGTGGCGCCGACCACCGTCAGGCGTCGCTGGGGGACCCGCGCACGGCTCGTGGCCGACATGTTCGAGTCGCAGGCGATCACGGCCGTGCCCGATCCGCAGCTGGAGTCGCTGGAGGCCGATCTGCGAGCGTTCGCCGCCGGCGTTGCAGGCGCGCTCGGCGAGGATGCCGTGAAGCAGCTCCTGCGCGGGATGTTCGCGCTGCCGACGGAGGAGCTCGCTCCGATCCAGGACGCGTACTGGCAGGCGCGCGTGCAGCTGGCCGACGGGATCGTTGCCCGCGCCGTCGAGCGCGGCGAGCTGCCCGCCGGGACCTCCGGCTGGGCCGTCATCGAGCCGGTGCTCGCGCCGATCTGGATGCGACGCCTCATCACCGACTTCCCGATCGACGCGGCCTTCCTCGATCGGCTCGTTGGTGACGCGCTCCGGCTCGCCCGCAGCGCGAACTAGCGCCGCCGAGTTCGCCTCCCGCGTGCAGACGCGGCACGCGAAGATGAAGCCGGGGCGGGTGACCAGCTCAGGTCCCCAGGGGCGCCAGGTGCATCACGCGGGCACACGAAGGCGGCCTTTTACCCTGCTGCGCGCCCCGGCTTCCGCGCCAGCGTAACGCATTCTCGAATGCGTTTAGAAAAATGTCCAGACTTCGGTGCACCGATGCGAGCGACCGCTCGCTTTCGGCGGCGGGAGGTCGCAGACTGTGGCGATGGCCACCCGTCGCCGCACCCCGACCCAGGAGCGCTCGCGACGCACGGTCGAGCGCATCGTCGACGCTGCCGCGGTCGTCCTCGCGGACGCCGGCTACGACGCCGCCTCCACCAATCGCATCGCCGCCCAGGCCGGGATCAGCCCGGGCACGCTCTACGGCTACTTCTCCGGCAAGGACGAGATCGTCGCGGCCGTGATCGACCGCGTCGTCGACGGGTTCGCCGAGTCGGTCGCCCCGGCCCTGCGCGAGGCGGCCGGGCAGCCGATCGAGCCGGCGACGCGGCTCGTGCTCGATGCCGTGCTCGCCGAGGTGGAGCAGCGGCGCGACCTCATCGCGGCCTTCATCGACCGCGTGCCGGCCGAGCGCTACGCGGCGCGGGTCGACGCGCTCCGTACGCGGGTGGCCGACGTCACCTTCCACCTCGTCGCGGCGAGCATCCCGGCGGCTGATCGCGACGAGCTCGACCGCGCGGTGTGGACGTCGGTGCGCACCGTTGAGCACCTCACCGTGCGGTTCGCCCTCGCCCAGCCGTTCGAGCGAGACGCGTTCCTCGATCTGCTCACGGGCATGGTCGTCGGCCTTGCCCCACCATCGCGCTGATGGTCCGGATCCAGGCAGGGCCTCTTCGGGGCCGCCCGCTCCCTGATGCGGACGACCCCGGTAGAGGCTGGCGCCATCGGGGCGAACCCCTCAAGCACCGAAGGTCGTTCTCGCGGACCCGTCCCGGTTACGAGCGTGCGACCTGCAGGCAAGATAACGCACCTTTCCCAGCGATTGGTGCGTTTCGTCACCAAGATGTCCGGAGATTCCGGCCGTCGCGGTGCACGCGCGTTCCGATCGGTCCATTTTGCGGGCCGAACGATGGTGGTTGGAACTGTATGGGCGTTAGGGCGCCAACTCCACGGATCGGTGTACCGATCCCGCTCGAGCCGTACAGAACGAGTATGTGACCGTGGTGACCGCTAAGGCGTTCGAGGACGTGTTCGATGAACACGGCGCCGCGGTCTTCGCGTACCTGCTTCGCCGCGCCTCGCGCGAGAACGCGGAAGATCTCCTCTCCGAGACCTTCCTCACGTTCTGGCGCAAGTACGGCGGCCGGCAGATGCCCGATGAGCCCGTTCCGTTCCTGCTGGCCATCGCCCGCCGCGTCCTCGCGAATCAGCGGCGCTCCGACGATCGTCGGACGGCATTGCAGGAACGGATCGCCCGCGAGCCGGCGGCGATGCCGTCCGAGCCTGGGGATCAGCTCATGGGAAGTGGGGTGCTCGAAGCCCTCGCGCAACTCTCCGAGCAGGATCGGGAAGTCCTGCTCCTCGACGCCTGGGAGCATCTTTCCGGGCCGGAGGCTGCGCGCGTGCTCGGGTGCCGAGAAGGCACGTATCGCCAGCGACTGCGGAGAGCTCGCGCACGCCTCGAGGCGTTGCTCGAGCAGGCGGGGGGCGCCGAACCGCGGGTCTCTGGGGCAACGGGGGGAAGGTCATGACGGATAGCCGTCAGATGCTCATCGACGCGAATCCGGTCGAGAGGATCGAGATTCCGGCTGCGCTGCGCGCAGAACTGTTCGCCGAGGTCCGCCGCACGCCGGCGCCGCGGCGGCTCATCTCGCGGCCGTGGAAGTGGCCGCTGTCGTCGCTGCTGATCGGCCTTGTCGCCACGGGTGGCGTCGCGACGGCGGGTGTCTGGTTCATCTCACAGGAGACGAAAGACCGCTCGGCAGCCCTCACGCGGGAGTCGGCCGTGCGCGGCGACCAAGGGCCGGCCGACGCCTACGGCGCCAGGGTGAAGGCCGCCGCGGAGCGCATCCTCGCGACCACGCCGTCGCCGCCCGGCATGCCGGACAAGATGGACTGGGCCCGCTACCGGCCCGCGCCGGGTGCGCCGGGCGAGATCGAGGGCTCGATCCGCGCACTCATCGAACATCGCGCCGCCTGCCGCTGGCGCGATTACTGGCTCGCCTCGACGCTCGCGGGCCGCACCGGCGCCGCGCGAGAGGCGGCAACGATCTTGCACCAGGTGGTCAACTGGCCCACGGTGCGGGGCGATCGCGGGGATGCCTCCGCGATCGCACGGCGCGCTGCGAACGCAGCCGCCGATGGCGACGTCGCCGCGATGCGCGCGGTGTCACGGAGCGATTGCCGTGGCTCGCCCTAGCGACGACCCGTCCTTGGGGGCTCGCGGCTGAGTGGCGTGGGGGCGCCGCTCGGCCACATCGCGAGCACCTCGGGGGAACCGTGGCCGGGCGCGGGGGCGCCCGTCCACGGCGGCTTCGGGGAGGCGTGGATCGGATCGGGGGAGGTCCGATCCACGTCGGCCTTCGAGGAACATCCGGTCGCGTCCGGCATTGGGGGATGCTCAGTCGCGACTCGGATCTCGGAGATGCGGTGGGCCCGGGCGCCTTGAGCGCCCGGGCCTGTCGTCATCGCATGTATGCATCGTCGTGCTGAGTGTTCAGCCAGGAACCAGTCATGTGTTGACTGGACGGCACTTGTCGCACCTTTTGGGGACGAAGACGGGTTAGCGTCATGGTTAGTCCAGTGAGCAGGATGCGCATTGGACCTCATGACAAGGGGGAAACCTGTGCGCAAGCGCCTCAGGCGGCCAAGGATCGGCCGCACCACACTCTCGCTGGCAGGCGCCGCTCTGCTGGCGGTGCCGGCGACGGCGAGCGCGAATGTCTACACCGACATTCCCGACTTCAACATCTCTGAGACTCCGGTGACCTACTCGTCCTATCTCGCGACGAGCAGCTCAGGCGTTCAATACCGGTGGGTCGACTCACCGTGGAAGGGCAACGCCGTTCAGACGGCGAGTTGTTACAGCAACTCCCAGTACGGCGCCGCCTACTACCCGCCCGGGACGACGATCTATCAAGGCATCGGAACGGTGCCGAACGGAGCCTGCTTCAACCTCCGCGGGTGGACGGCGACGGGCCAGGGCTCGATGTCCTTCTACGACGGGAGGCTCTTCCGATGAGCCCGCAACGTCTGCGCGCGATGTTTGCCGGTGGCGGACTCGCGACCCTCGCCGCTGTCTCCGTGCTCGCGCTCGGCGGCGGTTCCACCCCGGCCACTGCCGCCGATCGGGCTGCCGGTGATCGTGCCGCCTCGCTGGCGGCCGAGGCGGGGCCCGGCGCCTTCGGTGCCGGGAAGCAGTACGTGCCTGGCGCGGCTGCCGAGCGACGCGCCGCGGAGCACGCCCCGGCGGTGCCGCTCCCGGACGGCCAGGCGTTCGACGACATCAACTGGAACAACGGCGCACTGAGCGACGCCGAGATCCAGGGGCTGCTCGAGTTCAACGCGGCCTGCCGCTGGTGGATCGCCGACGCCGATCGGCCGTCGAAGGACTCGGCTGCGGTCGTGGCGGCGATCCCCGGCTGGCCGTCGATGCGCGGTGGTGATCGCCACACGGTCGCGCTTGCCTTCACCGTCGGCGGCGACGCGAAGCTCGCTGCAGCGGTGCTCGCCTCCTGTCGCGCGGAATCGAAGGCCTGACGCCTCCCCAGGCCGGCCGCGCCCCCGCGTCGGGTGGCACGGCCGGCCGAGTGGCGCGCGGCAGATCCCCGCCGATGGCGCGGCGCCACACCGCTAGCCTGGGCGTACGCGCCGCCTCGGGGCCTGGGACGATGGTCCCGGCCGTCTCCCCTCTGCCTCGGGTGCCTCGGCTCGTCGTGATGACCGACCGCACGCCTACCGACGCCGACGACCGCGACGACGCGGCGCCCGACGAGGAGTCGACCTGGCTCACGATCGGTCGCCATTCGGTGAAGCTCGTCGTCCTCGCCGTGGTGATCTTCCTGATCATCCACTTCGCGTTCCCCGCGCTCGCGGGCGTGCGCAAGTCGCTGGAGGTCGTGAAGGACGCGAACGTGTGGTGGATCGGCGTCGCTGCGCTCTGCTCGTTCCTCACGCAGGCCATGTACATCGTCGTGTTCCGCTACTCCGTCGGCGGCACCGAGGGTGAGGTGGAGCGCAAGCTCGGCTGGCGCGAGAGCTATGAGGTGACGATGGCGAGCCAGGCGGCGAGCACGCTCGTCACCGCCGCCGGCGCCGGCGGCATCGCGCTATTCCTCTGGGTGCTCGCGCGCGCGGGCTTCTCCAAGACGGAGTCGGTGGCGCGCACGATCGCCTTCCTGGCGTTCCACTACGTGATCTACCTGGGGGCGATCGTCCTCTTCGGCTTCGGGCTCTACTTCGGGATCCTGCCCGGCGCAGCGCCCGTGAGCCTCACCCTCATTCCGGCGATCGTCTGCCTCGGCCTGCTCGGGATCGTCACGCTCGCTGCGTACAACCCGGGCGTGGTCGAGCGCTACGTCGAGCGCCGCTCGCGGGGCGCCGGCCGCGAGGGCCGGCTCGCCAAGCGCCTCGTCTCGGTGCCGACCGCGTTCGCCGCCGGCATCCGTCACAGCCGCAGCCTCTTCCGGCCCGGCGCGCATGGCCCGAAGATCATGGTCGCGGCCGTCCTCTACTGGGTGTTCAACATCGCGATCCTCGCGGCCTGCTTCGAGGCCTTCGGGGTGCACGCCAATCTCGCCGGGCTCGTCCAGGGCTTCTTCATCGGCTCGGCCGCCAACCTCCTGCCGCTGCTGCCGGGCGGCGTCGGCTCCGTCGAGGCCGGGCTCATCGGCGCGCTCCTCGCGTTCAACCAGCCGGGCGCGCAGGTCGTCGTCGCCGTCCTCGCCTACCGGCTCGTCGGCTACTGGCTCCCGACGCTCCTGCAGGCCGTCGCCTACTTCCAGCTCAACCGCACGCTCGGTGAGTGGAAAGAGCAGCAGGGCGAGGAGGCCGGGGCGGAGCCTGCGCTGCTCGAGGCCGTCGATGCCGCTGGGGCGGCCGGCGACTCGACCCTCACGACTGAGTCGCGCGCCTAGCCCGGCACTGGACGCCCGACGAAGGACCACCGTGGATGGGGATCCCGGTTGGACTCGGCATGCCCTCAGCCGTCGGCGCCGGCGAAGCCCTGCTGGCGCCAGGCCTCGTAGACGGCGATCGCCGCGCTGTTGCTGAGATTGAGCGAGCGGCGCGCCGGGAGCATCGGGATGCGCACGAGCTCCGTCACGCGCGGATGCTCGAGCACGTGGACCGGGAGGCCGTCAGGTTCAGGGCCGAAGAGCAGCACGTCGCCGGGCTCGTAGACGACGTCCGTGTGGTGCCGCCGCCCCTGGGCGGTGAACGCGAACACGCGCGCATCGCCGAGCGCATCGAGGCACGCCTCAAAGTCCGGGTGCACCGTCACGTGGGCGAGGTCGTGGTAATCGAGGCCCGCGCGGCGCAGCTTGCTGTCGTCGAGATCGAACCCGAGCGGCTCGACCAAATGCAGGTGCGCGCCGGTCACGGCGGAGAGGCGGATCGCGTTCCCGGTGTTCTGCGGGATCCGCGGCTCCCAGAAGACGACGCGCACCACGCCCCGATCCTCGCATGCCGGGCTCACCGGGCACGTGCTCGCCGTGGTCCGCGCGGCGCTACGCTTGCCGCGCGCCGCACCGAGGTGCCGCGGGCGATTAGCTCAGTTGGTTAGAGCACCTGTTTTACACACAGGGGGTCGGGGGTTCGAGTCCCTCATCGCCCATGGGTGGGGATCACCTACACACCGAGCCCGACTGCGCAAGGACGCGTTCGACGGCGTCAGCGAGTCGCGGGCAGCTGCGGTGCCAGGGTGGGCCGCACGATCTGCCCCGTCAATGCGGCGCTGAGCTCGCCGCGCACCGCGAGCGTCGCGCCGCGCAAGAGTACGCGCGTCGGTGTCGCACGCACGGTCCGTCCGTCGTAGGGCGACCACTGGTGCATCCCGCGCTGCTGCGTGGCGGCGTCGAGGATGCGCGGCGTTGCGAGGTCCCAGAGGACGAGGTCGGCATCGGCGCCGGGGCGAAGCGTTCCCTTGCGTGGCCAGAGGCCCGCGGCGCGGGCCGGCTCGGCCGACAGCATCGACACGGCCCGACCCAGCCCGACCGGCGCGCCGCCGGTGGGATCGCCGTGGACGCAGGCGTCGAGGATCAGAGCGGGCGTCTCCTGGACGCCCTGAATGCCGAGGGGCACGCCGCGGAGGTCGTCGCCGGAGGTCTGCTTGTGGGCCGCCCGGAATGGGCCGTGATCCGAGGCCGCGATTGCCGGGGCGCCCGCGCGTAGCCGTGCCCAAAGTCCGTCGCGTAGCGCACGCTCGCGAACCGGCGGCGCGCAATGCGCAGCGCCGCCGAGCTGGGCCGCCTCGGCGGCATCGAGCAGCAGGTGGTGCGGTGTGTGCTCGAAGGTGACCTGCACGCCGTGCGCGCGGGCCGCAAGGATGGCGTCGACCACCGCGGGCGCCGACACGTGGACGATCTGCAACCGGCAGCCAGTCCGGCCGGCCAGCTCGAGCACTTGCAGCGTGGCCGCCAGCTCGACCTCTGGCGGGCGGCTGGCTTGGAACCGTTCCGCCGTCAGCGGGACGGCGGGGGCCTGCAGGCTCGCCGCGCCGAGATCGACGAGCGCGCCGTCCTCGCAGTGCACCAGCACCAGCGCGCCAAGCTTGGCCGCGATCTCCATGCCGGCTTCGAGCGTGGCGAGATCGACCGGCGGGTAGGACCCGCCCGACGAGCAGGTGAAGGCTTTGAAGCCGGCGGCGCCAAGCTCCGCCTGGTCGCGCATCGCGTCGAGCCGCCCCGGAGTCAGCGCTCCCCACAGCCCCACGTCGATGCGCGCTTGTCGCGCCGCCAGCTCGAGCTTGGCGGCGTAGTCGTCGCCCGTCAGCGTGGGCGGGTCGGAGAGCGGATGCTCGAAGACCGTGGTCACGCCGCCGCAGGCCGCGGCGCGCGTGCCGGTGAAGAACGTCTCCCGGTCGGACTGATCCATGTCGCCGAGGTGGGTGTGCAGGTCGATGGCGCCAGGCAGGACGCTGAGTCCCGTCGCGTCGATGAGCTCGTCGACCGGCCCGATGTCTGCCCCCAGCGCGAGCACGGCTTCGATCCGCCCGTCGCGCACGAGCAGCGTGCCCGGGGCCGCGCCGCCCTCGTCGGCGAGGAGCCCACCAGTGATCGCCACGCGCATGCGCTGTTGCTCGGTCGCGGTCAGGCGGACCGCAGCCGCGGATCGGCGACCGCCTGCGCCACGTCGACCCAGAAGTTGATCACCACGTACGCCGCTCCGAGCGCGAGCGTCGTACCCGTGATCGCGGGGAAATCGGAGTAGGCGATCGACTGCGTCACGTAGAGCCCGAGGCCCGGCCACGAGAAGATCTGCTCAACCACCACCACACCGCCGAGCATCAGCCCGACCAGCAGGCCGGCCATCGTCAGCGTGGGCCCTGCCGCGTTGCGCAGGGCGTGGCGCAGTAGGACCGTCCGCTCGCGGAGCCCTTTGGAGCGTGCGGTGCGGATGTAGTCCTCGCCCATGACCTGCTCGAGCGACGCGTGCAGGGTGCGGGCGATCGCGACGGCCGGCAGCAGGGCCAAGGTGACGGCCGGCAGCACCAGGTGGCTGATGAGGTTGCCCAGCAGCGCGAACTGCCCGGTCAGCAAGGCGTCCACCGTGAGCAGCCCGGTCGGCCCGTCCGGCAGCAGCAGATCGTCGTCGACGCGCCCGGACCCTGGGAGCACGTGCAGCCACGAGTAGAAGACCACGATCAGCAGCATCCCGGTGAGAAACGCTGGGACCGCCGCCCAGCCGACGAGCACGACGCGAGCGACGCGCCCCACCAGCCCGCCGCCCACGAGCAGCAGGCCAAGGCCGAGACCCAGCGCGCCGGCGATCAGCGCCGCGTAGAAGCCCAGCTCGATCGTCGCGGGCGCAAAGCGGCCCAGGTCGTCGGAGACCGGGTTGTGGGTGTGCAGCGAGTGCTGCAGATCGCCCCGCGTGATGCGGCCCAGGTAGGCGGCGAACTGCGCGGGGATCGGTTGGTCGTAGCCGAGGTCGGCGCGAGCCTGCGCTACGACCTCCTCGGGCGCGTTGGAGCCGACCATCGCGCGGGCTGGGTCGGTCGGGATCACGACCTGCAGCACGAACACCGCCACCGCGAGGCCGAAGAGCACGGCGACCATCGCCAGCGCTCGGTTCAAGAACAACCTGGTCATCGCGCGGCTCCTTCACGGATCCGTCGGTTGGCTCGGTCGCCGATCACGGTGCCGGCGAGCGCGAGCACGGCGACGGCCACGCCGGGGGCGACGGAGACCCACGGCTGGTCGAGGAGGTAGGTCGTGGCGCGGGCGCTCATCGCGCCCAGTTCGGCCGCTGGCGGCGGCGCCCCGAGGCCGATGAACGAGAGGCTGGCGAGCGCCAGCACGAGGTTGGCGACGTCGAGCGACATCGTCACGAAGACGGGCGCCACGGCTCCGGGCAGCAGGTGCTTGCGGATCAGTCGCGCTCGGCTCACGCCGGCCAGCCTGGCCGCCTCGGCGTGCGGGCGGGCGGCCATCCGGCGCACCTCGCCGCGCACGATTCGGGCATACCAGGGCCACCACACGACCGCGAGGGCGATCAGCGTGTTCCGCAGGCTCGGTCCGAGCGCGGCCACGACGGCGATCGCGAGGACCGGTGCAGGCATCGCGAGGAAGAGGTCGGTGGTGCGCATGAGGACCGCGTCGACCCAACCGCCGACGGCGCCCGCGACAGCGCCGATGACGGACCCGATCACCGCGCCGACCGCGATCACGGCCAAGGCTGACAACCACGAGGTGCGCAGGCCGAAGAGCACGCGCGAGAACACGTCGCGCGAGAGCTCGTCGGTCCCGAACCACGCCGCGCCCGAAGGCGCCTGCAGGGCGCCGGCGGGGTTGATGTCGGTCGAGCCGTACGGCGCGAGCAGTGGCGCCACGAGCACCACGAGGGTCACGCCGAGCAGTGGCCAGAGGGCCCGTACGAGGTTGCCCGTCCGCGACTCGTCGGCCGACGCGGCACGCTGGCGCCACAACGTGGCGGCACCGCCGCGGGTGGTGATGTCGGCAACCGGCTGCTTCACGGCGCTCACGCCGCCACCGCCTCGGGGACTGCGGCGATCAGCTCGCGGGTGTAGTCATGCGAAGGAGCGGTGAACAGCTGGTCGGTCGGGGCACGCTCGATGACGAGCCCGCCCTGCATGACCACGACCTCGTCGGCGACTGCGCGAGCGGCAGCCAGGTCGTGGGTGACGAACAGGAGGGCCAGACCCAGCTGCTGGCGCAGGTCGCAGAGGAGGTTGAGCACTTGGGCTGCGAGCGACACGTCGAGCGCCGACACCGGCTCATCACAGGCGATCAAGGGCGGCGGCACCACGATCGCGCGGGCGATCGCCGCGCGCTGCCGCTGCCCACCCGAGAGCTGAGCCGGACGGCGCGCGGCCGCGTCGACCGGCAGCCCGACGGCGTGCAGCGCCCGATCGATCGCGGCGGCGTGCTCACGCTTCGGCATGCCGACCGCAGCGAGACGCTCGGCGAGGTGCTCACCGACCGACATCCACGGTGTCAGCGACGCGCCGGCGTCCTGAAAGACCATCTGAGGCGACGGCCCCGGAGCCAGCCTGACCGTGCCCTCGGTGGGCTCGAGCAGGCCGACGATCATCCGCAGGAGCGTGCTCTTGCCCGAGCCGGACTCGCCGACGATCGCGACCGAGCCGCCGGCCGGGACGGTGAGGTCGATACCCCCGACGGCCCGCAGTGCCGGCCCCCGACGGCCGAGCATGCCCGAGCGGCGCCCATCGAACTCGCGCACCAAGCCGGTGGCCACCACGGCGGGGGTGCGCGGATCACCTGCCTTCCGGGCCGCCAGCCCGTCGGCTGCCGACTCGGCGACGGCCGCCTTGATCACCTGGGCAGCGCGATCGGGCCACGTCGTGAGCTCGCCCGGGTGGTGGCACGCCACGAGGCGCCCGTCCTCGTGCGCCTCGGGCACGGGCGTGAGGCACGCACCATCGGCGGCGGGGCAGCGCGACGCAAACGCGCAGCCCACCACCGACGATGTGGGATCGGGCGCGGAACCCGGCAAGGTGGGGAGCAGGCCCCCGCGCACGGCTCCGTCGAGGCGCGGGCGACTCGCGAGCAGACCGAGCGCGTACGGGTGACGCGGGCCGTCGAGGATCTCCTCGGTGGTCCCCTGCTCGACGATCCGCCCCGCGTAGGCCACGGCGATCCGATCGCAGATCCGGGCCGCGACCCCGAGGTCGTGCGTCACCAGCAGCAGCGCGACACCGCGCTCGCGAGCGGTGGTCGCCAGCAGGTCGAGCACCTTCGCCTGCACGGTCACGTCGAGGGCGGTGGTCGGTTCGTCGGCGATGATCAGCTTGGGGTGGCGAGCCAGCGCCATCGCGATCATCACGCGCTGGCGCATCCCACCTGAGAGCTCGTGCGGGAAGCACCGGGCCACCGCGGCGGGACCGCGGATGCCGGTCGCCTCGAGCATTGCCGCGACCTCCTCGTCGCTGGCGCCGCCGGCCGACTCGGCGACTTGGCGGCCGATCTTCATCACGGGATTGAGGCTGCCCATCGGATCCTGGAAGACCGCGCCGATCGCCGTGCCGCGACGCTGACGCGCCCCCTCGGGCGACGCGCCGACCATCTCGAAGCCATCGAGCTGGACCGACCCTGTGACCTGCGGGTCGGAGGCCGCGGCCAGGAGTCCGAGAGCCGTCAGGCCCAAGACGCTCTTGCCCGAGCCCGACTCGCCCACCAGGCCGACGACCTCCCCCGGCTGAATCTGGAGCGACATGCCGCGGAGCGCGTTGATACGTCCGCCCCGGCCTGAGAAGGTCACGCGCAGGTCGCGAACGTCGAGGATCGGGGCTGGAGGCTTCATCGCTGCGGCGACAGTAACGCACGATTGTCTTACAATCGGACAATATTGAGGCGACGGTCCCGTCCCACCGTCCAAACCGCGCGCCGTCTCTCCAGTCCACTACCGTTTCGGTCATGCCGTCAGACCAAACCACCGCTGCAGCTCCGCAGTTCTCGGCCGTCGCCCGTGAGGAGCGCCTGTCCGACAAGGTCGCAGGCGCACTCACCGAGTCGATCCTTGGCGGAGCGCTCGAGATCGGCGCCAAGCTCCCGTCCGAGCGTGCGCTCTGTGAGCAGTTCGAGGTCTCCCGCCCCGTGGTCCGTGAGGCCGTGCGCTCCCTGATCGCCAAGGGCCTGCTCGCCGAGCATCCCCGCCGCGGTCACGTGATCGCCGCGGTCCAGCCAGAGTCGGTCAGTCAGTCGCTCATGCTCTACATCCGCGGTCGCCCGCTCGACTACGGGAAGATCGCCGAGATCCGCCGGGTGATCGAGGTGGAAACCGCGATGCGTGCCGCCGAGCGCGCCGACGCCGATCAGATCGCTGCGGTCCTCGCTGCAGCGGACGCCCTCAAGGACCGCATGGCGGCCGCGGAGGCTGCCGATGTCGACATCGCCTTCCACCGCGCGATCGCCGTGGCCACCGGCAACGAGTTCTTCGTGATCCTCGTCGACTCCCTCCGCGACGTGCTCTTCGACGCGCAGCTCCCGACGCTCGCGAAGCCCGCGATCCGCAAGACCGCCCGCGCGGCCCACCAGAAGATCGCCGCTGCCATCGAGCGCAAGGACCCCCAGGCCGCCGGTGACGCGATGCGCGCCCACCTCGACCTTGCCCAGGACCAGATGCGCGACCTCATGCGCGATGCGGGCGAGATCACGGTCGACTGAGCCGGGCGTCGCGGGCTGCGCTTGACGCAGTCCGGTCAGCTTGTATTACTGTCTGACAATCGGGCCCCAGGTGGCCTGACGAAAGACAGGAGGGCGCCTTGCGCCGGTACACGCCCGCGGCGAAGCGAAAGAAGATCGGGCACATCACCCCGTCGAGCAACACGGTGGTCGAGCCGCTGACGAACTGCGTCACCGCCGACCTGGACCACCTGGTCTCCAACCACTTCACTCGTATCCGCGTCGAGAGCATCAGCCTCGACGACCGCCACACCTCGCAGTTCACCCCTGACCACATGCTGGCGGCGGCGGAGCAGCTGGCCGACGCGCGCGTTGACGCCATCGTCTGGAACGGCACGTCTGGTGGCTGGAACGGCCTGGAGGCCGACCGTGAGATCTGCGCGTTGATCGAGGTGCGCACGGGCATCGTGGCATCGACCTCGACGCTCGCCCAGTTCAATGCGATGGCGACGCTCGGTGCCACGCGCTACGGGCTCGCCACGCCGTACACGACCGACGTCACCGCCCGCGTCGCCGATGTCTACGCCGCCGCCGGCATCGAGGCCGTGGGGCGCTCGTCGCTCGGAATCCACGTGAATCGCGAGTTTGCCAACGTGACCGAAGTGCAGGCCCGCGAGTTGATCCGCGCGGCCGACCACCCGTCGGCTGAGGCGATCCTCTTCGTCTGCACCGGGGTCGCCGCCGCCCAGCTCGTCGATGAGATGGAGCGCGAGCTCGGCAAGCCCGTGATCGACAGCCTCTCGGTGGTCGCCTGGGAGGCGCTGCGCATGGTCGGCATCGATCCCGTCGTCGAGGGCTGGGGCCGGCTCTTCACGGCGCGTTCCGCGGCAGCGGCCCCCGGTGCGATTTGACCTCGCCGGTATTACTGTCTTACAGTCTTACCAAGATCGAAACCACCCCTTCGCTCCGCTCCCCCCCACACAGGACCTCCGATGAACCGCTCCACCTCATTCGCCGCGGCCCTTGCCGTGCTCGCGGCGACCGGCCTCGCCGGCTGCGGCGATGCCGCCAAGAAGTCCGGCGCCAGTACGGCCTCGGGCGCCGCCTCCACCGACACCACGCTCAACCTGGCCTTCCAGGCCGACATGAGCTCGCTCGACCCGGACATCTACTACGACGTCGAGGGTGACGTGGTGATGCTGTCCGTCTACGAGGGCCTCGTGAAGTACAAGGCTGACTCGACCGAGATCGAAGGCGCGCTGGCCGAGAGCTGGGAGGTCTCCGAGGACGGCCAGACGTACACCTTCAAACTCCATGACGGCGTGAAGTTCCACGACGGCACCGCGATGACGTCGAAATCGGTCAAGGCAAGCATCGAGCGTCGCCAGGCCGTCAAGGGCGGCTCCGGCTACATGGTCGCTGACGTCGACAAGATCACCACGCCCGACGACCTCACGGTGGTGATCCACCTCGGCAAGCCGGTCGACGCGTTCCTCGACAACCTCGCCGGGATCTGGGGCCCGAAGGTCATCGGCCCGGAGGCGCTCGTCGACAACGCCGCGGGCGATCACGGACAGAAGTACCTGGGCACCCATACCGACGGCACCGGCCCGTACGAGCTCACCGCGTTCAACCGCGGGACCGAATACACACTCAAGGCCAACCCCGCCTACTGGGGCAGCAAGCCTGCCTACACCGACCTGTCGATCAAGATCGTCCCCGACGTGTCGGCCCAGCGCCTGCAGCTCAAGGAGGGCTCGCTCGACGGGATCCTGCACTCCTACACGCCCTCTGACATCGCCGCCGCCCAGAAGGACCCCGCCCTGCAGGTGGTCGAGAAGCCCTCGTTCGCCAAGACGGTGCTCTACGTGAACACGAGCCGTCCGAGCACCGACAGCGTGGAGGAGCGCAAGGCGATCGCCGCCTCGCTCGACCTGCCGGGCATGGTCTCGCAGGTCTACGGCAGCACGGCGACGCCCGCGAAGGGGCCCTACCCCGAGGGCATGATCGACGGGCAGCCCGCGCTCGACTACGGCACCACGCCCAAGACGGCGAAGGTCGCCAGCGGCAAGCTCACGCTCGCCTACGGCCCCGACGCCGGCGGCGCCCTGGCTCGCGTGGCCGGCCTGATCCAGATCCAGCTCGAGAAGCTCGGCTACGACGTGACCCTCAAGGCCGTGCAGCTGCCGGACACGTTCGACTACAAGAACGATCCGGAGAAGGCACCCGACCTGCTGCTGCTCTCGCCGGTGCCGGACGCCGCCCACCCCGACTCGTGGGCCCAGCCGTTCTGGACGAGCAAGGGCGGGATCAACGCCTTCGGCAACCCCGACACGGTCCTCGACGGTCTCGTGACCAAGGCGCAAGCCGCCAGCGGCGAAGCTGCCGACGACGCCTACAAGGCGGTCGGTCAGCGGGTCGTCGGCGAGGCGTCCATGCTCTTCATCGCCGATGTCAAGGACACGTTCGTGATGAAGAAGGGAATCACCGGCTTCGTCGGCGCCCCCGCCTACGAGTGGTTCCTGCAGCCCTCGGCGCTCAAGCCGCCGGCCGGCGAGTGACGACCGAAGCTCATCGGGCTCGCGAGGGCGTCAATGGCTGGTGGGCCGTCGACGCCCTTGCCCCCGGCGTGTGGCGGATCGCTGAGCCGGGGCACGTGGCGAGCTTCCTCGTGGAGGGGGATCGCCGCGCGGCGCTGATCGACACCGGGATGGGGATCCATCCCATCCGGCCGGTGGTCAGCTCGCTGACCGACCGGCCGGTGGTCGTGGTCAACACCCACCACCACTTCGACCACGTGGGCGGCAACGCCGAGTTCGACGAGATCGTGATCCACGCGGCTGGCGCCGACCGACTGGCCGCCGGGGCGAGCCTCGACCTCGTGCCGCGCTACCTGCCCTACGCCGAAGCTGCGGCTGCGGCGTTTACCGCCTACGAGGCCGCTGACCGTACGTGGTTCCACCAACTCACCGACGACCGCCGCGTGCGGCCGCTGCCGCCCGGCCTGGCGGCGAGCTGGAACATCCGGCCGACCCGAGCGACGGGCACCGTGGTCGACGGCGACGAGATCGACCTGGGCGGCCGGGCCCTGCGCGTGATCGAGGGCCCCGGACACTCCAGCGACGGCATCGTGCTCGAGCTCGCGGGCGAGCGCATCCTCTTCGGCGGTGACACAGTGAATACGGGCCCCACCTACGCGTGCACGCCGGACTCCGACGTCGCCGTGCTTGCCGGGTCGCTGGAGCGGCTTGCGTCGATGGCCGATCGCTTCGACCTCGTCGCCTGCTGCCATTGGCTCGTCACGGTCGTTGGCCCCGAGATGCTCCGCTCGCAGGCCAAAGGCATCCGCGACGTCGCTGAGGGGCGCGCCGACCTCACTCCCGCCGTCGACTGCCTCGGCGTCGCTGTGCGCGAGGCCCGCTTCGATGGCTACTCGGTGCTCGTGCCCGCGTGACGGAAGCGGGGCGCGCCAAGAGCGCCCCAGCCCGCTCGGCGCTCGTCGGATGCCAGCCCGCCGGCGTGCATGCGTTCGGTATGAACGATGCCGGGGGCGCTAGGCATTCGGTCGACAAGCCTGTTTTTGGGAGTTCGCGTCCCTGACACTGAACGCAGGCGCCGTCCCCCGGCGGCACCCTTCCCTTCACTTGCTGCGGTTCCACTTGCTTCTTCGTCGTTCCATTCCGCTGGCCGCTGTCGCGGCCGTGATGCTGGCCGCGCCCTCGCCGGCGTCTGCGGGACTCCTGAGCGGGCTTTTCGCCGCGCCGAAGGCGACGGCCACCCCGAAGCCGACCGCCACGCCCAAGGCGACGCCGAAGCCGACCGCCACGCCCAAGGCGACGGCCACCCCGAAGCCAACGGCGACGCCCAAGGCGACGCCGGCGCCGACTCCGACTCCGGCGCCCACCATCGCCGACCTCTCGCTCGTCGCCTCGACGAGCACGGCGAAACCGACGTGCAACGAGCCCAAAGTGTTCAAGCCGTTCAAGGCCTTCGGCGACACCGCGGACTACTCGTTCGCGCCCGGTGGCACCTTCGAGAGCGGCACGGCCGGCTGGAGCCTCTCGGGGGCGTCGGTCGTCTCGGGGAATGACACCAGCGGGGTCTATGGCGGCTCGAAGTCGCTGCGCATCGCCGACGGTGGCCGCGTCGTCTCACCGTGGTTCTGCGTCTCCGAGGACCATCCGACCTTCCGGTACACCACCAAGGGCGGCGAGGTGGAGATGGAGATCGACTACATCATCATCGGCGACGACGACGTCGACGACTCGCTCACCGGTGAGACCAATGGCGGGAGCTCTTGGGCGCCGTCGCAGATCCACGGTCTCGCGAACGAGATTCCTGCGCACAAGCTCGCGAAGGGCGTGCTCGCCCGCCTCATCTGGGAAGCGGAGGACGACATCGTGATCGACAACGTCCTCGTCGATCCCTACCGCCGCGGCTGAGCCGGCGCCACGATCCACTCACCACGGCAACGTGCCGTGCTCGTCCTGCAGCGTCCCGGTGGCGTCATCGTCGGCGATCGCGAGCCGCACGACAACCGCCGCGCTCTCGCTCGCCGGCCGGCCGATGCCGAATGCGGCCGTCATGTCGGTGGCGGTGGCGCCGGGCTCGATGGCGTTGAAGCGGACGCCGGGATAGGCCTTGGAGTACTGCAGCGTGAGCATCGTCGCGGCGGACTTCGACGCGGCGTAGAGCGCCAAGGGCAGCCCCGACTCCGGCCGCTCCGGATTGGTGACGGCCCAGAACGAGCCCATGCTGCTCGAGACGGTGATGACGCTCGGCGCCTCCGATCGCTGCAGCAGCGGCAGTGCCGCCTCGGTCACCCGCACGATGCCGACGGCGTTGACGGCGAATGAGCGCTCGGCCGCGGCGGCGTCGAGCGCGGTCTCGAGCACGCCCGCGTTGTTGATCAGGAGGTCGAGGCGTCCCTCCGCGGCGTCGATGTGCCCGACGGCCGCGCCTACGGAGGCGTCGTCGGTGACGTCGAGCTGTACGAAGCGGGCGCCGAGCTCGTCGGCGGCCGCCCTACCGCGTGCTGCGTCTCGGGCTCCGACGTAGACGGTGTGCCCGAGGTCGACGAGCTGCCTCGCGGTCTCGTGGCCGATGCCCTTGTTGGCCCCGGTGATCAACGTGACGGTCATTGGATGCTCCTCTCGGTTGCCGGGGCGGAACGCCCCGCACGCCGGACGGTAGGCACGCCGAACGGGACCTCAGGGGCCCCGTTGAGCCGGGGGTGTGGCAGGACCACCCCTGCGGCGCCGGGCCCTCCTAGCCTGGTGGTCATGACCGCGTCCGAGAACGTCCTTGGGGAATTCCTCCGCGCACGTCGGGAAGCCGTCGCACCGGCGCAGGCAGGGATCCCGGAGTACGGCGTGCGGCGCGTGCCCGGCCTACGGCGGGAAGAGGTGGCGATGCTCGCCGGCATCAGCGCCGACTACTACTTGCGC
>JAGIBJ010000099.1 GCA_017744415.1 Solirubrobacteraceae bacterium
GGCCGACCCGGTCGCCGGGCTGCTCTGGGCGTCGCCCGGCCGGCGCCCCCGCGACGTGTTCGTCGGCGGTGAAACCGCAGTACGCGGCGGCGAGCTCGTGGCCGGTGGCGGCGAGCGCGCGATCGCCGCCGACCTGACCCGGCTGCTCGATCGAAGGCGGACGGCATGAGCACCGTACGGCAGGCGACTGAGGCGGCCCGCGCGCAGACGCGCGGCCCGGCAAGCCAGTACGACGCGGTCGTGATCGGGGGCGGCCACAACGGGCTCACGGCGGCGGCCTACCTCGCAAAGGCCGGCATGGGCGTGCTCGTCGTCGAGGCCCGGGCGACCGTCGGCGGGTGCGCCTCCACCGAGGACGTGCTCGGTGGCGCACGCGTGAACGTCTGCAACTGCGACCACTCGCTCGTGCGGGCGACGGGCGTGATCGAAGATCTCGACCTCGAGCGCCACGGCCTGCGCTACCTCGAGCTCGATCCGTCGCAGGTGATGGTGCCGTGGGACGGCAGCCCGCCGTGGGCGCTGACGGGGGATGTCGACCGCACCCTGCAGTCGCTGGCGCTCACGTATCCCCGCGAGGTGGCGAACTACCAGCGCCACGTGCGCGACCTGATGCCGGTGGCCGAGCTCGTGCTCGCGATGACGGCGGGCGCTCCCGAGCTGGGCGCCGTGGCGAGGCGACTCGCACGCCTGCGCGCTCGAGGGCTCAAGGGCCTGATCCGCATCAGCCGGATGAGCTGCACCGCCGTGCTGCAGGAATACTTCCGCGACGAGGCGCTGCTCGCCGCCCCGGCCACGACCGGCCCCTCGGTGTGGGGCCTCGATCCGAGCCTCCCGGGCACCGGGCTCGGCGCGCTGGGCTATGTGCTGCGGCACGCGATGCCCGTCGGGCGGCCCGTGGGCGGATCGGGCCGGCTCACCGACGCGCTGGAGTCAGCGCTCCGAGCGGCCGGCGGCGACGTGCTCACGGGTCACCGAGTGGAGCGCATCCGGGTCGACCGGGTCGGCGCGGTCGACGGCATCACCCTCGACGACGGCCGCGAGATCGCCGCGCCGGTCGTGATCGCCGCCGGCAACCCGCACGAGGCGCTGGCGCAGCTCCTCCAGCAGCCGGCGGGCGGGAAAGGCGCGCGGCTCGTCCGCCGGTGGCGCGGCAAGCCGGTGGCCATGGGTTACGAGAGCAAGGTCGACGCCGTCGTCAGCGAGCTCCCACGCCCGCCGAAGCTCACCGATGAACACCTCGCCGCGATCGGGGCGAAGCACCCCGTCGCCTCGACGTTCGTCGTGAGTCCGCGGCTGAGCCAGATCGCCGGCGCCTCCGATGCGGCGAGCGTCGGCCGTATCGCGCATCGACCGCCGATGCTCGCGAACGGCCCGTCGGCGATGGATGACTCGCTGCGGCCGACCGATGGCGGGCACGTGTTCAGTCTCGAGGTGCTCTTCACCCCGTATGACCTCGCCGGCAGCTGGGAGACGCGCGGCGCGGCCGAGGCCGAGCGCTGGCTCGATGCGTTCGCCGGCCTCATGCAGCCGGGGTTTCGTGAGGGGATCCAGCGCTGGCGGCTCGTCGGCCCGCGCGACTACGAGCGCGACTTCGCCATGCCCCGCGGCCACGCTCCCTCGTTCTCGGGAGGTCCGCTTGCCGCCCTCGTCGGGCGGGAGCGGGAACTCACGCGGTACCGCACGCCGGTCCCCGGCCTCTACCTCAGCGGCGCCGGCACCTTCCCCGGCGCGGGCGTTTCTGGCGCCCCAGGACGCAACGCAGCGCACATCGTGCTGCGCGATCGAGCGCGTTGACGCTCATCGGCCGAGTGGCCTAGGCCGATCGGCCCAGCGTTCATCGGCAGGGTTTGTTCGCGCCGAAATGGACGACTCGTAGCGCGTGTGGCCGTCGATTTCCCGGAAAACGGCCTTCAGGACGCGCCTGTCCGCCGCCGAGGTTTGTTCGAGCGCCTGCATCGATCAAATGTTGAATGAACGTTCGACAAACCTTGTCTGGTCGGACCAGTGACCGATAGTTGGTGCAGACTCCATCCACCGGAGTCGCCGGACGTTCGAGGGGACACGAACGACCAACCGGCCAAGCCGCCCCTCCAAAGGGGAACGGGGCGACCGCGACACGCGACCTACACCTGAAATTGCCGCTGGGGGGTGGCAGCGAGGGTGTAGGTCGTGCATCGCGGCGTTCCGCCACCCCTGCAGTCATTCCTCAACCGCAGCCTCGCCGGCGCCGGCTTCACGCCCTCGGGCGGACGACCTCGCCTGCGTCTCCTCAACGCCATGACGCACACCTCGCATCCTCCGCAGCAGTGCACTCCGACCAGTGCCCGCCCCCTCGCCTCGCGCCTCCCGCGTCGCGGCCTTCTCGCCGCCGCCATCGCGGCCGTCGCCTTCGCCGCTCCCGCTTCGGCGGGTGCGATGACCGCCGCCAAGAGCGGCACCACGCTCACGGTCACCGATCACGCCGCGCACGCCGCTGTCGTCACCGTTGGCGACCTCGACAACCCACTCAGCCTGCCGGGCCTCGACAAGTTCTCCGTCAGCTCCGACAGCAACATCGACGGCACGGTCGCCGGGTGCAGCCATCCGACGCTCCTCGGCCTGCTCACCGATCCGAAGACGCTCGTCTGCGACCACTCGTCGTTCGACAAGATCGCCCTGGATCTCGGCGACGGCAACGACCAGGTCGTCACCCCGACCGGCCTCACGCTCCTCGGCGCCTCCGTGCTCCCGCTCGGCTCCGAGCGGCTCGACCTCAGTGGCGGCGCCGGCAACGACAGTCTCACGGGTGGTGCCCTCGACGACCGCCTCGACGGCGGCGATGGCGACGACCTCCTCGTGGGCGGTGGCGGCGACGACACCCTCGTCGGTGGCACCGGTGAAGACATCGTTCAGCCGGGCCCCGGTGCGAACTCGGTCGACATCTCCGGCCTCGAGCTCGATCACCTCATCCGCTCCGGCGGCACCGACACCGTCAGCGCGAGCAGCAACGACGAGATCGTCGGCGGCCTCCTCGGCCTCGTGCTCAATCTCGTCGACCAGGTGCTCGCAACACCGACTCCTGCGCCGACGCCGGCGCCAGGCGCCGATCCGACGCCGAGCCCGACTCCCGAAGCCGGCGTGACCGCGAGCGTCACCATCGGCCTCCCGTCGGTCTCCGACATCATCAGCGGGAAGCCCGCCACGCCGTCGGGCACGGCTCCGACCGGCATCACCCTGCCGCTGCAGCCCGTGATCACCAAGATCACCGACATCCTCGGCCAGACCAGCGCGAGCGTGAGCGCCAAGCTTGGCGTCGACATCCCGGGACTGCCCGCGGGCGTGACGATCGATGCCGGCGGCGTGCACGTCGACGTGAACTGCGCCGACAGGTGCCAGGCCCTCGCCAGCGCAGTCGTCGACCTCGGCGGCGGCAAGGTGATCAACCTGCAGCCCGGCGTGATCGACCTCGCCAAGGCCGGCGCCGGCAAGCTTGGCCTCGGCGTGTGGCCGCAGGACTGGGTGAACCTGCAGTCGATCCTCAACGCCGGCAAGTGCGCCGTGCTCTCGATGCGGATGCGGCTCAAGACCGACGACGGCGACCGTGTCGTCACCTACGCCCTGCCCGTGTGCGGGACGAAGGTCACCTACGCGCTGAAGAAGCACGTTGTCGTCAACGCCAAGAAGGTCTCCGACCGGATCGTCGCCACCGCGACCTGCAGCAAGGCCTGTGTGCTCACGTCGCGCTTCATCCAGGTGAAGAGCGGCAATTCGGTGATCGCCGCCGAGCGCGTCGGCAGCTTCAAGGCGCTCGACAAGAAGCAGACGACCTGGCAGGGCGTCTGGAAGCTCAAGAAGTCCGACGTCGACGCAGTGCGCAAGGCCCACAAGGGCGGCTTCAAGCGCCTGCGGTTCGTCGTCAGCGCCCATGCGACGGCCGGTGGCGTGACCACCATCGGCTCCTCCACCTTCCGCGCCGGCAAGCGCTGAGCTTGCGCCCCCGCGGCGGCGGGAGAACACCCGCGCGGGCCGGTCGTGGGGAGCGACCGGCCCGCTGCGGTACCTAGGCGGCGACCGGAACGCCGAGCTGGCGGCGGGCCGCGCGCTCGAACCGCGCACCGGCGTGGGCGTCACCGCGCTGGCGGCTCGCCTGGATCGCGCCGGTGACGAGCGCCCGGAAGGCGAAGGCGAGGTCGACGGGATCGCTGTCGGCGGGAAGCTCGCCGTGCTCGGCCGCCTCGCGCACACGCTTCTCGAGCTCGTGTTGGAGCCAGCTCGCGCCCTTGCGGAAGGCGTCGGCGAGCGGGCCCTCGCGGTCGTCCCATTCGAACGAGCCGGCAGTAAGCACGCAGCCGCCCGGCCACGGCGACCGATCGATGAGGTCGGCCCAGTGGTGGGCGTAGGCGAGGAGCAGGGGGAGGCCGCCGCCGGGTGCGTCCTCGCGTGCGGGCGTGATCACCCGCTCGCGGAACACGCGCGCGCCCTCGGCGTAGACGGCGAGCTGGAGCTGCTCCTTCGTCGCGAAGTGCCCGAGCACGCCGGCCTTGCTCATCCCGACCTGGTCGGCGAGCGGGCCGATCGTGACGCCGTCGAAGCCTTCCAGCGAGGCGAGGTCGGTGGCGGCGCTGATGATCGCCGCGCGCGTGGCGCGGGCCTCCTCGTCGCTGCGTCGACCGGCCATGGATCACACAATAGCGAACGAGCGGTTGCTAAATTAGCTACCGATCGGTCGGTAAATACATCGTGACCGGTCATCCGCCTCAGGAGGCAAGTTCGTGATGAACCAGGTCAAGAGCCCGCGCGACGTCGTGATCGTCGGTGCCGCCCGCACCGCCGTCGGCCGAGGCAAGCGCCCGAGCGGCGTCTACAGCGACGTACACCCGAGCACGCTGCTCGCGCACGTGTACGGCGCCGTGCTCGAGCGCGCCGGGGTGGATGCCGGGCAGGTCGGCGAGGTGATCACGGGCGCGGTGACGCAGGTCGGCGAGCAGTCCAACAACATCGGCCGCCTTGCGTGGCTCCAGGCGGGCTACCCGGTCGAGGTGCCAGCGACCACGGTCGACATGCAGTGCGGCTCGTCGCAGCAAGCGTTCCACCTCGCGGCGGCGCAGATCAAGGCCGGGTTCCTCGACATCGCGCTGGCCGCAGGCGTCGAGCACATGGGCCGCGTGCCCATGGGCAGCAACGTCCCGGCCGACCTCAGCTCGCTGCCCTACACGCCCGAGCTCCTCGAGCGTTACGCGCTCACTCCGCAGGGCCTCTCGGCCGAGCTGATTGCTGAGCGCTGGCAACTCTCGCGGGCCGAGCTCGACGAGTTCGGCGTGCGCTCGCAAACGCTGGCGGCCGCCGCTGCCGACGCGGGCGTGTTCGACCGCGAGATCGCGCCGGTGATCGTGAACGGCGAGCCGGTGCTGCGCGACCAGGGCATCCGCCCGGGCACCAACCTCGAGGCGCTCGCCGCCCTGAAGCCGGCCTTCAAGCCCGATGGCGTCGTCACCGCTGCCACCTCGTCGCAGCTGAGCGACGGTGCCGCGGCCGTGCTGCTCGCCTCGCGTGAGACGGCCGAGCGCCTGGGCCTGCCGATCCGCGCGGAGATCGTCGACCAGCTCGTCGTCGGCGTCGACCCGGTGATCATGCTCACCGGCCCGATCCCGGCCACCCAGCAGATCCTCGAGCGCAACGGGCTCGTGATCGGCGACATCGACCGCGTCGAGATCAACGAGGCATTCGCCCCGGTGGTCGTCGCGTGGGGCCGCGAGCTCGATCCCGACTGGAGCCGCGTGAACGTGAACGGCGGCGCGCTCGCACTGGGTCATCCGCTCGGCTCGTCCGGCGCGCGCCTGATCACCACGCTCGTGCACGAGCTCGAGCGGTCGGATTCCGAGCTCGGCCTCTCGACGATGTGCACCGCCGGCGGCCTCGGCACCGCCACCCTGATCCGCCGCGTGTAGCCACGCCGGGCGCGGGGCCAGTCACCCCGCGCAGTGCTGGGGCGATGTCGTGCGTGGTACCGCGGCATCGCCCCCGACCCCACTTCCCCCAAAGCCAGGTCGGGGCGGGCTCGTCAATCGGTGAGGACGAGCCCGCCCAGACCACGACTCCGCCGCGTCCTAACTACGTTCGCCGGCACCCCCTCGACGACGAACGTAGTTAGGACGCGGAGCTGGCGGTGGTGATGTGGTCACGGAGGGCGCGGACGGCGGCGCTGAGGCGGCGGTCGGTGGGGAGCGCGAGGGCGACGTTGAACGTCGGGGCGTGGCGGCCGATCGGGACCGCCGCGATGCCGGGCGTGTAGCCGACGATCGACTCGGGCAGGAGCGTGACGGCGAGTCCGTGCCGGGTGAACTCGAGCAGCGTGCCGGTGTCATTGATCTCGTAGACGATGTCGCGCGCGATGCCGGCGGCAGCAAACGCGCGGTCGTTCACGATTCGGGTGCCCCAGAGCGGCGGAAGATCCGCGAAGCGCTCCTCAGCAAGGTCGGCGAGCTCCACGTGCGCGCGGCCGGCGAGCGGGTGGTCGGCGCTGCAGACAAGCCGCATCGGCTGCACCGAAAGGGTGACGAGTTCGACCCCGGTCGGCGCCCGGTCGAGCGAGACGAACGCGAGATCCAGCCGACCATCGCTCACCTGCGCTGCCATCTGCGCCGAGCCACCCCCGTGGCGGACGAGCACCTCGACACCTGGGTGCGTCTGCGCGAACGAGGCGATCAGTGCGGCCGGATTCGGCGCGGGCTCGCGCATCGACTGCATGGTCCCGAAGCGCACGGTGCCGCGCAGGCCGGCGCTCGCGTCGACCACGGCCTCGCGCGCGATCTGGGCGGCCGCGAGCGTCGCGCGGGCTTCGGGGAGGAGCGCGCGGCCGGCATCCGTGGCGTGAGCGCCGCGGCTCGTGCGCTCGAGGAGCTCGGCGCCGAGCTCGGCTTCGAGCCCGCGCACGGTGGCCGACACCGCCGACTGCACGACATTCAGCCGGTCGGCCGCGCGGGAGAAACTCTCCTCCTCGGCGACGGCGACGAACACCTCGAGCTGGCGGAGGTTCACCGGCGGGCCGTCCTGGACCGCAGGCAGGAGGTGGGGGCGCATGGGCGGTGCGCCCTGGGCTGCAGGCAGGAGGCGAAAGCGCACGGGCGGTGCGCCCCGGGCTGCGGGCGACAGTGGAGAGCGCGGACCACGGGCTCGATGATATCGCTGATCGCGATAGCTCCGAGCATGCATCTGCGTTGCTTGCGATAGCTCGCTGGAGCACCCTGCTTCTATGAGCAGCATCGCCCCCGCCCGCCCCGAGCCTCCGGCCGTCGCGCCGTCCCCCGACCCACGCGGCCGCGCCACGGCTGGTGGGGCGCCGGCCGACTCTCGTCGCCACCACCTGGCGTTCTGGGGCGTCGCCTATGCGTTTCTGGTCGTCATGGCGTTCTCGGCCGTGCCGACTCCGCTCTACGTGCTCTACCAAGCGCGCGACGGCTGGAGCCCGCTGACGATCACGCTGATCTTCGCCGTCTACGCCGTGGGCGTGGTCGCGAGCCTCTTCCTCGTCGGCCACCTCTCCGATCGCGACGGGCGGCGGCGTTGGATGGTGCCGGCGATCGCCCTCAACCTGATCAGCGTCGGGATCTTCCTCGCGTGGGATGCTCTGCCGGGACTGCTCCTTGCACGGTTCATCGGCGGGTTCGGCGTCGGCGCGCTCACGGCGACCGCCACGGCCTGGATCACCGAACTCCACGGCCACGCACGGCCTGCCGCCGACGCACGCCGCGCCCAAACCGTTGCCACCGCCGCCAACCTCGGCGGCATCGGCCTCGGCCCGCTCCTTGCGGGCGCCCTCGCGCAGTGGGCCGGCGAGCCGCTACGCACGCCTTACTGGGTGAGCTTCGGACTGCTCGTCGTCGCGCTGCTCGTCGCGGTCGCCGCGCCGGAGACCCGCCCGCGCCTGCACCCCCGCCCCGCCTACCGTCCGCAGCGGGTCGCGGTCCCGGCCTCCGGTCGCCAGGCCTACCTCGCCGTCGCGACCGGCGCGTTCGTCGCGTTCGCCCTGCTCGGCCTCTTCAACTCGCTCGCCCCAGCCTTCCTCGCGGGCCAGCTCCACCACACGTCGCGACTGCTCGCCGGCTTCGCCGCCTTCCTCGTGTTCGCGGCCGCTGCCACCGCCCAGACCCGCACCGGCACCCGCACCCCCCGGCAGATCCTCATGCCTGGGCTCGCTGCGCTCGCCGTCGGCCCGGCCGTGCTCGTCGCCTCCGTCTGGCTCACGTCGCTGCCGCTGTTCCTCCTGGGCGCCGTGGTGAGCGGCATCGGAGCCGGCCTCACCTTCAAGGGCGCGATCGGTACCGCCGCCCAGCTCGCCCCCGCTGAGCAGCGCGCCGAGGCCCTCGCCGGCATCTTCCTCGCGGGCTACACCGGCCTCGCGATTCCGGTCATCGGCCTCGGCCTCCTCACCCAGGAGCTCGCGGCCGATTGGAGCCTCACGCTCTTCGCCGCGCTCATCATCGGCGGCGTCGCGCTCACTGCTTCGCTCGTGCGCCGCACGTCGGACTGAGCGAGCGGCGCAAGCGGTCGCTCACCCGGGCGGAACCACGCTGGCGAGCGGCCACCGTTTGGTGTCGTTCGGCGGCGAGCGCGGAGGCCGGCCTGAGCCGGTTGGCGAGGCGTGCCTGGGCCCGCGTCGGCCCCAGCGAGCGAAAGCTCCAAACTCCCGGGGCTCTGAGAGCGTGGGCATGTTGGAGCTTTGCCCGCGCGTGTTGAAAGCTCCAACATCCCGCGGCTCTGAGAGCGTGGGGATGTTGGAGCTTCCGCGCGGCGCGCGCAGTCCCAGCCCGCACCCGCCGGCATCCCACCCGCGCTGACGACGCCCGCCTCGAGCACGTCCTCGACGTCGACACCGCCGACCCGCGACAGCACTGAGCGCTAAGCAGCCACCGACGCCGGCCACGCGCAGGCTCGGTCGGGCCGCCGGCCTTTCCCCGCCCTCGCTGCGCTGCCAGGCGCCCGCGAGCAGCGGCCAGCGGCCCGCGACGAGAACTTCGCTCGCGCGTCGCTCGCCGGCCCGACGCACGACGTGCCAGCGGCGCCCAGCGACTCGCCGCTACCAGAAGCTGTGCGTGGCCTCTGGCGAGGTGCCGGCGGCGTTCACCGCGCGGTAGACGACGGTGCACTTCTCAGCGAAGCGCTTGTCGATGAAGCCCTGGCCGGTGGAGATCGGCGGGCTCGTCGGCGTGCCGCAAGCGGCGTTGGCCGAGACGAGGATGGCGGCGTTCGAGAACGCCGTGCCGGCCGGCTGATTGAGCGTGATGTTCGCGCCGATGTGCGGGTAACCCCACCACGGATAGATCACGTTGCTGGTGATCTTCGAGGCGGCAGGCGCCTTGGTCGTCTCGGACTTGAACGTCGACCGCCAGCCCTTCGCCGCGATCTGGGCGGTCGTGAGCGTCGTGGTGTTGCCGTCGACGTCCTTCGCGACGATCTTCAGCGACCACGTGCCGCGTGTGCCGCCGTTGGCGCCCGCCGTGCCCTCGTAGATGCCGTCGGCGGCGGTGCCCGAGAGGCGGGTGATGGGACCGGTGTCGTTGGTCCAGCCGGAGTTCGGCCACGAGGACGGATGAGCCGTCGGATCTTTCGCGTAGGTGCTGTAGACGACGACCGACGCCACGCCGCTGCCGGCATCGGTCACCCGAAGTCGGGCCGGGAGTCCGACCCAGTCGTAGGTGGTGTCGAGGGTCGCGGGCCCCGTGAGGGTGAACGACTGGATCACCGGCGGCGTCGTTTCGGCCGCTGCCGGCCCGGCAACGACGAGCGCAGCGCCGGCCGTGGCGGCAACAAGGGTGGCAGTGCGGAGGCGAGCCATGGTCATCGGTCCAGCGTCGATCGCGCGACCAGGACGCCGCGCCAGTGGCCGCACCGTAGCGATTCAAGGGCTGGCTGCCAAGACAGGCCGCCTCCGACCGGCGCCTAGGCGGTCGCGGGCTCGGCGGCCGGCTCGGGCGGGGCAGCCGCGGGCTGGCCGACGAAGTCGCTGCGGCGCACGAGCGCGAACGCGATCGCCGCGCTCACGAGGGCGAAGATGCCGGCCGCGAGGAAGACGGTCTGAAGGCCGGAGGTGTAGGCGTCGAGGTACATCGCCTGGCCGCCGGGGAGCTTGTCGATGAGGCCGGCCTGGGCCTGGGTGAGCGCGTCGCCGTCCGGGAGCTTCGCGGCGACGGCCGCACCCGCGCTGGCCGTGACGGAATCGCGCGCCGACGACTCGACGAGACTCGCCATCCACGCACCCCAGATCGCCGTGCCCATCGCGATGCCGACCTGCCGGAACGTGCTGTTGATCCCCGAGGCCATGCCGGAGCGGCGGACGTCGACGACACCCACCGCGATCGACGCAAGCGCCGGGTTGGTCGCGCCGATACCGATGCCGCCGACGATCAGGCCGGGCAGCAGGGCCGTCCAGTCGGAGTCGCCGTCGACGCGCGTCATCAAGAGGAGCGCGATGCCGACGAGCCCGAGCCCGCCACCCAGGATCACGTTCGGCGCCACCTTCGCCGAGAGCTTGCCGGCGATCGGCGCGACGAAGAACGACAGCAACGTCGACGGGAGGAATCGCAGGCCGGCCTCGAGCGGGCTGTAACGCAGGCCGTTCTGGATCCAGAGCGTGATGTAGAGGAAGAGCGCGAACATCGCCGACGAAAGCGCGAACGCCGCGAGCGACACGCCGACGAACGAGCGGTTGCGGAACAGCCCGAGGTCGAACATCGCCTTCGGGCTGCGCACCTGCACCACGAAGAAGGCAGCGAGGAGCACCGCCGCACCCACGAAGCAGCCGACGATCAGCCCGCTGCCCCAACCCTCGGCATTGCCGCGCACGATCGCGAAGATCAGCAGGAAGAGCGCGAGCGAGAAGCTCAGCGCGCCCGGCACGTCGATCCCGCGGCCGAACGGGTTCTTGCTCTCGGGCACGTAGCGCTGCGAGAGCACCAGCCCGATGAGGCCGATCGGGATGTTCACGAGGAAGATCCAGTGCCAGCTCGCGACCTCGATGAGGATGCCGCCGATCAGCGGGCCGACCGCGACACCCGCACCGATCGTCGCGCCCCAGAGGCCGATCGCGGTGCCGCGGTCCTTGCCGTCATAGGCCGACGCGAGCAGCGCGAGGGCCGTCGCGAACATCGCCGCGCCGCCCATGCCCTGCAGCCCGCGGGCGATGTTGAGCCACAGCGGCGTGGTGGCCGACGCACAAAGCCCCGAGGCGATCGTGAACCCGGCGAGGCCGAGCATGAAGACACGCTTGCGGCCGATCTGGTCGGAGATCCCGCCCCAGGTGAGCAGCAGCGCGGCGAGCCCGAGCGCGTAGGCGTCGATCACCCACTGCAGATCGGCGAACGACGAGCCGAGATCACGCGAGATGTCGGGCAGGGCGACGTTCACGATGGTGACGTCGAGCAGGAGCATCAGCGTTGCGATGCACACCGCAACGAGCGTCCACCACTTCCACTGCCCCTCGGCAGCCGCAGGTTCAACAGCAGCAGGCTGGCTCATCGGTCGCTCAGCCTAGCCGCAACCGGAATGCACGGTCCGGTCCCCGTACTCCCGTCCAGCCTGCACGGAATCTGCACCGCAACCGCACACCGACCACATCCCGGAGTGTCAGCATCCTCGGCATGTCCTCGGGGAGCCCCCTCATCTGCGTCGTCGAAGACGAGCCCGTCATCGCCGCGCAGGTCGCCAACCGGCTGCGCGCTGAGGGCTTCACCGTCGAGCTCGCCGAGGACGGCCCGGCGGGCGTGGCGCTCGTCGAGCGCGTGCGCCCCGATCTCGTCGTCCTCGACCTCATGCTGCCCGGGCTCGACGGCCTCGAGGTGTGCCGCCGCATCCAGGCCACCCGGGCCGTGCCGGTGCTGATGCTCACCGCCCGCGATGCCGAGGAAGACCTGCTCGTCGGGCTTGCCGTCGGCGCCGACGACTACCTCACCAAGCCCTTCTCGGCGCGCGAGCTCGTCGCCCGCATCCGCGCGCTGCTGCGACGCGTCGAGCGGCGGCCGCAGCCCACCGACGCCGCCATCGTCAGTGTCGGAGCCGTCGAGCTCGACAGCTCCACCCGCCGCGTGCGGATCGACGGCGAGCCCGTCCACCTCACCCCCACCGAGTTCGAGCTCCTCAGCCTCCTCGCCGCCCGACCCGGCGCGGTGCTCAGCCGCGAGCAGCTCCTTGCCGACATCCGCGGGTGGCGCGACGGCGCCGGCCTGCGCACCGTCGACTCCCACGTGCGCGGGCTGCGCGCGAAGGTGGGCTCGCACCTCATCCGCACGGTCCACGGCATCGGCTACGCGCTGGAGGCCTGAGCGTGCGGCCGCTCGACGCCATCCGCTCGCTGAAGCTCAAGCTCGGCATCGTGATCGTGGCGACCGTGGTCGGCACGGTCGGAGTGCTCGTCGTCGGCCGCCGTGCCGGCCTCGCGCTCGAGTGGCGACTTGTCGCTGCGGTCGCGATGGGCGTGCTCGTCGCCCAGCTCCTCGCCCGGGGCATGACTTCGCCGCTGCGCGAGATGGCTGCCGCGAGCCGCGCGATGGCACGCGGCGACTATGGCCGCCGCGTGCACGCCACCTCCCGGGACGAGGTCGGCGAGCTCGCGCGTTCCTTCAACACGATGGCCGCTGAGCTGGCAACGGTCGACCGCCAGCGGCGCGACCTCGTCGCCAACGTCTCCCACGAGCTCCGCACGCCGATCGGGGCGCTGCAGGTGCTCCTCGAGAACCTGATCGACGGCGTCGCCGAGCCCGACGAGCAGACCCTCCGCACCGCCCACGCGCAGACCGAGCGGCTCGGCCGGCTCGTCGAGCAGCTCCTGGATCTCTCGCGGCTGGACTCCGGCGCCGTCCCGCTGCGGCCGAGCGCATTCGCCGCCGCGCCCCTGCTCGAGCAGGTGGCCGAGGAGGGGCGACTCCACGCCGCCCAGCCCGTCGACGTGCGCTGGGAGGCAGAGCCCGCCGACCTTCGACTCACCGGCGATAGCGATCGCCTCCACCAGGTGCTCGCCAACCTCGTCGACAACGCGGTGCGCCACTCGCCGAGCGGTGGGCGCGTGACGATCCGCGCGCGCCGCCTCGCCCACGCCGGCCACAGCCACGGCGGCCACGCCGAGCTCTCGGTGAGCGATCAGGGGCCGGGCATTCCCGCTGCCGACCTCGAGCGCGTGTTCGAACGTTTCTTCCGCACCGACCGATCCCGTACGGCCGCCGACGGCGGCACCGGGCTCGGTCTCGCCATCGCCCGCAGCATCGTCGATGCCCACGGCGGATCCATCCGGGCGACGAACGAGCCGATCGGCTCACGGTTCGTCGTCGAACTCCCCATCCGTTAAGGACGCCAGATGACGACGCCTTCGGCAACGCCCCTTGCGGGCGACGCTCCTCCGCGCTTTGTTCCGCCCGCGCCACGCGTGAAGCCCGTCGACCCCGAGCCCGGCCGGTTCGTCGCTGCCGCCTGCCTCGTCGGTGCGATCGCTGGCGCCTCGCTTCCCTTCCACGAGCTCGGGCTCGGCATGGCGCTCACCGCGGTCGCGGTCCTCACCGTCGCCGGATGGCGGCTCGCCGAGGGGCGGTGGCGCACGTTCTGCCTCACCGCCGCCGGCATCCTCGCCCTCACGCCCGCCTACCGCGCGGCCGACTGGGTGGTGAACTGGGCCCTGCTCGGCGCCGTGCTGCTCGCGGCGATCGGCCTGCCCGCCGCGAGCAGCTGGCGCGAGATCGGGCGCGCCGCCTGGTGGTGGGTCGCGGAGCTGCTGCCGGCGTCGGCGACGCTGCTCATCGCCGCGAGGACGGCCGCGGTGCGCCGCCGGCTCGGGGCGATCGGCCCGGTGGCCCGCGGTCTGCTCATCGCCGCCCCACTCGTCCTCGTCTTCGGCGCGCTCTTCGCCTCGGCCGATGCCACGTTCTCGGCGCTCGTCGACGACCTCAGCCGGTTCGATGCGCTCTGGCCCACCGGCATGGAGCTGCGGCTGAGCGTCGCGGTGGCGGTCACGATCCTCGTGCTCGCGCTGCGCGCCGCCGCCCGCCGTGAGCGCGCGGAGCCCGCTGCCGCAGCGGCCACGCCCGGCCGGATCCTCACCCGCGTGGAGTGGGGCATCGCCCTCGCCTCGCTCGTCGGCCTCTTCGCGCTCTTCGTCGCGCTCCAGCTCCGCGTCCTCTTCGGCGACGACGACTACGTGATGCGCCAGGCCGGCCTCACCTACGCGGAGTACGCCCGCCGCGGGTTCGGCCAGCTCACCGCGGTCGCCGCGCTCACGCTCGCCGTGCTCGCCACCGTCGGCGCACGCGGCCCGGCCACCGACCGGCTCGTCCGCCTGCTCTGCGCCGCGCTCTGCCTCCTCACGCTGGTGATCGTCGCCTCCGCCTGGCACCGCCTCTCGCTCTACGAGTCGGCCTACGGCGCCACACGCCTGCGCCTCCAGACGCACCTCGCGCTGCTCTGGTTCGCCGGCACCTTCGCGCTGGTGCTCGCGGCCGGCGCGGTCCATCGGGGCACATTGCTCCCGCGGGCGATCGTCGCGCTCACGGCGTGCCTGCTCGTCGGCTTCGTCGTCGCCGATCCCGACCGCCGCATCGCCGACACCAACGTCGATCGCGCCATCCGCACCGGCAGCATGGACGAGCAGTACACCTACGACCTCAGCGCCGATGCCGCCCCGGCCCTCATGCGACTCGACGCGCGCCGCAGGGCGTGCCCGCTGAGCTGGCTGATCACGAGCGACCGCAGCATCGCCGGCTGGAACCGCGCCCGCGAGCGGGCCAACACGCTCGCGGCCAGCGACCCCGCGGCCCAGTTCTGCGCCGCGCACCGGCAGGCGCCGCCCGGCCCATGAGCCGGCGCGCCGGCTCGCACCACCCCAGCCCTTGACGCCCCCTTCAACGCGCGAGGGGGCGGCAGGCCCACCGGCCCACCGCCCCCTCGGGTCACGTCACGCAAGCGCGCGGAGCGCTACTTGATGACGTCGCAGTTCGTCTTCATCGGGCGCTCGCCGAAGCGCTGCGAGAGCCAGTCGTAGGCGCGCTGCGGTCGGGAGAACGCCTGCATGGCGTGCTCCTCCTTGTAGCTCGTCTCGAAGTAGACCTGCTGGCCCTCGGCGCAGTACTTGTTGGCCACCTCGCGCGCGTGCCAGTACCCGTTCATCTGATCGAAGTACGTCTGGTACCAGTAGATCGGCGCCTTCGTCGGGAACCGCCCGAGCGTGTTGTCGGCCGCGATCTGCAGGAACTGCGGGCGGGTGAGCAGGTCGCGCGCATCGCCCTTCACGAGGTCGCGGAACTTCTGGAACGCGTACTTGAAGACGAAGTCGGTGATGCAGCTGTAGTGCGGGCTGCGCAGCTCCTTCATCACCTGCAGGCCCTGCTTGTTGAGGTACTGCTTCATGTCGACCTCGGGGTAGCCGGAGGTGACACCGAAGATGCCCGCGAACGCGATGCCGGCGAAGAGCTGGCCGTTGAGAGCGGAGACGACGCGCTGCAGACGGGTGCCGACGCCGCCGTAGGCCGCCCCGACGAGGTTGAGCTCGGGCGCGTAACTCGTCGCCCACTCGTTCGCCCAGCCGGTGGCGTTGCCGCCGCCGGAGTAGCCGACCATGCCGACTGGGGTGTCCTTGCCCTTCACGAGGCCGGCGGGCTGGAACGACTCGGCCGCGCGGATGCCGTCGAGCACGCCCTTGGCGGTGGTCTCGGCGACGCCCCAGTTGTTGTCGGGGCCCTCGTAGTCGGCGGTCACGATGGTCCAGCCGCGGTTGAGGATCGTCGTCATGAGCAGCGTCTCGGCGCCCTGCAGGGCCACGGAGCCGCGGCGCAGGGTGTAACTCGGCTGGCAGTTCGGCGAGAGTCCGTCATATGCCGTCTGGTAGCTGACGAGCTTCGGATCCGCCGCGAACCGCTTGTTGTTCGGCAGGATGATCGAGGCGGCCGTGGCGATCGGCTGCCCGGCGCGGTTCGTCGTGCGGTAGAGCACCTGGTACGCCGTGAACGGCATCTTCACCGTCGGCGCGGTGCGCAGGGTGACGCTGCGCGAGCGGATCACGGTGCCCGGAGCGAGCGTCGCGATATCGGCCGGAGCGGTGTACCAAGAGTCGGCCGGCGGGTAGAGGACGACCTCCGCCTGGCTAGTTGACGGCATGACCAAGACGGCGAGCAGCGTCGTGAGCAGGAGTGCCACCCGGGCGCGCAGCGTGGTGCCGATGCGGGCGGTGCGCTCGACCGGCGAGCTAGGGACAATTCGGGACATTTGCAGGGTTTTCCTCGACGCCAGGGGACAGACGTGGTGGCGGGACGGACTCCGTGAGGTTGTCACAGAGGAATCTCGAATACCAATGCCGCGGTAACACTCACTACCGCGCAGCCGGAATTTCGTGCATCGGAGACGGAATGGGAATCCAGAAGTACCACAACGACGTCGAAAATCTGGAAACGTTGCTTACCGCCATGCGTCCCGTCCCCAGCGCTCTCCTGTCCCGAGTGCGCCGACGCAGCAGGCTCGTTCGCACGTCCCTGCTCGTCGCCGCCTCGCTCCTGACGCCCGCCTCGGCCCTCGCGGCCGAACGCGTCGAGGAGCCGTTCACCTCAGCCTCACCGCAGGCCGACGTGCTCCCCAGTCTCGTGAAGATCAAGGTGCCGCTGCCGGCAAACACCGCCGCCCACCCCGCGGCCTGCGACTGGCTGCAGTACGTGCGCTGGCGCTCCGCCGACGGACCCACCAGCTCGATGGACGCCGACGCCGTCGCCGTCCTGATGCCCGGCATCCTCGAGGGCGCGATGGCCTTCGACGTGCTCGCCCGCAACGTCGTCCGCGCCGCTGCCCGCGAGGGCCGCCACGTGGAGGTGTGGGGCCTGGATCGCCGTGCGAACTGCCTCGAAGACCTCACCGGCGTGAACGCCTACGAGCAAAGCGGCGATCTCTCCGACGTGCTCGGCTACTACTGGCACGGCAAGAGCGTCGCCGGTAAGACGTTCGCCGGGTTCGACCGCTACAACCGCGTGCTGCGCGACATCGGCATGGCGCAGACGGTGAGGGACTACTACTCGGTGCTCACCGAGGAGCTCCCGAGCCAGCCGTGGCGCGAATCGCACGTGCTGTGCGGCGGCCACTCGCTCGGCGGGCCGATCACCCAGATCTTCGCCGGGTGGGACTTCGACGGCAACAAGGCGACGACCGATGACGCCGGCTACCGCCAGTGCGCGGGCTTCGTCGGGTTCGAGTCGACCCTCGACCTCGATCCCACGAACGACACGCCGTGGCTCAAGGGCCTGATCGGTGCGGTGTTCCTCGGCAACTACGGCGCCGCGCGCCAGGCCGGCAACGCGGCGATCAAGGCGGGCCTGCTCCCGGCCCGCGCCGACCTCGGCGGCGCCGACCCGCGCTCGTCGGTGTTCCTCGAGGCCGCCGGCATCGGCGCCTCGCGGGATCCGAACGGCGAGGCGACGGCGCTGCTCAAGGGCATTCCGTATTCCAAGACGACGTACGACTACTTCCACTTCATGGGCAGCTCGAGCATCAACTCGCTGATGTTCACGAAGGACTCGATTCGCCAGTACCGCTACACGAACATGGGCCTCGTCGGGCAGCTGCTCGACGACAACGGCGCGCCGTTCAGCGCGGTGCGCTCGAGCTTCGGCTTCTTCGACGGCGCCCCGATCCGCCGCAACCTCCTGCCGAAGCAGATGGGCCAGATCCCGGTCGTCGACTGGGCGTTCCAAGCCAACCAGATGTACATGCCGGTGAAGCCGAACGGCAAGACGCCGCTGCTGGGCTGGAAGAACTACGACCAGGTCGGTGGCCCGGGCCAGCCCGGCTACAAGCTCACGACGCCCTCGACCGAGGTGAGCGACGCGAACGACATCGCGCGCATCCTCCACGAGGGCCCGACGAACTTCACCGAGCCGTACATGCCGATGCGGATCCTCACCGATCTCACCTCCTGGTATGGCGGCGATCGCGGTGGCGACCTCGCCGGGTTCACCTACCAGCACCCCACGGCCAAGAAGCCGCGGATGGAGTCGCTGGGCAAGAGTGGTGTCGCCAACAAGGCGCGGCTCGGTTCGCCCGATCCGTTCGTGATGAACGAGGGCTACGAGCACGTCGACTCGATCACTGCCGCCGAGCGCCAGAACAACGGCAAGCCCGAGGGCTCGTCGAAGATGGTCGTCGACATGATCGACAAGGTGGCGCCGCGATGAGGCGCCTCGCCCGAGCCCTGCGGGTGGTCGCGAGTGGCGGGCGGGTCGCGCCTGGCCTCGCGGTCGTCACGGGCACGTCGAGCGGCATCGGCCGTGCGACGGCGATCCTGCTGGCGAGCCGCGGCTACCGCGTGATCGCCGGCGTGCGCCGCCCCGAGGATGCCGAGTCGCTCGATCGCGCGCACGATCGCATCGAGCCGTTCTTCCTCGACGTCACCAACCAGGAGCACCTCGAGGCGCTGGCTGAGCGCCTCTCGCGTGAAGACGACGGCCTCGCGCTGCTCGTGAACAACGCGGGCGTCGCTGGCCTCGGTCCGGTCGAGGTCGTCCCGATGGAGCGTTGGGAGGATGTGATCGGCGTCAACGTGCTCGGCACGATCGCGGTCACGCGCGCCTCGCTCCCGGCGCTGTTCCGCGCGAAGGGCCGGATCGTGAACGTCAATTCGCCCTCGGGCTCGATCGCCTTCCCGATGCTCGGCCCCTACTCGGTCTCCAAGTTCGCGATGCAGGCACTCACCGACACGCTTCGGCGTGAGGGCGCTCCCGGCGGCGTGACGGTGACCAGCGTCTCCCCCGGCATGATCGCGACCGACATCTTCGACAAGAGCCTCAAGGAGGGCCGCGAGCTCATGGGCCGCGTCTACCCGCCGGAGCTCCACGACCGCTACGGCGAGCTGGCCGTCGGCGCGATCGTCGCGGGCGAGGACGCGATCCACGGCGGCGGCAAGTCTCCGCTGGCCGCCGCAGCCCTCGTCGTGCATGCCGCGACCGTGCGGCGTCCCCGCACCCGCTACCTGCAGGGCGTCGAGAACCAGGCGGTGCGCATCCTCTCCTCGCTGCCCGACAAGGTCGGCGACGCCCTCATCGCGCAGGTCACCCGCGGCGACTACACGCCGCCGCCCGAGGTGCTCGCCGGCAAGCCCGGACCGGGCAACCTGCCGCCGAGCAAGTTCGACACGCAGCGCGCCGCGTAGCGCCCCCGGGCGACCTCGACGTGGAAAAGGGCCGCCGCGCTGCTGCGCGGCGGCCCTTTCACGGGGCCGACGGGGCGGCCAGTCGGCCGGAGCGTGGGGTGCGCTCCGGCCGGCAGGGTGGGTGATCGCTAGGCGACCGGTGCGCCGAGGATCTCCATGGCGATCTCGGCGGTCTGCGTGGGCGTGCGGCCGACGCGGATGCCAGCGGCCTCGAGGGCCTCGGCCTTCGCCTTGGCGGTGCCTGCGGAGCCGGAGACGATGGCGCCGGCGTGGCCCATCTGCTTGCCCTCGGGAGCGGTGAAGCCCGCGATGTAGGCGACGACCGGCTTGGTGACGTGGTTCTTCACGTACTCAGCGGCTTCCTCCTCAGCGGAGCCACCGATCTCGCCGCTCATCACGATGAGCTCGGTCTGCGGATCGTTCTCGAACAGCTCGATGATGTCGATGAACGACGAACCCGGAACCGGGTCGCCACCGATGCCGACGATGCTCGAGTTGCCGAAGCCCTTCTGGGCCAGCTCGTTCCCGATCTGGTAGGTGAGCGTGCCGGAGCGGGAGACCACGCCGACGTTGCCCGGCTTGAAGAACGACGCCGGGATGATGCCGACGTTCGCCTCGCCCGGCGACAGGATGCCCGGGCAGTTCGGCCCGATGATCGTCGTGCCGGGGTAGTCGCGCTTGACCTGGTTGTAGAGCTTGAGCTCGTCGTGCGCCGGGATGCCCTCGGTGATGATGATGACCACCGCGACGCCAGCAGCAGCAGCCTCGAGGGCCGATGCAGCCGCGAACGGCGGCGGGACGAAGATCATCGCCGTGTTGGCCTGCGTCTCAGCGACGCAGTCGGCCCAGTTCGCGAAGACGGGGATGCCCTCGACGTTCTCGCCGGCCTTCTTCGGGTTGATCCCGCCGACGACGTTCGTGCCGTACGCGCGGTTGTTCAGCGTGTGGAACGAGCCCTCGCGGCCGGTGATGCCGGCGACGGCGAGGCGCGTGTCGCTGTTGATGAGGATCGACATGCCTAGTTTCCCTTCGCGAGGGCGACGACCTGCTCAGCGGCCTCGTCCATCGTCTTCGCGGCGTGCACGTTCGGCAGGGCCGCCTTCTCGAGGATCTCGCGACCGAGAACGTCGTTGGTGCCATCAAGGCGCACGACGAACGGCACGGTCGGCTTGAGGTCGCCGAATGCGGCGATCAGGCCGTTGGCGACCTCGTCGCAACGCGTGATGCCGCCGAAGATGTTGAACAGGACGGCCGTGACCGAGTCGTTGCTCAGGATCAGCTCGACCGCCTGCTTCACCTTGGCGGCATCCGAGCCGCCGCCAGCATCCAGGAAGTTGGCCGGCTCGCCGCCGTGCTGGGCGACGACGTCGAGGGTGCTCATCACGAGGCCCGCGCCGTTGCCGAGGATGCCGATGTTGCCGTCGAGCTTCACGTAGACGACGCCCTGCTCGGCCGCCTTGACCTCGATCGGGTCGGCGTTGGCCTTGTCGCCGAGGTCGGCGTGATCCGGGTGACGGAAGGCGGCGTTGCCGTCGAGCGTGACCTTCGCGTCGAGTGCCTTGACCTGGCGGTCGGGCGTAATGATCAACGGGTTGATCTCGGCGAGGCTCGCGTCCTCCTCGATCCACACCTCGTAAAGGGCGACGAGGGCGTCGGCGACACCGTCGATCACGTCGGCGGCAGCCTTGCCGTCGGTCGCGATCTTGATGGCCTCTTCCTTCGTCAGGCCGACGAGCGGATCGACGTGGTACTTGATGAGCTTCTCGGGAGTCTCCTCCGCGACGGTCTCGATCTCGATGCCGCCCTCGATGGAGAACATCACGAGCGGCTTCTTCGCCGAGCGGTCGAGGAGCACCGAGGCGTAGTACTCGGTGTCGATGTCGCTCGCGTGCTCGATCCAGATCGTGCGGGTGATGTGACCCTTGATGTCGAGGCCGAGGATGTTGGTCGCGTGCTCGCGCGCTTCCTCCTCGTTGGCAGCGAGCTTCACGCCGCCCGCCTTGCCGCGGCCGCCGATCAGGACCTGCGCCTTGACCACGACCGGGTAACCGATCTCGTTCGCTGCGGCGACGGCGTCTTCCACCGTCGTGACCGCCTTGCCGTCGGAGACGGCGAGGCCGTGCTTGCCGAACAGCTGCTTGCCTTGGTACTCGAGAAGATCCATGAAGTCCCGTAGGGGGTTCGCGGGCGCGCGGGACTGCTTGGTCGGGCGTGCCCAGGGCTAGGGCTGTGGCGCGCGGGCAGGCATTTCTGCCAGCGCAACGCGGCGGAACTCTAGTACCCCGTGCAAGGCCGCCGCAGTGCGACTGCTCGGTATGTGTGGCGCATCACGGTCCAGCTGGCGGGGCGTCAACGCAACACTCGGACGGCGCGGCATCGATCGCCCGACACCCGTCCAGCTGGGAGGCCGGATCGTCATACCTGCTTCAAGCCGAGCGCGTGCGCGCCGACGACACGATGCGTAGCCCTTGGGAGCCTCATGACGAAGTCGTTGAACAGCTTGGACATCATGCGCGTCGCGTTCCAGACGTACGCGCAGCGCGCGGGCACGGTGCTCACCGTCTCGCTCGCGATCAACCTCTCGTGCCTCGTCGTGACGATCCTCGCGCTGAACCTCGTCGGGGTGTACGGGTTCGTCGTGTACCTCGCCCTCATGCAGTTCGCCACGCAGCTGACGACGGGCGCATCCTCCCTGCTGGTCTCCAGCCTGTGGACCAAGGGCGACGTGCCCGAGACCGGCGATCTGCTCCGCGGAGTGCTGGCGCGGGGCGGCGCGCTCTTCGTGCTGTCCATTCTCTACGGCGTCGGCATCGGCTTCTTCGCAATCTTCCTGCTGATTCCCGGCATCTACGTCGCCATCAAGTGGTCGCTCGCTGCGCCGGCGCTACTGATCCGAAACGTCGGCGTGTCGGACGCGTTCAAGACCAGCTCCGAGCTCACCAAGCAAGCGATGGGCCCCACCTTCGCCGTCGTCTTCTTCACGTTCGTCTTCAACCTGCTCGCGCCGCGCCTCATCGGCGGCGGCAGCAGCGAGACGGCCCCGCTCGAGACCACCGTGATCAGCACCTTCGTGATCAGCACGCTGTTCGCGCCGGTCGCCGGCCTCGCCTACGGCGAGCTCTACATGCGCCTTGCGACCGTGATCCCGCCGCCGATCCAGCACACCCCGGCGCCGACCGGCCCGTGGATCGGCGTGCCGCAGCCCGTGCACGGCATGCAGGGTGCGCCGCCGACCGGCGGCTACTCGGGCGGCTTCGCCGGCCCGGCTACGGCCACCCCCTTCAGCGCCCCAGCTCCCTACGATGC
>JAGIBJ010000100.1 GCA_017744415.1 Solirubrobacteraceae bacterium
GCTCATCAGCGAGTCGCTGATGCCCTGACGGCGGGGCCTCATCGTCACCGTCGACGACTCCGTGAGCAGCGCGGCCCCGGCGACGGTCGCCGCGCTCCAGCCGAGTCCGAGCAGGATGAGGGCGATCATGACACCGGCGGGCGTGCGGCCGGCGACGCGGGCCGCACGGGCCTCACGGGCAGCGTCGGCGGACCGCGCGGCCTGCGACTCGACGGACGCGGCCGCCTCGACCGCGCCGTCGGCACCGTGACCGAAGCGGGCGATCAGCAGCATCGCGACGACGCAGAGCGTGCCGCTGAGCGCGTTACTGGCGGCGAGGAGGACGGCGCCGAACCCGGCGAGATTCACGTAGGCCATCGCGCCGTTCGCAACGAGGCCCATGCCCCAGCCGACGATGCTCTGACCGTTGGCGGAGCGGCTGCTCAGCATGCGGACGATCTGGGGGAAGGCGGCGGCCAGGCCGACGGCCATGGCGATGGTGGAGGCGATCGAGATGGAGTTCACGGCTGCGAGTGGGGTCGGGGGTTGCCAGGTGGCGGGCGGCCCATCCACTGCGCGCCGATCACTGACGCGCTGAGGGACTTACTCGAGCTCCGCGCTCACCGGTCGTGGCGCGGGAGGTGATCATTGGGGGAGCGTTCGACTCTACGAGGCAGATCGACCGCTCTGTCCCGCTTCTGGACCCTCGGAACCGTGAGGTACCGCACAGGTCACACCAGCCCACTGGCGTCCTAACAGGGTTCGCCGGTACCCCCTCGGCGGCGAACGCAGTTAGGACGTGGCCGGAAGGGGTTGGCGGGCCATCGGCGTGTGGGGGATGTCGTCCTCCATGTAGTCATCGCCGCTGCGCTCGAAACCGAACCGCGAATACCAGGGCGCGAGATGCTTTTGCCCGCCGAGCCGGAACACTCGCCCGGGCTCCGCATCGATCGCGGCCTGAATCAGCTGGCCGGCGAGCCCCAGCCCGCGGGCGGCCGGCGCCGTCGCCACGCGCCCGATCACGCGCTCCTCGCCGCGCCGCAGCACCCGGATGGTCGAGAGCACCTCGCCGCCGCGTTCATGCCACCACAGCACGCAGCCGGGCTCGAGATCGAGGCCGTCGAGGTCGAGGTAGATGCACTGCTGCTCGACCACGAACGCCGCCGAGCGCACCCGCAGCTGCCCGTAGAGCGCTCGCGGCGGCACCTCGTCGAGCAGCGCCTGGTGCAGGGTGATCGGGGCATCGGTCATGCCCCCATGGTGACGCGGCTAGGCCGCCGCTCGCGCCGCGGTTCGCCCGGGTGCAGGCTCAAGTCGGATGTCGAGCCAGTCGCGACGCAGCGCGCAGTGGGAGTGCACGGCGACGAGCCGTTCGGCAATGTGCCGCTGCTCGCGCGACTCGAACACGAAGCGGACGGCGACGAGCCCCGCGTCTTGTACACGTTCGAGCAACTCGTCGAGCAGGTACGGCAGGAGGGCGTCGCTGTCGCCTGGGCGGATCGCGATCACGGCCTCGGCGTGCGGTCCGAAGAGTGGCTCGAACACCGCCACGCCGGCGGCCTCGTCTCCCTCCCAGGCGACCACCCGCCGACGCGCATCGCCGAGTCCTTCGCTGAGGACCCGCGCGTGCCCGAGGACTGGGACGAGATCGGACGCGGACATGCGCGAATCGTCCAAAAACCGGCGTCTCGCGGCATCCGGAGTTCTCCGCAGTGCACTCGCGGAACGACCGTGGGACCGGCTGCAGGCGTCCGTTACCGGGCCGGGAGCACGAGCTCGACCTCGGTGCGTCCCGGCTGCGAGCGCACCGCGACGGTGCCTCCGACGAGCTCCGCTCGCTCCCGCATCCCGGTGATCCCGAAGCGCTCGTCGCCCTGGGCGGCCTCAACGCCGAGTCCGGCGCCGTCGTCCACCACCCGAGCAGTGAACGTGACGCCGACGATCCGCACCGTCACCCGTACCCGCGTCGCGCCGGCATGCTTGACGACGTTCGTGAGCGCCTCCTGGATCACGCGGTAGGCAGCGATCTCCAGCTCGGGGTCGAGGACGGTGCCGCCGAGATCGAGGTCGGTCTCCACGGTGAGTCCGGCGCGCTCCTGGGTCCGCTCGCCGAGCGTGCGCAGGGCCGCCTCCAGCCCGAGGTCGTCGAGGGCCGCTGGCCGGAGGTCGCGGATGATCGCGCGCAGACTCGCGATCTCGGTGTCGAGTTGCTGGACGACGCCCTCGATCATCGCGGTGCGTCGGTCGTCGTCGGATACGCGCAGCGCGCCGCGGAGTGCGAGCTTCAGCGCCCCGAGGCCCTGCAGCGTCTCGTCGTGGAGCTCACGCGCCCAGCGCTTGCGCTCGCCCTCTGCGGCGGAGATCGTCGCCCGCAGCCGGCCGGCCTCGACCGAGCGAGCGGTCGTCACGGCCGTTGCGGCGCTCGCCGCCAGCGAACGCACCGCGCGGGCATCGTCCTCGGCGAAGTCGGGCCGGTCGCCGAGGTGATCGAAGGCGACGAGCACGCCGAGCGTCTCGCCGCGGAACTGGAGCGGCACGACGAGCGCCGTCGCCGCGCTCGGCACCCCGAACGCCCGCGCTTCGTCGGCGATGCCGTCGTCCTTCCCGAAGAACGCGCTGTCGCCTCCGCGCACCGCGAGCGCCGCGATCGGGCCGTTCGCGTCGATCCCATCGGCGGGCGACTCGATCACCCGCAGCACCGCGTCGTCGTCGCGCGCGGCGATGCGGAGCCGGCCGTCATCGAGCAGCGCGACCACCACCGTGCCGGCCTCGACGAGCCCGCGGGCACGGCGCGCGATGAGGGTGAGCACCCGATCGAGGTCGGTCGCGTCGCCGATGGCGAGGGCCACGTCGACCGTGGCCTCCAGCCCGCGCATCGCTCGCTCGAGGTCGTCGCGCTGCGCTTCGCCCTGGGCGAAGAGGCGCGCGTTCTCGATCGCGACGGCCGCCCACTGCGCGAGGACCTGAACCGTCTCGAGGTCGCGGTGGTCGAAGTCCTCGCCGGTGTCCTTCTCCGTCAGGTAGAGGTTGCCCCACGCCTCGCCGCGGATGCTGATCGGCGCACCGAGGAAGCTCCGCATCGGCGGGTGGCCGGCCGGGAACCCGAACGAGCGGGGATCGTCCGAGACGTCGTGCAGCTGCAGGGGCCGCGGATCGTCGATCAGCACGCCGAGGATGCCGCGACCGCGCGGGAGATCGCCGATCCGGGCGTGGGCCTCCGGGGGGATGCCGCTGGTGAGGAACTGCTCGAGTGCACGGCGCCGGTCGTCGAGCACGCCGATCGCCGCGAAGCGTGCGCCGGTGAGCTCGCGGGCCGTTTCGAGAATGGTGTCGAGGAGGCTGTCGAGATTCAGCTCTGAGGTGAGCGAACGCCCGACCTCGAGCAGGTTCTCGAGGCGGCGGATCTGGGCTTCTGGGGTCGGCATCGGCGTCGTCGCTTACCCTAGAGCCCGTGACCGTCCGCATTGTGCTCGCCGATGACCACGCTGTCGTTCGCAGCGGCCTTCGCATGTTGCTCGACGCTGAGGCCGATCTCGAGGTCGTGGCGGAGGCCGGCGACGCCGAAACGGCGCTTCGCACGGTGCTCGGGCACAAGCCTGACGTGCTCGTTCTCGATCTCAACATGCCGGGCGAGATCACCTCGCTCCAGGCGCTGCCGCTCGTGCCCGAGCGCAGCCCGGGCACCAACACCGTCGTCCTCACGATGCAGGACGACCCGGAGTTCGCCCGCCGGGCGATGCGTGCCGGCGCGAAGGCCTACGTGCTCAAGGAAGCCGCCGACACCGATCTGGTGGAGGCGATCCGCAAGGCCTCGCAGGGGCAGACCTACCTCACCCCCTCGCTCGGCGCGAAGCTCGCTGCCGCTCCGCCTGAGGAAGCCGGCCGCCCCGGTGATCTTTCCGAGCGTGAGGTTGAGGTGCTGCGGATGATCGCGCTCGGCCATACGAACGCCGAGATCGCGGCGGAGCTGTACCTCTCGGTGCGCACCGTCGAGACGCATCGCGCCCACGTGCAGCAGAAGCTTGGGCTCAGCACCCGCGCCGAGCTCGTGCGCTACGCGATCGATCACGGCCTCCTCACCGCCACATGAGCGCCACCGCGGTCCCCGTCGATGCGCCCATCGAGGTGGGCTCCTCCGATTCGCGGCCGCTCGCCGTCGTCACCGGAGCCTCGAGCGGCCTCGGCGAGGCGATCGCCCGCCGCCTGAGCGACCGCGGCTATCGCGTGCTGCTCGTCGCGCGCCGCGCCGACCGCCTCGCGGCCCTCGCGGGAGAGCTCGCGGGCGCCGTCGCGGTGGAAGCCGATCTGCTCGCGCCCGAGGGGCCGTCCGCCGTGCTGGCCGCCGTCGATGCCGCAGGCGGGCGACTCTCCGTGCTCGTCAACAACGCCGGGATCGGTGGCCGCGGCACGTTCGCCGAGGCTGGCTACGCGGGCGTGCGGCAGACGATGGATCTCAACTTCGACGCGCAGCTGCGGCTCACCGAAGCGCTGCTGCCGGCGGTCCGCGCGGCGGCTCCGTCGTCGATCCTGTTCGTCTCCAGCGTCTCCGGCAAGATCGCCCGGCCAGGTGCCGGCGCGTACTCGGCGTCGAAGTTCGCGCTCAACGGGTGGGCCGAGGCGCTGCGGGCGGAGGAGGGCGCCGGTGGGGTGCACGTCGGCACGATCCTCCCGGGGTTCATCGCCACGGAGGGTTTCCCTCAGCGCGAGCTGCTCGCCAAGCGCACGACCCGGTGGCTCGTCGGCAAGCCCGAGATGGTCGCCGATGCTGCCGAGCACCTCATTCGCACCCGCCGCCCCGAGCGCCACGCGCCGCCGGCCTGGCGGCTCATGAGCCTGCTCGCGGCCGTGGCTCCGCGGCTCGTCGCGCGCATCGTGGCCGCGCCCGAGATGACGCCGAGCACCACCACCGACTGATGACCGACGAGGAGCTCGTCGCCGCGCTCCGCACGCTCGGGCCGTCGTCGCGCCTGCCGGGCCAGCAGCTCTTCGCCGCCGCCGCGCTCACCGGCGCCGGGCTCGACCCCGACGAGGTCGGGCGTTGGGCCACCGCACATGGTGGTGGCCCGTTCGACGCCGGCGCCGTGAAGCTGCGCAAGGGGCAGCGACCGGAGGACGGCCGCGTCGGCCGCCCCGAGGCGTTCGTGCTGGTCCCCGACTCAGCCCTCTGAGGCTCCCCGAGCATGAGCGCCCACGAGCGGGTCGGCCCGGCCGGGGAGCAGCCGAGCCGACCTGGGGCCCAGCGGTCAGGCTGAGCCGAGCGCCCGGGCGAGCGACGGGATTCGCCGCACGATTTGGTCGAGGAGCAGGAGCACGAGGATGCTCGCTCCGAGGACGGGGAGGAGCGCGCCGAGCGCGAGGGTGATCAGCACGACGCCTGCGCCGAGCCGGCGATCCGGCTGCTTGCGTGGGGCGCCGATGCCCTTCGGCTTGCGTTTGCGCCACATGACGATCGCGGTGGCGCACGAGAGCAGCAGCGCGAGCGAGCCGAACAGCGAGAAGAGCTGGCTGAGCAGCCCCCACTCGCGGCCCTCGTGGAGCGCGATGCCGAAGTCCGTGGCCTTGGCGAGCGGCCCGAACTGCGAGAAGTGGTGCTGGCGAATCGGCAGCGCGGTGTACTGGTCGAGGTAGGCGACCTGCTCGTCGGTCGCCGACTGGTTGGGGTGCACGTCGGTGTCGGGGAACTGGAACACCGAGTAGGAGCCGCGCTCGTCGCCGGGGTAGGAGACGGTGTAGCCCGGCTTGAACCCGAGGCGCTGGGCGCGGCCGACGATCGCGTCGATCGGCGCGCCCTTCGTCGGATCCCAGGTGATCTCGTCGGCGTGCGTATGGCCGGTGTGGCCGTCGCCACCACTCCTCACTTGCACGTCGGGGCGCTCGGCGGAGAGGTCTCTGAGGCCGCCGGCGCTGAGGTGGCCCTCGTGGCCGGCGTGGCCGGGTTTCCCGCCGCCGCCCGCCGCGCCGCCGCCCGTGTTCTCGGCAGAGGGCGCCGGGGCGGAGCCGGAGGACGGCGCGCGTGCCGCCGTCTGGGAGGGCGGCACCGGCAGCTCGCCGGCGGCCCATGCCGCCTTGCCGTTCTTCACGAGGTCGGCGGCCTTCACGGAGCTTGCGCCGTCGTAGGTGCCCTCGGGGTACGAGGCGCCCAGTTTCGTTGCGGCGGGCGTCCACACCTTCGCACCCCAGATCCCGGCCCAGGCGAGCCCCGTGACGAGGAAGAAGAGCGTGACGAACGAGAAGAGCACGCCCGTCACCGCGTGGAGGTCGCGCCACCGGGTGCGTTCGGAGCGGCTGCGCAGCCGGGGAACGAACGCGTCGCGCCGTCGCCTGCGCCCGCGCGGCCACCAGAGGTACACCCCGGTGATCACGAGCACGACGCTCCACGAGGCGGCGAGCTCGATGATGCGATCGCCCCACATGCCGCCCTCGTCGAGGAAGCGGTTCGTGAGGAGCATCCCGTGGAGGTCGAGCGCGAGGCTGGTGAGCGAGTTCGACGGGTCGCGGGCGCCGGTGATCCTGCCCGTGTACGGGTCGACGTACACGCGGCGCGATTCGCCCTGCGCGGTGGTCAGGTCGAACTCGGTCGCGCGATCGTCATCCGGCGCGGGCGCGAGCTGGGTGATCGCCGAGCCCGGGTAGGCGGTGGCGACTGCCCGCTGCTGCTGGGCGTAGCTCACCGTGGCCGCGCGCGGGGCGACCTCGCGCAGGTGACCGTATGCGAGCGCATCGATCTGGGGTTTGAACAGGTAGACGATGCCCGACAGGCAGAGCAGCACGATCACGGGGATCGAGAGCAGGCCGGCGTAGAAGTGCCAGCGCCAGACGGTGGGGAGCAGCTTGAGGGTGCGCGGCGTGCGCGCACGGGCGGGGCCGGCGGCGGGTGCCGCGGCGGCGTCGGCCCCTGACGGGGCCGGCGGAGTGACAGTCATGAGTTTCCTCGCGGATGGGGCCTACGGCCGCCACCCACGGAGGACGACGACCGGAACTACGCGGACGCGAGGCGCGTCGGCGGGGGCCGGCTCGCGAGGGTGCCGGCGAGGAGCCGGCCGGCGACGACGGCCGCTCGGCGCGCCTGTCGCACGAGGCCTGGCAGCGTCGACGGGCGCCGCGGGCGAAGGCGACGCATCACGCGCCGCACGAGGGCGATCGCGCGCTCGCCGGTGAACCAGCCGATCGTCACCATCCACGCGAGCACGAGCGCGGGCAGCAGCACCATGAGCGCGTGCGGCGAGAGCGCAAGCAGCGTGGCGCTGGTAGCGAGGAACGCGCCGGTGGTGACGAGGCGTGTGGCGGGCGGGCGCACGGCGCCCAACGGTAGCGGCTAGGCGAGCTCGCGGGCAGGCGGCTCGACGGTGACGGCCGCTGGTTCCGCCTGCGCCTCGCGGCGCGCGTTCAGCATGGTGAGCGCGAAGCCGACGGCAGCGGCGGTGAGGCCGAGCACGACGAGCACGATGGTGCCCTCGGGACCGGCGAGGTACGCGAAGCTCGCCACGGCGGTCGCCCAGGTGAAGCATCCGAGGACGTTCGCGATCGCGAAGCTGCGCCAGCGCATGTGGGTCGCGCCCGCCGCGAGCGCACCGACCACGCGCACGCCCGGCACGAAGCGGGCGAAGAAGACGGTGATGATGCCGTAGCGCTCGAAGTAGCGATCGGCGCGGGCGACGGCGTTGCGGCGGTGCACGCTGAACCGTCCGTCGCGCAGCAGGAGCTTCCGGCCGCCGCGACGCCCGATCCAGTAGCCGAGCATGTCGCCAGTGGTCGCGGCGAGGCCCGCGACGAGGATCACGAGTGGGAGCGCGAGGTGGCCCGCCGCTGCCAGGCCACCAGAAACGATCAGTGCCGTTTCGCCCGGAATCGGGAGCCCGGCCGACTCGCCGAACACCAGCGCGGCGAGGGCGGGGTAGCCAAGGCTGGGATCGACATCGATGAACACGGCGGCAACATGATGCAACAGGCCCGGTCAATGTTGCGGGAGCGGGCGCGTTGGCGCTGGAATCCGGCCAGTTTCACGTCGTCGCGATGGTCGGGGCCCAGTGTCGAGGAAAGGCGTCCGGTGGCCCGGTCAGGTCGATGGGTCCGCAAACAAGATAAAACCAGTTGTGTTTTGATAGTTTGTGATCCGTGCCCGGCGTGGACACCCATCAGCACCTGTGGAGCGAGCACCTCTGGGAGGCGCTCGCGCGGCGTCGCCAGGCGCCGTTCCTCGACCAGGATGCTGCCGGCTGGACCCTCCATCTCCCGGCCGAGCCCGCGTGCCGTCTGGATGGTCCGGACGATGCCGCCCGCCGCCTCGCGCTCCTCGATCTCGACGGTATGGACGGCGCGATCGTCGCGCCCTCGCTCGCTCTCGGCCTGGAGTGGCTCCCGGAGGACGAAGCGCACGCGTTGATCGCTGCCCACCGCGAGGGGATCGAGGCCTCAGGGCCGAGGTTCGATCGCTGGGCCGTCGTGCCGCTCGCCTCCGCCCGCGATGCGGCCGCCACATTCCTGCAGGCCGAGCTCGACGGTGGTGCCATCGGTCTCTGCCTGGGTTCCAGCGCGCTCGCGTCGGCCGAGTGCCTGGATCGGGTCGGGCCGCTCCTCGAGGTGCTCGCGCGCGCCGGCGCCCCGCTGTTCATCCACCCGGGGCCGGGCCCTGAGAGCTGGACGACCAGCGCCAACGTGCGCTGGAACGCCGAGCCGTGGTGGTGGCCGGGCCTCACGGACTACGTCGCGGGCATGCAGCGGGCTTGGTTCACCTGGGCCGCGCACGGCCGCCGCCGTCACCCCGAGCTGCGGGTGCTGTTCGCGATGCTTGGGGGCCTCGCGCCGCTGCAGGTGTCGCGCCTTGCCGCGCGGGGTGCTCCGGGCGCCGCCGCGCGCGCGTCAGCCGACCCTCTCACCTTCTACGACACCTCCTCGTACGACCCCACCGTGCAGCGCGCGGTCGCGCACGTCGTCGGCGAGCAGCAGCTCGTCCATGGCAGCGACCGTCCCGTGATCGCGGGCAATCCTGCGGGGGCGATTCCGCTCGCGCAGTCCACCACCAACGCCGAACTGCTCTTCGGAAAGGCAGCCTGACCGATGCCTCTTGCCTCGCTTTCCGCCCGCCCCGATCACGCCGCGACCGGCCCGGTCGCCAGCGGCCCGATCGGTCGCGAGTGCACGGCCACGGAGTTGGTCTCGATCGCGCACCAGCTCGCCGTGCAGGGCGACCTTTGGCACCCGCACGTGCGGCACGATCCGCGCCAGCGCACCTACCGCGAGATCGCGCGCAGCGATGCCTTCAGCGCCTGGCTGATCTGCTGGAGCCCGGGCCACGACACCGGCTTTCACGACCACGATGGCTCTGGCGGCGTAGGCCTCGTGCTCCGCGGCGAGGTGATCGAGAGCCGCCTCACCGTCGCCGGTCCGCCCGTCGAGCACCGCCTCGGCCGCGGCCAGCATTTCGCGTTCGCCGCCCACGACATCCACCGCGTCCGCCACGCCGGCGACGAGCCGGCCGTCTCGCTCCACGTCTATTCGCCGGTGCTCACGCGCATGGGTTCGTACGAGATCGACGACTCCGGCGTGCTGCGCCGCCGCACCCAGGACGAGTCCGAAGAGCTGCGCCCCCAGGGCGCCTGAAGCTCCAACATGCCCGGGCTCTGAGGGCGGGGGGATGTTGGAGCTTTGTGCGCCGCCGCGGGAAGCTCCAACATGCCCGGGCTCTGAGGGCGGGGGGATGTTGGAGCTTGGGGCCGCGCCGGCTGGCCGGCGGCGCAAACCAGCCACGAGACGCCGTCCCGCCCTCGCTGCCCTGTGTCGTTGCCCGGAGCGACGCCGCATCAACCGCGCAGCCCCCGGCCTCGACACGCGTACAGCGTCCGCGCTAGGCGTGCAGCGTCCGCGCTAGGCGTGCAGCGTCCGCGCTAGGCGTGCAGCGTCCGCGCTAAGCGCGCAGCTTGTAGCCGCGCTTGAAGAGCCGCAAGTTGACGAGCATCAATGCGCCGACCGCCAGCGCGAGGAAGCCGAGCGACAACGCGACCGACGCCTCCGTATACCCGATGAACCCGTACCGGACGAGGTTGATCATGTAGTAGACGGGGTTCACGTGGGTGAGCGTCTGCCACGGCTCCGGCAGCAGCGCGGAGCTGTAGAACACGCCGCCGAGGAAGATCAGCGGCGTGATCACGAACGTCTGCGCGAACGAGACGTCGTCGAACTGCTCGGCTCGCACGCCGACGAGCACGCCTACCTGCGCGAAGAACATGCCGACGAGCATCAGCGCGACGATCAGCACGAGCGGATGCTCGACGGGGAGGTCGATCAGCACCGAAGCCGTGAGGAACGTGATCGTCGAGATCGTCATGCCCCGCAGGAACCCGCCGAGCGAGAACGCCATCATCAGCTCCAAGGGCGACGCGGGGGAGGAGAGCTGATCGTCGATCGCCCGCTGGAACTTCTGCTGGAGGATCGATGACGAGTTGTTGCTGAACGCGTTGATCGCCCAGCTCATCATGATCAGGCCCGGCACGATGAAGACGACGTAGTCGACGCCGTGGAGCGTCTTGATCCGCGAGCCGAGGGCCGCGCCGAACACGCTGATGTAGAGGAAGGTCTCCAGAAGCGGTGCGCCGAGCGTCTGGCGCTTGATCTTCCAGAAGCGGCTCACCTCACGGCTGAGCAGCGCGGTGAACCGCACCCAACCCTCGCCGAGGATGGGGCCGCGTTCCGGCTTGCGGGCGGCATCCGTCACGCCGGCACCGCGGTCCGTGGTGCTACTCATGCGACATCCGATCCGACGTGCGCTCGCGAGAGCTCCTTGCGGCCCACGAGCTCGAGGTACGCGTCCTCGAGCGAGTCGACGCCGTAGTGCGCGGCCAGCTCGGGCGTGGTGCCCTCGGCGACGATCTCGCCGCCGTTGATGAACGCGATCCGATCACAAAGCTGCTCGGCCTCTTCGAGGTAGTGCGTGGTGAGGAGGATCGTCGTGCCCTCCTTGTTGATCTGCTGCACGTAGTGCCACAGCTCGAGGCGCAGCTCCACGTCGACGCCGGCGGTGGGCTCGTCGAGGATCAGGAACCGCGGGCGGTGCATCAGCGCGCGGGCGAGGATCAGTCGGCGCTTCATGCCGCCGCTCAGCGTGCGGCTGCGGTCATGGCGCTTGTCGGCGAGCGAGAACGCCTCGAGCAGCTCGCCGATGCGCTCCTTGCGGTCCTTCTTGCGCATGCCGAAGTAGCCGCCGTGGAAGTCGAGCGTCTCCTCGAGCGTGAGGAAGTGGTCGATGTTGAGGTCCTGCGGCGCGAGGCCGACGGCCTTGCGGGCCTCGGTGTAGTGCTCGACGGCGTTGTGGCCGAACACTTCGATCGAGCCGGACGACGGCATCGCGAGGCCTGTGGTGCAGTGGATCAGCGTCGACTTGCCGGCACCGTTGGGGCCGAGCAGGCCGAAGAAGCTGCCCTCGGGGATCTCGAGGGAGACGCCCTTGAGCGCCTGCGTACCGGTGGGGTACTGCTTGACGAGGTCGGTGACGCGGAGCGCGGGCGGGCCGGCCTCGGGCGACTCGGTGGCCGATGGGGTGGGGACAGGTTGGAAGGCGATAGCCGGGGCAGTATGCCCGGTCGCCCCGGCGGACCACCGCGTGAGCGCGCCAGAACCGGCGGCCCGGCGCTTGGCGGCGCCGGGCGCCACCCGGCCCGGACTGTGGCACGACGCACACGAGCTAGATACGGTGCGCCGCATGTCCCAACCGTCCGCCCAGGCCTCGGCCTACGACCTCGTCGAGTATCCGTCGAAGCCGATCCGCGACTGCCAGCCCGTGCGCATGGCCAGCATCGCGGCGCTCGCCGGACTCACGCCGCCATCGTTCGAGACGGGCACCGTCGTCGACCTCGGCTGCGGCAGCGCGGCCAACCTGATCGCGATCGCCGCCGCCTACCCGGGCATCACCGCGATCGGCGTCGATCCGAGCGCCGAAGCCATCGCGAGCGGCCGGGAACTCATCGAGCAGGCCGGGCTCCAGAACGTGACGCTCGTCCAGGACACCCGCACACCCCTCGACGACGGGCAGGCCGACTACGTCATGGCCCACGGCGTCCTCTCGTGGGTCGACGACGACACCCGCGCCGAGGTGATCGCTGAGGCCGCCCGCATCGCCGGCGAGGGCGCGCTCCTCTTCTTCTCCTACAACGCCGAGCCCGGCGCCCTTCCGCGGTTCGTGTCGCGCTGGATCGGTCGCCGCGTCGGTGGCCGGCAGATCGCCGCCGGCGACGCCCCTGGTGCGCACGCCGCGATGGTCGAGCGCCTCGCGCTCGGCGCGGGGCAGGCAAGCACGGGCGCGCCCTACGCGCAGGTGGCCGCCCGGCAACACCGCTACATCGAGGGCCGCGACGCCTACGGCCTCTTCCACGACGAGCTCAACGAGAACTGGGCCGTGCTCTCGGTGAGCGCGCTCGCCGCGCAGATCGGTGCGCACGGGCTCGGCTACGTGGGCGAGTGCCTGCCGGCCGACCGCTGGCGCACGTGGATCACGCCCGAGGTGGCCGAGCAGATCGCCGACGCGGCCGGTCCCGATCCGGCCGCCCAGCAGCAGCAGATCGACGACCTGAGCGGTGCGCCGTTCCACGACTCGCTCTTCGTGAAGGGCACCGCCCCGGCGCCCGCCCCCGGTGGCCTCGCCACGGTCCCCACCGGCTATCCGGCGGCAAACTGGCACCTGCGCTGGATCGGCGGTGATGCGCCCGAGGGTGTCGATGCCGAGGGCGCCGCAGTGATCGGCGCCGTCCAGCAGGCCGAGGCCGTCGGGCTCACCATCGCCGAGGCCGCCGAGCAGACCGGACTTGATCCCGACGTAGTCCTCGCGCGAGCCTCGCTCCTGGATGCGCGCAAGCTCCTCACCCTCGCGGTGGGCGGGCCGCCGGCCGCGGCCGCGCCGGGCGAGCTGCCCGTTGCCTCGCCGCTGGTGCGCGCCCAGGTGCGCGCCGGGCACGAGTCGGTCTCCTCGTTGCGCCACCGCAGCATCACCGTCGAGCACGGCGCGCTGCGCGAGCTGATCCCGCTGCTCGACGGCACCCGCGACCGCACCGCCCTCGCGCAGTTCCTCGAGGAGTCGAACCTCGTCCCGGCCGGAACCGATGCCGCCGAGCTCGTCGAGCTGTGCCTCACCACGATCTGCCGCTCCGGACTGCTCGTCCCCGCCGGCGCCACGCAGGAGGCCTGAGCATGTCGACCGTCACCAACCCCGTGTCGACCGGCTTCGCGCCGTCGCACCCGGCGCCGTTCGCCCACCCGCGCCGTATGGCGGCGATCGCCGCCATCCTCGGGGTCGACCCGCCCGAGGTCGCGGGCGCCACGGTCGTCGAGCTCGGCTGCGCCGACGCCGCGAACCTCCTCTCGATCGCTGCGGCTGATCCGTCCCTCACGGCCATCGGCGTCGACCCCAGTGCCGCTGCGATCGAGCGGGCACGCACCGTCGCCGAGGCAGCGGGCCTGACCGGCGCCACGTTGACCGAAGGCGCAGCGGCCCAGGCCGACGACGGCACCGCCGACTTCGTGATCGCCAGCGACGTGCTCTCGCGCGTCGACGCCGAAGCGCGCGCCGCAGTGCTGGCGGAAGCCGCGCGCGTGGCCCGCCCCGGTGGGCTCGTGATGCTCTCCTACGACGCGATCCCGGGAGCCGTGGGCCGGCTCTTCTCGCGGTCGATCGGTCGCCGCGCCGCCGCCGCCGAGATCGAGGCGGGCGACGCTGAAGGCGCGCGCGTCGCCGCCGTCTCCGCGCTGCGCGCCGCGGCTCGCAACGGCGCCGCCGGCCCCGACTTCGTCGCCCTCGCGACATCCGAGGCCGAGCGCCTCGCTCAGCTCTCGGCCGACCGCGTGCTCCACCACGAGCTCGCCGAGCACTGGGAGCCGCTCACGGTCTCCGAGCTGGCCACGCAGGCCGCGGCACAAGGCCTCGCCTACCTCGGCGAGCTCACCCCCGCCGACCGCTGGCGCGAGCGCTTCGCCGAGGCCGAGGTGCGCCGCATCGTCGGCCTTGCCGGCAAGCCGAGCCCCGCGCTGCAGCAGCAGGTGGTCGACGACATGCTCGGCCCCGCCTCGCACGCCTCGCTGTTCGTGCGCGGTGCCGCGCCGAAGGAGCCGATCGGAGGCGGCGCTCGCCGCCCGGCTGGGCCGGCCGCCGCGGAGTGGCACGTGACGATCGAGCACGCCGGCGACTGGCCCGAGCTTCCGATCCATCTCACCGCGGTCGGCTCGCAGGTCCGCGGCGCAGGCCCAGCCGGGCTGAGCATCGCGGAGATCACCGAGCGCACCGGCGTGCTTGCCGATACCGCCCGGCAGGCCGCCTCGACGCTCGATGCTGCCGGGCTCGTCCGTCTGAGCCTGTCTCCGCCCGCCGGCGCGATGGCACCAGGCGATCAACCGCATCTCTCCGCGCTCGCCCTCGCGCAGCTACGTCTCGGGCAGTCGATGCTCACGTCGCTGCGCCACCGCGAAGTGTCGGTGGGCGATCCGCGGATGCGCGAGCTGCTGCTCCTGGTCGACGGTACCCGTGACCGCGCGGCGATCCGCGCGGCCCTCGAGGCGTCCACCACCGAGGGCGTAGCCGAGCTCGCCAGCTCCGTCGACGACCTGCTCGAGCAGTTCGCCGCCGCCGGTCTGCTGACCGCCTAACACACCGAGCGCCCAGCGCCGAAGCCCGAGAGGGCGCGGCGCTACGCGTCCTTCTTGCGGCGGCGCCCGCCGGGCAGACGGCTCGCGAGCCGGCCCACCGGCTCCAGCGCATCGCTGAGTTCGTCGATGTCGTCCTCGACCGATTCGCCGAACTTCGCGATCCGCTCGAGGGTCGGCATGAGGTCGTCGAGCCGCTCGTCCATGTGGGCGACGATCATCTCGACCTGCCGCACCTGATCGACGAGCTCCGGCAGCGACTGCGCCGCGACCGACAGCTCGGGCAGCGTGCGTGCGGCCTTGGCGAGATCCTCGACGGGCCCGGTGAGCTTGTCGAGTGGCGTGCCGAACAGCGCGATCTGCGCGAGCGCCCCTTCGAGCCGGCCCAGCGTCGCCAGCTCGTCCTGCAGGTCGGCGAGGCGCTCGAGCTGGAAGTCCATCTTGCCGAGCGCGGCGAGCTCGTCCTGGAGGCCGCCGAGCGCCGCGAGCTCGTCCTGGAGATCGGCGAGGCGCTCGAGGGAGATCGCGAGGCTCGGCACCGCCTTGGCGAAGTCGAGCAGCGTGACGGTGGTGTCGCGCGTCGTGCGCCAGGCGGCTTCCGCGCTGCGGCGCAGCATCCCGGCGCCCGGCACCGGCGGCAGGCGGAGCTCGAGGTTCATTCGACGACGACCCCGGCGAAGTCCGGGTTGGGCGGCGGGAACCTCGGGTTGATGCGCTCGAGCGCGGCGACGGCCAGCTCGCCGAGCACCACGTCGCGCACCCACTTGCGATCGGCCGGGATCACGTACCAGGGCGCGTATTCCGTCGAGGTGGCGGAGATGGCTCTGTCGTAGAGGCGGTTCAGCTCGTCGAAGTGCTTGCGCGTCTCGAGGTCGTTCAGATCCATCTTCCAGTGCTTCTCCGGCGTGTCGACCCGCTCCTGAAGGCGCAGGCGCTGCTCCTCCTTGGAGAGGTGCAGGAAGCACTTGAGGATCACCGTGCCCTGATCGACCAGGTGGCGCTCGAACTCGTTGATTGCGCGGCAGCGGCGCTCGGCTTCGCGCGCGTCGATGAGGCCGAGCTGCTGCACCGTGACCACGTCCTCGTAGTGCGAGCGGTTGAACACGCCGATCGTGCCGCGCGGCGGCACCACCTGGTGGATCCGCCAGAGGAAGTCGTGCCGCAGCTCCGTGCTCGTCGGCGCTTTGAAGGAGTGCACCTCGGTGCCCTGCGGGTTGACGCCCGTGAGCAGCCCGCGGGTGGCGCCATCCTTGCCCGAAGCGTCGAGGCCCTGCAGCACGATCAGTAGCGACCGCTTGCCCTCGGCCCAGAGCAGCTCCTGGAGCTCGGCGAGGCGAGCCGTCGTCCTCTCCGCGCGGGCGCGCCCGCGACGCTTGCCATCGGGCAGACCGAGCAGGTCGGCGGGCTCGCGGCGCGCGAGCTTCGCCGTCGAACCGGGGCGGACGAGCACCTGCTGCACCAGGGAGGCCATGCGAGCGAGCCTAGAGCGCGGTGTGGTGCGGGGCGCTACTCCCCGGCGGAGGCGGCGCGCAGCGGCTGGTCTTGGTCGTCGGGGCCGATGATGCGGCGCAGCTTGCCCGTCTCGACGTCGTAGACGAAGCCCCACACCTGATCACGGTGCGGGATGAACGGCGAGTGGCGGATGGTGCGCACCGAGCTCTTCACGCTCTGATCGAGGTCCTTGAAGGAGCCGATCTTCCAGGTCGGGCGCTGGCCGGTCTCCTCGTCGAGGGCATCGGCGAGCTGATCGTCGCTGAAGGTCTGCATGCCGCAACGGGTGTGCTGGATCACGACGATCCCGGTGGTGTTCAGGAACCGCTGCGAGATCACGAGCGAACGGATCACGTCGTCGGTCACGATCCCGCCGGCGTTGCGAATGATGTGCGCCTCGCCCAGGTCCAGCCCGAGCGCGGCGAACACGTCGATGCGCGAGTCCATGCAGACCACCACGGCGAGGTGCCGGGCCGGGGCCGTCGGCAGATCGCCGTAGGCGAAGTCCTGGGCCCATTCGCCGTTGTGCGCGATGAGGTCGTCGATCACGCGCTGAAGAGTAATCGGATTGCGGAGAACTACGGAGTCGTGATCCGTAATCCGCCTCGCGGTGGGCTCCGCCGCCCTCTGTACATGCGCCACTGCGCTGCGTCGCGTGCCCGGGGGTGTGGCCGGAATCGCAACGAGTGGACAGGACCGTCCTGCTAGGTTCGGCGCCATGAGCACCGCGTCGGATGCTGCCCCCACGACGAGCACTGCGAGTCACGACAACCGCTGGCTGGTGCTCGGCATCGTCTGTCTCGGGCAGCTGATGGTGATCCTCGACGCCACCATCGTGAACGTCGCGCTGCCGGCGATCCAGACCGACCTCAAGCTCTCCGACACGGGCCTGCAGTGGATCGTGAACGGCTATACGCTCGCCTTCGGCGGCTTCCTCCTGCTCGGCGGCCGTCTCGGCGACATCAGTGGCCGCAAGAAGATCTTCGTCGCCGGCGTCGCCATCTTCACGTTCGCCTCGCTCATGAACGGCCTCGCGCAGAACGAGGCGATGCTCGTCGGCTTCCGCGCCCTCCAGGGCCTCGGCGGCGCACTGCTCTCGCCCGCTGCGCTCGCGATCATCACGACCGAGTTCGAGGGCCCGGAGCGGGCCAAGGCGATGAGCGTCTGGGGCGCGATCGCCGGGCTCGGTGCCGCCCTCGGCCTGCTCCTCGGCGGCGCACTCGTGGAGTGGACGAGCTGGGAGTGGATCTTCCTCGTGAACGTGCCGATCGGCGCGCTCGTGATCTTCTTCGCGCTCACCCAGATCGCCGATACGCGCGCGGAGAACGCGCCCTCGCACGACATCATGGGCGCGATCACCGGCACCGGCGGCCTCGTCTCGCTCGTGTTCGCGATCACGCAGACGCAGGAGCACGGCTGGGGCTCGGGCATCGTCCTCGGCTTCCTCGCGCTCGCGGTCGTCCTCTTCGCGATCTTCTACTTCGCCGAGCGCGGCCACGAGGATCCGCTGGTGCCGCTGAACATCTTCCAGACGCGCAGCGTCGCGGCCGCCAACAGCGTCGGCCTGCTCGCGTTCGCGGCGATCTTCCCGTTCTTCTTCTTCCTGTCGCTCTTCATGCAGCAGGTGCTGCAGTACGACGCGCTGAAGACGGGTGTCGCCTTCCTGCCGTTCTCGGCCTCGATCATCTTCACCGCCACCGCGGCCAGCCAGATCGTGCCGAAGATGGGCGTGCGGATCTCGGCGATGATCGGCACCGGCATGGGCCTGCTCGGCATGCTCGGCTTCGCGGTGCTGCTCGACGTCGACAGCCCGTACTTCCCGAACATCCTCATCCCGATGGTCCTCCTGGCCGTCGGCATGGGCTTCATCTTCGTGCCGCTCACCTTCCTCGCCACCTCGAAGGTGGAGGCGTCCAAGGCCGGCCTGGCCTCCGGCCTCTTCAACACGACCCAGCAGGTCGGCGGTGCCTTCGGCCTCGCGATCCTCGCGACGCTCGCCACCGACAAGACCGACGGCGCCGTCCAGGGGCACGTGCAGGAGGCGATCGCCGCCGGTAAGACGCCCGACGTGGCCCAGAAGCTCGGCGTTGCCGAGGCGCTCGTCGAAGGCTGGCAGCTCGCCTTCTACATCGGCGCCGCGCTGATCGCGCTCTCGTTCGTCGCGGTGCTCCTGCGCGTGCACGACGAGGACGCCGACCTCGACGCCGAACTGGTGCACGTCGGATAACACCGCGGTCCCGCCGGGGAACTCCCGAGCGGACGTTCCCCACGCGGCCTTGCTGACGGGCCGCAACGAAGACATGGCCGATGGCCGCTCCTCGGTACGATTCGCCGGTGGCGGCCACCGCTCCACCCGGCCTTTCGTGGCATCCCCTGCGGCAGTCCTACGCCTGGCTGCGGCACCCCGAGCGCGTCGTCGATGCCGGGGTGCGCCAGCACGGGGACGTGTTCTCCGTGCGGATGTTCGGTAGCCCGATCATCATGCACGCGAGCCCGGAGCTCGTGAAGGAGCTCGTCTCGCAGCCCGGCGACGTGCTCGCTGCGGGCCGCGCGAACGACATTCTCGCGCCGATGGTCGGCAGCGCCTCGCTGCTGCTCCTCGACGGCGACGAGCACCTGGCGATGCGTCGCCTGCAGCTGCCGCCGTTCCATGGCGAGCGCATGCGCGGCTACGAGCGTGCGATGCAGCAGCTCGCCGATGCTGGCGTCAGCCGCTGGCCGCTGGAGGCGCCGACCGAGGCGTGGCCGCGGATGCAGGCGATCACCCTCGACATCATCATCCGCGTGATCTTCGGCATCGAGGACGACCGGCCGCGCAACGCCGTGCGTCACGCGGTCAAGGATCTCCTCCGCACTGGCACCCGCCGGAGCCTGTTCGCTGCCGCCGGCGTGAAGGCCGCTGCCACCGGCAAACGTCCCGCGCCCGACGACCTCCTCCTTCGCGGCGTCGCCCGTTCGCGTTCCCGCCTCGCCGACCTGCTCGACGCCGAGATCCGTCGCCGGCGTGACGAGGGCGGCGACCGCGGCGACGTGCTCTCGATGCTCCTCGAGGCCACCGGCCCCGACGGCCAACTGCTCCCCACCGAGGTGCTGCGCGACCAACTCGTCACGCTGCTCGTCGCGGGCCACGAGACCACCGCCACGGCGCTTTCGTGGGCCGTCGAGCGGATCGCCCGCCACCCCGAGCTGCAGGACCGCCTCGCCGCCGAGGCGCTCGATGGCCGCCACGCGCTGATCGACGCCACCGTGAAGGAGGTGCTGCGTCTGCGCCCGGTGCTCCCGCTCTTCATGCGCGAGGTCGTCGAGGCGTGCGAGATCGGCGGCTTCCGCCACGAGCCCGGCACCCTCCTCGCCGGCGCCACGATGGCGCTCCATCGTCGCCACGATCTCTACCCCGATCCGTCGGCATTCCGGCCCGAGCGGTTCCTCGGCGACGACGCCCCGGGCACCTACGCGTGGACCCCCTTCGGTGGCGGCGTGCGCCGCTGCCTCGGCGCGAGCTTCGCCCAGCTCGAGATGCGCATCGTGCTCTCGGCGCTGCTCGCAGAGCGCCGCCTCGAGCCGGTCGGTGATCGCGACGAGGTGATCCGCCGCCGCTCGGTCGTGCTCGCGCCGTCGAAGGCCGGGCTGGTGCGGGCGCCGCGCCGACGTGCCGCGCGACCGCAGCCCGCGGACCCGCAGCGCTCGGAAGTGCGGTGAGCCCCAGGCTCGTGCGGGCCATCGGGGCCTCGCTGCTCATCCTGGTGGTCGGCGGCATCGCGATGGCGAAGCTCGGCGGCGGTGACGACACCGACGATCGCGTCGACGCAGCGCAGACCTACGCGGCGCAGGTGGCCCGCGTGAGCACCGCGACCGGGAATCGCCTCGCGGAGCTGTCCGACCGCTCCGACTACCGCAAGGCCGCTGCCGCTGCTGAGTCCACGCGGGCCTACGCGACGAGCATCAATGGCGCGGCCGCCCAGCTACGGGCGGCGACCCCTCCTGGCGACGTGCGCGCGCTCCACGACTCGCTCGTGAAGCTCTACGAGCAGACGGCCACGTCGCTCGGTCGGCTCGCCTCGCGCTTCGCGCAGGCCGGCGATCCGGTCGAGCTCGCGGCCGGTGCGCAGGAACTCAGCACGCAGATCCAGCAGTACTCCACGCAGGAGCACGAGCTGCGTGACGCGATCGAACGGGCGCTCGTCCAGGCGACGACGCCCGGCGGCTAGTCCTCGCGGATCGCCTCGAACTCGATCACGTGGCCGCCTTCATCGAGGCCGACCTCACCCTCGACTTGACCCTGAGAGTCATCGTCCTCGGGTGCTGAGTCGTCTGCGGCGGAGTCATCCTCCAACGCGGCGAGCGGGACGCCTGCGCGGGCCTGCGCCTCCTCCAGCGCCTCCTCGTCGATGGGCTCGTCGAGGAGGTCGGCCAGGGCATCGTCGACCTCGGTCGCGGCGTCGATGAGCGGCGGCACCTGGGGCACCGAGAGCAGCGCTTCAACATCGGGCAGCTCCTCACGCACCGGCTCCGCCTCGACACCTTCGACCGCGGGCAGCACCGCGCGTTGTGCCAGCCACACGGCAGCCGCCCCGAGGCCGGCCAGGACGAGCGCCAGGACGAACGGCGTCCGCGGGAGACTCGACCCGGACCCCGCAGCCTGCACCACGACCAGCCACAACGCCCAGACGGCCGCCGGTGCAGCGAGTGCGCGCGTATCGCTCACGAACGCGCCGACCGCGAGCGGGAACCCTGCCGTGAGCACCCAAGCCCCGAGCACGCTCGCGATCCCGCCGCTCGCGAGGAGCAGCAGACCAACGATCAGCGAGATCGCCGGCGCTACGAAATGCACCGCGATCCCGCGCACGACGAGCGGACGCCACAGCTGCGGCTGCTGTTCCCCCTGCGCGGTCATGCCACCAGTCTGGCGGCTCGACCGGCGCTCACGCGGCGTCACTCCCGGGCACGGCTCGACCGGGCGAGGCGAGGGATGAAGCGGGCGGCGGTCCGCTCCTCCTACTATCTTCCCCGCCAGATGAGTCCCGACCTTGAGCGTCTTGCCGCCCTCGCCGTCCGGTTCGGCGCCAACGTCCAGCCGGGACAGGTCGTCGCCGTGAGCTGCGAGCCCGGCAAGGAGGAGGTCGTCCGCGCGATCGCCGCCGAGGCCTACCGCGCTGGCGCGAAATTCGTCGACGTGAGCTGGTTCGATCCGCATCTCAAGCGCGCGCGGGTGCTCCACGCCGACGAGGACTACCTCGACTACGTCCCGCCGTGGATTGGCCAGCGCATCCTCGAGATCGGCGAGCTGCGCGGCGCGCGCATCGGCCTCACCGGACCGTCGGCCCCCGGCCTGCTCAGCGACCTCGACCCTGTCCGCATCGGGCGCGACCCCCTGCCGTTCGTGCCGGAGGCCGTGAAGGTCGTCAACGATCAGACCACCAACTGGACCGCCATCCCGTGCCCCACCGAGCCGTGGGCCGAACTCGTCTACCCCGACCTCTCCGGTGAAGCCGCCGTCGAGCGCCTCTGGAGCGAGCTCTGGCACGTGCTGCGCCTCGACGACGAGGATCCCGTCGCCCGGTGGCGCGAGCGCTTCGACCAGCTCACGAGCGTCGCCGAACGCATGAACGCGATCGCTTTCGACGCACTGCACTTCCGCGGCCCCGGCACAGACCTCGTCGTCGGCCTCCTGCCGACCAGCACCTGGACCGCCGCGCAGATGCGCACCGTCGATGGCATCGACCACGCACCGAACCTCCCCTCCGAGGAGATCTTCACCGCGCCCGACCCCACGCGCACCCACGGCACCGCCCGCATGACCCGTCCGCTCGTGCTCGGAGGCTCCACCATCACCGGCCTCCAGGTGCGATTCGAAGACGGGCGGCTTGCCGAGGTCACCTCCGAGGAGCACGGCGACGTCCTCAGCGAATACCTCAAGCGCGACGAGGGCGCCGGCCGCCTCGGCGAAGTCGCACTGGTCGACGGCGCCGGCCGCATCGGCCCCCTCGGCACCGTCTTCTACGACACCCTCCTCGACGAGAACGCCGCCAGCCACATCGCCTTCGGCTCCGCCTACGCCGTCACCGTCGGCGAGGCCGACCGCGACAAGATCAACACCTCCCAGATCCACATCGACGTCATGCTCGGCTCCCCCGAGGTCGACGTCGCCGGCGTCCGCAGCGACGGCACCGAGGTGCCCGTGTTGACGGCCGGCGAGTGGGAGATCTAAATCGTCACGTGTGAGCGGCGCCTCGCACGCACGCTGAGCCACCGCTGTTCCTCGATGTAGCAGGGCTACACCTGCGTCTCATCGGCGGCCCAGCGTGGGCGCTCGTCGCTTCGCGCCGAAGGCCCATCGCACGCACGATCCACCACTCACACGCAACGATTGGTCAATCGGTGAGGCGGGCGAGCCTCACCAGTGCTCCGCCGCCGGGGACGGTGGTGACGTTGCGACGCTTGCGCACTTCGTCGGCCGGGTGCACGGCTTCGAGCGTGGCGCGGCGCAGCACCTCGCGGAGCACGATGCGGCCCTCGAGCTGCGCGAAGGCGGCGCCGATGCAGCGACGCACGCCGCCGCCGAACGGGATCCACGCGTAGGCATCGGGTTTCTCGCCGATGAACCGCTCGGGCCTGAAGAGATGCGGGTCGTCGAAGCGCGCGGGGTGGTGGTTCACGCCGAGGATGCTGATCACGGTGAGGGTGTTCTTCGGCAGCTCGTAGCCGCTGAGGGTGAACGGCCGCTTCAGCAGGCGCGCGGTGACGGGCACCACTGGGCGGTTGCGGAGCGTCTCCTGGAACACCGCGTCGAGAACTCCGTCGGGATCGCTGCCGCGGGCGGCCTCGGTGGCGAGGTCCATCGCAGCCGGCGTGCGAACGAGCCGTTCGAAGCTCCAGGCCAGCGCGCTGGCCGTCGTCTCGTGGCCGGCGAAGAGGATCGTCACAAGCTCGTCGCGGAGCTCCTGGTCGCTCATCGGCTCCCCGTCCTCGTCGCGTGCGGTGAGGAGCATCGAGAGCACGTCGTGGCGCTGCTCGAGGTCGGTGGCCGAGCGGCGCAGCTCGATCTCGCGGTGGATGAGTTCGTCGACCTGGGCTGCGTAGCGCTTCACCGGTCCGATGAGCTTGCCCCAGCGGACGGCCGCGATGAACGTCGGGAGGAGCAGGGCGGGCCGCTCGGTGAGGCCCAGCAGCTGCACGATCGCCCGGCGCAGGGCCTCGTGGCGGGCGGCGTCGTCGACGCCGAACACGATCCGCAGAATCACCTCGAGGGTGACGGACTGCATGCCCGGCTGGAGCTTGCGGAGCTCGCCGGCCTGCCAGCGGTCGATCTCGGTGTTGGCGATGGTGGCGATGTCGTCGGCGTAGCCGCGCATGCGGTCGCCGTGGAACGGAGGCAGCAAGAGCTTGCGATGGCGGAGATGCTGCGACCCGTTGAGCGTAAGCAGCGACGACTCGCCGACGAACGGACCGATGGGGCTGTTGGCGGTCGACGTCGGGACGAGCTCGGGCGGGGCGGTGAAGAGCTGTTTGATGTCGTCGGGCGAGCGCGTGAGCACGCCGCCACGGCCGTTGGCGAACCGGATCGACGCGATGTCGCCGTGTCGCTCGTGGATGCCGAGGATCGTTGGCACCTGGTTCGTGATCCAGCGGAAGGTCATCGCGGCGCCAGACTGGCCCGCGAGCGGCGGCGCACCGGCGCCGACGGGCACCTCGAGGCGATCGGTGGTGGCGGTCACGGCGTGGCCTCCTCGGCGGCGAGCGGTGCCGGGCCCGGCGTGAGGCCGAGGTGCACCTGCAGGAAGTGGGTCTGCTCGGCGACGAGCTGCTCGAACGGCTCGCCGAAGTAGATGTCGAAGTGTCCCCATGGCACCTGCCGCACCTCGATCGCCGGGTTGGCGGCGCGCTGCAGGTGCCGGAGCGTGGCGCGGTCCGGGGCGACGGTGTCGGGTTCGCAGACGATCGCGAGCGTGGGGCTCTCGATACGGCCGGCGCCGCGGCCAGGGCGGTCGAGCGACAGCGTGAGGGCGATCCGCGCCGCCACCTCGCCGGTCGCGTCCCCGCCCTCCTCGTTCAAACGCTCGTAGCCGGGGAGCGCGTCTGGGGCGGTCATCAGCGCGGCGCTGCCGGCCGGGCCGGCGAGGGCGACGGTGCGCGGCGGGCGGCCGAGGAGCGCGCCGAGCTGGTCGGCGATCGCGGCGGAGGTCACCTTCACGGTCGACTTCGGGCCCAGCGTCATCGATGAGGCGAGTCCGTCGGTGAACGGGCACTGCGCGATCACCGCAGCCAGCGAGTGGTCGCGCGCGGCGACCCAGAGCACGTGCCCGCCGCCGAAGGAGCTGCCCCAGATCGCGACGCGGCCGGGGTCGATCGCCGCGTGGGACCGGGCCCAGGCGATGGCCGACTGCCAATCCTCGCGCTGGCGCGGGATGGAAAGCAGCTGGCGCGGCTCTCCGCCACTGTCGCCGAAGTGGCGGTAGTCGAACGCGAGGGCAGCGATACCGGCCTGCGCGAAACGCTCGGCATAGCGGCCGAGACCCATGCCCCGCGTGGCACCGAGGCCGTGGCCGAGGATGACGATGGGGAGAGGCTGCTCGGGTGATGTGCCCGCCGGGAGCCAGAGATCGCCGACGCACTCGGCGTCGCCGCTCGGGAACGTGATCGTGGTCGGGCCTGATGCGGTCATGGTGCGCTGATCCGGTCGACGGTGCCGGCGACGATCACGACCGCGTGGTCGATCAAGCCGTCGAGGTCGGTGGCGAGCTCGCCGGCCACCCAGCTGTCGAGGAGTGCCTCGATGGCGGCGAGTACGCCGATCGCGAGCGCGCTCGGGTCGAGGCCGCGCGCCTTGGCGGCCTCGAGCGGCCCGAAGTCGACGAGCAGCTGCGCGTAGCGGGCGAACGCGTACTGGCGAAACCGGCGCAGCTCCTCGCCCGCGGTGCCGCTGAGTTCTTGGAGCTTGAGCTTGATGAGGCGGTTGTCGGTCGAAAGGGTCCCGACGAATGCCTCGAGCCCGGCGCGGGTGCGTGCGACCACGTCGTCGCCGGCCGCATCGGTGGCGGCGCGGACGGCGGTGACGAGCTGCTCGTGCACCCGCTCGTGGACGGCGACGAGCAGTGCTTCGAGCGAGTCGAAGCTCTCGTAGAAGTAGCGCTCGGCGAGCCCGCTCTCCCGGAGGACCGCGCGGATGGAGGTGCCCGCGAAGCCGACGGTGCCGAAGAGCTCGAGGCCGGCGTCGATCAGCTGTTCGCGGCGCGCGGCGCGACGTTCGTCGGCGGTGAGTCCGCCGTAGCGGCGGCCGGCGTCGGCGGGACTCGACATGCGCCGAACGTAACAGGTTCGAGGATGAAGTGGTGGCGGGTGCCAACAGATTGAGCGCCTCTGCATAAAGTGACATTGCGCACAGAGATTGGCGGTTCGTCGTCGGGCCGCAATTTGGGTACTTTCCGCCGCCGACTCCGTCTTGGGCCCGGAATGCAGCGAAGAAATGGCTGGATTTGCCGCAAAACCGGGCCGTGGTGTGATGGAGGTTCCAGGGCGCCGAGGTGCCCGGGTGTCCCCCGACCGGCGAGGTTTGGGCGAGCATCGGCGGTCACCGTGTCCGAGCGCGCCATTTCATGGGGGAAAGGTTTGAGTCTGGCCGCCGATAGCCGAGGTGGCATGGATCAGCGTGCGATTCCCCCTGCGCATCACCGCCGGCGACGTGATTTCGCGCCCGGCGCGACGCGTGGTTTCGATCTCGTCGAGGCCGGCTTCGCGCTGGCGCTGATCGCCGTCGTCGGTGTCCTGCTGCTCGTCGCCCCGACCGAGCCCTGGGGCCCGGTGGGCCAGATCGTGCCGGTGTTCATCGTCGCCTGCCTCGCCTCGTCGGTGAACTTCCAGGTGGGCCAGGGCTGGTCGACGCCGATGCAGGTCGCGCAGGTACCGCTGTGGCTGCTGGTGCCGCCCGCGTTCCTGCCGCTGGTGGTCGCCGCGTCGATGATCGTCGGATCGGCCGTCTCCAACCTTTTCGTTGATCGCCACAAGCCGGTCCGGCAGGCGCTGTTGGCCGCCGGCGACGCGTGGCACGCCGTCGGCGCAGCCGTGATGCTCACGCTCCTCGGCGTCCCGAAGGCCGAGGTTGCGGCCGCCGGCACGTTCCTCCTGATCTTCGGCGGTCAGGTCGTCGCCGACGCCCTCTACGCCGTCCTGCATGGTCCGATCGCGCTGCGCCTCTCGTTCCGCCAGGCGCTGCTGTCGACGCTCTGGATCGCCACCGTCGATCTCGCGCTCCTCCCGATCGGCTTCCTCGGTGCGTACGCCTTGTCGGTGGCGCCGCTGATGGCCTTCTCGCTGGTGCCCGTCGTGTTCCTGTTCGCCGAGTTCTCTCGCGAGCGTGATGCCCGGCTCTCGCAGGCGATGGAGCTCTCCTCCGCCTACCGCGGCACCGCGGCGCTGATGGCGCAGGTAATGGAGGACGACCACGAGTACACCGGCGGCGAGCATGCGCAGGGCGTCGTCGAGCTGGCGCTCGAGGTCGGCGCCCGGCTCGGTCTGGATCCTGGCTCGCTCCGCGATCTCGAGTTCGGCGCGCTCCTGCACGACGTCGGAAAGCTTCACGTCCCGAACGAGATCCTCAACAAGCCGGGCCGCCTCTCGGAGGACGAGTGGGTCGTCGTACGCCGCCACCCTGAGCTCGGCCAGGAGATGCTTGACCGCGTCGGCGGCGTGCTCGGCGATGCCGGCCGCATCGTCCGCGCGCACCACGAGCGGTACGACGGCACCGGCTACCCGGACGGCCTCTCCCGCCAGGAGATCCCGCTCGCGGCCCGCATCATCACGGCCTGTGACTCCTACAACGCGATGACCACCGATCGCGCGTACCGCCGCGCCTTGGAGCCGGCTGTCGCGATCGCCGAGCTCGAGCGCTGCAGCGGCACCCAGTTCGACCCGTCGGTGGTGCGGGCGCTCCTGTGGGTGCTCGAGGAGCGTGGCGCCGTGGACGCGCGCAAGACCGGCGGTCGCTGGTCGAGCACGAAGTCCGACCCCGCCGTCGCGTAGCGGCGGCCGGGCTGCCGGGGCCGCCGTGGCACGACGCACCGCGCCAGTCGGCGGCCTGCCGGCCGGGGCGCCTGCGACCCGTCCGCCGC
>JAGIBJ010000101.1 GCA_017744415.1 Solirubrobacteraceae bacterium
GCTCGGTGAGGGCGTGCTCGATCTCCTCGCGGCGCTTCCAGGCTCCGCGGTGCAGGCGCATGCGGTTGAAGCTGCGGGAGAGCGCGCCGACGTTCGGCGAGATCGACATGCCGTTGTCGTTGAGGACGACGACCATCGGAGTGCCGAGGCCGCCCGCCTGGTGGATCGCCTCGAAGGCCACGCCGCCCGTCATGGAGCCGTCGCCGATCACCGCCACGACCTTGCCCGCATCCGGCTCGCCCTTGAGACGCATCGCCTCCTTGATGCCGACGCCGTAGCCGATCGACGTGCTGGCATGGCCGGCACCCATGATGTCGTGCTCGGATTCGTCGATCGAGCAGAACGGGGTCAGCCCCTCGTACTGGCGGATCGTCGGGAGCTGATCGCGGCGGCCGGTGAGGATCTTGTGCGGGTAGGCCTGGTGGCCGACATCCCAGAGGATCTTGTCGCGCGGCGAGTCGAGCAGCGAGTGCAGGGCGACCGTAAGCTCGCAGGTGCCGAGGTTCGCGCCGAAGTGGCCGCCGATCTCCCCGACGGTGTCGATGATGACCTCACGCACCTCCTGGGCGACCTGCTGGAGCTGGTCCTCGGAGAGCTCATGCAGGTCCTGGGGGCGATCGATGGCATCCAGAAGGCGACTCACGGCATGTCCCATTGTCGCACCTTCGCCCGCAACGGAGGGAGACACCGCTCCGGTCACCGGTTGGTCGGATGGCACAGGCATCACCAGGCCTACGGTTCGAACGCGTGTGGCGACCACGCGAAGCGCGGATACGCTGCCACCATGCGCACCGATGCACTGAGCCCGACCGCTCTCTCCGAGGTGCCGATCTCCCCCGCCCCGTGGGACCTCGTGGGCCGCGGAGCGATCCTCTTCACCTGCCCGCCGAAGGGCTCCGCGCACAGGCTCCGCACGCCCGGGGCGTTCACGTTCGTCGACTATGAGCAGTCTGGCGTCGATCCCTACCTGGAGCTCCTCTACGTGCCCAGGTTCACGCATTCGGGAGGGATCTTCGGCCCGACGATCGACCGGATCTGGGTCACGTCGCCGCGCAGCGTGGTGTCGGGCCGTGCGAACTGGGGCATCCCCAAGGACCTCGCTGCGATCACCCGCGACGACGGGTCCGACGGCACCGAGCGCTGGGAAGCCCGGCTGCCCGGTGGCGAGACGCTCGGCGCGCTCACCCTGCGCCCGTACGGACCGCCGCTGCCCGTCGCCAAGCCGCGGGCGCTCGGCCGGCTGCTGCAGCGGATGGACGGCCGGCGCTACGCCACGCCGATCAGCGTGCGTGGCCGCGTGCGTCTCGCACGGGTGGAGGAACTCACCTTCGGCGCGGTGTTCGCCGATCTCGACGCGAGCCAGGTGAAACTCGCCGTCGTCGTCGAGCGGTTCGCGATGGGCTTCCACGAAGCCCGGATCAACTGACCGCGGCGAGCGCGCCGCCGCGGGCGTCTCAGCTCGAGCGGGTCGCGATGTAGTCGGTGATGCGCGCGAGCTCGTCGCCGGCCGGCGCGGCCGCTGCCAGCAGTTCGCGTGCGTGTGCGTGGGCGTCGCGCGCGAGGTCTCGGGCACCGTCGAGGCCGAACTCGCTCACGTAGGTGCGCTTGCCGTGTCGCTCGTCGCTGCCCTGGGGCTTGCCGAGTTCCTCCGCGGTCTGCGTCACGTCGAGGATGTCGTCGACCACCTGGAAGAGCACGCCGAGCTCGGCGGCGAACGCCTGGTAGGCGACGAGCTGCTCCGCCGGCGCGCCGGTCGCCAGGAGCACGCACTCGACCGACGCCCCGATCAGGCGGCCGGTCTTCAGGGCATGCAGGAGCCGCAGCCCCTCCACCCCGTTCGGCATGGCGTCCTTGACGTCGAGGTACTGGCCGCCGACCATGCCGTCGACGCCGGTGGCCGTGGCGAGCCGTGCGCTGGCGGCGAGCACGTCAGCGGGCTCGCCGGTCTGGTGGCCGAGCAGCAGCGCGAACGCCTCCGCGTAGAGCGCGTCGCCCGCGAGGATCGCGACGTCTTCGCCGAACGCCTTGTGGCACGTGGGGCGGCCACGACGGAGATCGTCGTCATCCATCGCCGGGAGGTCGTCGTGGATCAGCGAGTAGGTGTGGATCAGCTCGACGGCGAGCGCCACGGGCAGGATGCGCGCGGGATCGATGCCGATGGCGCGGGCCGTTGCGAGCGCGAGGACCGGCCGCACGCGCTTGCCGCCCGCGAGTACGGAGTAGCGCATCGCCTCGCGGATGCCGTCGGTGGAGCGCTCCTCGCCGAAGCGCAGCTCGGCGAGCTCGCGGTCGACGAGCAGGCGCAGCTCGTCGGGATAGAGGTCGGCGGCGGCCGTCACAGGAGGCTCGTCTGCGCGAGATCGTCGCGCGCGGCGAGGCGAGCGGCGGCCTCGAGCGCCTGCGCGGCCTCGGCGGCCACGTCGGCCGTCTCGGTGGCCAGGCGTGCGGCATCGTCGAGCGAGAGCGTGGAGTCCTCGAGGCGGTCGACCGCCTGCTCGAGCGCGTCGACGGCGTGGCCGGTGCCGAGCTGCTGCTCGTCCGAATCGCTCACGTGAGGGTCCCGGCGCGCAAGTCGCGCAGTGCGGCGGAGAGGATGCCGTTCACGAAGCTCGGCGCCTTGCCGGCCGCGTACACCTTCGCGAGCTCCACGGCCTCGTCGATCGCGCCCTCGGGGGCGATCGGAGCGTCGGCCGGGGCAGCATCGGGATGCAGCATCTCGAGCAGTGCCACGCGGAGCACGGCCTTCTCGAGGGGCGCGATCCGGTCGATGCTCCAGCCCTCCGAGTAGCGGGAGATGATCGCGTCGAGCTCCTCGGAGCGGTCGGCGGTCGCGTAGGCCAGGGAGCGGGTGAAGTCGGTCGCCTTCGCGTCGAGCACCTCCGCAAGCTCACGGCTCGTGAGATCGGATTGGTAGACGGCGAAGACCGCGTCCCTGCGCTGCTCGGATCGGCGACTCATGCAGGGGGCAGCGTACTGCGGGCTGCGGCAATCGGCGTGGCGGCGGCGGCCGGGGTGCTGCGGGGACGGCGCCTTCTACGATGGCCGGGATGACCGCCGCACGACAGCGCCTCGGCGTGCACCTCACCCGTCGAACGCGCACCGTGGCAGGTGATGCGTTCATCGAGCCGCTGGTGATCGTGTTCGCGACGGCCCTCGCAGCAGCGGCGCTGCGCGAGTACATCGCCCCCGACTACAAGGCCGAGTACCTCCCGGCGATCAACGGCTACGCGACCGGCGGCATCGGGGGCTTCATCGAAGGGCTGCCCGGTTACCCGGGGGCCGTGGTGCTCCAGCTCCCGCTGATCATGCTCGCCGACCTCATCGGGCTCAGCGAGCCCGCCACCTGGCGATTGCTGTCGGCGGTGTCGGTCTCCGCGCTCGCACTCGCGGTGATGGCGTGCCTCCCGCTCCTGCGCGCAGGTGCCACTCCGCGCGGCGCCGGCTGGACGGCCGTGGTCGTCGCCGTCGGCTCGCCGGGCGCCTACTGGGCGCTGCGCATCGGGCACCCCGAGGAAGTGCTCACCGTCGCGCTGCTGCTCGGTGCGGTCGTCGCGGCCGCAAACGAGCGGCCGCTGCTCGCAGGCGCGCTCCTCGGCATGTCGGCCGGCAAGGCATGGCCCCTGGTCGCCGCGCTCCCCGTGCTCGGCCTGCTGCTCCCGGATCTGCAGCGCGTCGCGAAGGCCGGGGCCGCCGCTGCGGTGGTCATCGCACTGCTCTTCGTCCCGCCGCTCGCCCACCACCAGCAGTCCGTCGAAGTGCTTTCCGCGCTCGGCGAGAACACGATCTTCAACGTCGGCCAGGTGTGGTGGTGGTTCGGCTCCCCGATCCCTTCCGACACGCTCCAGCTCCAGGTGGTGCCGCAGCCCCGGGTCGGCCCGGTGTGGGCGGGCGAGCTCTCGCACCCGTTGATTCTCGGCGTCGGCACGGCGATCGGCCTCGTCTGGTGCCTCACGCGCGGATCGGCGATCGCCGGGCGCCGATCGTTCGCCGGGCTCCGCGCCGACCACCGAGCGCGCTCCAAGCAGGAATCGGCCTACCTCGCCGGCGCGGCCCTCTTGGCCATGGCGGGCATCCTCTACATGCGGTGCTACCTCGACACGTGGAACGTGCCGTACTACCTCACCGCGGGGCTCGTGCTCGGCGCGCTGGGGGAAGCGCTCATCGGCCGGTGGCCGCTGATCTCACTCGTCGCGACGGGGATGATGTTCAAGTTCCACGCGCCGGGCGATCTCACGATCCGTACCGACCCCGACGTCTACAACGCCATGTACGTCGCGTGGACGATCCCATTCTCGATCGCGCTGCTCGTGCTCGGGTTCCGCGCCGCGCGCGGGGCACTGTCCGACAGCCCGGAAGAGCTTCGCGCGGTCGATCCAAAGGCCGCGGGGAGCACACCGCCGCCGCCGGCGCCCGTGTAACCGCAGGCCCGCTCGGCGTTCCTGCAGGAACGCTGCGAGCCACGCGGCGTCGATCGCGCTGAGGTCGTCGATGATCGTCCGGCCGGGCGCGGGTTCGATCGTCGCAACGTGTGGCACGGCCAGCGCGTGACAGCCCGCGGCCTCGGCAGATGCGAGGCCGGTCGGTGAATCCTCGATCGCCACGCAGTCATGCGGCTCGACGCCGAGCAGCTCGGCCGCGCGGAGGTACGGCTCGGGGTGAGGCTTGCCGAACCTCACCTCGTCGCCCGTGACCACCGCCGCGAACGTCCCGGCAGGGAGCTGCTCGACGATGGCGTGCGCGAGCGACGTCCACGACATCGTCACGAGCGCGCAGGGCACGCCGGCGTCGCCGAGTCCCGAGAGCAGCTCGAGCGCTCCGGGCCGGTACGGCGTGTGCTCGGCGACGCGCACGATCACGTCGGCGAGCAGCGCCTCCACGATCGCCGCCGGCTCGAGGCCCACCGGCCCCTGCTCGCGGATGATCGCCGCGGCGGTCAGCAGATCGCTCCCCACGAGCGCATGCGCTTGGGCGTCGCTCCAGGTGCCGCCGTGGGCCTCGACGAGCGCGTACTCGGCCGCGATCCAGTAGGGCTCCGTGTCGACGAGCGTGCCATCCATGTCCCAGAGGACGGCGGCCGGGATCGTGGAGGCGTCGGGCATCGCTCCCAATCCAAGCAGTTCGGACGCACCTGACGGCTCCGGGGGCCGCGCCACCCCGCGACGCTCGGCTCCTGCGCCGCGACTGATCCCGGGTGACGCTTGCGATCGTTCGACCATGTGTCCACGGACCGGCCGTTACCAGCCTGAATCGCGGCAGGCGTACGCAACGCGCTGAAGCGCGACGGCGCCAAATCCGATGATGAGCGCAATGGCCGACTCGCCAGATCCCACGCACGTCCCGAAGCGGAGCGGCAGCGTCGAGCGCCGCCGCATCATCGCGCTCGCCGAGCGGCTGCGCGCAGCCCGGAACGCGGCGCTTGCGCTGCTCCTGCCGACGCTCGTGGCGACGACGTTCGCGTACGGCCCCCTGATCCTGGTCTTCGTCGGCTTGCTGCTCGCCGGCTTCGCGGCGGTCGGCCCGGCGATCCGCCGGAGCAGCCGTCCGGAGCGCCCGCTGTTGGCGTCCATGCTCTGGGCTCAAGCGATGCTCGTGGGAGCGATGGCCGTCGCCGAGCGCTACCAGGTCGACGCACTCGGCTTGTTGATCCTGCCGGCCGTCGCCGTCTGCCTCCTCTTCCCCGCGCGCACCGCCGCGTGGTTCCTCGGTTGGACGACCGCCCTCATGGTGGGCGCCGCGTTCGCGATCGATGGCGCGCGCGTCGCCGACGCACCACCGATCGTGTTCCTCCCCGTCGGCGTGCTGCTCTGTGTTGCGCTGCCGGCGATCGGCGTGCGGCGCCTTGAGATCGCGTCGCGTGACAGCGCCATGCTCGATCCCCTCACCGGGGCCCTGAATCGCACCGCGCTGGAGCTGCGCCTCGCCGAGCTCACGAGCCAGGCGCGCCACCTGCCGCTGCAGGTGGGCGTGGTCATGCTCGATCTCGACCATTTCAAGGCGATCAACGACGATCTCGGGCACGCCGAGGGCGACCGCGTGCTCTGCGGGGCCGTCCGCCGGATGCGTCAGGAGCTCGGGCCGCTCACGCCCGTCTACCGCGCGGGCGGCGAGGAGTTCGTGATCGTGCTGGCCGGCGCCGATCGCGAGACCGCCGTCGAGGTGGCCGAGCGCCTGCGCGCGCGCGTGAGCGCCGCGCCGCTCGGTGAGCGCACGGTGACCGTGTCGGCAGGTGCCGCCGCAACGCTCTTGGACGGCTCTGCGGCCACCGACCTCGTCAACGCCGCCGACGGCGCGCTGTACGACGCCAAGCGCAGCGGCCGCGACTGCGTCGTTGGATCGTCGTTCACCGGCAAGACCCGTGCGGTCGCGATCGCTCCGACCGATGAGCCCGAGGCCGCCGCCGACGCGGCGACCAGTGACCTGCAGGTGCTCCCCCCGCCCGCCGGCAGCCTCGACATCCACGCCGAGGCGATCGACGCTCCCGCCGCGGCGTTCGACCTCGACGGCGCGAACTGGCTCGTCCGCGGCGAGTTCGAGCGCGAGCACATCCGCTCGTCGGCTCGCGCGATGGCCCATACGCACCACGGCGCCCTCGGCATGATCGGGCTCGCGCTGGCCGCGAGCATCCCGTGGCTGGGCTGGCACCTGATGGTGCCCGCGATCCTCCCCGTCATCGCCTACCACGTGGTCGAGCGCCGGATCCGCGTGATCCGCCGCCCCGAGTTCGTCCTCGGCGCCGCGTGGCTCGCGGTGCAGCTCGGCATCTTCGGCGGCGCGCTGATCGTGCAGCCCGGTGAGCCCTTCATGCTCGTGCTGTTCGCTCCGATGATGATCGGGGTCGCCGCCACCTTCCCGAGCCGCGGCATTCTCGTCGCCTCGTTCATCTCGGCTGCGCTGCTCAGCATCGGCGGGGCGTTCGCCCGCCCCGAGCTCGTGACCGCCTACCCCGGCCTCCTCGGGCCCCCGGTGCTCCTCGTCGCGGGCCTGGGCCTCATGAGCAGTGCCGCCGGGCGCTCGACGATCGACTTCAGCGTCCGCGCCGTCGTCGACCCCCTCACCCGCCTCCTCACCCGCGGAGCGCTGCAAGACCGCCTCGCCGAGCTCGCCCAGCAGACGGCCTTCGAGTCGGCCGAGGTGTCGCTCATCGCCTTCGACGTCGACGAGTTCAAGCAGATCAACGACACACACGGCCACGAGGCTGGTGATGCCGTGCTGCGCGCCGTCGGCGCGGCTGTCCGCCGTCATCTGCGCGCCCTCGAGTGGGCCTTCCGACTCGGTGGCGACGAGTTCCTCATCGTCGTGCCCGCCGGCGAGGCGTCGGCCGCCCGGCTCGCCTCCACCCTGCGCGCCGCCGTCGCCGGGATCGAGATCGGCGGTCGAGGCCTCACCGGCTCGTTCGGCGTCGCCGCACTCGCAGCAGGCGACCGCTTCGACTTCGACGCCCTCTCGGCCCGCGCCGATGCTGCGCTCTACGAGGCTAAGCGCGCCGGCCGCAACCGCGTCGCCGTCGCCCCGCTCGGCCAGGCCGCCGAGTCGGCACCGCGCGTGCTCCCGAACGTCGCCTGAGCGGCGCCGCGCCAGCCGGTCCCCCGGGGACTCTCTCAGCGGTTCCGACGGGACCCCTTGGCACATTCGCAATCTCGCGCCGGCGATGGGTTTCGGCGACGCGACCGGTCTACGCTGGAACCCACCCGAGGGAGCACGACCCATGCCGACCAAGCCGACGACGATCGATGAGTACTTCGCCGCCGCCACGCCCGAGGTGCGAGCCGTGCTCGACGACGTGCGCGCGGTGCTGCTGCAGGCGGTGCCGGACGCCGAGGAGAAGTACCGCTACGACATGCCGGCGATCATGTTCGGCGACCGTTACGGCCTGCACTACGCCGGCTGGAAGCAGCACCTGGGTCTCTACCCCGTCGGCGAGCTGCCGGCCGACCTCGAGGCCGAGGCGGCACCGTTCCGGGCCAAGAAGGACTCGGTGAACTTCAAGTACGCGCAGGGCATCCCGCTCGACCTCATCGGCCGGATCGCTGCAGCGCTGGCGGCCAAGCACTCGGCGACGCGGTCCTGACGTGCGCGGGGCGCTCCGGCGCCGTGGGCCGGGCGGCTAGGATTGCCGGAGTTCGCACCGCAAGGCGCCGCACGGCGACGCGGTCGCGAAGTCCTGAAACCGCTCATCCGCAGGCTCTTTCGTGCTCTCGACCAATCAGTTCAAGAACGGCAACCACATCGATGTGGAAGGCACGATCTTCAAGATCGTCGAGTTCCAGCATGTGAAGCCGGGCAAGGGCGCTGCGTTCGTGCGCACGAAGCTGCGCCGCATCAGCGACGGCAACGTGATCGACAAGACCTTCCGCGCCGGCGAGAAGTTCCGCGCCGTACGCACCGAGACGCGCAAGGTGAGCTACCTCTACGCCGACGGCACCGACGCGCACTTCATGGACAGCGAGTCGTTCGAGCAGGTGCCGGTGGCCGAGGCTGCGATCGCCGACGATCTCAAGTGGATCAAGGCGAACGACGAGGTCGACCTGCTCTTCGTCGACGGCGCACCGTCGGGCCTCAACCTCCCCGCCTCCGTGGAGCTCGAGGTCACCCACACCGAGCCCGGCCTGCGCGGCGACACCGCTTCCGGTGGCGGCACGAAGCCGGCCACGCTCGAGACGGGCGCCGAGATCCAGGTGCCGCTGTTCATCAACATCGGCGAGAAGATCAAGGTGCAGACGGAGTCCGGCTCCTACATGTCGCGCGCGTAGAGCGACGAGGCACGCCCCGCTCGCGTCGCCGATGACGCGCCGCCCCATCCTGCTGTTCACCCTCGCGCTCGCCTCGTGCGGCGCGATCGTAGGCTGCACCAACGACGACGACCGCCTCGCTACGCCATCCTCGACCGCCGACGAGCCCACTCCGCTCGCCCCCGCGACCGAGGTCCCGGCAACGTCGACGCCGGCCGATGACGCCGGCCCGATGCAGGGCGGCAGCACCGAGCGCCAGTACGCCGCCGCTTCGGGCACCGGCACGGCCCTGCTCACGGGCGTCCGAGAGGCACCGCACGACGGTTACGACCGCGTGGTGTTCGAGTTCTCCGGCGAGTCCGTGCCGGGCTACGACGTGGCGTACGCCGACGGCAACGTCACCCAGGACGGCTCCGGCACGACCGTGGAGATCGCGGGCGACGCGCGCCTCACGGTGCGCATGAGCCCCGCCGCCGACGCCGACCTCACCGACCCGGACGCGCCGCGCACCTACACCGGTCCTGACCGGATCGCCACGGGCAACAGCAGCGGCGTCGTCGAGCTCGCGCGCATCGGCGGCTTCGAGGGCGCGCTCACCTGGGCGATCGGGGTGCGGGCGCGCACCGACTTCAAGGTCTCGACGCTGACGGATCCGGCGCGGATCGTCGTCGACCTACGCCAGAAGTAGCCGACGAGGACAGGCGGCCTAGCCGACCAGGATCGCCTCGCGGGGCAGCCCCGTGAGCACGCGCGGCTCGCCAGCGGTCACGACCACGAGCTCCTCGACGCGCACGCCGAACTCGCCCGGCAGGTAGATGCCGGGCTCGACGGTGACGATGTTGCCGGCCTCGAGCTCGCCGGTGCCGCGCGGCGAGAGGGTCGGGCCCTCGTGCACCTCCAGGCCGACGCCGTGACCGAGCCCATGGCCGAAGTAGTCGCCGTAGCCCTCGCCGGCGATGAGCGCGCGGGCGACGCCGTCGACGCCCTTGCAGTCGGCCCCGGCCGTGATCTCGGCGAGCGCAGCTACCTGCGCTGCCCGCACCACTTCGTGGACCGTATGGCGCTGCTCGTCGATCTTGCCGGTGGCGACGGTGCGGGTGCAGTCGGAGCAGTAGCCATCGAGCTGGGCACCCCAGTCGATCACGACGAGCTCGTCCTTCGGAATGGTGACGTCGCGCGGGTGGGCATGCGGCAGGGCGCCGTGTGCGCCGGCGGCCACGATCGGCTCGAACGAGACGGCCTCCGCCCCGCGAGACCGCATGGCGATCTCGAGCGCCAGCGCGACCTCCCGCTCCGAGAGGCCGGTGATGCCGCGGTCGATGACCACCTCGCGGAAGGCGTCGTCGGCCAGCGCTTGGGCGGCGGCGATCCGCTCGATCTCGTCGGGAGTCTTCACGGCGCGCAGCTTGCTCACGAGTCGCGGCCCGGCCACCCGCGCGATGCCATCGCCGAGCCCCTCGGTGAGCTTCACGTCGTCGGCGAGCGTGGTCTTGTCCTTCGCGACCAGCAGCGAGGCAGCGCCCACGTGGACCGCGATCTCGGCGGCGCGCTTGACGAGGTCGGCGTCGATGATGAGCTCGATCCCCGCCGCTGCGGCGATCGGCGCGGCCACCGACTGATAGCGGAAGTCGGTGATGATCGACGCGTCGTCCGCGCCGACGACGACGGCCGCGTTGCTCGACTGCAGGCCGGTGAGCCAGCGCACGTCGACGAGATCGGTGATGAGGGCCAGCGCGCCCTCCGGCAGCAGCGCCTGCAGGGCGCTGAGGCGTTCGACGGTCGGGTGCTCAGCGGTGGCGGTCATGGCGATCCGTTCGTCGTTCGTGCGGTGAGCCCTGCGTCAGCCCGCGGCCGGCGCTTCGTGGTGGAGCAGGAGTTCAAGGGCTTCGCGGTATCCGTCGGCGCCCTTCCCGGAGATGGTGCCGATGCACAGCTCGGAGATCACGGAGTGCCGGCGCCATTCCTCGCGGGCCTGCACGTCGGAGAGGTGCACCTCGACCGCAGGATGGCCGGCGATCTCGAGCGCGTCCCGGATCGCCCAGCTGTAGTGCGTCCAGGCGCCGGGGTTGAGGATGAGGGCGTCGGCCGTGTCGCGCGTCTTGTGGAGGAGCTCCACGTACTCGCCCTCGAAGTTGGTCTGCTCGAACACCACGCTGCGGATGCCGAGATCACGAGCGAAGCCGCTGATGGCGGCCTCGAGATCACTGAGGGTCTGGCTGCCGTAGACCGCGGGATCGCGCACGCCGAGCTGGTCGAGGTTCACACCATGTAGTACGACGACGCGCGGTGCGCTCATCGCAGCTCCTTCACCGCCGCCAGCACGGCGGCATCGTCGATCTCCTGCCCCCACCGTAGCCGCCCCGGTGCATCGACCACGACGTACGGCACGTGCGCACCCAGTCGCTTCTTGTCGGACCTGGTCGCGGCGACGACCGCCTCGGGATCGATCGACGGGTCCATCGTGACCGGGAGGTCCATCGCCGCGAGGAGCGTCTCGACCTCGTCGCGCAGCGCATCCTGGCCAGACAGCCGGAGCACGGCGAGGAGGCCCAGCCCCACGGCCTCCCCATGGCGATATCTCCGGTACTCGGTGACGGTCTCGATGGCGTGGCCGACCGTGTGCCCGAGGTTGAGCAGCTGGCGCGGGCCTCCGTCGCGCTCGTCGCGGGAGACGACGTCGAGCTTCACCCGCGCGCAGCCGAGCACCGTGTCGGGGTCGTCGATCGCGCCCCCGCGGATGCGCTCCCAGAGCGGCCCGCCGGCGATGATGCCGGTCTTCACGACCTCGGCGTAGCCGGCAGCGCGCTCCGCGGCCGGCAGCGTCTCGAGCACGCGCGGGATCACGTGCACGGCCTCGGGCTGGTGGTAGGCGCCGACGTAGTTCTTGGCGGCCGGGAGGTCGACGCCCGTCTTGCCGCCGAGGGCCGAATCGATCTGGGCGACGAGCGTGGTCGGCACCTGCACGACGGGCACCCCGCGCTGGTAGCTGGCGGCCACGAATCCCGCGACGTCGCCGACCACCCCGCCGCCGAGCGCGATCACGCGGCTCGCGCGGGTGGCGCCGAGCTTCGCGAGGCCGGTCCACAGCTCCTCGGCGGTGGCGAGGGTCTTGTGGGCCTCGCCCGGCTGCATCGTGAGGCGGCGCAGGTGCTCCAGCCGCGATCCGTGGGCGGCGCCGACGTTGGCATCGGTGATCAGCACGTCGGTTTCGGCGTCGGTGGCGGGCCACACCCGGTTGCCGAACCACACCGGGTAGACGGCGTCGCCGGCGCGAGCGAACGCGAGGCGCCGTCCGCCACCGGCCTCGAGAAGACGCGCGACGGCGGTGCCCATGAACGTGCGACCGCCCTGCGGGAGGAACACATCAGCGGCAGCCTCGTACACCGGGAGGCGCTCCGCAAAGAGCCGGGCGAACCCCTCCTTGTCGCGCGCGAGCGGGCGATCGCTGCGCTTCACGCGCCGCCAGGCCGTCGCCTCGTCGATCTCGAGCCAGCAGACGGTGTGGTCCTTCAGCGCCTCGACGACGCGCGTACTGCCCAGCGCGCCGCCGCCGAGCGCCACGGGCGTGCCCTCGGCCACGCGGCCGAGCACGTCGAGGATCGTGCGCTCCTCGATGGCGCGAAACCCGGCTTCTCCCTCGCTCTCGAAGAGCTGCGGGATGGTGCGGCCGGCATCGGTCTCGATCTGCGCGTCGATGTCGACGAGCGGTCGGCCGAGCGCGTCGCTGGCGGCGCGCGCCGCGGTCGACTTGCCGGCTCCCATGAAGCCGACGAAGACGAGCGCTCCCGGCATCAGCTCAGCCGGCGACCGGAGCGGTCTGCCAGCCGATGCGCTCGCGGTACGCGTTGACCGCGGCGATGACGTCGTCGATGTGGTCGCCGCCGAACTTCTGGCGGTAGGCGTCGGCGAGCACGAGCGCGACCATCGCCTCCCCCACCACGCCGGCGGCAGGCACGACGCACGAGTCGGTGCGCTCGCGCAGCGCCTGCGCAGGTTCGCCGGTTTCGAGATCGACCGAGCGCAGCGGCTTGGTCATCGTGGGGATCGGCTTCACGGCGGCGCGGACGACGAGCGGCTCGCCGGTGGTCATGCCGCCCTCCATGCCCCCGGAGTGGTTGGTGATGCGGTGGATGCCCTCAGGACCACCGAAGATCTCGTCGTGCGCCTGACTGCCGGGCGTGGCGGCGAGCTGGAAGCCCTCGCCGATCTCGACGCCCTTGTGGGCCTGGATCGAGCCGACCGCGCCCATGATGCGGCCGTTGAGGCGCTGGTCCCAGGCGGTGTGCGACCCGAGGCCCGGCAGGAGGCCGAACACCTGGATCTCGTAGGTGCCGCCGATCGACTCGTTGGCCTTGCGCTGCACGGTGATGTGGCGCACCATCTCGCGGCTCGCATCAGCATCGAGGCAGCGGACCGGATCGTCGTCGACACCCTCGAAGTCGCTGAGCTGCAGGGGCTCGGTGCGCGGCGGCGCGGTGACCGGGCCGATCTGCACGACGTGCGAGCGCACCTCGACGCCGAGCGCCTTGAGAAACGCCCGGGCGACGGTGCCGGCGGCGACGCGCGCAGCCGTCTCGCGGGCGCTGGCGCGCTCGAGGATGTTGCGGACGTCGTCGGCGCCGTACTTCCACACGCCGACGAGATCGGCGTGGCCGGGGCGCGGCATCTTGACCGGCTCTGGCTCCTCGTCGACCGGCCACGGGTTCATCCGCGACTCCCAGTTCTGGTAGTCGCGGTTGGGCACCGTGATCGAGATCGGGCCGCCGAGCGTCTTGCCGAACCGCACGCCGCTGGTAACGACGACGTGATCCTTCTCGATCTTCATGCGGCCACCGCGACCGTGGCCAAGCTGGCGGCGGGCCATGTCGGCGTCCATCGCCTCACGCTCGAGCGTGAGCCCCGCCGGCATCCCCTCGACGAGGGCCGTCAGCCCTGGGCCGTGGGACTCGCCAGCGGTGGTGAAACGAAGGGCGTGCAGCACGAACGGCAGTTTACGCGGCGCTGGGCACGCCACGCCGTGCCGTCGGCGCGAGCTGACGCCCCTGGCCGCCGCTCGTCGCTCTACCCTGCGGCGAGATGCGCTCGCGGACCCTGTTGATCGCGCTGCTGGCGCTCGCGGTTGCGTTCGTCGCCTCGGCGTGGCGCACGCAGCTCGGCGACTACGTCGATCTCGCCAACGACAACAACGCGGCGCCGACGATCGCCGCGCTCGTCGACGGCGACTGGGACCGCGCCGCGGAGAACATGCCGGCGCAGGGAATGACGTCGATCCTCCTCCGGGTGCCGTTCGCCGCAGCCGGGGGCAGCGACAAGCTCTGGGTCTACCGGCTCGGCTCGTTCGGGTGCATGCTGCTGCTCGTCGCGCTCGTGGTGGTGCTCGACCGCAGGATGCAGGAGGCCGGACGACCACCGCTCTACCGGCTTGCGATCGGCGTCGCGATGCTGCTCGGGCCGATCGGTCTGGCCCCGCTGCACTCCGGCCACCCCGAGGAGATCGTCGGCGGGGTGCTCTGCGTCGCGGCGGTGCTCGCGGCGACCGGTGGCCGGGCGGTCTGGGCGGGCATCCTCCTTGGGCTGGCCGTCGGCACCAAGCAGTGGGCGCTGCTCGCCGTCCCGGTGGTGCTGGTGGCCGTCGCTGGCCCGAACCTGTTCGACCGCCGCCGGCTCATCGCCACCGGCGTGGCCGCTGCGGTGGGAGCGGCGACCGTCTTGCCAGGGATCCTCGCGAACCCCGACCGCTACGAGCAGACGACCGGCCACCTCGCCTCGACCAAGCGCACGTACGCGCAGAGCCTCTGGTGGCCGATCGCCACGAAGAAGTCGCTGAACCTCGACCTCGGCGGCGGTGAGCGCCGCCAGATCGACGTGTTTGCGCTGCCGGGCTCGCTCGACCGCGGCAAGGTCACCGGGCTCGCCGTGATCGCCGCCTTCGCGCTCGGAGCCTGGGCCCTCTTCCGCCGTGGCGGAATCGCCGATCCCATGGGACTCCTGGCATTCCTCATGACGCTGCGCTGCGCCGTCGATCCGATGAACCTCGACTACTACGCGGCGCCCGCCCTCATGGCGATGGCCGCCTGGGAGGCCAGCAGTCGCGGGCCCGACCGCAAGCTGCCGGTGATCACCCTCGCCACCTCGATCATCATCTGGGCGGCCTGGCGCTGGCCGGACGACTCGCCGCACGCCCTCGTGTTCGCGTTCTGGCTGCTCTCGCTCCTCCCGCTCTTGCTGCTGCGCCAGCCGGCGGGCGAGGGCCCGGCGCCGCAGCCCGCTTGACGCTCAGCCCACTCGTCCAAGACGGGTGTAGCAGATTGCTACACTGACGCCATGGCGACGATGCCGACCCGGATCGACCAGGAGCTGTTCGAAGCGGCCAGGACGGCCGGCGAGGTGCAGAGCCGCAGCGCCGCGCAGCAACTCGCACACTGGGCCCGGCTCGGGCGCCAGCTCGAGGCGTCGCCCGCCATGACGGCTGAAACCATCGAGCGCGTCCTCAGCGGTCAGCTCGCTTACGACGACCTCGCATCGCCTTTCGATCGCGCCGTCGTGCGGAACGCCTGGGACGAGCAGCTGACGCAGCGCATGGGCGAGGTCGACCTCTCTGCCCCGCTCTCCGGCGCCGGGCTCGCGCGGCACGAGGCCGACGACGACGGCAACGTCGTCGCCCGGCCTGCCGCCGGCGCGTGACGGCGCCGCCCGTCCTGCACGTCCTCGCGGGGCCCAACGGCTCGGGCAAGTCCTCCTTCGTCGCCGCGCTCCTGCAGCCGGTCACCGGTCTGCCGTTCGTCAACGCCGATGTGATCGCGCACGATCGATGGCCCGGCGATGAGGAGGCGCATGCGTACGAGGCGGCCCGGATCGCCGCGCAGGAGCGCTCCGCAGCCATCGACGCGGGAACCTCGTTCATCGCCGAGACGGTGTTCAGCCACCCGAGCAAGCTCGACCTGATCGCCGACGCCGTGACGGCGGGCTACCTCGTCGAGCTCCACGTGATGCTGGTGCCCGAGGATGTCGCGGTCGCGCGCGTTGCCGACCGTGTGCTCCTCGGCGGGCACCGCGTTCCCGAGCCGAAGATCCGCGAGCGCTACCGGCGCCTGTGGCCGCTCGTGGCGATCGGCGCGCACGCCGCAGCGAAGGCGACCTTCTACGACAACTCCCGCTCGGGGCCCGGTGCTCTGCGCACCGTCGCCCGCCTCACGGCCGGCCGGCACGAGTTCCCGCCCGGCTGGCCCCGGTGGGTACCGCGCGAACTCCTCGACGCGCTCTAGCGGCCGGCGGTCGCGCTCCCGGCCCACCCCGGAACGACCTGGGCGGCGCCGCACCGTGGAGTGCGACGCCGCCCGGTCGTGCTGCTCAGGAGATCGAGCGAGAGGGAATCAGAAGCGGTACTTGACCTTGTGACGGCCCAGCGAGTACATGACCTGCTTGTCGTCGAGCACCGACTTGAGGGCGGCGATGCCGACCTCGCGGGCCTTGGCCTCGAGGCGCGCGGCCTTGGCGGCCGTGCCCGTGACCGGCACCTTCTTGGTGTCGACGCCGATCATGGTCACCTCGACGGTCGAGCCGTCGACGAGCTTGAACGACTCGGTGTCGCCGGACTTCATGGTGAGCGTGCGGCAGTCCGTCGGCGAGGGATCGCAGACGCCGTCGCCGGTGGGCACCACATCGGCCGAGACGAGGAACGAAGCACCACCCGAGGAGGTCTTGCCGACGTACACCAGGAACGGGTTCTCCGCGTCCGGGAGCGGCGAGAGCGTCCGCACGTCGTCGAGCTGCGTGGGCTCAGACGTACCGACCGTGATCAGCACGGAGAGCACGTCGTCGGTCTCCGTCTTCGGGGTCGTGTCCTTCGGCTCGTCGCTCGAGCCGGGCTTGACGGGCGTGATGCCCGGGTCTTCGCTGGTACCCGGCGTCGTCACCGGGGCAGAGCCGGCGGTGTCGATGCCGCCGAGGGCGTTCTTGATCGAATCCTGGACCTGCTTGACGATCGCGTCGGTCTTGGCCTCGGTGCGGTCGCCGAACGGGTCGAGCGCCTTCTTGTTCACGCGGGGCGCACGGGCGAAGCCCGTCGTCGTCGTCCGCGAGAGCGCGAGCTGCGGGCCCTCGTCGGCGCCCGCGTCCACCTGCGGGACCGCTTCGGCGACGGGCGGCTCGCCCGGCCGGCTGAGCATCATCGGTGCGCCGACCGCGCAGACGACGAGGAACAGCGCCAGCGGCCACAGCTTCTTCTCGACGAGGTCGCTGATGATGGCGTTGATCATCTTCACTTGATGCCTCCGATCGCGGCCGTGCCAGTCGAGGTCGAGCCGCCGGCGTCGGGCGAGGCAGCCGGGGCTGCGGTACCGCCCGAGGCGCCGCCTGCGGCGGGCGTATCGATCGGCGGGGCGAAGTACACGGACGCGGCGAGCTCTGCCTTCAGGAAGATCGACTTGTCGGTCTTCTTCAGCTTCTCGATCGAGCCGCCGATCCAGGCGACGCGGTCGCTGGCCTCGTAGGTGAAGCCATCGACGACCATGAGGCGGCCGCTGGCCTTCTCGTTCTTGGCCGAGAGGATCGCGAAGCGCTGCACGGAGCGCAGGTAGCGCTCGAGGTTGAAGTACTCACCCTTGAGCCCGAGCTTGATCGGCGTGCGGCCGAGGCCGCCCGACATCTGCACGGAGCCCGGCGGGTAGAGCGGCGCGATCACCGAAGTCGAGCTGCCGACGGACTGGCCGTTCGGGGTCGTGGTGCTCGAGCTGGCCTGCCCGTTCGGGCCGGTGCCGGAACTTCCGGTCGCGCCCTCGCCGAGGCCGTAGGAGGTGAACCAGACGCCTTCCTTCTTGGCGAGCGCCTGGAGCTGCGTGAGGAGCGTCGGGATGTCGTCGGTCTCCGGGACGGTGCGGCCGATCTTCACGATCGTCGCGCGGTCGCGGCGGTAGGCATCCTGGGCGGCGCGGCCGTCGGCGGCCTGCTGCTTGGCCTGCTCGAGCTGCGAGCGGGCGCTGTCGACTTGTCCCTGTGCATCCGCGGCGGCCTTCTTGGCCGGCGACAGGACGAACATGTAGAAGCCGACGAGGAGGGCCCCGAAGGCGAGGCCCAGCAGCATGAGTCGGTCTTTGCGAGTCATGGCTTAGTTCCCCGCATCGGTGGTCGTGGCGGGCGTGGTCGCAGCGACGGCGGTGCCGCCGGCAGCAGGCGTGGTGCCGACTGCGTCAGAGGTCTGAGCCTTGCCCGGCGCATAGAACACGGTGATCGTGAAGGAGTAGTTCGGCTTCGGCAGGCTGCACGTTTCGTTGTCCGACGTCGAGTCGCTGCCCGAGGAGCCGCTCGTCGGGTCGTCGCCGGCGTTCGCGAGGTTCTTGTCGAGGTTCGTCGCGTCGTCCTCGGTCTCCGAGGTTTCGAGCGTCACGTTCTGCACGCGGCGCATCGCCTGGAGGCGGGTGACGAGATCAGCGACAGTGGCCTGGTCGACCGAGCAGCCCTTGAGGGTGATCGCGGGCACCGACAGCGCGGCGCGCAGCTGGCTGCCGCCGCCACCGACCGAGACGCCGTCCTTCACGGAGGCATCGAGGCTGGCGATCTGCGCGGAGCGCGGCACGAGGCGGGCGAGGTCGCGGAGCGTGCCAGCCCAGTCGAAGCGCGCGTCGGCGATCGAGCGCACGAGCTCGATGCGATCACTCGCATCCTTGGCCGCCTTCGAGTACGAGGAGTAGCGCGAGGCCACCTGCTGGAAGGCCGTCGTCGCCTCGTTGACGGAGGCGAGCTCCTGCTCGGCCTGCGCCTTCGACTTCTGCGAGAGCGCGAGGAGGCTGAGCATCGCGATGATCAGGACGAGTCCGACGAGCACGCCGTAGACGGCGCCGCCCGACTTGCCGGGAGTGACGCGCCCTGCGCGTGACTCCGGCGGGACGAGGTTGACTGCCCTCATGCTCGGGCCTCCCCGAGTGCGAGGCCGGCGGCGACGGTGACGTCGGCCGGGTCGATGCCTTGGAGATCATCGGCGACGTCGATCGCGCGCGGCACGACCGCCATCCCGAGCTCGTGCTCGAGCGTGGCCGAGAAGCCTTCGATCTGTAGTGCCGGGCCGGTGACGACCACGTGGTCGATCGGCGCGTCACCGGGGCTCTGCACGCGCTGGAAGTCGAGCGACTGACGCGTCTCGAGCGCAAGGCGGCGCACGCCCTCGGAGAGCACGTAGCGAGCGGCCGCGATGATGTCGCGGTCACCCTCGATCTGCTCGACCGGCGTCGTGAGGCCGACGTGGCGGAGCCAGGCGCGGGCGTGATCGAGCGTGAGCGCCATGCGCTCGGCGAGATCGACGGCCATCGCCTCGATGCCGCCACCGGTCACGCGGGTGAAGGTGCAGACACCACCGCGGATCAGGGCAAGGTTGGTGAGGCCACCGACGGCCAGCAGGAGCTGGTCGGGATCGTCGGCGTGACGCAGCGCGCGGGCCATGCCGAAGGCGGCGAGATCGAGACCCTCGACCCGGAGCCCGGCCATGCCGGCGGCCTGGAGGATCTGCTCGACCATGTCGCGGCGGGCGGCGACGAGGACGACGCGCTTCTTCGGACCGTCCTCGGTCTCGACCTCCCCCACCGGCACGTAGTCGATGACGGCCGACTCGAGCGGCATCGGGAGCGCCTCCTGCGCGGAGAAGCGCACGGCGGCGTCGAGCTCCTTGCCCTCGGCGATCGGCGGGAGATCGAGGACGCGGACGACGATGCGCTGGTTGGCGACGCCGACGCGGACCTTCTTGGGGAGTCCCTTGTGCGACGCCCAGATCTCTCGCAGCACGGCTGCGAGCGCTTCAGGATCGGCGACCTCGCCGTCGCGGACGACGTGAGCGTCGAGCGGGGCGATCGCCGCGCGCTTCACGCGGGCGGCGCCGGCGCTCGCCACTTCGGCGATCGCGACGTGACCAGGCTCGATGTCCACGCCGACGAGCGTCGGGACTTTCGGGCCGCGGCCGGTCGTAGGAAGGTTGAGGCTCGGAGGACGAAGTTGCAAGGGAGGGCTCCTGCACCAGTCGTCGGCCACCGCCCTAGGCGGCTTTAGCCCTTTTCAACCGGTTTTCCTACCCGATGACGTCGTCCAGGTACCACTGGACGATGTCGTCCCCCACAAAGAACGCGATGAGGGCTCCGAGCGCCAGGAACGGGCCGAACGGAACCGCGGTCTTGCGGCTCTGACGCCCGTGGCGGCTCATGATCCAGAGGCCGACGAGCGTGCCCGCGAAGAAGGCGATGAAGAGCGCCGGGATGACGGCGCGTCCGAGCGCTAGTCCCATCACCCCCATCAACTTGGCGTCCCCGAGGCCCATGGAGCGGCTCATGATCAGCGCGAGCGCGAAGAAGGGGCCGGCGACGATCACGGCCCACATCAGGCGCGTCGGCTCTCCTGAGAGATCCAGGGCAAGCCCGGCCACGATCAGCGCGATCGCGGTCGGCCCGGTGATGACGTTGGGGATCCGGCGGTGCTCGAGGTCGATCGCCGTGATCGGCACGAGCGCCGTGACGAGGATCAAGCCGAGGGCGATGCGGGCACCGTCATCCCATGCGCCCGCCACAACGGCGGCCCAGAGGATGCCCGTGCCGAGCTCCACCAGTGGGTAGCGCGGCGAGATCGGCGCTTTGCATTCGCGGCATTTGCCGCGCAGGAACAGCCACGACAACACGGGCACGTTCTCGATCGCGGTGATCTCGTGGCCGCAGTGCGGGCAGCGCGAGCGGGGCGTCACCACCGACTCGCCGAGCGGCAGCCGGTGGATCACCACGTTGAGGAACGAGCCGATCACCAAGCCGGTGATCGCGGCGAACACGATGGCAGCGAACAAGGGGATCCTTGCGAGTCGGAGGGCGCTGGACTGTTTCGACGGTCGACGCGCAGGACCTTCGCGGCTCGAAGGTCCTGCGCATCGGGAGCCGAGAGGATCAGGTCGCGGGCGACTGTTCCTGGTAGGTCTTCAGGCGCCAGGCGGCCTTGACCGGGTCGAGGAACTTCGGCGGCGACAGGGTCCGGAGACGGTTGTCGTACGAGTAGTTCTTGATGTAGCCGGAGGTGTTCGTGCGGCCGGATCCGGTACCGACCGGACCGCGGAACTTCTGCGAGATGGCGCCGTACACGGTGAGGTCACCGAGACCGCCGCCACAGCGGAAGTTGTCGACGATGAACGAGTGCTTGAGCGTCAGCAGGGCTGCGTCGATGCGGGCGTTCGTGATCGAGCCGCTGGCGAGGTTGGTGCCGCCCGACTGGTCGTCGGCGCACTGGTTCTGGTCGACGACCTTGTGCTGCACACGAATGAAGTTCGTGGCGACGAGGCCGAGCAGCGCCGTACCCGTAGCGGTGTTGCGGATGTTGTTGGTGACGACGATGTCGTCCTGTGCGCCGATCGTGAGGCTCGTGGCGTAGTTGCCGGAGACCCAGGCGATGCCGCAGCCCGGGCGGGCGGCGTACGGGTAGGAGACGTTGTAACCGGTGCAGCCGACCGCGGAGTCGTTCTGCACGTAGATCACGCCGTTGGCGGGGTACGCGAGCGTGGCGTTGTTCAGATTCGCGCCATCGCTCTCGCGCTTGCCGGTGACGGTGATCGTCGAGGCGTTCAGCGTGATGTAGGTGTTGCCGGTGAACGTGTAGCCGGCCGTGGCCTCCTGATCGAGCGACTGGTTCGTCGGCGGGAGCTGGATGATGCCCTGGTTCATGAGCCAGGAGCCCTTGTCGGACTTGGCCGTGCTGCCGTTGAAGTTCACGTCCGGCGTGTTCGGGCTGCAGCCCGAGCGCGGGTCGTTGCGCCAGCTCGAGCTCACCGTCGTGATCGACGAGTCGCCGGGAGCGGCCGTCTCGATCGCGTCGGTGGGATCACGGCCGAAGTTCGGGCTACCGCAGATCAGCGGCGAGTCGTTGGTGTGCAGCGGGCCGTTGACGGAGTCGGCGTCCGCGAAGCGGATGTCGGCGTTCGTCGTGGAGAGGTCCGAGCAGGAGACGCTGAGCGACTGCCAGGAGCCGCCGATCAGTGCGCCGGCACTCTGCGTGCGCGAGCCGTTGAAGTACTGCTGCGAGCGGTACTTGTTGTTCTTCGCCTTCACGTAGGCGTACTGCGCGCACACCTGGTTGCCCCACGTCTCGATGTTGCGCGGGCCGGTGGCGTCGATGTCGTTGTTGCCGACGTTCTCCTTGGTGTTCGTGGCGCCCGTGGCGAACAGCGCCGGGTAGAGCGTCGGATCGAGGATCTCGAGGTCGGTGAAGTAGATGTAGTCGAGGAACGACTTGCGCTTGAAGGTCGCGACGATCGAGCGCTTCGGGCCGATCGGCGTGCCCTGCGGGCTCAGCGCGCGGCCGGTCACGCGGATGCGGAACGTCGCGGTGTCGTCGTCGATCACCGTGCCGACCGGATCGGTCTTGCTGCAGGAGGTCTTGTTGTTCGCCGGGAGCTGCTCGACCGTGTATTGGCCGGAGTTGCCGGGGAGGTTGG
>JAGIBJ010000102.1 GCA_017744415.1 Solirubrobacteraceae bacterium
CGCCGACATCGAGACCATCGGCCTCGTCCTCCTCGTCGCCGCCGTTGGCGTCGGCGCGGTGATCGGGTTCTGGCGAGCCCGCATCGTCGAGATGACCGGCATGCCCGAGCTCATCGCCCTCCTGCACTCGTTCGTCGGCCTCGCGGCCGTGCTCGTGGGCTGGAACGGCTTCCTCCTCGTCGAGAACAAGGAGAACGGCGAGGAGTGGCAGGTGCTCGACGCGCTCGGCACCCTCGGCATCCACCACGCCGAGGTGGTGATCGGCATCTTCATCGGTGCCGTCACGTTCACCGGCTCGATCGTCGCCTACCTGAAACTCTCGGCGAAGATGGACTCCAAGCCGCTGATGCTGCCTGGCAAGAACGGCATCAACATCGGCTCGCTGGTCGTGTTCGCGGCCCTCACGGTGTGGTTCGTCGCGAGCCCGGGCATCGTCCCGGTGATCCTCGCGACGCTGCTCGCGCTGTTCCTGGGCTGGCACCTCGTGGCCTCGATCGGCGGCGGCGACATGCCCGTCGTCGTCTCGATGCTCAACTCGTACTCCGGCTGGGCTGCGGCCGCATCGGGCTTCCTGCTCGGCAACGACGCGCTGATCATCACCGGCGCGCTCGTCGGCTCCTCCGGTGCATACCTGAGCTACATCATGTGCGAGGCGATGAACCGCTCGTTCATCTCCGTGATCGCCGGCGGCTTCGGCATCGAGGCTCCGGCCAGCGATGACGTCGACTACGGCGAGCACCGCGAGATCAACGCCGAGGGCGCCGCCGAGCTCCTCAAGAGCGCGAAGTCCGTGATCATCACCCCGGGCTACGGCATGGCCGTCGCCCAGGCGCAGCACGGCGTCGCCGACATGACCCGCAAGCTCCGTGACGCGGGCGTCGAAGTGCGCTTCGGTATCCACCCTGTCGCCGGCCGCCTGCCGGGCCACATGAACGTGCTCCTCGCCGAGGCGAAGGTGCCGTACGACATCGTGCTCGAGATGGACGAGATCAACGACGACTTCGACGACACGTCGGTGGTCCTCGTGATCGGTGCCAACGACACGGTCAACCCGGCCGCGTCCGAGGATCCGGGCAGCCCGATCGCCGGCATGCCCGTGCTCCACGTGTGGGAGGCCGAGAACGTGATCGTGTTCAAGCGCTCGATGGCCTCCGGCTACGCCGGCGTGCAGAACCCGTTGTTCTTCCGCGACAACACGCAGATGCTGTTCGGCGACGCGAAGGACCGCGTCGAGGACATCCTCAAGGCGCTCTAAGCCCCAGAACGCGGGCCGCTGGCCCGCACCACCGCTCGATCGAAGGCCCCGCTCCGGCGGGGCCTTCGTCGTTGCTGAGGCCGTAAGTGGGCGGCTCTGCGCCAGGTCGCGAAACCGATCGCGCATAGTCGTTTCCTCCCTGCCTGGCGCGGTAGGGTTCGACACGCGCCGTGTCGGCGCACTAGGTCCCACCCACCTCGCACGCGGCGCGACGAATCCTCGTGTCCGCGAAGGATTGCCCATGCCTTTGTTCCGTTCCGCCTCGGCCAAGAGGGCCGGCGTCGTCGCCCTGATCCTGGGCGCGACCACCGTATCGCCCGTACTCGCGCAAGCGTTCACGTCGGAAGAGATCTTCATGACGACGCTGCCAACCACCACCACCGAACCGGTCACGCGCGACACGACGCCGCCGAACCCGCCCGCGACCACACCGACCTGCCCGAAGTACAACGTCGTGGTCGCTCGCGGCACCGACCAGGCCGCGAACCAGGACGAAGGTCTCGACGGCGTGCCGTACTGGACCAACACGACGCCCTCGTGGTACCGCGGCGGTCCGGATCAGCCGACCGGCGTGTGGTGGCGGATCGCCAGCGAGCTGTTCTACCCGGCCTCCGGCGGCACGCCGAAGCTGAGCACCTCGACTCCGTCGGACCTGCTCCGCACGGATCTCACCTACCCCGCGACGACGTACTTCCCGAACAGCACGCCGGACGGTACGAAGAACCTCATCAAGTACCTGAACATCATGGCCACGGCATGCTCCGGCGGCCCGAAGCAGACGAAGTTCGTCCTGCTCGGCTACTCGCAGGGCGCCCTGGTGATCGGCGACGCGCTCTCGCCGCCGAGCAAGCGCCGCATGTGGTTCACCGGCACCGACCAGCTCTCGACCGCCGCGACGAACGCGATCGTGGCTGTCGGCTTGATCGCGAACCCGGCCTTCAACCCGCAGTTCCCGACCCGGAACCAGGCCGATTACTCCCAGCCGGTGTACACCACCGGCTACAAGGCCGGCACCTACCCGGATTCGACGAAGGCGATGAACGACGGCAACTTCAACCCGGCCTACTCGGGTGTCGTGCAGCGTGACGTGACTGCCTACCCGCTCGCCACCACGCCGACGACGCCGCCGTTCGCGGGCACGTCGCTCTCGGACTACATCGTCAACACCGGGCTCAACGGCGACGTCTACAAGAAGATCCGCGACTACTGCAAGTCGCGCGACTACATCTGCCAGGCCGGCAACTCCCAGAGCTCGCCCTACTACCACGAGCTCTACAAGACGGAGACCACCCACAAGAAGAACCTCGCCGTGTTCGCCTTGGAGAAGATCCTCGGGTACTAGCCCCCACGGTGCTGGCGGCGGCTGAGTACGCTCGGCCGCCGCTCGAGGGCTCCGCTCCGGCGGGGTCCTCGTCGTTCCTGGGCACGGTGCGGCGAAGAGTTGCAGGCTGGAACGACACGTTCAGATTCGTGTCGACGGGCCGAACGAGGGAGCATGGGTGCCCTGCGACTCGCTGCCCGTCGATCCGCCCTGCTCACGGCACTCGTGGTGGCGTCATCGCCAGGCGCGCCCGCAGCAGCCGCGGCTCCGAAGAAGGTGCCGCTCCACGGCGACGCCACCGTCACCTCCGTCGACGGCCCGGGGCGCCTGACGCTCGGGACGAAGGCCGGGCCGGTGAAGCTGCGGCTCTACCTGGTCGACACTCCCGAGCCCGGCGAATGCGGGGCTGAGGAGAGCACCGCGGCCCTCCGGAGCCTCACGGCCGGGCCGCGCAAGCGCGTGCGCTATGTCGCCTGGTCGCGCACGCCGGATGCCGAGGGCCGGCTGCCGGCGATCGTCGGTCCGCGGAAGGCCGATCTGCTCGAACGCTCACTCGGCATCTCACTCGTCGAGCGAGAATGGGCGCGCAGTGGCGGCAGCCGCACGATCAGCGAAGCCGACGGCATCTCGATCAGCGTCGGCGCCGACAGCTTCTCGCCGCGTGCACCGCGCGGCGTGTGGGCAAGGTGCGGCGGATTCATGCACCTCCCCTCCTCCGAGCCCGTCCCGGCGCACGACCCCGCGACGTGGGCCGTCAACGGCAACGGGATCACCGAGTCCGTCGGCCCGATCGGGCTCTCCGCCACGCTCGCCCCCGGCACGGCGCTCACCGTCGCCGATGTCGCCCGGCTCGCTCGCGTGGAGTCCACCGACCTGGGCGAGGGCCGCTGCTGGGTGCGCGTGCCGACCCTCGAGCTCGTGCTGTTCGCGTCGACTGCGGCCGGCGTCCCCTGTGAGCGGAGCCACATCTCCGCGATCGCCAGCTCCGGTCCCGGCAGCGCGTCGACCACCAACGGCTTCCGGACCGGGCAGCCCGCGAAGTCGGCCGTCTCGTTCTTCCCGCGGCTCGCCGCCTCACTCGACGGTCCGCTCGAGCTGCAGGACCAGCTGCCGCTCGCCGGTTACGCCCGCATGCCGTGGGCCTGGCAGACGATCGCCGGCGTCGACAAGCGCGCGGGCACGATCTACGGCTTCGCCACCTCGACCACGCGCTGGGACACCTGAGATGCGCCGGATGAGCGTGACCTCGCGATGGATCGGGCTCGCGGCCCTGGCGTGCGGCCTCACCATGGCGATCCCGGGCGCCGCCGAGGCGGCGCCGCTGCGTGCGTACGGCAAGGCGACCGTGCAGTCGGTCGACGGACCGGGGCAACTGACGATCCGGGCTGGCAAGCGCACGCTCGCGGTGCGGCTCTACTTCATCGACCTGCCCAGGCCCGGGGAGTGCGGGGCCGCCGAGGCGACGCGCGCACTGCGTGGCTTCGTGCGCCGAGCGCACGGCACGCTGCGGTACGAACTCGTGCAGACCTACGATGGCGACCCGCGGCCCTTCGCTCGAGATGCCGACGGCCGCTATCCGGTCGCGATCACGTACCGCTCGGATCTGCGCGAGCTCGGCGCCGACCTCATCGCTGCAGACTGGGCCCGTCCCGGGATGCCGCCGGCCGAGCTCGCTGCCCTGCGTCGCACCGACGCCGACGTGAGCGGCGAGGACCTCCCGGGCCGACGCGGCGACGAAGAGGCCCCTCGCGCGCGCCGCGGGGTGTGGGCGCTGTGCGGCGGCCGGCTGCATCTCCCTCTCGGCCAGCCGGTACCCGCCACCGCGCCGGCGCCATGGTCGGTCGACGAGCACGGCATCACCAGCGCCGTCGGCCCGATCACCCTCTCGCCGACGCTCGCGCCCGAGTCGACGCTCACGCTCGATCACCTCGCCGCGGCCGCGCCCGTCGAGCTCACACGGTTCGCGTTGGGCTGCCGCGCATGGGCCCCGGCCCTGCAGATCCGCGTCTGGATCTACTCCGACGACGCCGATTGCCACGGCGCTCCGATCAGCGCGATCCGCAGCGCAGGCCCAGAACCGGCGGCGTTCTCGCGCGGTGGAGCCGTCGGTGATCTCACGTCCGCGCTGCCCTCCCGCTTCCCGGCCTTCTCGCCCAGCACGTCCACGGACGGTTTCCTCTCCGGCTCGGGCGCACCGCAGTGGGCGTGGCAGACGCAGGTGCTCGCGGGCCGCGACCGGCGCATCTCGGGCGTGGCGACCTACGCGGCACCACCCGCCTCGGACGGCTGAGCGCGGCTTCACGTTTCGCATCACCTTGTGCTGACGGGCGGCGGGAGTAGGCTCGCTCACGATGCCACCGACTGATCACCTCGTCGCGTTCTTCCTGATGGCCGCCGTCGTGATCGGCGTGCCGGGCCCGAGCGTGCTGTTCGCCATCACGCGTTCGATCACGCTCGGGCGCAGCGCCGGCGTGGCGACAGTGGTCGGGAATGCGGCCGGGGTCTACGTGCAGGTGATCCTCGTGGCGCTCGGGCTCGGCGCGATCGTGGCGGAGTCCGCGGCGATCTTCACCGCGATCAAGTTCGCGGGCGCGCTGTACCTCGCCTACCTCGGCGTGATGACCTTCCTGCACCGGCGCGCGCTGCTCGGGGCGGTCGTCGACGGCGCGGTCGAGCCGAAGACGCTGCGCCGCATCCTCAGAGACGGATTCATCGTCGGCCTGCTGAACCCGAAGTCGATCGTCTTCTTCGTGGCCGTGCTGCCGCAGTTCGTCGACCGCACCGGCCCCGTCACGCAGCAGTTGCTCGTGCTCGGCGTGATGTTCTGCAGCCTGGCCGTCGTCCTCGACGGCACCTGGGCAATGCTCGCCGGCACCGCGCGCGAATGGTTCGCGAAGTCGCCGCGCCGGCTCGAGGCCATCGGGGGCGTGGGCGGCGTGACGATGATCGGGCTCGGCACCGTGCTGGCCCTCACGGGCCGCAAAGACTGAGCGCTCAGCGGGAATACCCGGCAGGTCGCCTCAGGCCTCCGCGGCGGCTCCCGCGCGCGCGTACGCGCGCGCGTACGCGCGCGCCTGCGAGACTTGCGCCCATGAGCGCTGAGAACCCCTCCCCTGCCGACGCTGACGCCGCGCTGCTGCGCGCGGCGATCGCCTGCGCCGATCGGGCACGGCAGGTGGCTGAGGAGGGCGGCCACGGCGTCACCGCCGAGACCTGGGCCACCGCAGCCGCCGAGCTGTCGCTCGCGGCGAAGGGCGTAGCCGTGCCGTTGCCCGCGCGCCCAGGCAAGTAGCCGGGCGCTCGGGCCCGCCACGCGATCCGGAGGCTAGCCGCGCCGCTAGGCCGCGGCGACGATGCGGCCCTCGGGGTCGAGGGCGTTCGTCGCCTCGAGCTCCCCGGGCTCGAGCTCACGGAGCTCGTTGCCGCGCGCGACGGGCCGCACGCCGGCGCCCTCGTCACCGAGATCGACCTCGAACCGGTACCAGGCCAGCTCCCAGGCGATCGTGATGGCCACGATGGCCCCTTCCGTGCGTGAAGGGCGCACGGAGACGACGGGAGCGCCGAGCGACCGGACGATGCCCGTCATGCGCTGCGGCAGACCGGAGGAGTTGAAGGTGGCGACGGCGCGCTCGACCTTGAGATCGGTGTTGGTCGGCACGCCGTGCACGTGACGCTCGTCGACCGCGACGGCCGGCCGCGGATCGGGGGTCACCGGGCTCGACACCGTCGACGTCGCGCGGCGCGGGCGCGCAGGCTCACCACGGAGGCGGCGCAGCAGCGAGCCACGCTCGCGGCGGCGCGACACCGCGCCTGGCTCGGGGTTCACGCCCTCGCGGATCCAGCCCTCGTGGATCGCGCGCGGTTCGCAGAGATCGCACACCTGCACGCGACGTCCGTCGGCGAGATATGCGGTCGCCTCCTCACCACGCAGCAGCGTTCGGCGACAGACCTCGCACACGATCGGCTCGTGGGCCGTGGTGATCTGCCGGGGTCGCATCGAGCACGAGACGGTACCAGGACACGGCCCTTCGATCTGTGCTCACGGAAGCGCACCAGAAAGGCTCCGCAGCGGGCGTTTACCGCCCGCCGCGGCCGGCGAGGGTCCGGCTCGTCCCCTGAGGGGACGAGCGCGCGTTCATGCTTCGCCGTCGTCCTCGGCCTGGATGCGCGCCCGCAGGCGCAGCACGGCCTTGGTGTGGAGCTGCGAGACCCGCGACTCCGTGACCCCGAGCACCTCGCCGATCTCGCGCAGCGTGAGGTTCTCGTAGTAGTAGAGGGCGATCACGAGCTTCTCGCGCTCGGGCAGCCGCTCCACGGCCTGCGCCACGCGCTCGCGCATCTCGCCCTGGTCGACGAGCGAGGCTGGGTCCGGCGAATCGGGATCCTGGATCGTGTCGAGCAGCGAGATGGAGTCGCCCGACTGATCGCCGGAGCCCCAGAGCTCGTCGAGTGCGAAGAGGGTGGTCGACGACACCTGCTGGAGCACGTCGCGGAACTCCTCCTCGCCCATCTGCAGCTCGGCGGCGAGCTCGGCATCGGTCGGCGTGCGGTGCAGGCGGTGCTCGAGCTTCTGGTGGGCGCGCTCGATCTCCCGGGCCTTGCTGCGCACCGAGCGCGGCACCCAGTCGAGGGCGCGGAGTTCGTCGATGATCGCGCCGCGGATGCGGGCGTTGGCGAACGTCTCGAACTTGATGTCGCGGCGCGGGTCGTAGCGCTCGATCGAGGCGATCAGGCCACCGAGGCCGTACGAGATGAGGTCGGCCTCCTCGACGTGCGACGGGAGCGACGCGCCGATCTTGCCGGAGATGTACTTGACGAGGGGCGAGTAGGCGATGACGAGCTGCTCGCGTGCACGGGGATCGCCGTGCGTCTTGTACCGACGCCAGAGGTCGCGCAGCTCGATCGTCTTCGCTTGGGATTGGGCCATGGTGAGGGGTGAATGCGACGCGGTGGGACGGCGTCTAGCTCCGGGGATGGGATCGGGCGTACGCCTCGCGCACCCTGCGCGATTCGACACGAGTGTAGACCTGCGTGGTCCCGATCGACGCATGGCCAAGCAGATCTTGGATGGCGCGTAGGTCGGCACCGCCGTCCAGCAAGTGCGTGGCATACGAATGACGGAGCGCGTGAGGCGACACGCCGGCGGCCTCGATGCCCGCCCGCTGAACCCACTGCGCAAGGCGCCGGCGCACGTCTGACGTGGACAGTCGGCGGCCCGAACGGGAGAGCAGGAGCGGCCCGCGGTCAGCATCGCGCACGAGCCGCGGGCGGCCGCGCTGCAGCCACGCGAGCGTGGCGAGGAGGGCGGGTTCGCCGACCGGCACGACGCGCACCTTGTCGCCTTTGCCGTGCACGCGCAGCTGCTCGCGATCGACGTCGACATCGCCGACGTCGAGCTGCACGAGCTCGTCGGCCCGCAATCCGCAGCCGTAGGCCAGCTCGAACATCGCGCGGTCGCGCAGCCCCAGCGGGCCGGCGCCGCCCGTCGCGTCGAGCAGGCGGCCGGCGTCGGGAGCGGAGAGCACGCGCGGGAGGTGGTCGCCGCGTTTGGGGGCGCCGAGGCGGGCGGCCGGGCTCTGCGCGATCAAGCCGTGTTCGCGCAGGCAGGAGAAGAGCGCGCGGATCGCCGCGACCCGGCGGGCGACCGTGGCCGGCGAGAGTCCGCGCTGGGTGAGCGCCGCGAGATAGCGGCGGAGCTCCGGGAGCGCGAGCTGCTCCGGCGAACGATCACGCTCGCACGACCAGTCGGCCAAGTCGGCGAGATCTGCGGCGTAGGCCGTGCGCGTGCGCTGCGCGAGGCCGCGCCGCGCGAGATCGCCTTGGAGGAGCACCAGCGCACGCGACCACGCCTCGCGGTGGTCGTCGCCGCTAAGGTCGCGGCCGTGGGCGTCTTCTTCATCCATGTGCACGAGGGCCATATCGCGACGCTGGATCAGCTCGCGGAGGCGGAGATCATCGAGGTGGGCGACGACCCGTCGCTCCCGTGGTTCAAGATCGACGCGCCGAGCGATGCGACCACCATGTGGTACGCGGCGATGAGGAAACGAGAGCGGGGCATCTTCCTGGGCACGCTCACCTTTCGTCATGGGGATCATCACTCCCTGCTCCTGGAGCAAGGCTGGGAGGAAGTGCCCGTGCCGGAGATCGGCCCTCCCGGACTCTAGAGCCCGCCTGCGGCCCCTCCGCGGGGGTCGGGCGAGGCGCGTCAGATGACGTGGATCGTGGTGCCGACGGGCACGCGATCGTAGAGATCGATCACGTCCTCCTCGAGCATGCGCACGCAGCCGTGCGAGGCGTTGGAGCCGATCGAGCCGCGGTCCGAGGTGCCGTGAATGCCGGCGCCGTCGAAGAAGCCCATCCAGCGCGCCTTGATCGGGTTGGTCGGGCCGGGCGGGACGACCGTGCCGGCGAGATCCCCCGCCCACGCCGACATCGGCACGTGCCACGAGGGGTTCACCTGCTTGTCGTTGATCGTGTAGGTGCCCGCGGGCGTGTCGAGACCCTGCATGCCGACGGCGACGCCGTACTTCTTGGAGACCTTGAAGTCCTTGTAGAGGAAGAGCTTGTGCTCGTTGCGGTTCACCACGATCACCGTGTGGTGGTCCTTCTTGATCTGCTTCGCCGACTCCTTGGGCTCCTCGGCCTCGACCGGCACGAGGATGGGCTGGCGCTGCGGATCGGTGGCGGCGGTGGTGACGAGCTCAGCGAGCTTCTTGCGGTCGACCGCCATGCCCGACTTCGACTTCGTCACGACCGGACGATCGCCGTCGAACTCGAGCGTGGAGCCGACCGGTTTGCGGTCGACCTCGCGGCGCACCCGGTCGACGAAGCGCACGACCGCGTCATGCGAGGGCTGCGCCTGCACGTCGAGGGAGCGCGACACCTTCGTGCCCGAGATCGTTCGCCAGGCGTGCTCGAGCGGATTGTCGGTATCGGAGGCCTTGACGGCGTCGGCGACGGTGCGGTCGACGTCGGCCGTGATCCGGGCCTCCTTCGCGCTCAGCTCGTACTGCTGGCCGCGCCGCTCGACGATGATCGGGCGCTGAAGCGTCGCGACGTATTCGCGCTCGATCCGATCCTTGGCCTGATCAGGCGTGAGCCCGCCAAGCTCGACGCCGCCGACGTGGACGCCGTGCGCGATCTTGCCGGAGCTCGCGGCACTCAGCCCGGCAACGGCTCCGCCGAAGATCACGGCCACTCCGGCAAGGGATCCGATGATGATCGTGGAGCGGCGCACGGCCCGGAACGCTACCGCCCGCAGCGGATGCGTGTGCGTTCGCACGGAGTCGTGCGAGCCACCCGAAGCATGTGGACCCGACGACCAGCGCTGACCACTCGGGTATTCGCGCTCGGGCGGGCCCAGGAGCCTGGCGCGCCGCCGTCAGGAGCTGGCGAGTTCGGGGTGGCGCTCGGCGAGACGTTCAGCCAGCGCCGCCCAGTCGTCGGCGATGACGATCGCGGGCTCTCGCGCCGAGAGCTCGGCGTTCCAAGGGTGCGCGATCGTCGCGGGCGTGAGGCCGGCCGCGAGCGCCGCGGTGAGGTTGGTGGGCGAGTCGTCGATCAGCACGTGGGCCCCCACCTCCTGGCAATGGATCACCTTCTCGTAGCCGCAGCGCAGTGCGTCGAAGCCAATGCCGTGGTCGCCGAGCCACCGAGCCGTGACGTCGTGCGCGTCGGGACGCCGATGGGTGGTGATCAACACGAAATGCCCGGAGCGCCGCCAGCCGTTGATCACGTCGGCAGCGCCCTCGTACGGGAGCGCTTCTGAGATCCGCGTGTCGTCGTGCGTGTGCTCGATGACGGCCGCCAGCTGGTGCCGGCTCAGCGCGTCGACGGCCCAGTCGGTCTGGTCCTCGTACGGCAGGTCGACGCCGTGCAACAGGGCCGCTGCTTGGCGGAACTGCTCCCAGTAGTCGTGGAGCGTTGAATCGACATCGATCGCGACCAGCACCACCGGTAGCCTAGATGCATGAGTCCGACTCCCCCATTGGACCGCCTTGCCCCACGGCTCCAATACGGCCCGGCCGGTCGATCGGCCTGGGAGGACGTGCTCTGGGATGACCTCGAGCGGCAGACCGAGGTGCTCGGCCGCGCCGTGAACTACGTCGACGTCGGGTCCGGCCCGGCCGTCCTGCTGGTGCACGGTCTCTCCGGAAACTGGATGAACTGGCTGGAGAACATTCCCCAGCTGGCACGACAGCACCGCGTGATCGCGATGGATCTCCCCGGGTTCGGGCGCTCACCGATGCTGCCCTCGGAGCTCACGATCGGGCTCTACTGCGATGTGCTCATCGGGCTCCTGCACAAGCTCGGTCTCGAGACCGCCACCCTGGTCGGCAACTCGATGGGTGGGCAGATTTCGGCCAAGCTCGCGATCGAGCACCCCGAGCTGATCGACCGTCTCGTGCTCGTGAGCCCGGCCGGTGTGACGATCGACATCGCCCGCAACCCGCAGGTGCTGTGGGTGCTGAAGACGTTCGGATGGCTCTACAGCGCGGGTGCACGCACGGCGAGTCTCAGCTCTGATCCGCTGAGCAAGAGCGCGCCGCTGCGGCGAGCCCTGCTGGGCGTGGTGTGCCGCTACCCCGAGAAGCTCCCCGGACCGCTCGTGCAGCGGCAGATCGCCGGCGCAGGCACGCCGGGGTTCGCGCCTGCCGTGCTCGCGATCGGCAACTGCGACCTGAGCGACGAGCTCGAACGCATCGAGATGCCGACGCAGCTCATCTGGGGCCGCAACGACCGGATCATCCCGAGCAGCGATCTGCGCCTGTGGAGCCGCGACATCGAGCACTCCGAGTCGGTGATCTACGAGGACACCGGCCATGTGCCGATGTTCGAGCGCCCCGCCCGCTTCAACGCCGACGTGTCGGGGTTCCTCGCGCGCACGGATGAGGCGGTGCGCTCGCGCACGGACGGCGTGACGACGCTCGACGATCACGTCTCGACCGAGAAGATCGACACCACCCAGTTCGCGAACCGCCGGCTGGCGCCGCGCGAGGTGCTCGACGAGGCCGAGCGTGAGGCGCGCCGCAAGGGCTGAGCCCGCGGGTCGTCAGCGGCGAAAGCGCAGCCCGAGTACGTCGACCGGGCCAGCTCCCGCGCCGAGCTCGCGCAGGCCGTGTTCGACCGCGAACGAGGCGGCCGCGCGCGCCTGGGCCGCGGCCTCGGGAACCGTGGAGCCGCGGGCGAGGTAAGCCGCAAGCGTCGAGGCGTGTGTGCAGCCGGAGCCGTGTGCGGCGCCGTCGGGGTGGCGCGGCCCGACGAACTGGTGCCGGTCGCCGTCCCGGGAGGCGAGCAGGTCGACCGCTTCGTCGCGATGCCCTCCGGTCACCATCGCCCAGGCCGGACCCAGCTCGAGCAGCGCGCCGAGCAGGCTGTCGTCGTCGAGCTGCGCGGAGGCGCCATCGCCTTGTGCGCCGTCGACCAGCGCCCTTGCCTCTCCGAGGTTCGGGGTGATCACGGTCGCCCGCGGGACGATCAGGGTCAGCAGCGCTTCCATCGCATCCTCCTCGAGGAGCCGGGCACCGGACTCGGCGATCATCACCGGGTCTTGCACGACCGGAATCGAGGGGTCCAGGCCGGCGAGCCCTTCGGCCACCGCCTCGATCGTGCGGCGGTCGGCGAGCATGCCGATCTTCACGGCGCCGATCGGCAGGTCGGCGGCGACCGTGGCGATCTGCGCGACGATCATCGTCGGGCTGATCACCTCGATCGCCGTCACCCCGACGGTGTTCTGGGCGGTGAGCGCGGTGATGGCGCTCGTGCCGTGGACGCCGGCGGCCGCAAACGCCTTCAGATCGGCCTGGATCCCGGCGCCGCCGCCGGAGTCCGAGCCGGCGATCGTGAGGGCGACGGGGGTCGGGGCAGCGGCCATCGGGCGCGATCGTAGAGGATCGCGCCTCATCAGCCGCCGGCCAGCGCATAGCGCCCGTCGGGCCGACGGACGATCCAGCCGCCGAGCTCGAGGTCGAGCAGGGCGAGTTCCACCTCCCCCGGTGCCAGCGAAGTCGCAGCCCGCTCCACCTCTCCGAGCGAGAGCGGTCGACGCTTGAGGGTCGCGTGCACCACGCCACCCGGTCCGTCAGGCGCCGCCGCTCCGGGTGCGGCGGTGAGCCCGAGCGCAGCGGTGAGGTCGGCGCCGTCGACGAGCGCACCGGCCCCATCCACCAGCAGCCGGTTGCTGCCCTCGCACGTGTCGGCCGCGAGCGACCCGGGGACCGCGCAGATCTCCCGGCCGAGATCCGTGGCGTGCACGGCCGTGATGAGCGCACCCGACCGCAGCGGAGCCTCGACCACGACTGTCACTGCCGACAGCGCCGCGATGAGGCGGTTGCGTGCCGGGAACGACCACTTGAAGGGCCGCGTGCGTGGCGGCATCTCGGCGACCACGAGCCCGCGCTCGAGGATCCGGGCGTACAGACCGGCGTTCGAGTTCGGCGTCGGCTGATCGGCGCCGCTGGCCAGCACGGCGATCGTCGGGCCGCCGACCGACAGTGCGCCGTCGTGTGCCGCCGCATCAACGCCGATCGCCATACCGCTCACCACCAGCCCATCGGCCCGCGCGACTGCGGCACCGAACCGGCGTGCGGCGTCGCGGCCCGTCATCGTCGGCCGGCGGGTGCCGACGATCCCTGCAGCAAGATCGGGGCAGCCAGCGAGCAGCGCCTCGTCACCACGAAGCCAGATCACGGGCGGGGCGTCATCGAGCTGGCGGATCGCCTCGGGGTAGCGGTCGTCACAGCGGCAGCGCCCGACGAGGTTCGCGGCCACCCCCGCGCGCCGTACGCGTCGGCCGTCCACCCGCCCCACGCGTCGCGTACGGAGGCGATCCTCTGCGCGCCCGCGCCCTCGGCCGCAGCGATCAGGTCGCCCGGAGTCGTCCCGGGGGCGTCGCCCGCGAACTTCGCAACGCTCGTGAGCGCCACCGTGAGCTCAGACCAGGCGAGGCACCGATCGCACGCGCTCATGCCGCCGCCGCCTCGCCGGCATCGCCCGCGAGATCCTGCCGCAGGCCGAGGGCGCGGCCGATGTGCCGAAGCTCGATCCGGTCGTCGCCGGCAAGATCCGCGATCGTCCGGCCGACCCGCAGCACGCGGTGGGCGCCGCGCATTGAAAGCCCACCGCGACGGTAGAGCGCCTCGAGCTGCTCGCCCGCGTCGTCGTCGATCGCCAGGCGGCCGACCTCAGCGGCGCTGAGCGCGGCGTTCGTGCTGCCCTGGCGCCTGTGCTGGCGCTCCCGGGCCTCGCCGACGCGCGCCAACGTCTCGGCGGTGGTGGGCGCGGGTGCGCCGCCGGGATCGGGCCGGAGCACCGTCGCCAGCAGATCGATGCGATCCAGCAGCGGGCCGCTGATCCGGCGCCTGTACCTCGCGACGTCGGCATCCGAGCAGCGGCAGTGGTGGCCGCCCCGCCCGCACGGGCAGGGGTTCATCGCGGCGACGAGCTGGACATCGGTCGGGAGACGGGTCGACCGGCCGCCGCGAGCGAGGAGCACCGAGCCATCTTCGAGCGGCTGGCGCAGCGCCTCGAGAGCGAGCCGTGAGTACTCGCCGAACTCGTCGAGGAACAGCACCCCGTGGTGGGCGAGCGTGAGCTCCCCTGCGCGGGGCGGCACGCCGCCTCCGACGAGTCCGATCGGCGAGATCGTGTGATGCGGTGCGCGGAACGGTGGCTGAGGATCGAGCGCGTCGTCGAGGCCCGTGGTGGAGCGGATCCGCGCGACCTGCAGCGTGGCCGCATCCTCGAGCGGCGGCAGAATCCCGGGCAGCCGGCGGGCGAGCATCGTCTTTCCGGTGCCTGGCGGGCCGACGAGGAGCAGGTTGTGGCGGCCTGCGGCCGCGACCTCGAGCGCGCGCACGGCATCCGGCTGCCCCCGAACGTCGGCGAGTTCGGGGACCGGCGCACCGCCGCCACCGGCTGCCGGGCGGGCGGCCGGAACGGTGAGCTTGCCGGCGATCACGTCGAGCGCCTGACCGAGCGTCGCGACCGGGATCACCGTGAGTCCCGCGACGAGGGCGGCAGCCCCCGCAGCCTCCACCGGCACGAGCAGCCGGTTGAGCCCCGCCTCACGCGCCGCGAGCGCGATCGCGATGGTGCCGGCGACGGGCCGCACCTCGCCGGCGAGGGACAGCTCGCCGACCAGCCCGATGCCGTCGAGCTGCGTCGGCTCGACCTGGCCGCTGGCGGCGAGCAGCGCGCAGGCGATCGCGAGATCGAACGCGGAGCCCCGCTTGCGCAACCAGGCGGGCGCGAGGTGCACCACCATCCGCCGCTGCGGGAGCCGCAGGCCGGCGTTGGCGATGGCGCTCTGCACGCGTTCGCGGGCCTCCCGCACTGCGGCATCGCCGAGCCCGACGACGGTGAGACCGGGGAGCCCAGGGCGGACGTCGGCCTCGACGCGCACGGGCACGGCATCGAGCACATCGAGAGTGAAGGCGGTGGATCGAGCGAGCACGACCCCGAAGTTATGCCCGCAAATGCGCGGAATCTGCGGAGTCTGCCAAGCAACTCGCCCAAAGGTGTGCCGATTCTCCGCGGCCTGCCCCGGAGCGCTGCATCCGGGCGTACGGTCGCGGCCATGACCACCACTCAGCGCCCTGCGCTCGCCAGCCACGGCGAGGATCTCGCCGCCGCCCACCTCGAGCGGCGCGGCTACAGCATCATCGCCCGCAATGCCCGCACGCGGTTCGGCGAGATCGACGTGATCGCCCACCGCCGGGGAGAGCTCGTCTTCGTCGAGGTGAAGACCCGCCGCATTTCGGGCGGCGCCGGCACGGCGCTCGACGCCATCGACCACCGCAAGGTGCGGCAGGTGCGCAAGCTCGCCGCCGCGTGGCTCACCGACACCTCGGACTACCCGCGAGAGGAGGAACTGAGGTTCGATGTGATCGGCGTGACGCTCGATCGTGCGGGCCGCCTGCTCGCCCTCGATCACCTCGAAGGGGCGTTCTAGCCGGCGGCCGCGGCGTGTCAGCCGAAGTCGAGGACGTCCTGGTAGGCGACGCTCGCGAACGAGCGGCGGTGGATCGACGTGATCCCGGCGCTGCGGATGGCGTTGTGGTGCGTCGGCGTCGCGTAGCCGACGTGCTCGTCGAAGCCGTGCTCGGGCCACCGCTGATGCGCGGCGCCGCGCATCAGCTGGTCGCGCACCGTCTTGGCGATGATCGAAGCGGCGGCGATGGCAGCCGAGCTGCGGTCGCCGCCGATCACCCGCTCGCTCAGCGCGCCGTCGGCGAGCGGCGCGGCGAAGCCGTCGGTGAGACCAATGGCACCCGGGACCAGGACGCGGTCGAGCGCCTCTCCGAGCATGGCGACGTTGCTGCGGTGCAGGCCCTCACGGTCGACGGTGGCGGCGCTGCGCACGACGACGGCCACGTGCACGGCCTGCTCGAGCACCGCGGCCGCAACGGTGGGGCGCAGCTCCTTGGGCACACGCTTCGAGTCGTCGAGGCGCTCGAGACCGCCAGGCATTCGCGGCGGGAGCTTCTTCTTGGACTCGTCGAACTCGAGCAGCTCCATGAGCCTCACAGGCTCGATGAGCACGGCTGCCGCCACCAGCGGCCCGGCGAGGCAGCCTCGGCCTGCCTCGTCGGCACCCGCGATCAGGTCGCCGCGTTCGGCATCAGCGAGCACCAGCGCGGCGGCGCGCTCACCGGGCTTCGCCCGGCGCGCGGCCTTCTTCTTGCGCTTGGGCACCGCGCTCGCGCGCGGCGTGCTGCCTGCGGCCGCCATGCCGGTCAGGGTAGGCCATCGCCCGGCCGGAGCGGGCGGCACCGCGAACGCGGCGCCCGCTCCGAGCGGGAGATCTAGAGGCCGCCGATCTTCTTCGGCGGCCAGTAGGTCGCGAAGGCGCGGCCGATGATGTAGTCGCGCGGGAGCGGGCCCCAGTAGCGGGAGTCCATCGAGTCGCCGCGGTTGTCGCCCATCATGAAGTAGTGGCCTGCGGGCACCTTGAACTTCGCGATGTTGCAGATCTCGCCGCTGCAGGTGACCGCGTAGGGCTCGTCGACTTCCTTGCCGTTGCGGATCACGTGCCCCTCACGCACGGAGAGCTCGTCGCCGGGGCCGCCGACCACGCGCTTGACGTACGTCTCCGAGAACTTGCCAGGCATCGCCTTGAGGCAGGCGTGGCCCGGCTCGCGCGGGTCGGCACACTCGCCCTGCTCAGCACCCGACGGCGGGCGGAAGACGTAGATGTCGCCGACCTTCGGATCACCGAAGTTGTTGCTCAGGCGGTTGACCAGCACGCGCTGGCCCTCCACGAGCGTGGGCACCATCGACTTCGATGGGATCTTGTAGGGCTTCACCAGGAACTGCTGGATCAGCAGGGCGAGCACGAGGGCGCCGATGACGACGCCGATCGTCTCGAGCCAGCTGCTGCCGCCGTCCTGTTCGGCGTCGGTCTTGTTCTTCTTGCTCATACGTCGTCCTGCCTGCTTAGAGGCCACCGATGCGTCGGACCGGCCAATAGGTCGCGAAAGCGTGCCCGATCATCTCGTCGCGAGCGACCGGACCCCAGTACCTGGAGTCGTTGCTGTCGCCCCGGTTGTCGCCCATCATGAAGTAGTGGTCGGCGGGCACCCTGAAGGTCTGCAGCTCGCAGATCTCCTCCTGGCACCGCACCGCGTACGGCTCGGGGATCTTCCGGCCGTTGCGGATCACGTGCCCGTCCGAGACGGCGATCCGGTCGCCCGGGCCTCCCACGACGCGCTTGATGAAGGTCTGCTCGGAGACGCCCGGTCGCGCCTCCAGGCACGCCCGGCCATCCAGCCGGGGCGTCGCGCATGCCTGCGCCGGGTTTTCCAGATCGGCGCCAGACGGCGGATGGAACACCCAGATGTCGCCCACCTGCGGACCGGAGAACCGATTGCTGAATCGGTCGACCAGCACCCGCTCCCCGATGTCGAGGGTGGGCACCATCGACGCCGACGGGATCCGGTACGGCTTCACGAGGAGCCATTGGATCAGAAGGGCGAACAACATGGCGCCGATGACCGTGCCGACGAGTCCGAGCCAGCGCAGGCCGGCCTGCTCGTCGGGGGTGGTCATCCGGCGCCCGGGCCGTTCGGAATGGAGTCCTAGGCGTTGGTCTCGGCGTCGTCGGCCGGGGCCGCAGCGGCCTCCGTCGACTCGGCCTCAGCCGCGGCCTCAGGGGCCTCGGCAGCAGCGGCCTCAGCCTCAGCGGCGGCAGCGGCCTCAGCCTCGGCCTTGGCAGCAGCCTCGGCCTCAGCCGCAGCAGCGGCCTCGCGCTCGGCGGCCGTCGGATCGGTGACGAGACCGGGCTCGACGACCTCCTCCGGGCCGGTGTAGCGGCGCTCGCGGACGCGGGCCGACTTACCGACGCGGTCGCGCAGGTAGTAGAGCTTCGCGCGGCGGACATCGCCGCGGGCGGCGACCTCGATCTTCTCGATCTTCGGCGAGTGGACGGGGAACTGACGCTCCACGCCGACGCCGAACGACTGCTTGCGGACGACGAACGTCTCGCGCACACCATGGCCCTGGCGCTTCAGGACAACGCCCTCGAACACCTGGACACGACGGCGGCTGCCCTCGATGACCTGGAAGTGCACACGGACGCGATCGCCCGGCTGGAAGGACGGAACGCGGCGCAGCTGCTCGCGCTCGAGGCTCTCGATAACGGTGCTCATAGGAAAGGAGAAGTAGGTCGGCGCGGGCAGGGCAAAGCGGAAGGGCCCGGCGCAGGGCTGACCATGATAGCGATTGGCTACCGCTCGAGGCGTGCGCCCGGATCGGCCTGCCCGCGCAGCCGCGACTGCTCGCGCCGCCACTTGGCGATCGCCGCATGGTTGCCGGAGAGGAGCACGGGCGGCACGTCCCACCCGCGCCACTCGGCGGGGCGCGTGTAGTGCGGGTATTCGGGGTCGCCGTCGAGCTCGGAGGAGAACGACTCCTCGGCGGCCGACTCGTCGTGGCCGAGCGCCCCGGGGAGCTTGCGAACGATCGCGTCCATCACGACCATCGCCGCGAGCTCACCGCCCGCGAGCACGTACTTGCCGAGCGAGATGCGGTCGGTGACGAAGTGGTCGAGGATGCGCTCGTCGAAGCCCTCGTAGCGGCCACAGAGCAGCGTGATCGCTGGCTCCTGCACGAGCTCGTCGACGAGCACGTCGTCGAGCACGCGCCCGTTCGGGACGAGCGCCACCACCCGCCGCTGCTGGGCAAGCTCGACCGGGTCGACGCCGTAGAGGCCACGCAAGCCGGCCTCCATCGCGTCGATGCGCAGCACCATGCCCGCACCGCCGCCGAACGGGGTGTCGTCGACCTGCCGGCCGGTGAGCGGCGTGTGCGGCCGCGGATCGAGCGCGCGCACCTCGTGCCCCGCCTCCAGGGCGTTGCGGACGTGCCGCTGGCCCTTGAACCAGTCGATCGAGTCAGGGAAGAGGGTGACGACGTCGAGCTGCATGCCTTGGCGGTTCAGTCTGGCGGACCGGAACGGGGAGTGCGCGCGGCGCTACTCGTCGAGGGCGAGGAACTCGTCGTCCACGGTGATCCGGCGGCCCGGGACGTCGACCTCGAGGATGGCGTCGCGCACGAGCGGAACGAGCAGCTCGCCGCGCGGGCCGCCGTCGACCTTGAGGATCTCGCAGCTCGGGTAGGCCATCAGCTCCACCACCAGGCCGAGTGCGTCTCCCCCGCTCTTGGGCTGCACGGAGCAGCCGACGAGGTCGTGTGCCCAGTACTCGTCGTCGTCGAGCTCGGGGGCGTGCTCGAGCGCGACCGTCAGCGGCTTGCCGCGCAGCGCGTCGGCATCGTTGCGCGAGGCCGCGCCGGAGAGGCGCAGGATCGGGCGGTCATCGGTGCCTGAGCGGCGCTCGACGGTGCGGGGCTCGGCCTCGCCATCGACGAACACCTGCGCGCCCTTCGCGAGGAGCGCGGCAGCAGCCTTGACGACGTAGAACGAGCCGTCGAGGCCGTGCGCCTTCCCGATGGTGCCAGCAGGAACGCGCTCCGGGGCCTGCCCGGGAGACGTCGTCACTGGACGATGTCGACGAGCACGCGGCGCCCGTCACGGACGGCCGCGGCACGCACGAGCTGGCGCACGGCGTTCGCCGTGCGGCCGCCTCGGCCGATCACGCGGCCGTAGTCGGCCGGATCGAGCGACAGCTCGAGGACGACGGTGCCCTCGTCGCCACCGGGTTCCTCGGTGATCTCGATCGCGTCGGGATGCCCCACGAGGGGCTTCACGACGGTCTCGAGCATCGCGCGGGCGGCGGCGGCGTCGCTCATGTTCAGCAGGTGGTGGAGTTAGGCCTTGATGCCCTGCAGGCGCAGGAGCTTCTTGACCTGGTTGGTCGGCTGGGCGCCACGGTCGAGCCAGTACTGCGCGCGCTCGGCGTCGACCTCGATGGTCGACGGCTCGGTCTGCGGGTTGTAGCGGCCGACGATCTCGATGAAGCGACCATCGCGCGGGTTGCGCTGGTCGGTGGCGACGATGCGCCAGATCGGATTCTTCTTGGCGCCAACGCGCGTGAGTCGGAGTCGAACCATTCGACGGACCAGAGTAGCGGGCGGACGCGCGACGTGCAGTCTCCCTCCCGCCCCGGCGAACCCGACGACGAACGGAGCCCGGCGGCGGGTGCGTCAGCGGCGGCCCATCTGCTGCATGAGAGCGCCCATGTCGGGGCCTTTGCCGCGCGACATCTGCTTCATCACCTTGCGCATCTGCTCGAATTGCGTGAGCAGGCGCCCGACCTCCTGGATCGAGGTGCCCGAGCCGGCCGCGATGCGGCGCTTGCGCGAGCCGTTGATGATCTTCGGGTCGCGGCGCTCGTGCGGCGTCATCGACAGGATGATCGCCTCGATGCGGTTGACGGCCGAGTCGTCGACCTTGGCGTCCTTGAGCTGCTTGCCGAGGCCAGGGATCATCCCCAGGAGGCTCGAGAGCGGCCCCATGCGACGCATCATCTTGATCTGGCTGAGGAAGTCCTCGAGGGTGAACTCACCCTTGCGCAGCTTCTTCTCGAGCGCGCGGGCCTCCTCTTCCTCGATGTTGCGCTCGGCCTGCTCGATGAGCGAGAGCACGTCGCCCATGCCGAGGAGGCGCTGGGCCATGCGGTCCGGGTGGAACCGCTCGAAGTCGGGGATCTTCTCGCCGGTGGAGGCGAAGAGGATCGGTTTGCCGGTGATCTGCTTGACCGAGAGCGCGGCGCCACCGCGGGCGTCGCCGTCGAGCTTGGTCATGATCACGCCGTCGAGCTGGACGGCCGCGCCGAAGTTCTCGGCGACGTTCACGGCGTCCTGACCGGTCATCGCATCGACGACGAGCACGGTGTCGTCGGGCTGGACGGCGGCGCTGATGCGCTTGAGCTCGTCCATGAGCTCCTCGTCGATCGACAGGCGGCCTGCCGTATCGACGATCAGGACGTCCTTGCCGTTCTTGCGGGCTTCCTCCAGAGCCCACGTGGCGATCGTGACCGGGTCGACGTCGATCCCGCGCTGGTAGACCGTCGCACCCGCTCGCTCACCCATGGTGACGAGCTGGTCGATGGCCGCCGGGCGGTAGATGTCGCAGGCGGCGAGGGCGACGGACGAGCCGTGCTCCTCCTTGAGGAGGTGCGCGAGCTTCGCGGCGGCGGTCGTCTTGCCGGAGCCCTGGAGACCGGCGAGGAGGATGACCGTCGGCGGGCGGCCCGCGAACTTCAGCTCCTCGGACTCCCCACCGAGCAGCTCGACGAGCTCCTCGTGGACGATGCCGATCACCTGCTGGCCCGGGTTGAGCGAGCCGATGATCTCGGCACCGAGGGCACGTTCCTTCACCTTGCTGGTGAAGGAACGCACCACCTTCAGGTTCACATCGGCTTCGAGCAGCGCGAGGCGAACCTCGCGCATCGCGTCGTCGATGTCCCCCTCGGTCAGGGTGCCGCGCTGGCGGACCCCGTCGAGGGTGGACTGAAGGCGTTCGGAAAGTGCGTCGAACATTGAGCCTCGAAGGCTACGCGTTCAGCGCCTAGCTCGTCCCGTCGACCTTCGGCGGGATCGTGCCGGTGCCCGGGACGATGTTGGCGAGGCCCTTCGCGGCCTCGGTGAACTCGGTCGGGATCACGAACAGCTTGTTGGCCGAGCTGTCGGCGAGCTTGGGCAGCATCTGCAGGTACTGGTAGCTCAGCAGGGCCTGGTCAGGGTTGCTCTGGTGG
>JAGIBJ010000103.1 GCA_017744415.1 Solirubrobacteraceae bacterium
GCCGGTGGCCGCCCCACGCCGGCCGCCGCCCGCGGCGCCGCGGGCCGCTCGTCGTTCAACGCACCTGGGCACCTCACGCTCGTCGACATGCCGACCATGGAGCTCGTCGCCCTGCGCACGGCGCTCGACGAGGCCCACGCCGTGCGCGCCGAGCGCCGCGAGGCCGAGCTCCAGGCCGCCTGAAGCCCCGGCGCGGGCGAGCGCCCGCCCGGTTGACGCCGCCCTGACCGGTCGGCGGCATGGAACGCCCAACGGAGCACCCCGTCCACGGGGGTTCGTGGTTGGGCTTCCCATGCACGACGTGGCTGGTCTGGCGTCGCGTCGTTCCAAAGACCCGTGACGCCGGCGACGGACTGAGCTACGGTGCGTCGCCATGGGTCGCCGAACGCAGGAGCCACGCCCGCGCGCGGTCTGCCTCTGGGAGGACTACGTCGGAGACGCCGACCTCTGGGAGGAGGCGCCCGAGGACGAGGACGAGCTCATCGGGAAGGCCGCCTGGGCCGACGAGGATGACAACTGGGACGACGACGGCGACCCTCCCGACGATTGGTTGGATGACCGTCGAGCCGCGACGTTCAGCACCCAACCCGACCCGGACGACCCGGACGTGGTCGTCATCCGCCGCGCGTCGATCGACGAGGCGCTGGCGCAAGCACGCGCGGTTTGCGATCGGGTGATCGTGTTCGTCGACGACATCGGCTACGACGCTGGTACGACTGCAACCGATCCACGCCGGGCCACTTGGCCCCCGCCCAACCTCGATCTGCGCGAGCGCTGGTACTACGAGCCTGCGACCACGGCCCGACCGACACACTGGTGGGTCGGCGCACGTTTCGATCCCCTGCCCGACCCGGGCGTCCTCCTCGACCTCGCGCGCGATCTCCCACGTGTGGTGGCGACCCGCCCGGCCGAACGCGGCATCGAACTGCTCGTCGAGCACGACCCGGTCGCGCCCGCCGGCGCCCCGCTCAACGCGCTGTTCGACCGCTATTCCGCGACGATTGAAGCCGCTTCGGATCCAACCCCGCGCGTCCCGCCCGGGGTTCGACTCCGGCTCTGCGTCGACGCGCTCCTGCGTCGGAAGCGGAGCTACACGGTCTACGGCCGCGGAGCGGAGCTGACCATGACGCACGGCTCGCCCTACCCCGCCGACCCCGCAGACATCCCACCCGCCGCCCGCTAGCGGGGTTTCGGCAGCGACGGGGCGACGCGAGCCCGTGAAGCTCCGGGCCTCGTCGGCGGCCTCGCGCAAGTTGGTGTCACAGCATCGGAGGCTGCGACATAAGAGGGTTAGGAACCTGCCTGCCCGTGTCGCTGTCCTCCGAACAACTCGCCCGCGTCTACGACGCGCACGCCCGTGAGTTCGTGGCGTTCTTCGCGCGGCGCGTGTACGACCCGGAGGTGGCCGTCGACCTGACGGCCGAGACCTTTGCGGCGGCATTCGTCGGTGGTGATTCGTTCACCGGGAAGACCGACGAGGACGCGGTGCGCTGGCTCTACGGCATCGCGAAGAACCAGGTCGCCGGCTTCTGGCGGGCGGGCCAGGTGGAGCAGCGCGCCGTCGAGCGGCTCGGGATGCAGCAGCGCCGCGGCCTCACCGACGAGGAGTACGAGCGCATCGAGGAACTCGCCGCGCTCGGCGATCTGCGCCGGCGCGTGGCCGCCGAGCTCGAGGCGATGCCGGCCGAGCATGCGGAGGTGCTGCGGTTGCGCGTGGTGCAGGAGCTCGACTACCCGGTCCTCGCCGCCCGCCTCGAGATCTCCGAGCAGACGGCCCGCGCCCGCGTGTCGCGTGCGCTGCGCGCCCTCGCCGTGCGGCTCGAGCCCTACCTACCCACCGAGGAGGGGTCGCATGCCTGACGCCCTGTTCGACGACCTGCCCATCCTCGGCGAGCTCGGCGCCACGCTCACGGCCGCGATGGCGCGCGCCGAAGCGACCGCGGGCAGTAGCGCAACCGCCGCCGCGCCGCCGCGCAGGTGGCGCCGCCCGTACGGCTGGCTCGGCACGTTCCTGGTGCTCGGGCTCGTGGGCACCACGGCAGCGGCGGGCACCCTCACGGTGCTCCGTGGCTCCCCGATCCCCGGGCCGAAGGCGGAGGACACCCAGCCGTCGATGGTGCAACGCAGCGACAGCCAGCACGTGCTCGGCCTGCGCGCGAACGATCCCGCCGCCGGCCACCTGCCGTTCGCGATCCGGGTCGGCGAATCCGAGCAGGGCGACATCTGCGCCACCGTCGGCCAGGTCGACGGCGACGACTTCGGGATCGTCGGCGAGGACGGCCGATTCCGCCAGCTCCCGGCCGGCATCGTCGACAGCTGCGGCCGCGCGACCGGCACCGACGTTGCCGTTGCCGGTGCGCGAGTGCTCGACGCCAAGCGCTACGAGGACGTACGCACCGTGATCTACGGCGCCGGTGCCGACGACCTCAAGCGTGCGGAGATTCTCGTTCGCGGCAAGGCCATCCCGCTGAAGATCGAAGATGGTGCCTTCGTCGGCGTCGTGCCGAACTACCCCGAGGACATCGGGCTGCAGCTACGGCTGAGGATCGGCGACCGTACCGTCACCCACGGCTTCGGAACCGGACGCGCGCTGGTGCTCGACCCCAGCGGCCCGGCATGGCAGATGAGCCGCGGCGGATCCCAGAGCCGAGACCGGAAGACGCAGGTGAACTGCGCCAACCTCCAGCAGGTCCACCGGGCCGACGGCACGCGGATGTCGTCCACGCCGCCCGTGTGTTTCCGCGCACCCGTGGAGCACCACAAGCTGCCCCAGATGCCCGTCCCCGTGACGTACAACGCGCGCACCTTCCACACCGGCGATCGCTCCCACGATCCTCCAGGCCGCTCGCCGTCCGTCTGGCGCTGGCAAGCGCCGTCACGCACCGTCGTGTGGGGCCAGATCGACGGCAAGCGGGTGAAGCAGATCGACCTCGTCGCCCCGAGCTCGGTCCGGCAGCGCGTACGCAAGATCTACGGCGACTCGTTCGGGGTCGTGCTCCCGGCGAGCGTGAACGCCAAGCACATCCGCCTGCTCGTCACGATGCGCGACGGCAGCACCCGCACCTACTCCCGACCGGTCGTCCCGACCTCTTCGATGCGCCCATGAGCCCAGTCCGTCGCCTTCTCAGCAAGCGGACGGTCGGGGTCGCACTCGCCGCCGGCGTCGCCGCCGGAGCGACCGCCGCAGTCGCGATCCCGTCTGCCGAGAGCACCCCACGCGACGAGCCGTTCGCCGCGCCGAGCCTGCCGCAACGCACGGCCCCCGCGCGCCAGCGCGAGCGGGGCCCGGCCCAGAAGTACTCCACCTACCTCCGCGCCCACCCGGGCACCGTGCGCATCGAGCAACGCGCCAACGATCCCGCGGGCGGGCCGGAGTGGGCGGTGCGTGCATTCGACGCCGATCGCACCATCCCGCCGTCCGAGCGCCGGCCTGGCAGCGACGGCGTGATCGGCGTCGGCCTGTGCGCGCAGCTCGGGCGAATCGTCGACGGTCGCTTCGGCTGGATCGACGGCTCGAACACCTTCAGGCCAGTGACGACGAAGGCGATGGAGGCGAGCCCGACCCAATGCTGGACCCGCCGGCTCGACGAGAAGCGCACGCCGCTGCTCGACCGGGTCGCCCTCGTCGATCGCCCGGACACGACGACGGCCACCATCCGCGGCAGCGTCGTGTGGGGCTTGGCCGGCGGCACTGCGCAGGGACTGCGCGTCGAGACGCGCGGCCGCATCGCCACCCCCAAGCCCGCCGGCCCGCACGGCGCATTCATCACGTTCTTCGCGCCGAACGTCGTCGTGAGCGACGCCGTGCTGCGCACCGCCTATCGCTCGGGCAAGACATCGATCACCCCGAAGGGCCGCGGCGACGGCTTTGCGCCGGCCGGTTACCGGCCGGAGAAGGGCGACGCCATCGAGCCGAGCACCTCGCAGGTGGCAGCCCGAACCTTCGATCCCGCGGGCGGTCTGAGCTGGGGCATGCTCGCGGTCCGCACGAAGAAGGGCCTCTGGTGCGCCGGCGGGAACGGCACCCTCATCGGCGAGCATGTCGGCACCGTCAACGCGCCGGCCGGGACGATGTGGGAGGAGCCGGCGGCATACGGACCGAACGGCTGTGGCGCCCGCGCGCAACCCACCAAGAAGTACCCCGTCCAGTACGGCTGGGGCGGCGGCGCGTATCTCGACGGGGAAGGCACCCCGTCGCCGAACGCGAAGGCGCTCCGGCTGCAGCAGGGCCGCACCGTGTACTGGGGCCGCGCCCTCCCCGACGTCGACCGGGTCACGTTCGCCACGCCGCGCGATGTGCGCACGATCGTCCCGACGGGTCCGGCGCACGCGTTCATCATGGTCTACGACGGGACCTTCGGCAGTGGCACGACGAAGATCACCGCCCATTTCAGGGACGGCCACACCTGGAGCGACACCCAGGAGAACGTGAACTTCTGAGCGGACCGCCGCTCGCGCAGTGTCGGATCCGAGGGTCGCCGACGAATCCGTCCACGCCACCGGGCGCCGCCCACCCCCGTAGGCTCAGAGGCGATCATGACCGCCGTCGAGAAGTCCGAATACATCATGGTCAGCGAAGGCCGGCTCGGGCGAGGCGTGTTCGCGACGCAAGACGTGCCACAGGGCGAGATCGTCGAGGTGTGCCCGACGCTCGAGTTCGAGGACACCGCCGCGAGCGGCACGCTCCGGGACTACGTGTTCAGCAGCAACGACGACGAGAACATGGCCATCCTCCCGCTCGGCTGGGGCACGCTCTACAACCACTCGGCCGACAACAACTGCGAGTACGTCGAGCACGGCCCGGGGCAGATCGCGTTCGTGACGGTGCGCGCCGTCGAGGCCGGCGACGAGTTCACGATCAACTACGGCGACGGCTGGTGGGACGGCCGCGACGAGGAGCCGCTCTAGGCGACGTTCCCGCGGCGGCCGACCATCGGCTCGCGCCGCGCGCTAGACGAACCGGCGCAGCAGGTAGGTGTCGACGATCCAGCCCTTGCGCTCGCGCGCCTCGGCGCGGCGGGCGGCGATCTCGTCGCGCACCTGGTCGAGCTGGCCGCTGATGAGGATCTCGTCCGGCAAGCCGAGGTAGGCGCCCCAATAGATCGAGATCTGATCGGCCGGATCGAGCTGCATGAACGCGGCGTCGTCGTCGAGCATCACGACCACGTCGTCGGCGCCGATCGGCATCTCGGCCTGCAGCGCCTTGCCGGGCGTGAACCGCACCGGCCCGCCGATGTGGTTGAGCGGGATCTTGTGGCGCGCCGCGAGGGTATGCGCGCTGCTGACGCCCGGAATCACCTCGTAGTCGAAGCTCGCGTTGCCGCGCGCGAGGATGTCCTGGATCACCAGCAGGGTGCTCTCGTAGATCGAGGGGTCACCCCAGATCACCCACACGCCCGTCTGTCCGGCGCCGAGGTGCTCGAGGATCGCCGCTTCCCACAGATCGGCGCGCGCCTTGCGCCACTCCGCCGTCGAGCCACGGTCGCCCTTGATGTTCCACTCCAGTGGCGGATCGACGAGCTCGACCGTGCGGTAGTCGCTCCCGCCACGGGCGTGGTCGACGAGTTCGCCGAGGAGCGCCGAGAGATCCGGGCCGTCGGAAGCGCGGGTAACGGAGAAGAGCACGTCGAATGCGGCAAGTTCCTGCTTGGCCCGTTCGGTGAGCAACCCCGGATCTCCCGGGCCGAGCCCGACGATCAGGACCCGCCGGCCCTCCGAATCCTGCGCAGCGCCTTCAGCCATCACACGATCATTACCCACGCAGCGGGCGACGGCGCCAGCACTCGACCACATGCCGACGGCGGGCTAGCCGGCGATGAAACGCTCGACGAGCTTCATGCGGCGGGCCGGCTTGCCGGCGGCCTCGAGGCGATCGGCCGAGCCGAGGGTGCGCACGATCGCCTGGCTCATCATCCAGCGGATCGGCTCCGGCTCCCAGCGCCGCGGACGATGGAGCGTCCAGGGCAGCGGACCCAGCGGATCGGGCTCGCCGCGAAGCAGCGGCGCCAGCGAGCGTGCCAGCACGTAGGTCGCGGCGACACCGTGGCCGCCGTAACCGCCGATCCACGCGACGCCCGAGTCGGCGTCGACGCCACAGCTTGCACACCAGTCGCGCGGCACCGCGATCGAGCCGCTCCAGCGCGATTCGATGGGCACGCCGGCGAGCGCGGGCCACACGTCGGCGATGGTGGCCTCGAGACGATCGGTGGTCGCCCGGTCCGCGATGCCCGCGTGCTCCACCGCCGAGCCGAGCCGGTAGGGCGCGCCGCGTCCGCCGAGCGTGAGGCGGCCCTCGCGCGTGATCTGCGCGTAGAAGAACAGGTGGTGCGCGTCGCCGACGGCCTCGCCGCCACGCCAGCCGATCTCGTCGCGGGCGCCGTCTGGGATCGGCGCCGTGCTCACGATCGTCGAGGCGAGCGGTAGGTAGCGGCGGCCTTCGCCCGGCTGCTCGACGGTGAACGCCTCGGTCGCCATGACGATCCGCGGGGCCCGGACGGTGGCCGAGTCGGTGCGCAGCAGCCGCGGCTCGACCGACACCACCGGCGAGCGCTCGTGAACGGTGCCACCGAGCGCCTCCACCCGTGCCGCCAGTTTCGTGATGAGCCGGACGGGATCGAGCGTGCCGCACGGCCGCGACTCCAGCGCGCCGCGCACGCCCGTCGCGCCGATGCGCTCGCGCACCTCGTCCGGCTCGAGCCACGCGTGGCCGTCGGCAGGCCAGCCGTAGTGCTCGTCAGCGGCGCGCCGTGCATGCAGGCGCTGCTCCTCTGCGGCCGACCGGGCGATCGTGATGGAGCCCGCGAGCCGCGGGGGCAGCCCGAGCTCGTCGCGCGCGATCACGTCGGCGATCTCGCTGACGGCGTCGACGAGCACGCCCTGCGCGCGGCGCGCCGCGTCGAGCCCGAACTTGCGCTCCCACACCTGCAGGTCGGCCGGCGCCGCCCCCATCAGCCAGCCGCCGTTGCGGCCGGAGGCACCGAAGCCGATCACGTCGCGCTCGAGCACCACCACCCGGAGCGACGGGTCGCCCTGCAGGAGGTGGTACGCGGTCCAGAGGCCGGAGAAGCCACCGCCGACGATCGCGACATCGACCTCGAGGTCGCTGCGCAGTGGCGCCCGCGGCCGGCGGAGCGGGGCGCGGGCATGCCAGGCGCCGGGGGCCGGTCGGTGCGCGGCGGCCTCGGGCGTGTCGGTTCGGTGCATCACCCACGACGCTACGCGAGCGCCCCGCCACGCCGCGCCGACACCCCGTCGCCGCGCGCCCGTGCGACCACACACCCCGTCGGGCCTCGAGCGTCGCCGACGGCATGCGCGTTGTGTCGCGGCGGTGACAGACCAGCGGTGCGGTCGACGAGACGATCCCAGCAATTCGTTTCGTCGACCCGCTCACACCGCCATGACCCACCACACGCACACCCAACCCGCCAGCCGGATCCTGCGCCGCACAGCGCTCGCGCTCACCGCCGCCGGCGCGCTCGCAGCGACCGCCGCGCCCGCCGGCGCCGCCTCGATCTGGACGCCGATCACCAGCGGCACCACCGAGACCATCACGTCGCTCTCCTACCGCCCCGGGCAGCTCGTCTACGGCACCACCAACGGCAAGATCTACACGCAGGCCGGTGGCCTGCGGGCGAGCTACCCGGGGCAGGGCGTCATCGACCTCGCCGCCAACCCCGCGGGCAACCTGCTCATCGCCGTGCTCGACAGCGGCAAGGCCGTGCGCTCCAGCGACGGCGGCGCCACGTGGACGCCGACGGTGCAGCTGCAGACCTACAACTTCGCCGGCTGCGCGAGCAGCCCCGGCGCCGCGGTCCCGCTCGTCAATCTGCCGGCCGCGCCGACGGCCGTGAAGTGGATCAGCGACTCCAACGCCTACATCGTCAGCAACGTGCCGGGCTCGGTGCTGCGCACGGCGAACGGTGGCGCGAGCTGGTCGGAGATCTCGCGCCAGTCCAACCAGACCTGCACGCTGAAGACGGCCGAGCCGCTCACCGACGTCGCGCCGATCGTCGGCTCAACCTCGATCTACTTCATCGACAAGGCGTTCGGCAACACCTACCTCACCACCGACCAGCTCGCCTCGACGCCGTCCGATCGCGGCGAATCGGTGAACTGCTTCGATCAGAAGCCGAGCCTCGCGGTCGACTCCGCCGACGGCACCCGGCTCGTCGCCGGTGACGGCTGCGCGGGCGGCCTCTCGCTCCAGTACAGCGAGGACGGCGGCACCACCTACAACCGTCCCGACCTCGCCCCCGAAGGCTCGTCGGTGAGCGGCATCAACGACGTCGCCTTCACCGGCGGCACGATGATCTGGGCCGGCAAGGGCGGCGACGTCTACACCTCGCGCGACGGCCGCACCGCCTACCAGCAGGAGGTCGAGGGCCCGGACGCCACGCGTGACTGGCGCGCCGTCTCCTCGTACGACGCCCAGCACGCCGCGATCGCCGGCACCGGCGGCACGATCTACGTGACCACCGCGGCCGACGCCATCCCGGATCTCGTGAAACCGAGCGGCACGATCGACGATCCCGGCACGGTGACGGCAGGCGTGGCGAAGGCCTTCACGGCGAGCCTCCTCGACAACGCCGGCGGCAGCGGCATCGACCCGGCGAGCGTTCGCTGGACCGCCACCGGCATCCCGGAGGCATCGGGCAACCCGGCCGCGATCACGTTCCCGTCGTCCGGCTACTACGCGCTCACGGTGCGCTTCAAGGACCTCGCCGGCAACGGCGGCGAGGCCACCCGCTACGTCAGCGTGAGCACGCCGAGCGGGGCGACCGGCACCGGCCTCTCCACGATCGTCCCCGGCACGACGCCCGGCGGGAAGTCAGTCGGCTCGATCACCGGCGCGAGCTTCACGCTCACGGGCCCGAAGCAGTGCGTGCCGGCCGGCTCGGAGTTCGTCGCGAACCTCTCGATGCGCCGCCTCGCGATCAAGCACAACCGGATCGTCAAGCTGCGCCGGGTCGACTTCTACGTCGACGGCCAGCGCGTGAAGATCGACCGCACCGCACCGTTCCGCCAGACGCTCCGCGTCAAGAGCGGCGCCACCCGCGGCGCGGTCCACACGCTCAAGGCGGTCGGGTTCGTGAAGGTCACGCGCGGCAAGTCGCCCAAGCGCACCCAGACCATGAAGTTCGGTGTCTGCCTCTAACGACCGGCGCCTGAAGCTCGGCGTCTGCCGGTGACGGCCGGCGCCGACGTCCAAGGGGAGCGCGGCGCCCCGCTCGGCCGGTCGGCCGGGCGGGGCGCCGCCGCGCGTGCAGGGTTCCAGGCCTGACGCGCGGAGCCTCGCGGCGGCGATCAGCCGCCGACGCGGATGAGCTTCTTGTTGACGAACTCGTCGGCGCCGAGCTTGCCCATCTCGCGCCCGAAGCCGGAGTTCTTCACGCCGCCGAACGGCAGCTCGACGCCGTCGGCGAGCACGACGTTCACGAACACCATGCCCGCCTCGATCTGATCGGCGACGCGGATCGCCTGCTCGGGATCGGTGGTGAACACGTACGAACCGAGGCCGTACGGCGTGTCGTTCGCGACGGCCACGGCCTCGGCCTCGCTGCTCACCTTGTACACCGACGCCACCGGGCCGAAGAGCTCCTCGCCGTAGGCCGGGTTGCCCTTCTCGATGCCGGTGAGGATGCCGGGCTTGAAGAAGCTGCCGTCGCGGCCGCCACCCGTGAGCTCGGCTCCCGCGGCCGTCGCCGCGTTCACCTGCTGCTCGAGCCGATCGGCGGCGAGCGCGCTGGAGAGCGGCCCGATCGCGGCGCCGTCCTCGGTGCCCGGGGCGGGCTCGACGGCGAGCATCTTCTCCTCGAGCTTGCCGACGAACTCGTCGTAGAGCTCGTCGATCACGATGAAGCGCTTGGCGGCGTTGCAGCTCTGGCCGGTGTTGTCGAGGCGCGCGTCGACCGCCGACTGCACGACGCCGTCGAGGTCGTCGGTGCTGAGGACGATGAACGGGTCGGAGCCGCCGAGCTCCAGCACCACCTTCTTGAGGTGCTTGCCGGCGAGCTCCGCGACGGCGGCGCCGGCACGGCCCGAGCCGGTGAGCGACACGCCCCGCAGGCGCGGATCGGCGATCACCGTCGCGACCTGGTCGTTCGTCGCGTAGATGTTGATGTAGACGTCCTTGGGCACGCCGGCCTCATGGAAGATGTCGGCCATCGCCGCCGAGCTCTCCGGGCACTGCGGCGCGTGCTTGAGCAGGATCGTGTTGCCGATGAGCAGGTTCGGTCCGGCGAAGCGGGCCACCTGGTAGTACGGGAAGTTCCACGGCATGATCCCGAGCAGCAGGCCGAACGCCGAGCGGCGGATGATCGCGGTGCCGTCGCCGTCGAGCAGCTCGATCGGTTCGTCCTGCAGGAGCGACGCGGCGTTGTCGGCGTAGTACTCGTAGATCGCGGCGGCGAACTCGACCTCGCCGACGGCCTGGTCGAGCGGCTTGCCCATCTCGCGCACGATGATCTGCGCGAGCGCGTCCTTGCGCTCCTCGTGCAGCGCGGCGACTTTCCGGATCGCGGCGATGCGGTCGGTGAGCGGCGTGTCGAGGCTCCAGCCCTTGCCGGCGGCCGAAGCGCGCGCGACGGCCGAGTCGAGCTCCGCGTCGGTGATCGTCGGGTACTCCTCGATCGTCTCGCCGGTAGCCGGGTCGACGACGGCGTAGTCAGCCATCTGCTCTCCTCGATGAGTGGGGTCCGCGCGCGCGGGGCATCTCCAGCCGACGCTATGCGATCCGGCGGCACCCGGCGACACGCAGCCCGTCGGGCACGCGCCCAGATCACCGACGGTGTGCGGTCGGTCTACGGACTCTGAGCCGGGCGTGAGATCGTTCCGCCCGTCGGAGTGACGGCCACCCAAGGGCCGGAGCGCTCAGGCGCGTCGTAGAAGCACGCGCGCCCGGTCGCGCGAATGCCGGTGGCGGTTGCATCACCGCGTTTGGTGTCGGCGACGCTGAGCGTGACCGTCGCTCCGCCGAAATCGGTCCGCTCACACGGATACCGCTCCGTCGTTTCTCGGCCGTCGGACCACCGCACGGTCAGCCCGACGATGGTGCCACCCGGATCCTGCGCGCGAGCGACGACGAAGCCACGGCCGTCGTGACCTTGAAATGCCTCGAGGATGCGCGGCGCGACCGACTCACGCGCGGGCACGTCCTTCGTCGCCAGCGCGCACACGAACGCCACCTCGGCGAGCAGCAGCCCACCACCGATGAAGGCGAACTTCTGCTTCATCGGGCGGCCCGGCGGAACATCCGCGGGATCGTATCGGCGGCTCGCGGTCCTGCGGCGCGACGACACGTTTTCGGGATCAGGTCACGAAAACGGGTCGGCCCTGCGACGCACGGGGCGCCCCACGAGCGCCGCCACGACAGGTTGAACACCTTGAGGCGACGGACCGTCAGCGGCCTGTCAAATGCCGTAAGCGGGATGCCCATTGGCGACGCCGGGGTGCGGTCGTAGGTTGGACTCACCATGGCCACCGGTACAGAGTCCGCGCCCACCACACAGGGTGCCGCAGAGCTCAGCGCGCTCGCCCAGCGGCACCTCTGGATGCACTTCACGCGCATGGGCGCGTACGACGAAGCGCATCAGGTGCCGATCATCACCCGCGGCGAGGGCTGCTGGGTGTGGGACGCAAGCGGCAAGAAGTACTTCGACGGGCTCTCCGCGCTGTTCTGCGTGAACGCCGGCCACGGCCGCACCGAGATCGGCGACGCGATGGCCGCGCAGGTACGCGAACTCGGGTTCTTCACGAACTGGTCGTACGCGCACCCGAAGTCGATCGAGCTCGCCGCGAAGATCGCCTCGCTCGCCCCCGCCGACCTCAACCGCGTGTTCTTCACCTCCGGCGGCAGCGAGGCCGTCGAGAGCGCGCTGAAGCTCGCCCGGCAGTACCACAAGCTCACCGGCAACCCGCTGAAGGTGAAGCACATCGCGCGCGACACCGCCTACCACGGCACCAGCCTCGGCGCGCTCTCCGCCACCGGCATCACGAGCCTGCGCCAGCCGTTCGAGCCGCTTGCCCCGGGCGGTTTCCACGTGCCGAACACGAACACCTACCACCTGCCCGACGATCCGAACCGCGACCCGCTCTGGGCCGCGAACGCGATCGAGGAGCGGATCATCTTCGAGGGCCCCGAGACCGTTTCGGCCGTCATCCTCGAGCCGGTGCAGAACGCCGGCGGCTGCTTCACGCCGCCGGAGGGTTACTGGCAGCGCGTGCGCGAGATCTGCGACAAGTACGACGTGCTGCTGATCTCCGACGAGGTGATCTGCAGCTGGGGGCGCCTCGGTGAGTGGTTCGGCGCGATCAAGTACGACTACGTGCCCGACCTCATCACCACGGCGAAGGGCATCACGAGCTCCTACGCCCCGATGGGTGCGGTGATCGCGCGCGACAAGATCTTCGAGCCGTTCTCGGAGGGCCACGCTTCGTTCACGCACGGCATCACGTTCGGCGGTCACCCCGTCGCCGCGGCCGCCGCGCTCGCGAACATCGAGGTGTTCGAGCGTGAGGACCTGTGCGGCAACGTGCGCGCCCACGAGGCGGAGTTCGAGCAGATGCTGCTCAGCCTCCGCGACATCCCGATCGTGGGTGACGTGCGCGGTGCCGGCTACTTCCGCGCGATCGAGCTCGTCAAGGACCAGGGCACCAAGGGCTCGTTCACCGATGCCGAATCGGAGGACCTGCTCCGCGGGTTCCTCTCGGGCGCCCTCTACGACGCCGGCTTGATCTGCCGCGCCGACGATCGTGGCGACCCGGTGATCCAGCTCTCGCCGCCGCTCATCGCCACCTCGGAGGACTTCGCGTTCATCGAGTCGGTGCTGCGCGACGTGCTCACCCGCGCCGCCGCACGCTTGGGCTAGCCGCGCGTCCCCCGGCTCGCGGCTGCATCCGCGAAGCCGGGCCCGACCAACCCCTTCCAACCCTCAGGAGCGACCCGTGAAGATCGGCGTCCCGACCGAGATCAAGAACCACGAATACCGCGTCGCCATGACCCCTGCCGGGGTGCGCGAGCTCACCGACCTCGGGCACGAGGTCTACGTGCAGGCGGGCGCCGGACTCGGCTCGGCCATCACCGACGACGACTACGTCGCGCAGGGCGCCGTGATCCTGCCTGATGCCGACGCCGTGTTCGAGACGGCGACGATGATCGTCAAGGTGAAGGAGCCTCAGCCGGTGGAGGTCGCGCGCCTGCGCCCGGACCACCTGCTGTTCACGTACCTCCACCTCGCGCCTGATCCGACCCTCACGCAGGGGCTCGTCGACTCCGGCGCCACGTGCATTGCCTACGAGACCGTGCTCGACGCGAACGGGCGGCTGCCGCTGCTCGCGCCGATGAGCGAGGTGGCGGGCAAGATCGCCACGCAGTCGGGCGCATTCATCCTCGAGAAGCCGCTCGGCGGCCGCGGCATGTTGCTCGGCGGCGTGCCGGGCGTCGCCGCGGGGCGCGTCATGGTGATCGGCGGCGGCGTCGTCGGCACGAACGCGGCGGCCGTCGCGCTGGGCATGGGCGCCGAGGTGTACATCCTCGACCGCAACATCGACCGTCTCCGCGACCTCGAGCACATCCTCAACGGGCAGGCGTCGACGTGCTTCGCGACGACGCTCCAGATCGAGCAGCTGCTGCCGGAGGTGGATCTCGTCGTCGGCGCCGTGCTGGTGCAGGGCGCGAAGGCCCCCCACGTGATCAGCCGCGAGCAGCTCAAGCTGATGAAGCCGGGCGCGGTGCTCGTCGACGTGTCGATCGACCAAGGCGGCTGCTTCGAGACGAGCCACCCGACGACCCACGCCAATCCGACCTACGAGGTCGACGGCATCACGCATTACTGCGTCGCCAACATGCCCGGCGCCGTGCCGATCACGAGCACCTACGCACTCACCAACGCCACGCTGCCGTACGCCGTCGCGCTCGCCAGCCACGGCGTGCACGGCGCGATCGCGCGCATCCCGGGCCTGCGCCCCGGCGTGAACGTCGCGGGCGGCCAGGTGACGCATGAGGCCGTCGCCTCCGCGACGGGCCACGACTACGTCGACCTCGAGGCCGTCCTCCCGCCGCCGACGGCGGCAGCCGTCTAGAGACCCTGCTGGGGGCCAGGTGGTCTCCGCCACTGGGGGCGGCGGAGACGACCCTCGGCCTCGACTTCCCGCGCGACGTGTGGACCGATCCCGCAGCAGTTGCGGGATCCGTCCACAGGTCAGCCTGGGCTAGCCGCCGAGCGCGACCTTGAGCTTGTAGGTCACGTCGACCGAGCCGCCACCGTTCGGGAGCGTGCTCGACACCTTCAGCGTGTGGTTGCCCAGGAGCGGCGGGTAGATCGCGAGGTAGTAACCCGCGTCGACAGCCGGCGAGAGCTGCGTGCCCGCCGGCAGGTCGTAGATGTTGCCCGCGCCGAGCGTGGTGCTGAAGAGCACCGACTGCTCGAAGTAGCGCGCCGGGTTGGTGACCGCGGAGCCGTCGAGCGACGCCTTCAGGTTGGTCGCGGCCTTGAGCTGCGGGGTGACCTGCGCCCGGAGGTACGCCTCGGTGCGCTGCGCCGGCGGATCATCGACGAACGCCGCGGCCAGACCGTTGGCGACGGGGATGATGATCGTCTTGCCGAACGGCACGGTGCACGTGCGCGTGATCGAACCGGCGTCGCCGAAGCTGCCGGCGAGGTACCAGACGCTGCCCGACTGGCCCTGCGCGCAGAAGCGGCCGTCGGTGTCGGTGAGCGGGCTCTTGGAGGCCGGCTGCGCAAGCACCCACTTCCACCAGTTCGCCGCGTGCGTGGAGTAGGTCTTGCCGAGCGGCGGCACGCTGGGCGGGTAGATCAGGACGTCGGCGAGCGTGGCGTTGGCGGCCGGGGCGCTGGCCGCCGTGGCGAAGACGGCACCGAGCAGCGCGGCGGCGCCGGCGAGGCGCTTGCGCAGAGGAGAGTTGACGGATCGCATCCGTTGCTCCGTTCGTGAGCGATCCGCCGCACGTGCAGCCGGCGGACCGGAGGGGACGAGCCAGCCGAAGCCCGACTGGCGCGCCGCACCGTAGCGGCGTTCGGGATCACGCAGCAAGCGTTCGGGAACACGTCACACAGCGCGCGCCGTGAGCGCACAGTGCGCCAATAAGCGGCACCTCAACAAGGGGGCGGGACTGCCCCGCCATCGACACTGGTCGGGCCGACGGGCGGCGGGCGTGCGCACGTCGAAGGCGGGGTTGCCCCCGACCCTCGGGGGAGGGCGGGTCGGGGGCAACGCCACGCCAGATCATGGCGCATTGGGAGGACGTTGTGTGGATTCGCGCGCCAAAACGAGGGGGTGCGTCCGCTTACGGCGCGTTGGCATCAATGCTAGGTGGCCGCTCTGAGCGTCGTTCTGTCGCTGGTCGGTTTGGTCGACGTCGGGGTCGTGCTCGGGGCGGGCGTCGTCGGCGCCGGTGTGGTGTCGGCGGGCGCTGGCGCGGCATCACCCGACGCCCGGCACCCCGTGAGGGTGCCAGGCGTTGGGTGACCTGGCGTTGGCGCGGTTTGTGTACCCGCAGGTGCGATACCGGCCCGCGGCCCACACCTCGCCGGCACCTCCGACCGGCCACCGGCCCAGACCCAGGCGCCAACGCAAAGCGACCACCATCGCTTTCCACCCTGACCCGCAAGACGACCACCAACCCAGGCCCCGCACCCATGCCGGGCCGCGGGGCGAGCCACGACCCGGGCCATGGCGCCGACTCGCGGGCCCGAAGAGCGACGGGCCCCGCGACGGTGTCCAATGTCGCGGGGCCCATCTTGTCCCGGTGCCGCTGTGTCGTGTCCCCTCGACAGCTGCAGGGTCGGCGCCTAGGTCGGCCGGTGCAGCACACCGGCGAAGCGCCGTGCGTGCTGTACCTCGGAGGGCGAAGGACGGTCGAGGCTCTGCTTACGTTCGTCCCGTGGTGCGGCGGGAGCTCGTAGCCGCGTCGAGTGCGACGGCCCCGAGGAGCACGCCGCCGGTGACCATGAACTTCACGGACGACTCGAGGGCGAGGAGATCCATGCCGTTCGAGATCGAGCCGATCACGAGGGCACCGAGCAGGGCACCCCACACCGAGCCGCGACCGCCGAAGAGGCTCGTGCCCGCGATCACCGGGCCGGCGATGGCGAGAAGCAGCAGGTCCGAGCCGCCCGAGCTCTGGTTCACCGCCTGCAGGCGCGAGGCGGCGAGCACGCCACCGAACGCCGCGAGCGCCGAGGCGAGCACGAACACGATCGTCCGGATGCGAGCCACCGGGATGCCGGCGCGGCGCGCGGCCTCGTCGTTGCCACCCACGGCATACACATGGCGCCCGAAGCGGGTGCGCGTGAGGAGCCAGTGGAAGAACGCGATGATCACGAGCAGGATCACCAGGGAGAGCGGAACGCCACGGTCCTGGTTGACGACGTACACCCCGCCGAGCAGCGCGACCGCCGCCCCCACGAGCCGGATCGCCGACCCGACCGGGGGCGCCTGCACGAGTCCGGCCGCCGCACGCTGGCGCCGGAACCCGAGCTCGGTGACCACGAGGCCGACGATCACGACGAGCGCCACGGCCCAGCCGACCCAGTCGTCGAGGAACACGCCCGCGAGGTTCGTGATCGTCTCGTCGTTGATGTTCAGGGTGCCGGTGCTGCCGAGCACGTAGAGCTGCGCGCCCTGCCAGGCCAACAGGCCGGCAAGGGTGACGACGAACGTCGGGATCGCGAGCCGCGTGCTCACGGTGCCCTGGAAGAGCCCGATCGCGGCACCCACGGCGATCGCCGCGAGGATCGCCGGGTACGGGCCCCAGCCATGCTTGACCGAGAGCACCGCCATCACCGCCGCGGCGAGGCCCGACACGGCGCCGACCGACAGGTCGATCTCGCCGAGCAGGAGCACGAGGGTGACACCCACCGAGATGCAGCCGACGGCAGCGATCTGCAGCGTGAGGTTGGTGAGGTTGATCGCCGTGAGGAAGCGGTCGTTCGCGATCTGGAAGATCACCCAGATGATCGCGAGCACGATCAGCACGCGGAGCGAGCCGAGCTCGCCGGCCGCGAGCTTGCGCAGCACCCGCTGGAGGGCGTTGCCGCTCTCGTCGACGGCGTCGCGCTCGGCGACGGTGGACGGGAAGCCCGTCATGACTGCACCTCCGTGGTTGCGGCGGATGCGGGCTTGTCGTCGGACACGCCCGTGATGGCGGCGACGACGGCCTGGCGCTGATCACTCGTCGCCGGGTACTCGCCGCCGTTGCGCCCGAGGCGAAGAACGACGATCCGGTCGGCCACCTCGAACACGTCGGAGAGGTTGTGGGAGATGAGCACGACGCCGAGGCCGCGCTCCTTGAGGCGCTTCACGAGCGCGAGCACCTGGGCCGTCTGCGCAACGCCGAGGGCGGCGGTGGGCTCGTCGAGGATCACGATCTTCGGCTCGCCGAGGAGCGAGCGGGCGATCGCGACCGACTGGCGCTGGCCACCGGAGAGCGACCCGACCTCGGTGCGCACCGAGGCGAGCGTCTTCACCTGCAGCTCGCCGAGGAGCTCGATCGCGTGCTGCTCCATCTCCACCTCGTTCATGCGACTGAACGGCTGGTTGTGGAAGCGCGCCTCGCGGCCGAGGTAGAGGTTCTCGACGACGTCGAGGTTGTCGCAGAGCGCGAGGTCCTGGTAGACCACGGCGATCCCGAGGCTCGTGGAGTCCTGCGGACTCTTGATGTGAACCTCGCGCCCTTCGAACGTGATGGAGCCGCCGTCAGCCGGACCCGCACCCGAGATGGTCTTGATGAGGGTCGACTTGCCGGCGCCGTTGTCGCCGACCAAGGCGACGACCTCGCCAGCACGCACATCGAGAGCGACGTCATCGAGCGCGCGAACGGCGCCGAACGTCTTGGTGATGCCGCTCAGCTTGAGGAGCGGCGCGGCCCCGCCCGACGCCGAAGCGCCGGACGGGGAGACAGCGGCCTGGGTCATCTAGCTGATCCCCGCTGCCTTGCAGGCGTCGGCGTAGGCCGAGGTGCAGAGCTCGTCGACCTTCCAGAAACCGTCGGCGACGATCGTGTCCTTGACGTTGTCCTTGGTGACGGCCTGCGGCTGGTAGATGATCGCCGGGATGTCGGCGGTGCCGTTGTTCTGCTTGCCGTTGACGAGGCCCGAGGGAGCCTCCTTGCCCTGGACGAGCGCGACGGCGAGGGTGGCCGCGTCGCCGGCCTCCGGCTTGATGGCCTTGTACACCGTCATGCCCTGCTCACCGGCGAGGACGCGCTGCACGCCCGCCAGCTCGGCGTCCTGACCGGTCGAGGGGACCTTGGTCGGATCCATGCCCGCCGCCTTCATCGCGGCGATGGCGCCGCCGGCGGTGCCGTCGTTCGCGGCGTAGACGCCGTCGATCTTGTCCTTGCCGAGCGACGTGATCGCCTGGTCCATTTCGTCCTGGGCCTTGTCCGGGCTCCAGTCCGGCGTGTCGTACTCCTTGCCGATCTTCACGCCCGACTTGTCGAAGACCGAGTGCGCGCCCTTCTTGAAGAGCCCGGCATTGGAATCGGTCGGCGCGCCGTTGATCATCACGATCTGCTTGCCCTTGACGCCGTCGGTGCCGCCGAGCTGCTCGACGAGCGACGTGGCCTGCAGTTCGCCGACCTTGGCGTTGTCGTACGAGATGTAGAAGTCGGGCTTGCTCCCGCCGCCGATGAGGCGGTCGTAGGAGATCACCTTGATGTCGCTCTCCTGCGCCCGCTTGACGATCGCGCCGGCGGAGTCAGCGTCGACCGGGTCGAGCACGAGCACCTTGGCGCCGTTCGTGATCGCGGCCTCAGCCTGCTGCTGCTGCTTGGAGGCGTCCTGGTCGGCGTTGGAGTAGAGCACTTCGCAGCCGGAGCAGAGCTCCTTCACCTTGGCCTCGAACAGGGGCTTGTCCTGGCTCTCGTAGCGCGTGGTCTTGCTCTCCGGAAGCAGCAGGGCGATCTTGCCGCTCCCTCCCGAGTCGCCCGACGAGCTGCTGCCCGAGTCGCTCGATTCGTCGCTGCCGCATGCGGCCAAGCCGAACGCCATGGTGACGCCGGCAAGGCCGAGCAGGGCCTTTGATCCGTGGTTCAACATCCCGGTCTCCTGGGGTGGTGCATGGTGCGCCTCGCGGCGCGTTTGGTCGTGATCTCGGGTGCGCACGAGGCACCCGTGGGAAGGGGGTCGATGGGAGCGAGCAGGCGGTTCATCGCGCTACTCCCATCCGGGCCGAGCTGAGGCGCTCGGTGTCGCCGATCACCAGCGAGAGGCCGCCGAGGAGCTCGGCGCGGCCGCCGAGGGTTCCGCCGAGGAGGTCGACGGACCCGAGCACGGCGGGCAACGCGAAGCGGGCCATCGATTCGCGGATGCCGTCGAGCAGCGAGCTGCCGGCGGCGCCAAGGTCGCCGCCGATCACGATCCGCTCGGGGCCGAGCACGTTCGAGAGGTCGGCGAGCGCGCGGCCGATCGCGCGGCCGGCGTCGACGAGCACGCGGCGGGTGCCGACGTCGCCGTCGTGCGCGAGCTGCACGAGCGTTGCGGTGGTGAAGTCAGGGCCGTGACGGCGGCCGAGCAGCCGCACGAGCGGGCCGGCCGCGGCGACGGTCTCCAGGCAGCCCCGGTTCCCGCACCGACAGATCTCGCCCTCGGGATCGTGGAGCACGTGGCCGAGCTCACCGGCGCTCCCGGCGGCGCCGCGGTGCAGGCGGCCGCCGAGCATCACGCCGGCGCCGATGCCGGATGCGACCTTCACGTAGACGAGGTCGTCGGCGCCGACGCCCGCACCGAAGCGCGCCTCTCCGAGCGTGGCCAGATTCGCGTCGTTGTCGACGATCACGCCCACGGGTGCGCCCACGCGGCGTGCGAACTCCTCCGCCGGCTGGATGCCGACCCAGTCGGGCAGGATCACCGAGCTGCCGACGGCGCCGGTGGCGCGATCGATCGGTCCCGGGAGGCCCATGGCCGCGCCGATGAGGTCGCGCGGCGAGAGACCGGCGTCGCTGAGCACCTGCAGCGTGAGCTCGGCGGCGGCATCGAGCGCGCGGCCAGCAGAGCCGTCGACGTCGATCCGCTCGGAGGCCTCGGCGAGAATCTCGGCGGAGAGGTCGGCGACCGCGACGCGCAGGTGGCTGTGTCCGAAGTCGATGGCGAGCGCAGTGCCCGCGGAGCGGTCGAGCGAGAGCAGCGCACCCGGCCGGCCGCCCTGAGCGCCGGCGGATTGCGTTTCGTCGCGGTCGATCACGAGGCCGTCGGCGATGAGCTCGTTGATCAGTCCCGAAACCGTCGAGCGCGAGAGGCCTGTCTTGCGCGCGAGATCAGCCCGGCTGGCCGTTCCACTGCTGCGTAGGGCATCAAGCACCTGCAGCCGATTGCGGGCCCTGGTCGACAAGCGTGAGGGGTCGGCGTGCGACATCGCTGGATCAGTGTGCGCCCCGTCACCATGTTTGTCAAGTTTTGGACGAACTCCGCGCACTTTGCGAGTTTGTTTGTACGCAGGTGTTCGATCTACCGGTCCACGGAGTCACGTCGCACCGGCGGCTCAATCGGTCGGGACAAGCACCGGAGCGCAGCGCCCACTCACGCCGTCGGCCCGAAGCTCCAACATCCCCCAGCCCAGAGGGGCGAGGGACGTTGGAGCTTTCCTCGGGCGTGCGAAAAGCTCCAACGTTCCCCCGCCGTGAGAGCCCGGGGACGTTGGAGCTTCGCGGCTGCGGTACGGTCGCGCTTCATGAGCGCTTCGGATGCTTTGGCCCTCCCTGCTTTGTTCGATGTGCGCGGCAAGATCGCGGTCATCACCGGCGGCACGCGCGGCATCGGGCTGATGATCGCCCGCGGGTTGCTGGAGGCCGGCGCAGAGGTGGCGATCACGTCGCGCAAAGCCGACGCCGTGCAGGCCGCAGTGGACGAGCTCAGCGCGCTCGGGCCCGTGTGGGGCGTGCCGGCGGATCTCGCGACCGAGGCGGGTGTCGCGAGCTTTGCCAACGCCGTCGCCGAGCGCCACGAACGCGTCGACCTGCTCGTCAACAATGCGGGGGCGACGTGGGGCGCACCGATCGCCGACTTCCCCGCTTCGGGCTGGGAGAAGATCCTGGGGACGAACGTGCACGGCGTCTTCGCCCTCACGCAAGCGCTGCTCCCGCAACTCCGGGCCGCCGCCACGGCCGAGGATCCGGGCCGCGTGATCAACGTCGGTTCGGTCGACGGGCTGCGCGTGCCGCCGATGGAGAACTACTCATACTCCGCGAGCAAGGCCGCGGTGCACATGCTCACCCGTCACCTCGCCAAGCGCCTCGCACCCGAGCAGATCACGGTGAACGCCATCGCCCCCGGTCCATTCGAGAGCAAGATGACGGCCTTCATGCTCGACGACCCGGCCGCCCGCGAGGCCGTCGCCGGCACGGTGCCCCTGGGCCGGATCGGCCGCCCAGACGATGTCGTCGGCCTCACCCTCTTCCTGGCGAGCCGCGCCGGCTCCTACGTCACGGGCTCGATCATCCCGCTCGACGGCGGGATCGTCGGCTGCAACTGACCGGCGACATATCGGCCCCACCAAAGCCAACATGTCGCCCGTCAACGTCCGCCCCACCGAACCGGCGACATATCGGCCCCACCAAAGCCAACATGTCGCCCGTCGAGGTGGGACTCGGCGGTGAGGTGCGGGCGGCCGCGGACAGACTGACGGGGTGTCAATTAGCGCGCTGTCCCCTCGCGCGCGGCCTGCGTGTGCGTCAATGTAGGAGTCCCCGCGGCACTCCCTGTCCCGCCGCACCGGCCCCCAGCCATGCCCAAGCTCAGTCCGCTGCGCCCTGCCGCGCCTCGCCCCAACCTGCCGACGCCGTCGGCGCCGTTCGTGAGTACGTGGACCGATCTGCCAAAGGCCGCCGAGCGCCGGCTGCCCGCTGGCCCGGGGCCGCGCACCGTGGTCGCGATGACGACGCTCGGCACTGCGCTGATGGCGGTCGTCGTCCCCTTCAGCTGACCGCCGAATTGCGGCGAAGCACGCGCCGCGCACACGAGGCCTCAAAGTCCGGACCGTTGCCGGCGCCCAGCTCGAGCCTCGATTCGCGCACGACCGCGCCCGCGCCGATGCTGAGCGCATGAGACTCGCGACCGCCGCCGTTGCACTCGCCTCGTCCACCGTGCTCGCCGCGTGCGGGCCCGTCGAGGACGACACCTGCGTCCCACCACCCCCCCGTGAACTGCGCGACGTTCAAGCCGCCCACGGGCAGCGTGCCCGCGGGACTCGGTGAACGTCAGGCGATGGCGCTCGGGGTCGGAATCCGGGAGTGCACCGACGCGCTCGGCGGCTCGACGGCCGCGCTACGCCGCCTGCTCGGCGAACCGCTCGACAAGGAGCAGATCGGGATGGGCGGCGACAAGGTCCAAGTGTGGGGCCTGGGCGGGTCGCTCATGATGATCGCCCGGTACGAGCGCCGGAAGACCGTCGAGATCCAGCTCCACCGCGAGTACAGCGACTCCGGCTCGCCGCAGCAGTACTGCGGCGAGCTCGGCGCCGTTCCTCCGAGCTAGGCGCACCCGCAGCCAGGCGCACCCGCCCCGGCGCGCCCGCCGCGGCCTCGGGCAGCTAGGCGATGGCGAGCAGGCGCGAGGCCTGCTGCGTCGCCTCGGTGCGATTGCGGACGCCGAGCTTGCGGTAGAGCGAGCTCGCGTGCTTCTTCACGGTGTCGGGGCCGAGGAAGAGCTCGGCCGCGATCTCACGGTTCGTCGCGCCGGTGACGAGGAGGGCGAGCACGTCGCGCTCACGCTGGCTCAGCGCCTGCGCTTCGCGCGCCCCGCCGCCGACGACCGACAGCACCGGCAAGTCGACCGGCTCCTCGATCAGCGCAGCACGAGCCGCCTCGATGATCGTCGCCACCGGGGTCTCCGACGGCAGGAAGCTCGTCGCACCAATGGCCCGCGGATTCGGGATGCCCGTCGCGGCGCCGTGCGCGGTGAGAACGATCTGCAGCCCCGGCCGCGCCTCACGGAGCGCCGCCACCGCCGAGCCGGCGAACGGACCGAGCTGGCTCACGTCGACCACGGCCACCGACGGGCGGTGACGCTGCGCAAGCTGCGCCGCCCGCTCGATCGTCCCCGACACGACGCATCGCTCCACCCAAGACTCGCGCTGCAGCAGCACGCCAAGGCCGATGCGGCTCGGCTCGTGCGCGTCGACGACGAGGATCACCGCGGGGTCGCGGTCGAGGAGGAGGTCGGTGGTGGCAGTCATGTCCTGCCAAACTATACAAAACCAGTCGTGAATAGGCTATTTGGATTTGGCGGCCTCAGCGAACGACACCCCGGACAGCTGCTCGGAGATCGCCCACAGGCGTGCTGCGTCATCCGGGCTCTCGAGGCTGCGATACAGCCGCTGCTCGGCAGGCGCTCCGCCGAGATGCCCGGGCCCGCGCGGGCCGTAGAACTTGCCGCCGCTGTCCGGAGCCGTGGACGCCAGGAGCGCCGGGCCTGGCGCCGACTCGATCGTCCCGAAGATGAGCCCCAGTGACGAAAGGAGCCGGATCACACGCACGCCGAGGGTGTCGCGCTCACGGCCAATCTCGGGGCGGGCCGCGAGAAGGCTGGTCGGCGCGACGCCGGGGTGGGAGACGTTGCTCGTGATGCCCCAGCCGTGGGCCTGGCTGCGGCGCTCGAGCTCGAGCCCGAACAGGCCGAACGCGACCTTCGACTGGCCGTACGCCTTCATGCCGTCGTACGAGCGCTCCCAGTTCACGTCGTCCCAGTTCACGGCACTGCGATTTGCCGCGACGCTCGTCTGCGAGGTGACTCGGGCGCGCCCTGCACGGAGCAGCGGCAGCAGGTGCCCCACGAGCGCGAAATGGCCGAGGTGGTTCGTACCGAGCTGCAGTTCGAAGCCGTCGGCGGTGGTCTGGCGCGCGGGCGGAGTCATCACACCCGCGTTCCCGATGAAGAGGTGGATCGGCTGCCCCTCGGCACGAAGGGCAGCACCGAGCGCGGCGACCGAGGCGAGCGACGCGAGATCGAGCGCCGGCAGCACCACCGATGCGCTCGGCGCCGCCCGACGGATCGTGGCGAGGGCCGCATCGCCCTTGACGGGGTTGCGCACGGGGAGCACGAGTTCCGCGCCGGCTGCCGCCAGGCGCGCCGCGATCTGCAGGCCGATGCCGTCGCTCGCACCGGTGACGAGCGCGCGGCGCCCGGTCAGGTCGGGCAGGGTTGGGGACGTGGATCGACTCGACATGGCCGGCTCCTCGGGGTCGCTTCCCGGCGATCTTGGTCGAGCCGGCGATGCGCAACCAGGACTTGCGAAACCACCGATCAGGGAAACACCCGGCGGCGCGCCGGGGTGGACTCGCAAGTCCTGGTTGGCAGCCCGGGAACGCGATAAGACATCTGCGATGCCTCCCGTCGCCCGCGCCGACCGTTGACCGATCACGAGGGTCTCGGAGACTTCCTGCGGCGCCGGCGAGCGTCGCTGCAGCCGGAAGACGTGGGGCTGCCGCGCGGTGTGAGGCGCCGCACCCGCGGACTGCGACGTGAGGAGGTCGCCGGCCTCTGCCACATGTCGGTCGACTACTACGCGCGCTTGGAGCGCGGCAGCGGCATCCAGCCGTCCGAGCAGATGCTCGCGTCGATCTCCCAGGGCCTGCACCTCTCCCTCGACGAACGCGACCACGTGTTCCGACTCGCCGGCCATCGCCCACCCGCCCGCGGAGCCACCAGCGAGCATGTGGGCCCTGGCCTCCTCCGGGTGTTCGACCGTCTCCACGACACGCCGGCGGAGATCGTCACGGAGCTCGGCGAGACCCTCCGGCAGACGCCGATGGGCGTGGCGCTCACGGGCGATCTCACTCGCTATCGCGGCCCGGCACGGAGCATCGGCTACCGCTGGTTCACCGATCCCGAGACGCGCGCGCTGTACGACCCCGCCGACCACGAGCGCCACGGGCGGGTGTTCGCGTCGGGCCTGCGCATGGTCGTGACCCTGCGCGGGCCGGGCTCGCGTGCCGCCGACCTCGCAGATCGGCTGCTCCGCGAGAGCGAGGAGTTCCGCCGCATCTGGGCCCTTCACGAAGTCGGCCTCGGCTTCAACGAGACCAAGCGGTTCATCCATCCTCGCATCGGCCCGCTCGAGCTCGCCTGCCAGTCGCTCCTCGACCCGGACCAGTCGCACGCCCTGCTCGTGTACACCGCCATCCCCGGCAGCGAAAGCTACGACAAGCTCGAGCTGCTCTCGGTCGTCGGGAATCAGTCCTTCGACTGACCCTGAACCGCCACCCCCGCGCCGGGGTTAGGCGACGGCGGCGCGGAGCGCTGCGACGCGCGGCGCGACCTCGGCCGCAAAGCGCTCCATCTCGGCCTCGAACGGCTGGTAGGCGAGCATGAACGTCTCGATGCCGAGGTCGTGCCAGTCGAGGATGCGGCGCGTGACGGTGTCGTACGAGCCGACGAGGCCGGCGGCCGTGCCGCCGTTGGGGCCGACGTGCGCCGTCGAGAGCAGGCGCTTCCACATCGGCGAGCCGGGGTCGATCTGGCCGGAGAAGTCGTTCATGCCGCCGCCGTCGCCCTCGGCGTCGCGCTTGCTGCGCAGGAAGTGCTCGACGAGTACCTCCTCGGCGCGCTCGTCGGTCTCCTCTGCGATGACGAATGCGGCGAGGCCGAACTTCAGTGGCTCGCGGCCGGAGGGCCGCGGGCGACGGCGCACGTCGGCGATGAGCTCGGCCGCCTGCTCCGGCGACTGGCCATTGAGGAACAGGACGTCGCTCTCAGCCGCCGCCAGATCACGCGCGGGCGACGACTCGCCACCGAGGTAGATGCGCGGCCGCTCGCGATACGTGCCCGCGGGCCGCAGGCCGAACTCGTCGATCGAGAAGTACTTGCCCTCGAAGCTCACGCGCTCGCCGGTGAGCAGTCGACGCACCACATGCAGCCACTCGGTGCCGAACACGTAGCGCTCGTCGTGCGGCAGCATGCCGATGCCCGCCACCGGCGCGCCCGTCTTGTCCGCGGGATCCGGCCACGACACCCAGGGCATGCCTGCACGCTCGAGGTCGGGCTTCCACCAGGCGTTCACGACGTTCACCGCGAACCGGCCCCGGCTGATCTCCTCGATGCCGAGCGCCTGCTTGGCGAGGATCGTGGGGTGAATGATCGACGGCTTGATCGCGGTGATGATCTCGATCTCCTCGGTGAGCGCCGCGGCGGCCGCGGCGGCCGTCCACGCGTCGAGCTGGTCGAGCTCCTCACCGAGCGGATTCATCGTGTGCTGGGCGATCAGCGTCGAATGAAACCCGAGGCGCTCGGCGAGCAGGATCTGATCGCGCACCCGCACCCACGACGCATCCATCGGATCGTCCGGATGGCTGGGCGACGCCATGGTGCCGTGCACGTTGGCCCACACCCCGAAGCGCGGGCCGCTCATCGTGTCGCTCCCACCGCGAGACGCGAGCCGCAGTGGCACACACTCATCGGGTCGCGCCGACGGCCGCGCGGGCGTACTGGCTCTCGGGCCGCAGCAGCCCGAGGTGCTCGCGCAACGTCGACCCCTCGTAGCCGCCCGGATCACGGAACAGCCCGCGCTTGCGGAGGATCGGCAGCACCTGGTCGATGAACACCTGCAGATCACCCGGGATCGCCGGCGCCATCACGTTGAAGCCGTCGGCGCCTCCCTCTCGGAACCACAGCTCGAGATTGTCGGCGAGCTGCTCCGGCGTGCCGGTGAAGGTGCGGTGGCCGCGGCCACCACCGAGCTTGCCGATGAGCTGCCTCACGGTGAGGTCCTCCCCGCGCGCGAGATCGCGCACGAGCGTCGAGCGGCTCTTGAACCCCTCGATCTCGTCCTCCTCGGGCACCTCGGGCAGCGGCTCGTCGAGCGCGATGCCGGTGAGATCGACGCCGAAGAAGTTCGAGAGCTGCTTGAGCCCGTACGCCGGCACGATCACCTCTTCGAACTCGGCCTCACGCTCGCGCGCCTCACGCTCCGTAGAGCCGAGGAACGGGACGACCCCCGGCAGCACCTTCACCGAATCCGGCGAGCGCCCGAACTCGTGCGCGCGGCCCTTGAGATCGGCGGAGAACGCCTGGGCGTCCTCGAGCGCGCGTTGCGTGGTGAACACGGCCTCGGCCCAGCGGGCCGCAAACTGCCGCCCGCTCTCCGACTGCCCGGCCTGCACCAGCACCGGCCAGCCCTGCGGGGAGCGCGGCACGTCGAGCGGGCCAGCCACGCGGTAGTGCTGTCCCTCGTGGTCGATGCGGTGGATCTGGTCGCCGTCGGCAAACACGCCGGTGGCCTTGTCGGCGAGACGCGCACCGTCCTCC
>JAGIBJ010000104.1 GCA_017744415.1 Solirubrobacteraceae bacterium
CGACGACGGCGCCCGCTACCTCGGCGAGCTCGGCATCGGCACCAGCCCCGGCATCGACCGCCCCACCGGCTCCACGCTGCTCGACGAGAAGATCACCGGCACCGTGCACCTCGCCGTCGGGCAGAGCTATCCAGAGACGGGCGGCAAGAACGCCTCGGCCGTGCACTGGGACCTCATCAGCGACCTGCGTGGCGGCGGCCGCCTCACCGCCGACGGCAGCGTCGTACTCGAAGACGGCAAGCTGGTCTGACACGCGCGCCGGCGCCCCATTTCGCGGGGCACGTCAACGGATGAACACACCCGTGCGAAGCGTCGCCCCAGACGCGAGTAGATTCATCCCCATCGAACGTCGAACCAAGATCGTGGCCACCATCGGGCCGGCTTCCAAAGACCCGGAAGTCCTGCGTCGAATGATCGATGCAGGGGTAGACGTCGCACGCCTCAACTTCTCGCACGGCACGCCCGAGGAGCACGCCGAATCGGTCGACCTCGTGCGCGACGCGGCCAACGCCGTCGGTCGCCCGGTCGCCGTGCTCGGCGATCTGCCCGGTCCGAAGCTGCGCGTGAGCAAGCTCGAGAACGACCTCGTACAGCTCGAGCGCGGCCGCGAGCTCACCCTCTCGACCGAGATCGAGCCCGGACGCCTCGGCACCGCTCGCCACCTCTACCTCGAGGCACCGCAGCTCGCCGAGGCCGTCGCACCCGGCGAGGTGCTCTACCTCGCCGACGGCAAACTGCGCCTCCGCGTCACCGCCACCCGCCCTGAGCACGGCGAGATCGACGCGTCGGTCGAGGTCGGCGGCCCGCTCGCGAGCCGGCAAGGCCTCAACGTGCCCGGCGAGGCGTCCGTGCTGCCCGCCGTCGGCAACGACGACATCGAGCTGCTGCGCGCCGGCGAGCGGATGCGGATCGACCTCGTCGCCCTCTCTTTCGTGCGCTCCGCCGAGGACGTCAACAACGTCCGTAAGGAGACGCGCCTGCCGCTGATCTCGAAGATCGAGAAGCCGCAGGCCGTCGACCGCCAGGACGAGATCATCGCCGCCTCCGACCTCATCATGGTCGCCCGTGGCGACCTCGGCGTCGAGCTCCCGATCGAGTACATGCCCATCGTGCAGAAGCGCCTGCTGCGCGCCGCCGGCCGGCTCGCGCGCCCGTCGATCACCGCGACGCAGATGCTCGACTCGATGGTCACGAGCTCCCGCCCGACTCGCGCGGAGGCCACCGACGTCGCCAACGCGATCCTTGACGGCACCGATGCCGTGATGCTCAGCCAGGAGACGGCCGTCGGCGCCTACCCGGTCGAGGCCGTCGCGATGCTCGATGCGATCGCGCGCGCCACCGAGCCCGAGGCGCCGTACCGCGAGTGGAACTCCGAGCGCGTGACCCGTGCGAAGGTGGGCCCGGACTACACGGTCGCCCACGCCGCCTGCGAGGCCGTGCGCACCCTGGGCCTCGACGCGCTCGTGGTGCCCACCCTCTCGGGCCGCACCGCGCGCATCCTTTCGGCGCACCGCCCGACCGTGCCGATCCTCGCGCTCTCGCCGGGCCAGGAGACGGTGCGGCGTTGCGGCACGTACTGGGGCGTGAAGGCATCGTCGATCGACCGCCACGCCACCACCGAGGGGCTCATCGCGGATGCCACACGGCGCGTGATCGAACTCGGTTGGTGCACGCCCGGCATGCGCGTAGGCGTCACCGCGGGCCTGCCGAGCGCGAAGCCCGGCTCCACCTCTCTCCTGCAGGTGATGGTGCTCGGCGAGGCCGGCGCCCCCTGGCAGGATTGGTCGGGCTGACGGCCCCTGTGCCGGGCATACGTGATTCGTACGCCCCGCCAGTCCACTAGGCGTCCATTTTCTTCATTTTTGGAGAGGCCTTCAGCGATAGTCCTTGCACAAGGGCGCAAATTTCTGTCTGTTGATCCCACAGGCCGCCCGTCCCAAGGAGTCCCGCATGCCTTTGCGCAAGTCTGGCTCGATTCTCGGAACCACCTTCGCAGCCGTCGCCCTGAGCGCGGCCTTGGTGCCTTCGACTGCATCGGCCGGCCTCTTCAGTTCGATCTTCGCGACGCCGAAGCCGACGGCAACGCCGAAGCCGACGGCAACGCCGGTCCCGACCGCCACGCCGAAGCCGGCCACCGCGACGCCGGTTCCGACCGCCGCGCCTGCCGCCTCGTCGAGCACCCTCTCCTCGTCGGTCCCGGCGGGCACCGGCTGCACGCAGCTCTCGACCACCAAGGCGTTCCAGAAGATCGACGGCGACACGTCGGACTACTCGGTCGCGCCCGACGGCGGCTTCGAGAACGGCGGCAAGGGCTGGACCTTCTCGGGCGGCGCCAAGGTCGTGTCGGCCAACGAGAACCTCGGTGTCTACACCGGCAAGAAGTCGCTGATGATGCCCCTCAACTCGACCGCGACCTCGCCGTCCTTCTGCGTCGACGAGACCAACCCGCACTTCCGGTTCGCCTACAAGGTCGACAACGCGTCGCTCAGCGGCTTCCAGGCATTCGTGATCTACAAGGACGCCGCCGGCAAGGTCACCGGCATGGAGCTCGTCTCGTCGAAGGGCATCTCCCTGGCGCCGACGCTGTGGCAGGCATCGCCGAACAGCCCCCTTGCCACGCTGCTCCCCCTGAACTCGACGTCGAAGACGGCTTCTGTGCAGCTGAAGTTCTACGCGCTCGCGCCGACCGACTTCGTGCTCGACGTGACCAACGCGATCATCGGCGAGAACGCGGCCACGGCGGCCGTCGCGCAGATCGGCGGCGCCGCCAGCGGCCTCGTCGGCGCTATCACCGGCTCGCTCAGCACCGTGACGAACATCGGCGTGAGCATCGACTCCGTGATGGTCGACCCGTACCGACGCGGGTAACGCTCACGAGACCAGCTTCCTGACCTGATTCAGGACGAAGGGCCCTGGGTGGACGCACCCAGGGCCCTTCGCGTTCTTCGGCTCGCAGATCTGCGAGCCGGCAGCAACGCGCGCGTCGCCGTGAGAGAGCGGCGGCGTGCGCGCAGCGCCTTGGGTGCGCTCCGCCGATGGGGAGGGCGGTGCGCACCCGGTCGCGGCTCGCGCGAAGCTCCAACATCCCCGGGCTCTCAGAGCCGAGGGATGTTGGAGCTTGCTGCGCCGCTGCGGAAAGCTCCAACATGCCCGGGCTCTCAGGGCCGAGGGATGTTGGAGCTTGGCCAGACCAGGCGGCTTCGGGACGCTCAGCCGAGCACGGGCTCGGCGTCTTCGAGGCCGGCGGTGGCGAGCTCGCCTTCGCGGACTTCGAGGTCTTCGAGTTCCGCCGATGGCTCGGCATCGGCGCCCGCTCGGCCGGGGAGCCACCAGGTGAGTCCGGCGGTGAGCAGGCCGGCGGCGGCGCCGACGGCGCCGGTCGCGCGGTAGGCGTCGAGGGTGGGGCCGTCGGCGCCGCCGCCTGCGAAGGCGTGCAGCAGGGTGAGTGCGAGGCCCGAGCCGAGCGCGAATCCGACGAAGCGGCTGACTTGGTAGAAGCCCATGGCGCTGCCGGTCTCCTCCGGCGGCACGGCGGAGACGATGAGGCCCGGCATGGCCGCGAACGTGTAGCCGAGGCCGATGCCGAGGATGCCCATCGTGACGAACGCCTGCCAGAGCTCGGTGGCGGTGAGAGCGAAGAACGCGATGCCGGCGCTGACGATCAGCGCGCCGATCGGGAGCACCGCGCGCATGCCGATGCGGCGCTGCAGTGCCGGGAGCGTGCGGCTCACGGAGCCCGAGAGGATTGAGAGCGGCACGAGCGTGAGCCCGGCGACAAACACCGTCTCGCCCATGCCTACTCCCGGGAGCTGCACGAGCTGGGTGAGGATCACCATCGAGAGGTACATCGTGACGCCGAGAAGGAGCCCGGCGACGTTGGCGGTGAGCACGGCGCGGTGCCGGATGAGACGGAGATCGACGAGCGGAGCGGCGGTGCGTAGCTCGTGCCACGTCCACACGGCGGCGAACGCGATGCCGACGGCGATCAGGCCGAGCACGCGGCCGGAGCCCCAGCCCCAGTCGGCGGCCTTGTCGAGGCCGACGAGCAGGGCAACGAGGCCGATGCCGATGAGCACGGCGCCCGGCGCGTCGAGGCGGCGGTCGCTCGGGACGTCGACGGGGCTGGGGATCGCCCAGGCCGCGACGGCGAGTGCGACGGCACAGAGAGCGGTACCGAACCAGTAGGCGGCCGACACGCCGCCGTGGTCGGCGATGAAGCCGGTGATCGGGTAGCCGAGGCCGACGCCGGCAGCGCCGACGACGGAGAGCCCGGCGATCACGCGCGTGGCCCGCTCGACGGGCAGGTGCTCGCGCGCCGCCGCCATCGTGAGGGGCATGAGGGCGAGCCCGAGACCTTGGAGCGCGCGCCCGGCGATGAGCGGGGCGAGCGCGTCGGTGGCCGCCGCGAGGGCGCCGCCGACCACCACGAGCCCCATGCATCCGAGGATCACGCGCTTGCGGTGGCGGCCGTCGCCGAGCCGGCCGACGAGCGGTGAGGCCACCGCCGCGACGACGAGCGTCGCGGTGAGTGCCCACTGCGCGCTGCTCAGCGACGTGTGGAGGCGCTCGGCCAGGCGGGGGATGAGCGGCGCGCCGAGCGACGAGACGATCGACACGACGCCACCGAGGAACAGCAGCACCGGTACGAACGCACGGCTGCGGAGCGAGGAGGCGGCTTCGGGCATGCCATAACTCTACAGGCAAACTGAAGAGTTATGGAGGTGGCCTGTAGATCTGCGCGCTAGGATTCGCGCGTGACGACGAGCCACCACACCTCCGAGGCGCGCGCCAGCGCACCCGATCAGGCTCAGCTCGCGACCGACCTGCGCATCGCGGTGAACACGCTCATCCGCCGCTTCCGGGCCGAGGCCGAGATGCCGATCCCGCAGCTTCAGGCGCTCGGCCTGATCGCGCGTCTCGGCCCGCGCACGACCAGCCAGCTCGCGGCCCACGAGCGGATGCGACCGCAGTCGATGGCCCAAACCGTCGCGCTGCTCGAAGAGGCGGGGCTCGTCGAGCGTCGGCCCGATCCGGACGACGGCCGTCAGCAGCTCATCGCGCTCACGACGCGGGGCGAGGGCTCGATCCTCGAGTTCCGGCGCAGCGCCGAGGCGTGGGTGACGGACGCGATCGCTGCCCGGCTCACGCCGGGCGAGCAGGCCGAGCTCGCGCGCGGCGTGGAACTCCTCGGCCGCCTCACCGACCTCGACCAGTAGCGCCGGTTCGGTCGGTCCGCCACCGCTCAGGTGTGACTGAAGCCGCTGGCCTCGCGTGGGGTCATCGACACGCTCACCGGGTGGCCGCCGAAGTGTGCGATCGCCGACTTCATGTCGTCGATCAGCATCACGGCCAGATCCCTGCTCACGTCCTGTCGGACGAGCACCCGCTGCACCGCAAGCTCGGAGTACTCGCCCGTGAGGGGGTACGCCGGCACCTGCCAGCCGCGGATGCGAAGGCGATCGGCGAGGTCGTACAGCGTGTAGCCCGGATCGGTGCCTTCGACGATCCGCCAGGTGACGCACGGGATGCCGCCGAGGGCATCCCCGGCTGCGAGCAGCTCGAACGGGCCGAGTCCGGCGACCTCGCCGGCGATCCACTGCGCCGTCTCGTAGGAGGCTTGGTGCACGCGGGTGTACCCCGCGCGGCCGAGACGGACGAAATCGTAGTACTGCGCAGCGATCTGGCCCGCGGGCCGCGAGAAGTTGATCTGGAACACCGGCATGTCGCCGCCCAGGTAGCTGACGTGGAAGATCAGGTCGTCCGGGAGGTCGGCCGTGTCGCGCCACACCACCCACCCGGCGCCGAGCGGCGCAAGCCCGAACTTGTGGCCGGAGGCGCTGATCGACTTCACCCGCGGCTGACGGAAGTCCCATTCGAGCGACGGAGCGCAGAACGGAGCGAGGAACCCGCCGCTCGCAGCATCGATATGGAGGTCGACGTCGAGCCCGGTGCGCGCCTGAAGATCGTCGAGCGCGGCGGCGAGTTCCCACACCGGCTCGTACGCGCCCGTGTAGGTGACGCCGAGCGTCGGCACCACGCAGATCGTGTGGTCGTCGACGCGCTCCAGCATGTCGTCTGCGGTCATGCAGAGCGCGCCTTCACGCATCGGGATCTCGCGGATCTCGACATCCCAGTACTTCGCGAACTTGTGCCACACCACCTGAACCGGCCCGCACACGATGTTCGGACGGTCAGTCGGCTTGCCCTCGGCGGCTCGCTTCGCCCGCCATCGCCACTTCGCCGCCATGCCCGCCAGCATGCAGGCCTCGGAGGAGCCGATGGCCGAGGCGCCGACCGGATTCGTATCGGCCGGTGCGTTCCAGAGATCGGCGAGCATGTGCACGCAGCGGCGCTCGAGTTCGGCGGCCTGCGGGTACTCGTCTTTGTCGATGAGGTTCTTGTCGATGCAGAGGTCCATCAGCTCGTGCACCTGCGGCTCCTCCCATGTCTGGCAGAACGTCGCGAGGTTCTGCCGAGCGTTGCCGTCGAGCATCAGCTCGTCGTGGACCACCTGGAAGGCGCGGTCAGGCCGGGACTCGGCGAGCGGGAACCGGTACTTGGGGATCGCGGTGGAGAGATCCTGACCAGCGAACACCGAGTCCAGCAGCTGGTCGCGGACGTCGTCACGAGGATGCAGGGCCATACCCCGCATCCTGCTCCACGCGCTGGACGACGAGCGCCGGTCCGGGCGAGCACGACGAACAGCCGCGCGCGTGCGGTCGCGTCGCGGCCGGAGGGATCGAGTCGCGGGCGCGTGGATCGCGGGCGTGGCCGTGGGACCGCATCGCGGCGACTAGCCTGCGGGCCATGGGTGAGTTCCAGTTCCTCCACACCTGCTACCGGATCGGCGACATCGACCGCTCGGTGGCGTTCTACGAGAAGCTCGGGCTCCAGGAGCAGCGACGCATGCCCATCCGCGAGGAGGCGATCAACGTCTTCATGGGTACACCGGAGCAGCCGGCGGTGCTCGAGCTGACCTTCAACTTCGGCGTCAGCGAGTATGAGAACGGCACCGGCTATGGCCACATCGCCCTGGGCGTGACCGACCTCGACGCCACCCTCGAGGCGCTGGCGGCCGGCGGCATCCAGCCGGAGAAGCCGCCCTACCAGGTGAGCGAGGGCGGCTCGCGGATCTGTTTCGTCCGAGACCCCGACGACTACCGGATCGAGCTCATCGAGCGCCGCTGACCGCAGGCCGGACGCGCGGCTGCGCGCGATTAACCCAACCTTCGATCATCCAACCGCCGCGGGCGGAATCCGCGTTACCCGGAATCGCGAATCTCTTGGACACCCGTCCGCCAGGCGTGCAGGTGTGCGGTGCGTTGCCGATCCACGTACCGTGAACCGCCCCGTCCACACCTCGACGCGTGCACGGCCCTTGCGCGCCTCCGGGATGGCGGCTGCGCATACGGCGCGTTCGAAGATGTCGACGGTGCTCCTCGCGATCTGCGCGATCGGGCCGGCCGTGCTCGTCGCACTCAGCACCGGCAAGGTCTCCAGCGAGCCCAGCGAGCGGGCCGCCATCGTCGGCGTGCTCGCGGCGGTGGTGATCGGTTCGACCGTCGCAACGGTCGTCCACGTCCGCCGCCGACCCGACACGCGGTCGGCGCTGATGGCCGTCGCGTTCGTCGGGATGAGCGTGGTGCTGCTCGCGCGCGTGCTCGCGATGGTTCCGGGGCCGCTCTACAGCCTCGGCATCGCGCGGATGGCGGAGATGGCGACGCTCCCGCTCGGCGCGCTCATCCTCGCCCTCTCGGGCACGCCGACGCTCCACAAGCGCGAGCGCGTGGAGACCGTCGCCCAGAGCGCGCAGGCGCTGGGCATCTTCCTCATCGCGGTGCTCGTCCTGATCTTCTCCGCGCGCGACGACATCCCCACGGTCCCGCGCCCCGGGAGCGACACGGCGATCGTGATGTTCCTCGTCACCAGCGCGCTGCTCGTCATCCTCGCGCGGCGGGCGGCTCGCACGGCCGCCCTGAGCGAGCGGCCCAGCGACGTGCTCGTCACGCTCGGCGCGATGGCGTCGATCTGTGCCTACTGGGGGCTCGCCAACGCCTTCCGCAACGACACGCTCTGGTGGACGGCCCACGTGCTCGAGCTCATCGGCATCACGGCCCTGTGCGTCCCGGCGACACGCGACCTGTGGCGCGGCACGGCGTCGCGACCGCTCGTCGGCGATCTGAGCGCCGCCGACATCGTCGCCGATGAGGAGGCCTTCCTCGACGGACGCGTGCACCACCTCATGCTGCAGCTGGGGCGCAAGGACGATGTCACCGAGAGCCACACGCGGCGCGTCGCGATGCTCGCCGTGAAGATCGGGGAGCGTCTGGGCCTTGATCCCGCGAGTCTGCGTGATCTCGCGGCCGGTGGACTGCTCCACGACGTCGGCAAGCTTCACACGCCCGACAGCATCCTCAAGAAGCCGGGCAAGCTCACCGACGCCGAGTACGAGGTGATCAAGCGCCACCCCGCCGACGGCCAGCGCATGCTCCGCGAGGTCGGCAAGTTCAACGAGCGGGTGCTGCACCTCGTCGAGGCCCACCACGAGCGCCTCGACGGCCGCGGCTACCCGTACGGCACCGTCTCGGCCCGCATCGCGATCGAGGCCCGCATCCTCGCCGTCGCCGACGTGTACGACGCGCTGACCTCCAACCGCCCGTACCGTCCGGCCTGGCCGCCGGACCGCGCCCTCGAGGTGATCGAGCGGGAGATCGGCGACGCCTTCGACGCCGAGTGCGTCGCGGCCCTCCGCGCGATCGTCGCCCCCGGCCGCTACGTGCCGAAGGCGCTGCGCGCTCAGGTGACGCGCGCCAAGCAGCGCCGCCTGGCGTAAGGGCCGATGACGAGCACGGTGCTCCAACGCCGTCCGCGTGGGCGTCGACGGAACGCCGGGCGCCCTTCGGGGCGGGGCCGAATGCTGCGGTGGGTCGTGTCTGTCGGCGTCGTGGTCGGGCTCGTCGCGCTTGGGGTCGCGTTGTTCGTGCCGACCTGGGACGACGGGATGCACGGGCACGCCCGGGACTCGTCCGCCAAGACCGATGCCCGGAATCTCGTTTCGATGGTCGAAGCCTGCTTCACCGACACCGCCGACTACACGAAGTGCGACAACCCCTCGGTGTTCGAGAACACCGGCCTAGAGCTCGGCACCGACCCGCGCGAGGTCGTGGTGGTCGCGGGAACCCCGCGCTCGTACCGCATCACCGCCACGTCGATCTCAGGCAACAGATACGTGATTTCGAAGCACCCTGACGGCTCACTCACGCGCACCTGCCGCACCACAGGCGTCGAGGGCTGCCCCGCCAGCGGCACCTGGTGAGCGGCGGGTGAGCTTGAGTTTGCGGCCGCCCCTCGTTGGCGGGTGGTCTTGTTCGGCGGCCGGCGTTGCGGCGCGGCGGGGGAAGCGCCCGCTGCCGCCCATCGCTGGCGCATAGGTCTGGGCGAGCGGCCGCTCGCGGGCGCTGAGCCGCTGATTTCCTCGACCCCACTCTGGAAAATCAGCGGTTCACCACGAGCGACCGGCGTTGCGGCGCGGCGGGGAAGCGCCCGCTGCCGCCCATCGCTGGCGCATGGTCTGGGTCGGCGGCCGCTCGCAGGCGCTGAGCCGCCGATTCCCCCGACCCCACTCTGGAAAACCAGCGGTTCACCACGAGCGACCGACCGACGTCCCCGGCCTGGCGGGGCGAGCCGCTAGGCGAGCCGTCGCCAGGCCTCAGAAGGCGCACGCAGATTCATGCCCCCACCCGAGGTCGCCGCCAACTGAGCGCGGCCGAACGCTCGGAGCGATAGACGGCAGTTTGCTGTCGCTCTGACGACAGCAAACTGCCGTCTATCGCTGGCGACTGCACTGGCGCCGGCTCGACACGCGGGCGGCCGCAAGGCGAGCCGGGGTGGTGGTGACTCCAGAGCGGACCGTGCCCGACCGGAGGCCGCGCGAGCTTGCGAGCCCGGGCGTGAGGGTGTCCGCGCCGGAGTCACCACCAGCCCGGCGGAGGCACACCTCGCCAGCGCCCGAGAAGCAGCCACCGACGCACACCTCGCCAGCGCCCGAGGAGCAGCCGCCGACGCACACCTCGCCACCACGTCAAAACCGGCCACCGACCGGCACCCCGCGCCCGGTAAGCTCCGCCAAGCGCAGCGAAGGAACTCTGGTGTGAATCCAGGACGGTCCTCGCCACTGTGACCGCGGAGCGAATCCGACTTGGCCACTGGGCACGGAGCCCGGGAAGGCCGGAGGAGCGATGAGGCGGGAGTCAGGAGACTTCGAGCGCCGAATCGACCACGAGGCATGGAGGCGCGACGGTGAAGGCCGAGGCGCTCGACTTGGCGGCGCACGCGCTCGCCACGCCACCAACTCGCAGCGGCCCCGACCGCTGCCCCACCACCACCGAACTGCACCAGGCTGCCGACGGTCTGATCGCGCGTCTGCGCGTGCCCGGCGGCCGGATCACGACCGCCCAGGCGCGGGTGATCGCGGAGGTCGCGGCGCCGGGCGACTCCATCGAGCTCACGTCGCGGGCGAACCTGCAGGTACGGGGGCTGAGCGCAGCGGCGGCCTCACGGGCGGTGGCAGCGTTCGCGGCGGCAGGGCTCACGCCGAGCCCCGCGCACGACCGCGCCCGCACGATCGTCGCCTCGCCGTTCGCTGGCCCCGCGGTTGACGAGTTCATCCGGGCGTTGGACGCTGCGATCCGCGCGCTCGACGAGACGCAGGCCGTCTCCGGGCGGGTGCTGACGGTCGTCGACGATGGCCGCGGGCACGCGCTGGCCGCCGAGGCCGACCTGCTCGTGGTGACCCAGGACGGCGCCGACGACGTGCGCTTCGCCGTCGGCGGGCTCGATGCCGGCGAAGCTCCGCGCGCGGAGGCGCCCCAGGTGGGCGCCGACCTGCTCGGCGCGCTCGCGACCGCGTGCACCGCCGCCGGCGTCTGGCGGGCCCGTGAGCTCCCGGCTCGGGCACTCGCTGCCCTCGCTCGCGGCACCAGCGAGCCGTTCCGCGCCGCGGTCGGCACCGACACGGCAGGCTTGGCCCAGTCCGAGCACGCGGGCGCCGATGCCTCCGCCGCTCCCGCCGAGCTCCCGGTCGGCGTGGTCGAGCAGCCGGGCGGCCGCGCCGCTGTACGCGTCCTCGCGCCGCTGGGGCGTCTCACCGCCGCCCAACTCACCGGTGCCGCCGACCTCGCCGAGCGCGCCGGCACCGACCTACGCATCGACGACCGCCGCGGCCTCACGCTCGCCGATCTGCCGCCGGCAACGATCGCAACGACCACGAGCCGCACCGATCCCGGCTCGATCCGCGCCGCGCTGCTCATCTTCGGGTTCATCACCGACGCCGCCGATCCGGCGCTCGGCCTCACCGCCTGTGCCGGCGCGGCCTGCGCCCGCACCGAGGTCGACGTGCGCGCCGCGGCCCGGCTGCGGCTCGTCGAACGCCGCCCCGGCGATGGGCGCGAGCACCTCGTCGGCTGCGAGCGCCGCTGCGGCGCGCCGCGGGACGGCCTCGTCGTCGTCGCCCAGCCCGGCGACTCGCCCGCTCAGCTCGCCGCCCGCGCGGGCACCCAGTCCTCTCCCACCGGCCTGGAGGCCGCGCGATGATCACGTACGAGAAGGACGGCGCGGCGATCTACCGCGAGTCGTTCGCCACCATCCGCGCCGAGGCCGATCTGGCCCGCTTCGAGCCGGTGCTCGCGCGCACGGTGGTGCGGATGATCCACAGCTGCGGCATGGTCGACCTCACCGACGACGTCGAGGCCACCGAAGGCTTCGGGCCCGCCGCCGAGGCCGCCCTGAAGGCGGGCGCGCCGATCCTCTGCGACACGATGATGGTCGCGAGCGGCATCACCCGCAAGCGCCTCCCGGCCGACAACGCCGTCGTCTGCACGCTCAACGACCCGTCCGTCCCCGAGCTCGCGAAGGAGCTCGGCAACACGCGCAGCGCCGCCGCCATGGAGCTGTGGCGCGACCAGCTCGAGGGTGCGCTCGTCGTGATCGGCAACGCCCCCACCGCCCTCTTCAGGCTGCTGGAGATGCTCGAGGCCGGCGCGCCTCGGCCAGCCGCGATCGTCGGCGTGCCGGTCGGGTTCGTCGGCGCCGCCGAGAGCAAGGAGGCGCTGATCGAGCACCCGCTGGCGCCGCCGTCGGTGATCGTGCGCGGGCGCCGCGGCGGCAGCGCCATCGCCTGCGGTGCCGTGAACGCGCTCGCCTCGGAGGCCGAGTGATGCCCAGCGAGGTGGCCGCTGGCGCGATGGGTTTGGGTGTGACCCCCGGCCGGCTCTACGGGGTCGGCGTCGGCCCCGGCGATCCCGACCTGATGACCGTGAAAGCGCGCCGCCTGATCGAGCAGTCGCCGGTGCTGGCCTACCCGATCGCCGCGAGCCCGTCCGCCAAGGGCGTCGCGCGCACGATCGCCGAGCCGTTCTTCACCGACGCCCACACGCTCGTCCCGATGGTCTACCCAGTCACCACGGGCCACACCGATCACCCGGGCGGCTACGAGGGCGCGCTCGCCGACTTCTACGACGCCTCCGCCGCCGAGCTCGCGACGCACCTGGATGCCGGCCGCGACGTAGTGGTGCTCTGCGAGGGCGACCCGTTCTTCTACGGCTCCTACATGTATCTCCACGAGCGGCTCGCGCACCGCTACGTGACCGAGGTCGTCCCGGGCGTCACCGCGTTCAGTGGCGCTGCGGCGGCCGCGGGGCTCCCGCTCGTGAAGCGCGACGACGTGCTCGTCGTCGCCCCCGGCACCCTGCCCGAGGACGAGCTGCGCGCGCACCTGCAGATGGCCGACGCCGCCGTGCTGATGAAGCTCGGCCGCACGTTCCCCGGTGTGCGCGATGCCCTCGAGGCGACCGGGATGGCGGGCCGCGCGGTGTACGTGGAGCGGGCGACGTCGCCGGCGCAGCGCGTCGAGGAGTTCCGCGCGGTCGAGGCCGAGAAGGTGCCCTACATGTCGATCGTGCTCACCCCCGGCACCGACCAGGGCTGCGATGCCCCGGCACAGCTCGGTGGCGGCGCGGCAACCGGCGCCGGTGACGACGCCGACGGCCGCCTGCTCGTGCCGGGCGAGGGCAAGGTGACGGTCGTCGGGCTCGGCCCCGGCGGCGCGGAGACGCTCACGCCAGAGGCCCACGCGGCGCTCGCCGAGGCCACCGACGTGATCGGCTACGACACCTACCTCGCTCGCGTGCCCGAGCGCCGCGGCCAGCGGCGGCACGGCTCCGACAACCGCGTCGAGCTCGACCGCTCCCGGCATGCGCTGGAGCTGGCCGCCGCCGGCGCGCGCGTCGCCGTGGTGAGCTCCGGCGACCCGGGCATCTTCGCCATGGCCACGGCGGTGCTCGAGGCGCTCGATGCCGCCGAGGGCCCGGCGCGCGACGTCGAGGTCGAGGTGCTCCCCGGGATCTCGGCGGTGCAGGCCGTCGCCGCACGCGTCGGCGCTCCCGCGGGCCACGACCTCGCGATGATCAGCCTCTCGGACATCCGCAAGCCGTGGGACGTGATCGAGCGCCGACTGCGGGCCACCAGTGCCGGCGACCTCGTGCTGGCGCTCTACAACCCGGCCAGCAAGACGCGCCGCGAGCAGCTCGAGCGCGCGGTCCGAGTGCTCCGCGAAGACCGGGATCCGTCGACGCCCGTCGTGATCGCCCGCGCCGTGCGCAGTGGTGACGAGTCGGTCACGGTCACGACGCTCGGCGAGCTCGATCCGGCCGTGGTCGACATGCGCACGCTGCTGCTCGTCGGCTCGACGCAGACGCGCGTGCTCGAGCGCCCCGGCCACGCGCCGCTCGTGTGGACCTCACGCGACTACCCGACTGGCGACGACGCCCCCGCGCTGCCAGCTCTCGACTCCATAGCAACGAGCCGGGCATGACCCGGCCCGGCGCTCCGAGCATGGCTTCCGCCTCGCAGGACGGTCAGGGCTCCGGCCGCCCGCTTCGCGAGCTGCTGCTCATCGGCATCGGTGCAGGCGATCCGGACTGGCTCACGCTCGAGGCCGTCCGCGCGATCCAGCAGCTCGACGTGCTCTTCGTCGTGCTCAAGGAGCGCGACAAGGACGACCTCGTCGATGCCCGCCGCGCCGTCGTCAGTGCGCACCGCCCGGGCCCGCTGCGCACCGTCGAGCTGCGCGATCCGCCGCGGCCGTGGCGCACCGCCCCAGACTACACCGAGGCCGTCGCCCGCTGGCGCGAGGAGCGCCGCACCCAGTGGAGCGAGGCCGTCGGCTGGCACCTCGGCGCCGGCGAGACCGGCGGCTTCCTCGTCTGGGGCGACCCGGGCCTCTACGAGAGCACGCTCGCGATCGTCGACGAGCTCGTGGCCGCCGATGACGAGCGCGCCGCCGACGCCTCGCCCGCTGCGCCACACACGGTGCCGCCGGCACCGCTGAGCCGCCGCGTGATCCCCGGCATCAGCAGCGTGCATGCGCTCACCGCCCGCCACGGCATCCCGCTCAACCGCCAGGGCCGCGCCGTGCAGGTCACCCCAGCCCGCCTGGTCGCCGATGGCATGCCCGCCGGCGTCGACGACGTGGTCGTGATGCTCGACGGCGCCCAGACCTTCGCCTCGATCGACCCGGCCGGCCTCGACATCTACTGGGGCGCGTACCTCGGTACCAAGGACGAACTTCTCATCAGCGGCGACCTCGCCACCGTCCGCGACGAGATCCTCGCCACCCGCGCGGACGCTGCCGCCCGCAAAGGCTGGATGTTCGACACCTACCTGCTGCGGCGTCGCTAGACCAGCCCAAAGGGCGCCACTCAGCGGAGGCGGGCGCGAACCCAGGCCGCGGCGTCGGTGGCGGTGGCGACCTCGGGGAGCTGCGGGCGGCCCGGCCGGCGGACGACGATCACCGGGAGGCGGCGCGTGCGGGCGGCGTCGAGCTTGGCGGCGGTGAGGCGGCCGCCGGAGTCCTTGGTGACGATGACGTCGAGGCGGTGGCGATCGATGAGCGCCAGCTCGCCCTCGACGGTGTAGGGGCCGCGGGCGAGGAGGAGCTCGTGGTCGGCTGGCAGGTCGGCGGGCTCAGGCGGGTCGACGCAGCGAATCAGGAAGTGCGCGTCGTCGACGGCGGTGAAGGCGCGCAGGCCCTGGCGACCGGTGGTGAGGAACACGCGGCGCCCCAGCTCGGGCAGCAGGCTCGCGGCCTCCGGGAGCGAGTCGACCCAATGCCACACGTCATCGAGGTCCTGCTCCCAGCCCGGTCGCTGGAGGCGCAGCAGCGGGATGCCTGCGGCGGCGGTCGCCAGCGCGGCGCTCGCGGAGATGCGCTCGGCGAACGGGTGCGTCGCGTCGACCACGCAGCCGACACCCTCAGCGCGGAGCCAACTGGCCATGCGCTCCGGCCCGCCGAAGCCGCCGATGCGCACCTCACCCACGGGCAGCCTCGGCCGTGCAACGCGCCCCGCGAGCGAGCTCACCACGCGCAGCTCGGCAACCTCACGGCGTTCCAATGCCGCCGGTGGCACGGGAACACCGTGAGGTTGCCGGTCGACGGCGGCGAGGAGGGCAGCCAGGTCACGCGCCTCGCCCGTGCCGCCGAGGATGAGGACGGTGCTCACGACGGCGCGGGCCCGCCGAGGGCGCGGCGGTCGCGCTGGGGCGAGTAGAGATGGCTGAGACAGGCGCCATCAGCGTCGGTGCCGGCGAGCGCGGGGCCGACGAGGATCGTCGCGGTGCGCTTGAGCTCGGCATCTTCGACGAGCGGGGCGATCGTCGCGAGGGTGCCGCGGAGCACGAGCTCGTCAGGCCAGCTCGCGCGGGCGACGACCGCGACTGGGCAGTGTTCGCCGTAGTGGCGGGCGAGCTGCGGGGCGAGCTCGCCGATCGCCTGGGTCGCGAGGTGGAGCACGAGCGTGGTGCCGTGGGCCGCGAGCGCCGCGAGCTCCTCGCCGGGCGGCATCGCCGTCGCCTGCCGGGAGTGCCGCGTGAGGATGATCGACTGCGCAACGCCCGGCACGGTGAGCTCGCGCCCGAGCGCTGCCGCCGCAGCCGCGTAGGCGGGAACGCCGGGCGTCATCGTCCACGGCACGCCAGCCTGGTCGAGCCGGCGCACCTGCTCGGTCACGGCGCTGTAGAGCGAGAGGTCACCGGAGTGCAGCCGGGCGACGTCGTCGCCGCGCTGCGAGGCGCCGACCAGCTCGGCCGTGATCTCGTCGAGCGTGAGGTGCTGGGTGTCGACGAGCCGCACGCCATCGGGGCAGTGCGCGAGCACCGCTGGCGGAACGAGCGCGCCGGCGTAGACGCAGACCGGGCTGGCGGCGATCATCGTCGCCGCGCGCAGCGTGAGGAGATCGGCGGCGCCGGGGCCCGCGCCGATGAAGTGGATGGTGCCGCGGCCCTCGGCCAGCGGCACGCCGAGCGGCTCAGTGCTCATCGGACTCCTTCGTGACCGCCCACTGCACGATCGCACGCTGCGGCTTCCAGGCGGTGAAGCCGCCGAGGGCGTCGGCGTGGTCGTGCTGCAGGCGTGAGAGGCGCCCGCCGAGCCGTCCGTGGGCCTCGGTGAGCGCGCGCTCGCCCTCGAGCGTGACGGCGGCACCGACGAGTCGGCCGCCGGGCAGCAGCGCGTCCCAGCAGCGGTCGACGAGCCCGGGCTGCGACGTCGCCCCGCCGAGGAAGATCGCGTGCGGGCGGGTGAGGCCGTCGAGCGCCTCTGGCACCTTGCCCTCGATCACCTCGACGCGCGCCGCCTCGAGCACGCGCGCGTTCTCGGCGATCGTGGCGCAGCGGTCGGCGCGCGCCTCGATCGCGAGTGCGCGTGCTCGGCTCGCCGCCCGGCACCACTCGATGGCGATCGTGCCGCTGCCGGCGCCGACGTCCCACAGCACCTCACCGGGTGCCGGCGCCAGCGCGGCGAGCGCCACGACCCGCACGTCGGCCCGCGTGAGCTGGCCGTCGCCACCGTAGAAGTCGTCGGGGAGTCCGGGCACGCGGCTCATCAGCCGGCGGTCGCGGGCGGCAGGCACGACGGCCGTCACCGGCTCGGCGAGCGCGACCCCGCCGCCGGCGACTCCGTCGACACGCCCACTCTCGGCGGGGCTCGCCGTGCTGCGGGTGCCGTCGGTGGCGCGCGCATCGACGGCGACGAGGTGCAGCGGATCCAGGTCGTCGTCGAACTCGGCGGCCGTGACCCGGAGCGCACGCTCGTCCTGACCGCCGAGGCGCGAGAGGATCGTGAGAGTGGCGCCGCCGCGGCCAGCAAGGCGCAGGAGCGCTGCGAGCCGCCGAGCGCCTGAGGGCCCGGCGACGTAGACGATCGCCCGCCCGCCCGCGAGCGCAGGGATCGGATCGGTCTGCGGATCCGCGACGAGGCTCACGAGCGGCACCTCGTGCTGCGCCCAGCCGAGCCTCGCGCAGGCGAGGCTGTAGGCCGACGGCGCCGGAAGGACGTGAAGGTGAGCCGCGTCGACGAGCCGGGCGAGGGTCGCGCCGACCCCGTGCAGCATCGGGTCGCCGCTGGCGAGCACCACCGTCGTGCCGACCGCGGCGTCACCGGCCTCGATGGCGGCCGCGAGCGCCTCGACGCGCGGCATCATCGGGCTCGGCCACGCCTCGCGCTCGGCGCCGACGATCCCGGCGGGCAAGAACGCGAGTTGCCGCGGGGCCCCGATCACGCGCTCGGCCGTGCGCAGCGCATCGCGGGCGCGCGAGCTGAGGCCCGTCCACCCGTCCTCGCCGATGCCGACGATCGTGAGGCGACTCATGCGCAGCACTCGTGGCGGTCCCGGCTCACGCCCTCGCCTCCTGGCCGGCGAGCGCGAGCGCCGCAGCGAGCGCGCCCGCGAGCACCGCGTTGAACTCAGGCGCGCGAGCGGTGATACGGAGGTGGTCGTCGGTGAGCCCCGGGAAGGTGCCGCACGGCCGCACGGCGATCCCTCGCGCGCGGAGCGTGGCTGCCGCGGCGGCCCCGTCGGGGTGGTGGCAGAGCACGTGGTTACTCACCGACGGCCACACGCGCAGCCCCTCGATCGCTTCGAGGCGGGCAGACAGATCGGCGCGCTCGTCCTGCACGCGAGCCGCGCGGGCTTCGAGCTCGTCCGGGTGCGCGGCGATCGCGACCATCGCGGCGAGCGCCGGGCCGCCGACGGCCCACGGCGGCAGCGCCGCTCGCAGCCGAGCCGCCGCCGGGGGCGCCGCGATCGCCACGCCGGCTCGCACCCCGGCGATCGCCAGCGACTTCGTGAAGCTGCGCACCACGACCACGTCGTCGGTGAGCTCGCGCCCGACGGTCGCCCGGATGAACGTGCCCGGCTCACCCGGCACCTGATCGAGGAAGGCCTCGTCCACCACGATCATGCGGCCCGGCCGGCGGAGCGCGTCGATCGCGTCGCGCGGCTGCAGACGCCCGCAGGCGGCGGTCGGGTTGCCGAGGACGACGAGGTCGGCATCGGCCGGGATCGCCGCCGGATCAAGGATGAACCCGGCGTCGGGATCCAGCAGGACGCGCTCGACCGGCACGCCGTGCGCGCGGAGCCCCGCCTCGGCCTCGGTGAACCCGGGGTGCACGCAGGCAGCGAGGTGCGGGTGGAATGCCGGCGCGAGCGCCCACAGTGCTTGCGCGGCGCCGGCCACGGGGACGATCTCCTCCGGCAGTCGCGCGTACATCCGCGCGAGCGCTTCGCGGGCGGCGTGATCGTCCGGGTAGCGCGCGAGCCCATTCGGATCGGTCGACGCCGCGGCGATGGTCTCGAGCAGCCAGTCGGGCGCACCGGCGGCGTCGACGTTCACGGCGTGGTCTTGGTCACCCGCATGCACGAGCTTGTCGCCATGGGCACGCAGCGCCGCGACATCGGGATCCTCGACCCACCGCTCGCCGTTGCCCGAGGTGAGGCTGACGACCATGTCGGGCTCGGCCGCGGTGGCCGCGCCGAGCGCCGGGAGCTCGAGCACGCGCCCGGCGACGATCAGCACCGCGCGATCGGCGGCCGCCGACAGCTCCTGGTTCACGGTGCCCAGCAGGTCGAGCCAGGCGTTCGAGCCGTAGCCGACGGGCAGCACGCCGAGCCCGGCCTCCTCACTGGCGACGATCACGGCACCGTCGGACGATGCAGCATGCTCGACCAGTCGCTGCACCACGCCGCGGGCGCGATCGAGCGCGGCCTGGGCGGCGCGAGCCGCCTGCTGTGGGGCGAGCCCGTCGGCAAACGCACCGGCCTCCTCGAGGAGCCGGGCGAGGTAGCCACCGAGGCCGTCCACGAGCACGACCGCCGCGTCGTCGAAGGCAGCCGTCGCGGTGTCGACGGCGGCCGGATCGATCCGGTGTACCGGGAGCGCGCGCCAGTGGGCAGGACGCCGCGCGCGGTGCGCGGCAATGCGGGCAGCCATCGCGGCATCCGACTCGTCGCCGTTCACCAGCACGAGCACCGAGCGGCGGCCCGCGATGCGCGTGGCCTCACGCTCGGCCCATGCGCTCTTGCCGGATCGCACGCCCCCGAGGGCAAGGGTGAGACTCATCGCGTGTGCTCCTCCCGCGCGTGACGGTCATGTTGGGGCTGAAGGGGTCGCCCCAGGTTGACCTTCACGGCCGCCGGCTGGCGCTCCGCAGGCTGAGCGTCATGTTGGGGTTGAACGGGTCGCCCCAGACCGACGTTCGCGCGCTCGGCGGCCGCGGCGACGAACCGGTCGGCGATCTCGGGGAAGGCGGCCCAGTGCAGGTGCAGGTAGCTCGCGCTGAGGGTGGCCGTGGCGAAACCCTCGAGGCGCTCACGGCCGCGCGCACGGAGCGTGAACGCCGGGCCCGGCAGCGCGCCGTCGCCGTCGCCGTCGCCTCCGGAGGGGTCGACGGTGGAGTAGTGGAACTCGTGCCCGCGCAGTTCGGTGCCGGCGGCTGCGATTGGCGAGCTCGTCTCGACGGTCGCCTCGCGGTAGCCCAGGCTGAGGCGCCCGGCCATGCGAGCGCTGGCGCCGAGCACGCCTGTCATCGGGGCATCGTCGAGGCGGTCGCAGAGGTAGAGCAGGCCGCCGCACTCGGCGATCGTCGGCAGGCCACCGCGCACCGTGCGGGCGATGCGCTCGCGTAGCGCCGCGTTGCCGCCGAGCTGCGCGGCGTACACCTCGGGGAAGCCACCGGCGAGTAGCAGTGCATCGGTGTCGTCCGGCAGGTACTCGTCGGCTGCCGGATCGAACGGGACGAGCTCGGCGCCGCGGGCGAGCAGCAGCTCGTGGTTCTCCCGGTAGTGGAACGAAAAGGCCGGACCGGCAGCGACAGCGATGCGCGGGGCACGCGCTGAGCGGGACGTAGCGGGGGTCGGGGCCCCCGCTACGTCCCGCTCACGCCCGGGTGCGGGCGTCGGCTCGGGCGACCAGGGCGTCGCGTGGAGTGGCCCGGCCGAGCGGGCCAGCCGGAGGATGGCCTCGAGTTCGATCTGCTCGCCGACGCCCACCGCCAAGGCCTCGAGCGCCGCGCGGGCCGCCTCGTCGCGCTCGCCCGCAGGCACCAGACCGAGGTGGCGCTCAGGCGTCGCGAAGCGCTCGCTGCGGCGGATCGCGCCGAGCACCGGCACGCCGAGCGGCTCGATCGCGTCGCGCAGCAACGCCTCGTGGTGCTCGCTGCCGACTCGGTTGAGGATCACGCCGGCGACGTGCACGTCCGGGTCGAAGCTGCGGAAGCCGTGCACGACGGCGGCCGCTGAGCGGCTCATCGCGGTGGCGTCGACGACGAGCAGCACCGGCGAGCCCGTGAGCTTCGCGACGTGGGCGGTCGATGCGAGCTCCCCGCGGCCGGAGGCCCCGTCGAAGAGCCCCATCACGCCTTCGATCACGGTGACGTCGGCGCCTTGCGACGCATTGGCGAGGAGCGGCGCGACGAGCCCGGGGCCGCTCATGAAGGCGTCGAGGTTGCGCCCCGGCCGACCGCTCGCGAGCGCATGGTAAGTGGGATCGATGTAGTCCGGGCCCACCTTGCAGCCCTGCACCACATGGCCGGCGGCGCGCAGCGCGCCGGCGCCCAGACCGGCCGCCGGCTCACCGAGCGGTGGGTACTGCCGCTGCCGGTGGAGCAGCCGCCGCTCGCAGGCGCGCCCGCGGCCGACCGCTCGCGAGCGCATGGTAAGTGGGATCGATGTAGTCCGGGCCCACC
>JAGIBJ010000105.1 GCA_017744415.1 Solirubrobacteraceae bacterium
CGCGGCGGCCGCGGCGGTTATCGCCAGGACGACCGCCGAGGCGGCGGCGGTGCCGGGGGCGGACGGTCGAACGGTCCGCGCCGCGGCGGCGGCCGGTAGTGGATCGGCGGGGAGTCCTGATCGCAGGGCAGCCCCTAACATGCGGCGCATGTCCGCCGCGTCCGATCCCGCCCCGACGGAGCCTGCCTGGCAGGGGCCGCGGCTGATCGCCCTCCGCGGCGCGACGAGCGTGGCGGCGAACGAGCGCGACGCGATCCTCGAGCGCACCACCGAGCTGCTCAGCGAGATCATGGAGCGCAACGCGCTCCTGCCGGACGACTGCGTGAGCGCGATCTTCACCTGCACGCCCGATCTCACCGCCGAGTTCCCGGCCGTCGCGGCGCGGCAGCTCGGCTTCGACCAAGTGCCGCTGCTCTGCGCGCAGGAGATCGACAAGGAGGGGGCACTCCCGCTCGCCGTGCGGATCCTGCTCCACGCGTACGCGCCGGCCGGCCACGAGAGCCGCCACGTCTACCTCCACGAGGCCCGCGCGCTGCGCACCGACCTCGACGCCGCCCAGTAGCCCGCTCCGATCGCCACCGCCATGCCCGCCGACCAGACCACGCAACTCCGCTACGCCAGCTCGCTCGAGCGCGTCGCGCCCTACCCGAAGGCGGGCGGTTACCGCCTGCCCGATCACGTCGCGCTGATGGCGAGCAACGAGGGCCCGGAGCCGCTCGATCCCGAGGTGCAGGCCGTCGTCGCTGCGGCCGCCGCCGGGATCAACCGCTACCCCGATCCGTCGGCGAGCGAGCTGCGCGGCGAGCTCGTCGGGCTCTGGGGTGTGCCGGCCGAGCAGATCGGCCTCGGCAACGGCAGCTGCGACCTGCTCATCGCGCTCGGCCAGGCCCTGCTCGAGCCCGGCGCCCACCTCGTCTACGCGTGGCCGGCGTTCAGCGTCTACCCGATGCTCGCCCAGCTCACGGGCGCCGACGAGACGCGCGTGCCCCTCGACGGCGACACCCACGATCTCGGTGCCCTCCTTGCCGCGATCCGTCCCGAGACGCGCCTCGTGATCGTCTGCAACCCCAACAACCCCACGGGCACGACGCTGCCGGCCGACCAGGTCGCCGACTTCGCGCGCGAGGTACCCCGCGACGTGTGCGTCCTGATCGACGAGGCGTACGTCGAGTTCAGCGACGTTTGCGGCCCGCGCGACTTGCTGCCGCTGATCGAGGAACTCCCGAACGTCGTCCTGCTGCGCACGTTCTCCAAGGCCCACGGGCTCTGTGGCCTTCGTGTCGGCTACGGCCTCTTCGGCTCGGTCGAGCCCGTCGAGGCGACCGATCGCATCCGCCAGCCCTTCTACCTCAACCACCTCGCGCAGACCGCCGCGGTGGCGATGCTCCACCGCCCGGAGATCCTCGATCGCCGCGTGGCGAGCCAGCTCACGGCCCGCGACGAACTCGCGGCCGGTCTGACCGCTCGCGGGTTCACGGTGTCCGATCCGCAGACGAACTTCGTCTGGGCGCAGCTGCCCGGGATGGAGGGACTCGACGAGGCCGCGCGCGTGGAGGCCGAAGCCGCCCTCGTCGCCAAGCTCCGCGACGCCGGCGTGCTCGTGCGTGCTGGCGGCGCGCTCGGTGAGGCCGGCCGGCTGCGCATCTCCACGGGCACGCCCGAAGAGCAGGCACGCCTGCTCGCCACGCTCGACGCGTAGCTCTGCTCGGCGCGCCAGACGTTCGGTCGAGGTCGGCCGCTACGCGAAGTAGTGTGATGGCGCGATGCGACGGGTCCCGCTTACGGCGCTGGCCGCGTCGCTGCTCGCGCTCGTGGCTCCATCACCTGCGCCCGCCTCGGACGGCCGCATGCTGCGCGCCATTCCGACGGGCGCCGGCCGATACCCCGTCGTGGCCGCCAACACCGGGACCCAATCCGCGCTCGCATGGCTCGAGCGATCGGGCAAAGGCCTGGCGCTGCGCACCGCGACGGTGAGCACGTCCGGGCGGCTGACTGGAAGGCGGACGGTCGCGCGGTCGGCGCGTCGCGCCGACCTGGCGGTGCTTGGCATCGGCATCGACGCACGCGGCCGACAGCACCTCGTCTACGCCGACGGACCGCGGAAGCAACGGATCCGCCTTCGCGCGACGAACCGGCGCGGCAATGGACGCTGGGACCGGGCGCAGGCACTCGGCGACGCCGCCACCGGCGGCCTGATCTCCGGCCGCACGGAGGCCGTGCTCGCGACAAGTGCAGCCGGCGACACGACCGCCGTTTGGTGCTTGGGCGGGCAGGCCGACAACGTGAACGACTTCAGCGACCCGGGGACGCTCTACACCGCAACCCTCCAGCCCGGAAAGCGGCGCTGGCCGACGCGACGCAAGCTCTGGCGCGGCCAGTTCTGCTCGTTCCCTCAGCTCGTCCAGAACACGCCAGGGGACCTGCTGGCCATCTGGTACGCCGAACCGGCCGAGCTCGACTACGCGCCGACGATCGCGACCCGCAGCGCGCGAGGGCGATGGTCGAGCCCGCACGTGATCGACGGGACGAGTCGCTGGCTTGCAGGCAACACCCCGCTCGGTCTTGGCGACGACCGCTCGGTGCTGTTCGCCGGTGCCGGGATCACCACCGAGACGGGGAAGGTCGCGCGGACCGGGATCTACACCAGCACCGGGGCCCTCGGCCCGGTCGCGACCCTCGATCGTGTGTCGCGCACCGAGACAGATGGCGGATGGGTTGGCGCGGGCGACCCGTATTGGGCCTCGGCGCCGATCGGCACGGCGGCGAACTCGACCACGCTGGTGCTCCGCGGCCCGCGCCAGCGCTCGGACGGGGGCACCGACCTGCCAGCGCTGTGGGCGGCGACGGGCGGCGGGACCATCCGCGCCGAACAGCGCGTCGATGATCTCGCCGCCGCGACCGACTTCTCGGGCGGATCGCTCTCCGCCGATCTCACCACCGACCCGTCGGGCCGGCCCGTGGCCATGTGGTCGGCGGGCGGCGGCACGCCCTGCACGATCGCCTTCTACCGCTCGACGCTCACGACGCAGCAGCGATGGTCGCGTCGCGCGCTCGTCGCCACGCGGACGGGGACGCGGGCGGGCTGCGACGACGAGTCGTTCCGGGTGGTCGGCAACGGCGCCTTCATCCTCGCCGAGGGCGACCGAGCGATGACCGACGTCTGGCATGCCTCTCCCGTCGAAGGCACGGCGCCGACGCCGACGGCCCAGCTCCGCACGACGAGCTGGAACGCCGTCCGCGCGGGCCGCGCCCTCGAGGTGCTGTGTCGGGCGCCGGGTGCGCGGCTCTGCACGGTGTCGCTGGTGCCTGCGCTTCAAGATCCGTCGGTCGCCGAGGCATTGGAGATCGCGTGCCGCCCGGCCGTCGGCTCGGGTGCGGTCGGCGCCGACGGCACCGCCACCATCCGCTTCCCGCTCACGAAGGACTGCTACGAGGCCGCGACCCCGCCGCTTCCGGCGACGACCATCCAGCTGCCACTGCTCACCGTTGCCGATGCGATCGGGCGCGAGAGCGCAGCCACGACCTCGACAGTGACGATCACGCCATGACGTGCCTCGCCACCGCCGTGCGCCTCGCCGCCTCCTGCCTCGCATTCGCGGTGGCGGTGCCTGCTGCCGCCGCCGCCCAAGGCGCCGACGGCTCGACGCTTTCCGTTCCGATTGCGCCCGTCGAGACCTCAGGGGTCGCCCGCCCCCTTGCAGAGAGCGGAGGCCTCGCAGCGAGCGGGCGGGTTCAGGTCGCCGCCGATGCAGCCGGGAACGCCGCGGCCATGTGGACCGACCAAGCCGACGGCTCGGACCGCCTGCTCGTCGCCGTTCGTGCGGTCGGCGGCAGCTGGAGCTCGCCGGAGCTGGTGGTGCAGGCACGCGCGTCGACCCGCCCGAAGCGCACGGAGACCGTCCCGGTTCGACTGGTGGTCGCCCCGGGTGGGCAGCCGAGCGTGCTCTGGGGCACGTTCGTGCGGGGCACCGGCGCGACGCGCACGCTGCGCGTCTCCTCGCGCACCGCCGCAGGGAGTTGGGCCGTTCGGCGTATCGCGCAGGTCAAAGGCAGGCGGCTCGTCGGCGCGAACGCAGATCTCGACGTGATGACCGACGGCACCCTTCTCGTGGCGTGGTCCACAGCCACCCGGGCCCCGGACGACGAGGACGACATCCCAGCCGGGCGCCTCATGGTCACGGAGCGCACCGCCGCCGGGTGGCGCGCGCCGGTGGCGGTTGCGCGCGCTCACGGCGCGTCCGCTCAGCCCACGTTTGCCGTGAGCCCTGGGGGCGCCGCCATGACCTGGGCCGGGCCGAAGTTCGATGGTTACGGCGAAGGGCCGGGGCTCTCATGGGCGTTCCGCACGGCGGGACGATGGCGGGCATCGACGGCGCGAAGCCCGAGCGTGTTGTCGGGCGGAGTGTCACCCACGCTCGATCGCGCCGGTCGGCTGCACCTCTTCGGCCTGGGCTCCGGCCCCTGGGGTCCCAACGGGATCGCCGAATCTGTGATCTCGGCCGGCAAGCCCGCGCCGACGGCGAGCTTCGGACCGCTGCTCGAGGGGGCGGACACCCTCGACGGCTGGCTCGGCTCGGGATACTGGCACGTGACGCGGGCCGTCGTCGATGGCACCGGCTCGACGGTGGCGGTTTGGGCCGGCGAGCCGCTCGACGTCGAGCGCGGCGGCTACGGCACCCCAGCGCTCTGGGCCAACGCCCGATCGGTTACGGGCGCGTGGCGCGTCGAGCGGCCCGACCCCCTCACGCAGACGAGTGGCACGCTCGACGTCGGGCTGAGCACTGATGCTGCCGGGCAGGCGGTCGCGACGTGGGCGTCACCGATGGGCGACGGTGAGACTGGTGGCTGCAGCTCCGCGGTCTATCGCTCCGTGCGCACGACCGCCGGAGCATGGAGCCCGCGAGCGGTCCTCACGACCGCAGGACGGGGGCAGCTTCCCTTCGACACGGATCTGTGGGCGGGCCGCTGCGCTGCCGTTGCCCCGCGTGAGACGGGTGGCCCGGCACCGCTGGTGTGGTGGGTCGAGTCAGCGCCCCGCCGCCTCGTCGCGATGCCGGTCCCGGCTCCGGCACCTCCGCCTGCCGATCTGGCCGGGGCGACACCCGCCGTCGAGGTGCCCGCGATCGACGCGAGCTGGGCCGATGTCCGTCGCGCCGGCGGACTCACGGTGCGATGCCAGGTCGCCACGGCCTCGTACTGCTCGATCGCGCTCGCCGAGGCGTTCGCCGCGTTCACCGACCAATTGCGCGAGGCGCGCAAGGCGAACCCGAAGATGACGGAAGAAGAGGCTGGGCGCATCGGTCGGCCCGCACGCTACGTCGGATGCTTCCGGGCCCGCGCCACCGCGGCCGTCGATCCTCTCCAGCCTGCGCTCCTGCTGCCGCTCCAGCCCGGGTGCTTGCGCGGCGCCACGCCGCCGCCGGTCGCGTTTGTCGCGACGGCCGTGGTCGACGTCCCAGGAGCCGGACCGGTCGTGCGGCGCGTCTCCGTGTCGATCGGCCCCTGAGTCAGCGCTGCGCGGGCGCGAGCCCGAGCACGGCCGCCTCGACCGTGCGGTGCACGCCGAGCGGGAGCCAGTGCTCGACCTGGAGATTGACGGTGACGCCCGCGTTGTCGCCGGTGCGGCGAGTGTCGAGGCGCAGCCCGGCCGCCGGGATGCCGAGCGCGGCGGCGAAGCCGATCTCGGCTGCGGTGCCGGAGTCGACATCGGAGCCGTCGAGCACCGCGAGGAGGGCATCGGCGGAGCGGATGAGCTGCTCGTTGGCGGCGCCGATGCGAGCGTCGAGTTCGCGCAGCGCACGCTGGTAGGCCGGGCTCCCGGCCAGCGACTCCGCCGACGCGAACGCGCTCGCGATGCTGCCGTCGTCGTCGGCCCACGGGTCGAGCGGCGTCCAGCCCGCTGAGCGCAGGGCGGGGAGCAGCACATCGTCGTAATAGCCGCGCGTGGCAGGGGAGAAGCCGTAGGGACTGGCGACGTACACGCTGGACACGCCCGCACCGTAGCGTTCCGATCGGCAGCGTTTCGGGAGGTCAAACCGGACGGTGCAGGGCAATCGCGTGGACGCGGGACGGCGCACCCACGCGAAGTGCTCTACGCTGTGCGGCAGCAATGCGTGCTCCGCTGCATCATCGGGCCACGGAACTGCGATGGCAGGCCGTGCGATTTCCCAGCGCGGACCGATTTATCGGTTCGCGCTATCCCCAGGCGCCCTGGCGCCTCGCTACGCGCTGACGAGCATCCGTCGGCCGAGCGCGAGTCCCGGGTCGCCGCTCTCAGCCCCGCACCCCCTGCTCCACGCTTCCGAAGGAAACGCACCCCGATGATGATCGTCATGAAGCCGTCCGCCACCGACGGCGAGATCCAGAACGTGATCGACCGCATTACCAGCACCGGCGCACGCCCGCACGTGTCCGCTGGCGAGACCCTGACCGTGATCGGCGCCATCGGCGACTCCGAGCACGATGAGCGCGTCGCCAACCTCGGCCTCGAAGAGGATCCGGGCGTCGACCGCGTCATGCCCATCGCCAAGCCCTACAAGCTCGCCTCGCGCCAGCTCGCCCAGGGCGAGGAGGCGTCGGTGTTCGACATCGGCGGCCGCAAGATCGGCGGCAACAACTTCTCGCTGATCGCCGGCCCCTGCACCGTCGAGAGCCGCGAGCAGACGCTCGGCACGGCCGACTACTTCGTCGAGAAGGGCCTGGCCGTCTCGATGTTCCGCGGCGGCGCCTACAAGCCGCGCACCGGTCCCTACTCCTTCATGGGTCTCGGCCGCGACGGCCTCAAGATCCTGCAGGAGGCGAAGGACAAGACGGGCTACCCGATCGTCACCGAGCTCATGGACCTGCGCGAGCTCGACGCCGTGCTGGAGGTCGCCGACGTGATCCAGATCGGCGCCCGCAACATGCAGAACTACAACCTCCTCACGGAGCTCGGCAAGGCCGGCACGCCGGTGCTGCTCAAGCGCGGCCTCTCCGCCACGCTCGACGAGTTCCTGCTCGCCGCCGAGTACATCCTCAAGGAGGGCAACGAGAAGGTGCTCCTCTGCGAGCGCGGCATCCGCACGTTCGAGACGGGCTACCGCTTCACCCTCGATCTCCTTGCCGTGCCGGTGCTCAAGGAGCGCACGCACCTCCCGGTGATCGTCGACCCGAGCCACGCCGCCGGAAAGCGCCACCTCGTCGAGCCGATGAGCCTCGCGGCCGCGGCCGCAGGCGCCGACGGCATCATCGTCGAGGTGCACCCGCACCCCGAGGAGGCGGTGTGCGACGGACCGCAGGCGCTGCGCCTCAGCGAGTTCGACCAGTACGTCGACAAGGTCGCCCAGGCGGCGCTGCTCGCCGGCAAGACGATCTCGGTCGGCTGACCGAAGGCTCCGAGGCGGATCACGACATGCGGATCGCGCTGATCGGGGTTGGCCTGATCGGCGGGTCCGTCGGTCTGGCCGCTCGCGAGCGGATCGAAGGCGCACGCGTCGTCGGGTGGGACCCGAACCGGCGCGTGCTCGACGCCGCTATCGGCCTCGGCGCGATCGACGAGGTGGCGCCGACCCTCGAGGCTGCGGTGGCCGAGGCCGATCTCGTGATCGTCGCGGCGCCGATGGGCACGCTGCCGCAGGTGCTCCAGCAAGTCCTGCGCGCGGCGCCCGAGGAGTGCGCGATCACCGACGTCGGCTCCGTCAAGCGCCCGGTGATCGACGCCGCCGCGGGTGACGGCCGGCTGGTCGCGGGTCACCCGCTCGCGGGCTCCGAGAGTTCGGGCGTGCAGCACGCCCGCGCCGATCTCTTCGACGGCGCCACCTGGTACCTCGTGCCCCACGATCGCTCGCACGGCACGCGCTTCGAGCAGGTACACCGCGTCGTCAGTCAGCTCGGCGCGCGCCCGACGACGATCGACGCCGCCACCCACGACCGCCTCATGGCGATCGTGTCGCACCTGCCGCACGTGCTCGCGAACGTGCTCGTCGAGCAGGTGGGGGAGGCCTCCGGCGACGACCAGACCGTGCCCGCTACCGGCCCGAGCTTCCGCGACGTGACGCGCGTCGCCGGTGCCAACCCCGCGCTTTGGGCGGGGATCTACGCGGCGAATGGCGATGCGCTCGCCGGCCAGCTCGACCGCGTGATCGATCGCCTCAGCGCGGTGCGCGACCAGATCCGGGCCGGTGAAGACCTCGGCCCCTGGCAGGCCGATGCCGCACTGCTCCGCCGCCGGATCGTCGACCGCGCCCTCACCGGCAACGAGCTCGTCGAGCTGCGCACCGTGGTGCCGAACCGTCCTGGCGCCATCGCCGAGCTCGCGCTCGCGTGCAGCAAGGAAGGCATCAACATCGTCGACATCTCCGTGGCTCCGCTGCCGGGCGGCGCGACCGGCATGGTTGCGCTCTGGTGCCCGCTCGAGCAGGCCGGTGCCGCGATCGAATTGCTGAGCGGCCTCGGCATCGAGGTGATCGGCGGCGAGCGCCTCGATGATGCTCAGCGCCAGCGCGGCGCGCAGAGCAGCGCGGCAGCCGCCGCGGGCGATACCCCCACGGGAGACCAGCCATGAACGGCCTCACTGGCGAGATCACGCGCATCGATCCGGTGACGCGCCCGCTCGGCGGCGAGCTGACCTGCCCGCCCGACAAGTCGATCTCCCACCGCAGCGCGCTGTTCGCAGCGATGAGCGACGGCCGCACCCACATCGAGCGTTACCTCGTCGCCGAGGACACCCTCTCCACGCTGGCCGCGGTCGAGGCGCTCGGCGCCACGGTGCTGCGCGACGACGACACGGTCGTGATCCACGGCGTCGGCCTGCGCGGGGCGGCAGCCCCGGCCGGCGGCGGCGCGGTCGACGTCGGCAACGCCGGCACGCTCCTGCGCCTGATGGCCGGCTGGATCGCCGGGATCCCGGGCCTCAGCGTCACCCTCGACGGTGACGCCTCGATCCGGCGGCGGCCGATGGGCCGCATCATCGAGCCGCTCTCGCAGATGCACGCGCAGCTCGACGCGCGCGACGGCAAGTTCGCCCCGGTCACGGTGACGGGCGGCGAGCTGAGCCCGATCGACTACCCGCTCCCGATGGCCAGCGCTCAGGTGAAGAGCTGCGTGCTCATCGCCGGCCTGAACGCCGAGGGCGAGACGAGCGTCACCGAGCCGATCCCGAGCCGCGACCACACCGAGCGGATGCTCGCCGCGGCCGGCGCTCCGCTCACTCGCGATGGCGACCGGATCGCCGTCACCCGCGCCGAGCGCATCGAGCTCGGCGACCAGCGCGTGCCCGGCGATCCGTCGTCGGCGGCCTTCCCGCTTGCGGCGGCCCTCATCACGCCGGGATCGACGGTCGCCGTGCACGAGGTGTCGACCAACTGGACCCGGGCGGGATTCGTCCACATCGCCCGCCGCATGGGCGCGCAGATCGATGGTCCCGTCGAGGAGCCCGGCACGCCGCACACCGTCGCCGAGACCACGGCGACGCTCACCGCCACGCACGGCCCGCTGCGCGGCACCACCGTCACCGCCGACGAGGTGCCGCTCGCGATCGACGAGCTCCCGCTCGTCGCGCTCCTCGGCTGCTTCGCCGAGCCGGGCGAGATCACGACGGTCACGGGTGCGGAGGAGCTCCGCGCGAAGGAGACCGACCGGATCGCCGCCGTCGCCGAGGAGCTCGGCGCGCTCGGCGGCAAGATCACCCCGACCGATGACGGCTTCATCGTCGAAGGCACCGGCGGCCTGCGCGGCGGCCGGCTCGACAGCCGCGGCGACCACCGCATGGCGATGATCGGCGCGCTCGCCGGTCTCGCGTCGCGCGACGGGGTCGAGATCGTCGACATGGCGGCCGCCGCGGTGAGCTACCCGACGTTCCTCGACGACCTCGCGACCATTACCGGCCGGTGATCCTGCACCACCGCGCGGCCCCGATCGGCAGGATGTCGGGCGGATGACGGATCAGGCTCACGCGCGCGCCGTGCGGCGCCAGGCGATGGTGCGGCTCGGCCTGTTCTTCGTCGTCATCTTCGCCGTCGCGATCGCCGTGATCGTCGGCGGCATCATCGACGTCAAGCCGAAGGCGCTGCAGGAGGAGATCCGCTCCACCGGCCCGCTCGCGCCGCTCGTCTACGTCGTCTTCTCCGGCATCCTCGGCGCGCTCTTCGTGCCCGGGCCGGTGATGGCGATCGCCGGCGGCCTGCTCTTCGGCCCCTGGGTCGGCATCCCGCTCGGCCTGCTGAGCGCCGCGCTCACCGCGGTCGTCTGCCGCGAGATCAGCGCACGCCTGGGCCGCAACGCCGCCGAGGATCTCGCGGGCGCCACGCTGGGCCAGCTCACCGCCTGGCTGGATCGGTACGGCCTCGTCGCGGTGATCGCCTTCCGGCTGCTGCCGGCGATGCCCGACGCGCCGCTCAACTACGCCGCCGGACTCACGCGCCTCAAGGCGTGGCAGATCGGCGTCGGCACGCTGATCGGGTCGATTCCGCGCACACTGGGCTGGGGGCTCGTCGGCGCCTCTGCGGGCGGCGGGTCGAACTGGCTCGCGGTCGCGGGCGGCGCGCTGATCGTGGCCGCCGACGCCGGCGGTGCGCTGATCGCGATCCTCGCGGCGCGCTACCTCGGCATCTCGCCGCGCGCGCTGATCCGCCGGATGCGCGGTCAGCCCGCGGAACATGCGGCTTCGCCTTGGCGCGGGCAACCCGATCCAGGAGCTTCGCCTACCATCGCCCCCATGCGGATCGCGATCGACGGCCCGGCGGGCGCCGGCAAATCCACGGTGGCCCGGCTGGTAGCGGCGAACCTCGGCTTCACCTACCTCGACACGGGCGCGATGTACCGCTGCGCCGCGCTCGCCTCGCTCCGCGGCCTTCCGCCGGGCGATGTCGACGTCGATTTTGACGCCGAGGGTGCGGTCTACCTCGGCGGTGAGGATGTTTCGCTGCTGATCCGCACGCCCGAAGTGAGCTCGCTCGCCTCGCAGGTCGCCGCCGAGCCCGACGTGCGCGCGGGCCTCGTCGCCCGCCAGCGCGAGCTCATGAGCCAGGGTGACTGGGTGGCGGAGGGCCGCGACATCGGCACCGTCGTCGCACCCGATGCCGAACTGAAGATCTTTCTCGACGCCGACCCCCTCGAGCGGGCCCAGCGCCGCGCCGACCAGCTCGGCGCCGACGTGCAGGAGATCCTCGCCCAGCAGCAGGAGCGCGACGAGCGCGACCGCACCCGCCAGACCTCGCCGCTCATGGCGGCCGACGATGCCGTGCGCCTCGACACCACCGGCATGAGCATCGACCAGGTGGTCGCCAAGATCGCCGAGCTGGCGAAGTCGCGCGGCGCCGCCGCCTGAGCGGCGCGCCTAGCTCAGCACCGTCAGCTTGACGGCGTGCACGAGGTCGGCGTTGGAGTCGGCCGCGGTGCCGTGCCGCAGGTGGAGCGTGTCCTCGAAGCCGATGCGGGTCGCGAGGCCGCGGCGGAGCGCGTCGTCGAGCACGGGCCAAGCGGCGAGGCCGTCGCTGTGCTGGAGGCGCTGGCTCGTGATGCCGTGGGCGTCGAGCGCCTCGTGGATCGCTTCGGTCATGGCCAGCGCCTGCTCAGCGTCGTCGCCGGCCGGCTCGATCAGCACGCGCGCGACACGGTGGGCGAGGCCCGTGGCCGCCAGCGCTTCGACGTCGCCAACCGACCAGAGCCCAGCCTCGATCTCGATGCCGTGCTCGAGCAGGAGGAAGATGACGTCGGCGGCGTCGGCCTCGCTGAGGTTCACGGAGGCGTAGTCGGGCTCGGTCCACGCGCCGATCTGGGCGAGCCGGGTGGCCGGGTCGGCCTCGATCTCTTGGCTCGTGCTCACGCCGACGAGCTGGCCGGTGGCGCCTCGGATCGCTCGCACGGCCGCGTCGACCGCCTCGGGATCAAGGGTCTGCCGGCCGTCGGCGTCACGCGGATGCACGTGGAAGGCGTCGGCGCCCGCAACCACGCATTCGCTGGCGTCGGCGGCGAGCTCCCGCGGTGAGAGCGGCAGCATCGGGTGATCGCCGGCGGTCAAGAAGCCGTTCAGGGCGGCCTGGAGCGTGATCGGGCTCGCGGCGGTGCTCATCCTCGCGACGCTACGGCCGCGGCACCCGCGCCGCTGTGGTTCGTGTGGTCAGCCGCGGGCCGGGCGCGGCTCGACGCGCACCGTGATCTGTGCGAACGAGGTGATGGTGCCGCGCTCGTCTTCGACCTCCACGTCGACGGTGTGGTCGGTCGTCTCCTGCGGCCAGCTCGGCGGTGCGAACTCGGCGGTGGCGGTGAGGGTGCCACGGGCCTTCGCGCGGTATTCGACCGTCATGCCGATCGGGATCCAGCGGTGCGTCGGCGGCACGCTCGCATCGACGGCCATGCCCATCGCGATCTCGGCGGCGTTGCACTGCGCGATCGCGTGCACGGTGCCGAGGTGGTTGTGCACCCGCCAGCGATCGGCGAAGCGCACCCGGCACCGGCCCGGCCCGAGCTCGAGCACCCGCGGCCGGATGCTGCCGAAGTACGGCACGTGCACCGACATCCCGATCGAGAAGAGCCGATCGCCGAGCGGCAGCTTGCTCGCGGTGTTCCAGGCGCGCAGGGCGATGCTCATAGCTACGCCACCGTAGCAAGCGCGATCGGGCTGAGTGCGGAATCCCGGCTACCCGTCAGCGAGCGGCGTTGGCGGGCGGCTGACCCGGCACGGCGAGCCCCGACTCGTAGGCGAGCACCACGGCCTGCACGCGGGAGCGCAGGCCGAGCTTCATCAGCAGGCGCGCGACGTGGGTCTTCACGGTCGCCTCGCTCACGATGAGGTGGTCGGCGATCTCGGCGTTCGAGAGACCACGCCACACGAGCCCGAACACCTCGAGTTCGCGGGCGGTGAGCTCGGCAAGCCCAGGGACGTCGTCCGTGGAGGGGCGCACCTGCCCGGCGAAGTTCTCGACGAGGCGGCGCGTGATCGACGGAGCCAGCAGCGACTCGCCACCGGCGACCGTGCGGATGCCGTCGGCGAGGCGCTCGGGCGGCGTGTCCTTCAGCAGGAAGCCCGCGGCGCCGGCACGCAGCGCGGCGTAGACGTGCTCGTCGGCGTCGAAGGTGGTGAGCACGAGCACCCGCGGCGCGGTGCCCTCGTGCGCGGCGGCGAGGATCTGGCGGGTCGCCTCGATGCCGTCGAGCTCCGGCATGCGGATGTCCATCAGGATCACGTCGGGTTGGAGCACCCGCGCGCGGTAGATGGCGTCGCGGCCGTCGGAGGCCTCGCCGACCACGTCGAGGTCGGGCTCGGCGTCGAGGATCATCTTGAAGCCCGCGCGCACGAGGGCCTGGTCGTCGACGACGAGCACGCGCGTCGCCGCTGCCGGCGCCCCGGGTGCGGCGACGCCCGCCATCTCGGTGGTCGTGGTTTCGTCGTGGGTCATGCCGCCGCCTCCTCGCGCTCGGCTCGAAGGGTCGCGGCGACGCGGTAACCGCCGCCGGGGATCGGGCCCGCCTCCAGCGAGCCGTGGTAGAGGTGCGCGCGCTCGGTCATGCCGACGAGCCCGTGGCCGCTCGATCCGAGCGACGCGGGGCCCGCGGTGCCGGCCGCGTTGACGACCTCCAGCGCGACGCTGCCCGCCTCGCTGCGCACCGTGACCGCCACGTCGACCGCGCCGGCGTGGCGCAGCGCATTGGTGAGCGCCTCCTGCAGGATGCGGTAGGCGGCGAGATCGATGCCGGCCGGCACGGGCACGCCGTCGTCCTCCCGCGTGAGCTCGGCGTTGAGTCCGGCCGCGCGGGCGCTGGCGATGAGGCCGTCGAGCTGATCGAGCGTGGGTGCCGAGCGCCGGCTCCCGGAAGCGTCGAGGCTCGGGCCGAGTACGCCGAGCAGGTGGCGGAGCTCGCCGAGGGCCTCGCGTCCCGTGCGTTCGATCAGCGCGGCGGCCTCGATGGCGCGCGCCGGATCGGTCGAGAGGATGCGCCGAGCCCCGCCGGCCTGCACCACGATCACGCTGAGGGAGTGCGCGATCACGTCGTGCATCTCCTGCGCGAGGCGGCGGCGCTCGGCGGCCTGGGCCTGTGCGGCCTCAGCGGCCACGCGCTCCTGGGCCTGCGCGGCGAGCTCGTGGAGCTGCTCGGTCATCCGCGCACGGCCGCGCAGGGTGCGGCCCGCAAGCCAGATCACGCAGCCGATCACCTGCGGGAAGAAGAGATCGCCGGCGATGTGGCTCGGCGCGCAGAGGTAGACGCCTTCCATGCCGACGACCATCAGGCCGAGCCCGATCAGCGCGGGGCGGCGAGGGGCGTAGCGGCCCACGGCGAAGACGACGAGGACGAAGGTGAGCCAGCCGACGGACGCCTGGTCGGTGGTCGCGAACACGGCGCTCTGCAACACGGCGACGGCAGCCCAGCCCGCGCCGAGCGCAGGGCCCGACCAGCTGCGGCGCTGAAGCACGAGCGCGCCGAACGCGGCGGCGATGGCGACGTTCGGCGCGATGCCTCCGCGGGGATGCTCGCTGAGCGCCTCGTAGGTGCCGAGGGTGGCGATGGCGAGCGCGAGCGTCGGATCGAACCAGCGCCTGGCGGCCTGCCGCGCCTGGTGGAACGCGGCGCTCACGCGGCCTCCCGGATCGGCAGGCGGGCGCGGAGACGGAATCCGTTCTCGGCGCCGCGCTGCGACTGGCCCGAGAGCTCGCCTCCGTACAGGCGGACGCGTTCGCGGGTGGCGAGCGGCGGGCGCTCGCCGGCTCCGTCATCGTCGACGGTGAGCGCGAGGCCGGCCGGCTCGAAGGCGACGGTCACGTGCGCGCTGCTGGCGCCATGCGCGGCGGCAAGTTCGAGCGCCTCCTGCACGACCCGGTAGGCGGTGAGGTCGACGCTCGGTGGCAGGCTGCGCTCGTCGCCCTCGATGGTGAGCTCCGTCTCGAGGTTCGTGCGCGCGAGCAGCCGGGGGAGGTGCTCGACGCGCGGCTGCGGCTCGAGGGTGGTGAGGTCGTGGTCGCCCGGCGCTCGCAGCACATCGAGCATGCTGCGGATCTCGGTGAGCGCGTCGCGTCCGGTGGTCTCGACCGCGGCGAAGGCGTCCGCAGCCGTCGAGGCGCCGTGCGTGGCGTGCACCCGCGCGACGCCTGCCTGCACGATCACCGCGGAGAGCGCGTGCGCGATGAGGTCGTGGAGCTCGCCGGCGATGCGGGAGCGCTCGTCGAGTACGGTGCGCTGCAGTGATCCCTCCCGATCGGCAGCGGCGCGGGCCGCCGACGCCTCGAGCGCCTCGTGGAGGGCGGCCCGATCGCGCATCGTCGCTCCGAGCCAGATCGGCGAGAGCGACAGCGCGACCTGCGTGATGGCGCTGCCGATCGGGTAGTCCGAGCTGGCGTCGGCGGCGGCGTAGCGAAACGCAACGAAGGCGACGGCCGCGAACGCAACGAGGCTGCCTGCCGTCCGCGTGCGGCCGGTGGTGCGGCGGCCGAGCACGTAAGCGAGCGGCATCGCCGAGAAGCCGAGCGCGGGAGCGACGTCCCAGGCCGATGCGAAGAGGTCGACGGTCGCGAACGATGCGAAGCCCGCGATCAGCGACGGCAGGGGCGCACGCCGCACGACGAGGAGCGCTCCGATGACCACAAGCCCGAGCAGCGTCACTGGCAGGCGCTCACCGCTCTCGAGGTAAGGGGTCGTCCACACCTCGCGCTGGATCTCGGCGCCGGCCAGGACGATCGCGGCGAGTATCACGCCGGACGGGATGCGCGGGATGGCGCGCAGGGTGCGCACTCGCGGCGAAGCGGCGGCCGGCGCGAGGGGTGTGGGGGAGACCGACACGCGCTGAGCGTAACGAGGGGCCCGCCGCGTGGCGTCATCCTTCCGGCTGACTCGGCCTGCGCCTGCGGCCGACCCGCGGGACACCGATGTCATCCGGCGAATCGTCCACCAGGCCGACGTTGCGGGCAGCCGATCCCGGGACGGTGATGGAGCCATGCAGAACACCGCATCCATCCACACCACCACCGCCGAGCCGAAGCGCAGCCCGGGCCGGAGCCGCCGCACCACGGCGGCGCTGCTCGCCGGGCCGATCGTCGCCACGGCCGGCCTCGTCGCCACGCCGTGGGAGAGCGAGAAGTCGATCGAGTCCTACCACCAGGCCCTCGCCGGCTCGCCCGACCAGGCTCAGATCGCCGCGCTGCTCCTCTATTTCGGCTACGCGCTCCTCGGGCTCTCGGCCTTCACCGCGATCCGCCGGATGAAGAGCCGCCACCGCAAGCACGTCGCCGTCGCGGCGGTGCTCTCGTACCTCGGTGCGACGCTCATGCCGGGCCAGCTCGTGACCGACTTCTACGACCTCGCCATGGCCCAGAACCTGCCGGCCGCCGATGCCGCTCGCGCCTCCGAGGCGACGCAGGAGCTCGCGTTCGCGCCGCTCATGATGATCCCGGCCCTGCTCGGGTTCGTCTTCGGCCCGGTCGCCGTCGCCGCGCTCGCCGCCCGAGAGAAGCTCGTCGGCTGGTGGGCACCGTTCGTGTTCGTCGCCGGCTTCATCGTGCCGATCGCCATCTACAGCCCCGCGGCGATCGTCGTCGGCGGCCTCGCGCTGATCGGCGTCTACAGCGCGATCGCCGCGGGACTCGCCCGCCGCGACCGCGAGATCGCCGAGGCCGACGCTCCCGCCGAGCAGGCCGGCCCGGTGTGGATTGGTGCCCCGGCCCCCGAGGCCTGGTAGCCCCATCGCTCAGCCCCGGGCGTGGTCGACGCGCGCCCGAACCCAGATCACACGACCGCGCGCGGTCCCGGCAGGCGCCGGGGCCGCGCGTTTCGTCGTTCCGCGCTCCAGCTCAGATGCTGACGCTGTCGGCTCTGCGTCCACGTCTCCGGTGCGTTCTGGCATGCGCTCTTACCCGTGGCGGGTAGAAACGCATGCCAGAACGCTCGTGGTGCGCGGATCGGGGAGCCGGCGTCAGCCGAAAGGTGGACACGAGATCGCCCGGCCGGGGCAGCACGGTTCGCCCGTCACGCCGACGGCGAAATCGGGCGGCCGCGAGAGCGTGTGGTCCATGCAGAACACACGCATCCCCGCACTCCGTCCGCTGGCCACGATCCTCGCCGCGAGCGCCCTCTTCGCCGCCGCCCCCGCGGCCGCAAACGCTGGTGGCGTCGCCACCTTCGACGGCACCACCACGGTGATCACCGGCACCGCCGGCGCTGACGAGCTCCTGGTCTCCCGCGACTTCGAGGGCGGCCTCAGCATCACCGGCGCCACGGCCGGCAGCGGCTGCGAGACGCGCAACGGCGAGATGTACGCCACGCGCTGCCCGGTCGGCCCCGGTGGTGTGCGTATCGCCGCGCTCGGCGGCAACGACGGCGTCAGTTGGACCGATTGGGCCGACGAGTTGCTGCCCCGCGAGCTCGTGCAGATCGACCTCGGCGACGGCAACGACAAGTTCTGGGCATCGCAGGTCGACGGGCCCGCCACCGTACGCGGCGGCAACGGCAACGACGAGATCGAGGGCTCCCGCCAGGGCGACGACCTCGACGGCGGGCCGGGTGTCGACAAGGTGATCGGCTTCACGGGCGACGACCTCGTCCGCGGTGGCGACGGCGACGACTACCTCCAGGGCGACTCGACGGACGACCGCGGCGCCGATCTGATCGACGGCGGCGCGGGCCGCGACACCGTGGAGGACTGGTACGCCTCCGAGTGGCACGCGACGGTGACCATGGACGGGATCGCCAACGACGGCTTCCCCGATGAGCACGACAACGTGATCGGCGTGGAGCAGATCCGGGTCGGCGCCGGCCTCGACTTCACCGGCGACGACGGCGAGAACCACATCACGGCCGGTGAGGTCGCGACCACATCGGCCGTGCTCGTCGGGCGCGGCGGGAACGACACGCTCGTCGGCACCGACCGCTCCGACCAGCTCGACGGTGGCCTCGGCGACGACACGCTGACCGGCGGCTACGGCAACGACACCATCGTCGGCGGTCCCGGGCAGGACACGATCATGGGCGACCGCCCGGGGCGCTGCAACGAGATGCACTGCGACCTGAGCCCGGGCTCCGCCGCCGACACGATCGACGCCGTCGACGGTGAGGCCGACATCATCAGCTGCGGCCCCGGCAACGACGTGGTGCGCGCCGACGCGGCCGACCGGGTCGACGCCGACTGCGAGCAGGTCACCCGCGTGAACGTGGCTGCGGGCGGCTCGGGCCCGGGTGGCTCGGGCTCCGGCAGCGGTGCCGGTGCAGGGGGCGCCGTCGCCGGTCAGCCGTTCGAGGTGAAGACCACCAAGCTCCGTACCGCGCTGACGAAGGGCATCAAGGTGCGCCTCAGCGGGCTCAAGGCCGGCAAGAAGGTGACCGTCACCGCCACCGCCTCGGGGCGCAAGGTCGGCACCGGCTCGGCGAAGGCGTCGGGCGCCGGCGCGGCAACCGTCACCGTGCGCATCAGCAAGGCCGGCCGCCGCGCCCTGGCCGGCAAGCGCAAGGCCACGATCACCTTCCGCGGGGCCGGCCTCACCCAGAAGGCCACGCTCACGAAGTAGCCCTCATCGACACCCAGCGCCTCGCGGCCCCGTGCTCCCGGAACACCGGTGGGCGCGGGGCCGCGGGTGTCCCGTACCCTGGGGCTGTGCACAAGGTCGCGATCGTCGGGTACCCGAACGTGGGGAAGAGCTCGCTCGTGAATCGCTTGAGCGAGACGCGGGAGGCGGTCGTCCACGAGACGCCGGGGATCACGCGCGACCGCAAGGAGATCGCCTGCGAGTGGAACGGCCGCCGTTTCACGCTCATCGACACGGGTGGTCTCGACAACGAGGACCTCGATCCGATCGCCGGCTCGATCCGTGAACAGGCGAGCCACGCGCTCGACGAGGCCGTCGTGGCCGTGTTCGTGTTCGACGGCAAGGCGGGCGTACGCCCGGGCGACGAGGAGCTCGCGACGCTCCTGCGCAACCGCAAGATTCCGACGATCATCGCGGCGAACAAGGTCGACACCGCCAAGGCCATCCC
>JAGIBJ010000106.1:0-59363 GCA_017744415.1 Solirubrobacteraceae bacterium
CGGCGAACTTGCCGTAACCCCAACCAGAGATCCACGTACCACTACCAGCGCCGCCAAACGACGAACCCGTCGACAGCGCCACCGCATAGGTCGCATTGGTCTCGTTGTGCACGACAAGGTCATCCTTGCCATCACCGTTGAAGTCACCAACACCGGCGAACTTGCCGTAACCCCAACCAGAGATCCACGTACCACTACCAGCGCCGCCGAACGACGAACCAGTGGATGTGGCGACGGCGTACGTCCCGTTTGACGTGTTTGCCGACACAAGGTCGGCCCGCCCGTCGCCGTTGAAGTCACCCGATGCTTGGAAGGGCCCGACGCCCCAGCCGGTCTTCCAAATTCCTGTTCCGGCTGCGCCGAGCGCGGAGCCGCTGGAGAGGGCGACGGCGTACTTCGCAGTCGGCTGATCCCCGACGATCAGGTCAGCGCGTTGATCTCCGTTCGCGCTCGACGGGACCTTGGCGATGATTGCGCTTGCGCTCGGCGGGACGAGGCTGAACGCGAGAACGGCCGATGGCACGCCAACGAGGGCGCGCGCAAGCAGGCGATAGGACATGTGCACCTGACGGTTGGGTGGCCCCTCCGTCGGGGGCGATGCACTAAAAACTACCATACGTAGCGGATACACGCCAAGGCCTCGGTCCGCCTCCTCTGGAGTCGGACGGACCGCGCGAAATTTCGTCCGTCGCTCCATCGATGCGGCGGAGCGACGCCGCCCCTAGGGCACCCAGGCCTCGGTCACCCTGATGCTCGCTGGCGAAGCCTGCTCGAGGTCGGCGCGCGTGCGCACGAGCCCGGCGAGCTTCCAGACGACGACCACCTGGGCCGCGGGCGGGAAGGGGTCGTCGGCCATGCTGCGGAGCCTGCGGGCAGTGATGGGATCGCCGTGCTCGCCGAGGATCGCGGTGCCCGGGCCGGGCACGAGGCGGACGGTTGAGGCGCGGCCGATGGCGTCGCTGCCGCGCCGGGCGCGCTCACTCGCGTCGCTGGCGACGGTGTTGGGGGTAAGGACGAGCGCGTCGTCGTCACCGACGGCGAGGGAGCCGCTGAGCTCGGCGGCGTTGCCGGGGACGGGCGGCGGCAGCTCGTCGAGGATCGGGGCTTGGTCGCCCGAGGGCTCGATCGCGCCGTTGAGCTCGTCGCGACCGATGGTGTTCACGTCGTCGGGAGCATCGAGCGGGAGGAAGATGGTCCATTCAGCGGTGAGGCGCTCGTTCGGTCCGTTGCCGGTGATCGTCACGCGGGCGCGCCAGCGGTTGACGGCCTCGTTCAACACCGACCAGTCGGTCTTCGGCTTCACGCCCCACTCATAGCGGTAGTAGCGCAGCCACGGATCGAGACGGTCGCGCAGGAGCCGCCGGGCGAGCGTCGTCGGCGTCGGGCCCTCGGCGCGCACCGGGGCAAGCGTCGATGCCGGCGAGGCGCTCGCGTCGGGCTGGTCGCCACCGCCGCAGCCGGCGACAAGGAGCGCGAGCATCGCGAACGCGGCGAGAACTCGACGGGTGACTGGAGGCATGCGGCGCACGACGAATCCGTTCGCCGAGGGGACGCGATCGGGCGCTGATCGTAACCCGGCGGTGGTCGGCGGCGCGGCCTTGCTGAGCGGGGCGGTGATCGCGAACGCGCGCACCGTGACGCTGGTGGGCAGCGAGCGCAGCTGGGCGGGCTGCTTGTCGACCGGCAGGCGCACGCCGTGGCGAGTCCGCCGGGCGCTGACGTGTGGACGGATCCCGCAGCCACCGCGGGATCCGTCCACACGTCAGCTCAGGAGCGCGACGGTCGCGTCGATCAGGCCGTCGATGGTGTGGGGGTCGGACACGGCGGCGGGCTGGAGGCCGAGGTCGCGCAGCGCGGTCGCCGTGGTCGGGCCGATCGCGATCGGGCGCGCGGACCCGAGAGCGGCGCGGAGGTCGGTGGCGCCGGATGCGGTGAGCGAGCTCGCGACCGACTTGGCCGCCGAGCCGGAGGCGAAGAGCACGGCGTCGGCGGAGGCGAGGGTGGCAAGCTGCTCGTCGGTGAGCGGCACGGACTGGGTGCGGTGCAGCGCGGCGGTGGTGACCTCGACCCCGCGCCTGCCGAGCTCGTCGGCGAGCAGCGCGCGGCCACCCTCGGCCTGCACGATGATCGCGCGGCGCGGTGCGACGCCAAGCTCGTCGAGAGCCTCGATCAGGCCCTCGCTCACGGCACGCTTCGGGATGAGGTCGGCGACGATGCCGTGCTTGCTCAGGGCGTCGGCGGTGCCCGGGCCGATCGCGACGAGCGTGCCGGCGGCCGCCAACGCACGGGCGTCGAGGCCAGCGGCGCGCAGCGCATCCCACAGCGCGCCGGCCGCCGCTGGACTCGTGACGGTGAGCAGGTCGCAGCCGGCGAAGTCGGGGAGCGGCGCGCTGGTCGGGACGATCTCGATGGCGGGGAGCTCGAGCACCGCGGCCCCCAGGCCACGCAGCCGACCGGCGAGGGTGCCGGCCTGGTCGCCCGCGCGCGTGACCACCACGGCCTTGCCGGCCAGCGGGCGCACGCCGCGCCAGTCGAGCTGATCGGCCAGCGCTGCCACCGGCCCGACGACGACGAGCGCCGGCGCCCGCACCTTGGCCCTGCGCGCGATGCCCGCGATCTCGCTGAGCGGCCCGCGCGTGGTGCGCTGGCGATCGGTGGTGCCGCGCTCGATGATCGCGACCGGTTCGTCGGCCGGGCGGCCGTGCGCGACGAGCTCCCGCGCGATGTCGGGCAGCGCCTTCACGGCCATGTAGAAGACGAGCGTGCCGGGGAACGTGGCCAGCGACTTCCAGTCACGGTCGCCGTCCGGAGTGTCGCCCGCTCCGTGGCCGGTGACGAACGCGACCGCCTGGGCCACGCCGCGGTGCGTGCCCGGGATGCCCGCCGACGCCAGCGCGCCCGTGCCGCTCGTGACGCCAGCCACCACCTCGGCCCGCACGCCCGCCGCGAGCAGCTCGCCGAGCTCCTCGCCACCGCGGCCGAACACCATCGGATCGCCGCCCTTGAGGCGCACCACGCTGCGACCCTCGCCAGCGAGGCGCACGAGCAGATCGTTGGTGTCCTCCTGCGCGACGTGCCGGCCGTCGCCCACCTTGCCGACGTCGTAGAGCTCGGCGTCAGGGCGCGCGAGCGCGATGAGCTCGCGGGCGACGAGGAGGTCGTGCAGGATCACGTCGGCGGTCGCGACGAGCCGAGCCGCCCGCGCCGTCACGAGCCCCGGGTCGCCCGGCCCCGCGCCGACGAGGTAGACCACGCCAGGCTCGGCCGCGCCCAGGCGCAGCGCGGCCGCAAGCTCGTCAAGTCGCGCACCGTCGCCGGCCCCGCGCCGGGCCTCGGGCGCCACGAAGTGCTTGCCGATGCCGCGCGGCTCGGCGACGTCCAGCATGCCCTCGTCGCTCACCGCCCGATCAAAGCAGACCCGCCGTTTCAGGCGTGTTGCGAACGGCACTCGGCTCCGCGGCCGGCAGGAACCGCCACGCCGCGACCACGCCGACCGCAACCACGGCCATCGCCACGAGCGAGGCGGTCGCGGTGGCATCGACGAATGCTGCCTGCGCTGCCTGTGCGATCCCCGGCCCGAGCCGCACCGCCGCATCGAGCGATCCGCTCGCGGCCTCGAGCGCACCGGTCGGCACCTGCGCCGGCGCGGCATCCGTGAGCGCGCCCGAGTAGAGCGACGAGGCGACGCTGCCGATCACGGCCACGCCGAGGGCGCCGCCGAGCTCGCGAGTGGTGTCGTTGACGGCCGAGCCGACGTTGGCCCGCTCCGGCGGGAGCGACCCGAGGATCGACTCGGTCGCGGTCGTCCCCGCCAAGCCCATGCCGGTGCCGAGCAACACGAGGGCGATCGCCAGCAGGCCGTAGCCCGAATCGATCGTGAGCGTGCCGGCGACCCCGAGGCCGGCCGCGAACAGCGCCATGCCGAGCGCCACGACCCGCCGGGGACCGAGCGCCTCCGCCACCTTCGCCGCGAGCGACGCCGAGACGATCATCGCGCCCGCGTATGGGAGCACGTGCACGCCCGCGGAGAGCGGCGAGAGGCCGAGCACGAACTGCAGGTACTGGGTCGCGAGGAACAGGAACCCGAACAGCCCGAAGAACAGCACCATGATCGCGGTGCTCGCGGCCGAGAAGCGCGCGTCGCGGAAGAGGCGAACGTCGAGCAGCGGGTGCGGCGTGCGCGTCTGCCACCAGCCGAACGCCACGAGCAAGACCGCTCCGATCACCGTGCCCGCGAGCACCGGCGAGGAGGTCCACCCGTCGGCCGGACCCTCGATCACGGCCCACACCAGCGCGACGAGGCCAGCGCCCGAGAGCGCCGCCCCGAGCCAGTCGACCGGGCGCTGCTCGGGATCGCGCGACTCCGGCAGCAGGCGCAGCCCGCCGATGATCGCGAGGGCCACGAGCGGCACGTTGACGAGGAAGATCGCGCCCCACGAGAAATGCTCGAGCAGTAGCCCACCGACCACCGGTCCGAGCGCGACGCCGATCCCTGCCGTCGCTGCCCACACGCCGACGGCGGTCGCTCGCTCACGCTCGTCGGGGAACAGCGGCACGAGGAGCGAGAGCGTGGCCGGCATGACGAACGCCGCGCCGATGCCCATCGCGGCTCGGGCGGCGATGAGGGCGTCGGCGCCGCCTGCCAGTGCGGCAAGGGCCGAGGCGACGCCAAACACGAGCAAGCCGCCGACGAGCACCGAGCGCCGGCCGATCCGGTCGCCGAGCGCGCCGCCGGCCATCAGCAGGCCGGCGAAGGTGAGGGTGTAGGCGTCGACGACCCATTGCAGCCGGCTCGTGTCGGCCTGGAGCTCTCCCGCGAGGGTCGGCAGGGCGACGTTGACGATGGTGTTGTCGACGACGATCGCCAGCAGCGCGAGGCAGAGGACGCCGAGCCCGAGCCAACGCGTGTTCGCGGCCGGGCTCATGCCTGGCTCCGAGCCGCGAGGGTGGCGGGCAGCGCAGCCGTCACGAGGGTGACGACGAGTGCACCGCTGCTCCCGAACACCGTGTACTGCGCCTCGACGTCGACGCCGATCGCGGTGGTGATCGACCAGCCGAGCGCCCACAGCGCCGCGAGAGCGACGGGCCACACGGTGGCGAGCGGGGCGGCCGCGCGGCGCAGCACGATGGCCTGCGCAAGCCCGATGCCGGCGCCGCTCACGGCGCCCTGGAGAGCGAGGTCGGAGAGCTGCGTGCCGTGGCCGACCAGCTCGCTCCCGAGGCCCAAGCCGGCCGCGAGACCAGCCGCCGTTGCGAGTGCCCAGCCGACCGCCGGACGGGTGCGACCGAAGAGCGAGGTGCCCTGCGCGGCGCCGAGCACCGCACCGGAGATGGCGCCGCCGACGACCGCTGCGGTGAGGTCGTCGATGGGCCCGGCGACGAGCTTCGCGGCCACGGCGCCCAGCGGGAAGCCCGCGAACGTGGGAAGCCAGCGCAGCGCTGACGACTGGACGGTGCGACCCGGCCGGAGCCCCGTGGCGACCGGCGAGGCGACCCGGGCACTCACAGGGCGACCGGGGTCGAGGCGGGCACGGCGATCGTGTCGCGGCGGGCCTTCACGAGGATCACCACGGCGAACGCGATCAGCCACAGGCTCCAGAGCACGTAGCCGATGAAGTTCGCGGCGTCGACGCCCGGGAGCTCGAGCGGCGCGATCACGCCGACGCCCACGAGCGCCGCCGAGGCGAGGCCGAGCCCGGTGAACCAGCGGCCGGCGAACGCGCGCCCGAGCGAGACCACCACGAGGGCCGTCCAAGCGGCGGTGAGGGCGTATCCGAGCGTCTCACCGACGGCGGTGCCGAGGATCGTGCTTGCGGTCTCGAAGGCGTCGCGCCCGCCGGCGGCGACGCTCGGATCGCTGCTGGCGGCATCCGACGCATAGCCGGGGACGAGCAGCGGCCAGCGCATCAGACCGATCACCTGCACCGCGGCCGCGGCGATGCCGACGCGCACCGCGATGCGCATCGCCAGCGCCTGGGAGAGCCGACCGACCCCTAGCGCGATGGGAGCCATCAGCGCTGCGGAGAGCGCGAGGACCGTGAACCACGTCGTCACGGTCGACTGGTGCTCGCGGAACTCGGCGAGCACCTGCCCGGCCGGGTCGCCGAGCACGTCGGGGTAGTTGAACGCCGACCCGAGGACCGTGAACGCCAGGTTGGCGAGCACGGCGGCCGAGATCATCAGGACTGGAGTGAGGGTGCGTGGCATGTCGGCTCCTTGAGGTGGCGTATCTGACCTTGCTTTGCCAAGCTGTCTGACAGCTTAACCACCTGGCCGAAAGGGTGTCAATGCGCGCCGCTCTAGGCGGGGGACAGCGGCTCACGACGGTGAGCCGCCGATTTCCCCGACCGGGGTGCGGCAAATCAGCGGTTCAGCCCAATCGGCCGACCGCCCACCACGACGGGTGAGCCGCCGATTTCCCCGACCGGGGTGCGGCAAATCAGCGGTTCGCCTCCGGGTCGGTCGCCCCGCGCGCGGCGACAGCGGCTCGCCCCCGCTGGCTAGGCCGCGGGCGGCGGGCAGGCCGCGGCGAAACGCTCGGCGATGGCGCCGGGCGTCGTGAGCCAGAGATCGTCCGCGCTGGCAGTGATCTGCTCAAGAGCTGCGCGGAACGGGCGCAGACGATGGGGCTGGCCGACAATGAACGAGTGAGCGACGATGCCGCACACGAGTGGGGTGTCAGAGGCGGCCGCGGCCTCGCGCAGCTCGGTCACGCCGTCAATGATCGCGTCGGCGAAGTCGCGGCCCGTCGCATGGTGGAGCGCGATGGCCGGCACATCGTTGAGCTCGTGCGGATAGGGCACGCTGAGCAACGGCCCCGCCGACGTGGTCATCCAGTTCGGACGCTCGTCGTGCGGCCAGTCGAGCGTGTAGCCGTAGCCGCATTCGGCGAGGAGGTCCTCGGTGTGGGCACTCGGATTGGCCCCCGGGCTCATCCAGCCCGCAGGGCGCCGACCTTCCGCGCGCTCGATTGCATCGCGCACCTCGACGAGCATGGCGCGCTCGTCGTCGAGCGAGAGGCCGTTCGGGTGCACAGCGTTGGTGGCCCCGTGGCCGACGAACTCCGCGCCCGCCTCGCGATAGGCCGCGAGCAGCTCGGGGCAGTGCTCGTAGGCGGCCGTGTTCAGCAGGACGGTCGGCGGCATCGCGGTGCCGGTGAGCGCGTCGAGCAGACGGAACCCGCCGACCCGGTTGCCGTACTCCCGCCAGGCCCAGTTGAAGGTGTTGGGCTGCGGGATCCCGGGCGAATACGAGAGCCCCAGCGCACCCTCGCCGTAGGGGAAATGCTCGATCGCAACCGCGACGTAGAGGGCCAGCCGCTTGCCGTGGGGCCACTCCACGGGCGTACCGGCCGTGATCGGCGTGTACGGGAACCGGCCGTGGTCAGCGAGCGACACGGCGAAGGAGGGCGGCGGCGGACATCAGGAGCTAGGAGACGGAAGCGCCGACCGCGCCCGCAGCATTGACGCTCCGCACCCGCTCCAGGATGGCATCCAGGTGCGCGGCCATCGCCGCTTCCGCCCCTTCGCGGTCGCGGCGCTCGACGGCGTTCAGGATCACGGCGTGCTCGTCGAGCGGCGCCTCCTCGAGGTCGAGCATCGACGCGTAGACGATGTTCTGCTCCTGCTGCAGCTCCCCGAGGTCGCGCACGAGCTGCGTGTGGAGATCGTTGCCCGTGGCCTCGGCGAGCAGGCCGTGGAACGCGAGATCGTCGGCGACCCACTCGACCGGAGACTTGCGCGTGCGGTGGCGCGCGACGATCTCCGCGAGCCGCACGGCCTGATCGGCGGTACGGCGCTGCGCGGCGAGCCCGGCCCCGGGCACCTCGACGTGCGCGCGCACCTCGTGAAGATCCTCCAGGGCATACCGGCCGAGCAGCAGCAGGCCGCCGCGGGTGGGCTGCGTCGCCGTGACGAACGTGCCGGAGCCGGTGCGCGATTCGATCACTCCGGCCGCCCGCAGCGCGCCCAGCGCCTCGCGAACGATCGGCCGACTCACCCCGAATGAGCGCGCGAGCTCATGCTCCGATGGCAGCTTGTCGCCGACGCTCAGCGCCCCGCCCTGGATCAGGCCGAGCAGCTGCTCCCGCACCGCCTCCGCCGCGCTCGTCCGCTCGATCTGGCGGATCGCTGGTGCGGGCGTCGAAGCGGCATCGGGCACCCACGGAGTCTCGCAGGGCAGCGGCAAAGCTGTCAAACAAATTGACGGGTGAGCCCGGGCGGCCGAGGCGCCGGCGCGGGCTCCTCGCACAAGTTCCGACCGCCCTCCCCCGCCAGACCGTCCCCAAGGGGACTTGCGGGCGCGGATACGTTCAGCCGTATGGGACCTGTCGAGATTCTCGTGTTCCTCGCCTGGCTGGGCTGCGCCGCCGCTGGCTGGCGGATCGGGACGGCGAAGGGCGTCGATGCGCCGCTGTGCGCCGGGGCCTCGCTGGCGCTCGGTCCGGTGTTCCTCGTGATCCTCTGGCTGCTGCCCAACTTCGACGACTACCGGCCGCGGCTGAGTCGCCACGACGAGGCCCCGCGGCCGTCGGCGCCGCGCGAACCGGTGTATGCAAAGCCGCCGCCGGCGCGCCCGAACATCGACGTCGAATCAGCGCGCCGCCTCGCCGGCCTCGGCGGCGAGCTGGACGTCGCGGCGGCGCCGCGGCGCGCCGCCCGCTAGCCCAGCCTCGTCGTGTTCGCGATCACCCGCGCGAGCGACCGCGACAACGGCGCGTGTCGAAGCCTGCGGGACCAACGAAGACCCTTAGCCTTCGAGTCCCCCGACTGGCGGCGCCTCCGGGCCGTGGCCTAGAGCAGCTCGCGCACGCCGGCGGCGCCGAGGCGCTCCGCGCTGCTGGCCGCGAGGAGCTCGGGGGCCTCGATCGGGCCGTCGACGAGGTCGCGAAGGTGGCGGGAGCCATCGGGCGCGGTGACGAGCACCTCGAGCTCGATGCGCGCGTCGCCCAGAGGGCGCGCGTGGGCGCCGATGGCCGTGGTGCAGTCAGCGCCGAGGGCGACGCCGATTGCCCGCTCGGCACGCAGCGCAGTGAGCGCCGCAGGATCGTTGATGAGCATCGCCGCCGCAGCCGCCTGCACATCGCCCACGCGGCCCGTCAGCGCGACGATGCCCTGACCCGGCGCCGGGACGAGCTCGCCAAGCGGCACGCCAACTGAGCCGTGGCCGAGTCGCACGAGCCCGGCCTTCGCGAGCACGGCGGCATCGACCTCACCATCGGCGAGCTTGCGCAGGCGTGTATCCACGTTGCCGCGCAGCGGGAGGATCTGCAGATCGGGGCGCAGCGCGAGCAGTTGGCCAGCGCGCCGCAGCGAGCTGGTGCCCACGCGCGCGCCCTGCGGCAGCGCCGCGATCGAGTCGGCGCCCACGAGCGCGTCGCGCGGATCTTCACGCGGGAGGGCGGCGACGAGCGCGATGCCGTCGGCGAGCACGCCGGGAACGTCTTTCGCGGAGTGCACGGCGAGATCGATCTCACCGTCGACGAGTGCGCGGTCGAGCTCGCGCACCCACTTCTCCTTGTCGGGCAGCGCGCGATCGCGGTCGCCGGTGGTGGTGATCTCGACGATCTCCACCTCACCGCCGAGCAGCTCAGCGGCCCATCGGGCCTGCCACAGCGCGAGCGCGCTGCCGCGAGTGCCGAGCCGCATCACCACTGTGCCCGCACCGACGACACGTTTACGGGACCAGGACACGAAAACGTGTCCGAGGCCGCGCCGCCAGCCCGCACCGACGACACGTTTACGGGACCAGGACACGAAAACGTGTCCGAGGGCACCCCGCGGTCGGTCACCGCACCGGGCCGTGGCCGAGGCGGTCGGCGACAGCCGCGTCGGCCTCGGCGCCATCCTCGACCTCGCCGTCGAGCCCGAAGAGCTCGCGGAGGATCTCGACGCGCCGGTGGCCAGCGGCCGGATCGAGCGAGCGCAGCCGGATCGTCGGCTCATGCAGGATGCGGGTGGCGACGGCGCGGGCCATCGCCTCGATGCGCGCACGGTCACGCGAGCTGGCCGACTCCCAGCGCCCGGCGTTCTCCTGGAGCACCCGCTCGACGATCTCATCGGCCTGGCGGTGCATCTCGGCGATCGTCGGCGCGACGCCGCGGGTGGCCATCCACTTGCCGAAGCGCTCGCGCTCGTCGTCCACGATGCCCTCCGCGCGGCCGGCCTCCACCTCGCGCACCACCTGGTTGCGCGCGATCACGCGGCCGAGGCCGTCAAGGTCGTAGCGGGTGACGCCCTCGAGCTCGCCGACCGACGGCTCGATGTCACGCGGCACGGCCAGGTCGATGAGGAGCAGCGGGCGGCCCTCGCGCTCCGGCAGCACCTCGGCGACCGCGTCGCGGTGCAGGATCGGATGGGGCGAGGCGGTCGCGGCGACGACCACATCGGCGGTGGTGAGCATCTCCGGGAGACGGTCGAGCGAAGCCACGCCGCCCTCGAACCGCGCCGCGAGGCACATGGCCCGCGTCGCGCGGCGGTTGGCGACGAACAGCGCCGCGACGCCGCGCTGGTGGAACGCGGCCGCGGCCAGCTCGGCCGTCTCACCGGCGCCGATGATCACGACGTTGCGGCCCTTGAGATCGCCCAGCTCCCGCTCGGCCACCTGGGCGGCGAGCGACGAGATCGACATCGCGCCGTGGCCGATCGTCGTCTCGGCGCGCACGCGGCCACCGGTCGCGAGGGCATCACCGAAGAGGCGGTCGAGGGTGGGGCCGCTCGTGCCGGCGGAGCGCGCGAGCTCGTGGGCGCGACGTACCTGGCCGAGGATCTCGGCCTCGCCGATCACCATCGAATCCAGGCCCGACGCGACGCGGAAGAGGTGGCGGGCGACCTGGTCGTCGCTGAGCGTGAAGAGGACGTCCTCAAGGTCGTCGGTGCTCACGCCGCCGCGGCGGGCGAGCACATCGACGAGGCCGGCGCGCGCGGCAGCCGCATCGGCCGCGAGCACCGTCACCTCGGTGCGGTTGCAGGTGGAGATCGCGACGAGCTCGTGGATCGAGCCGGCGCCGGCGGCGAGTTCGCTGAGCACGTGCCCGGCGCCGTCGTTCGGGAGCGCGAGGCGCTCGCGCAGCGCCACCGGGGCGGTGCGGTGGGTGACGCCGACCGTCAGCAGCTCGCTCATGCGACGCCCTCCGGGGCCTTCGACGGCTCGGCCGGCACCGCCGCCGGGGATCCATCGGGCACCGAACCGGAGCCGGCCTTCGCCGCGGCATCGCGCGCGTCGAGGCGCGCCTCGATCTCGTCAGCCTTGCGGCTGAGCTTGCCGAGCCGCTGGGCCATGATCGCCACATAGGTGACGACGATCGTGAGGAACACGACGTAGGCCGCGATCACGTAGGGGCCGCCGGAATCCTCCGGGACCATGGCGAGGACGCTGGGGAGGCTCATGCCTGGAGCACCGCCGATCGGCGTGGGAGCAGGTCGTCACCGCCGGCGCGGCGCTCGAGCGCGCGCAAGCGGAAGGTGGTCGACTTCGAGAGCAGCTCGTACTTCACGAGGGTCACGTAGAGCACGGCGATCGCCCCAAAGCAAACCAGGAAGGTCACGAGCACCGGCCCGGGCAGGCCACCGTTCGCGGCGTTGTCGAGGGTGCGCGGGTGGAGGTATTCGTTGGCCATCCGCACGACGGTGAAGTTCACCGGCACGAACGCGCCCGCGGCAACCGCGAACACGCTCGCCGCGCGCGCCTGGCGCTGCGGATCGTCGATCGAGAAGCGAAGCACCTGATACGTCGCGTAGATCAGGAAGAGGAAGAGGAACGACACGAGGAACGGCTCGTCCCAGCGCCACCACGCGCCCCAGGCGGTGCGGCCCCAGATCGCGCCGGTGATGAGCACCATGACGGCCACGATCTGCGACTGGTGGATGTAGACGTAGGCCTTGAGATCGTGCGACGGGTCGCCGGTGCGCAGGTAGCGCAGCCCGTGCCAGCCGCCGACGATGAAGCCGATCAGGCCGATGATCCCGAGCGGCACGTGCAGGTAGAAGATCTTCTGCCGGAACCCCTGGTCGGCGTCGAGCGGCGCGTAGAAGAAGACGAGGCCGAAACCGATCGCGATGAGCGCGACCGAGAGGATCGACAGGGGGCGAAGGCCGCGGACGGTCATGAAGGCGGAAGGTTCGGGGGCCTCGTCTTTAGTCCTCGACGAGGAACTCGGCCAGCACGGAGCCGACGAGGCCGAGGATCACAGCATAGATGCCCACGACCGCTGGCCACCGGGTCGCCAGCGCGCCGGGATCAGCCTCGAGCACCGGAGCGAGGGCGGCCTGGGCGCCGATCAAGGCGGGCAGTGCGAACGGGACGACCATGATCGGGATCAGCAGCTCACGGCTGCGGGAGCCGATCGCCAGGCCGGCGACGAGGCCACCGATCACGGCCAGCGCGGCATCGAGCAGGAAGAGCACGAGGACGATCTCGGGCAACGCCGGACCGAGCGATGGACCGAGCAGCAGGAGCGCGAACACGGGCACGAGCACCACCTCGAGCACGACGAGGATCAGCAGCAGCCCGACCACCTTCGCCGCCACGATCGCCCCCGCCGGTGCTGGCGAGAGGAGGTATTGATCGATGCCCGCGTCGTCCTCCTCGGCGGCGAAGAGGCGCGCGATGCCAAGCAGCGCGGCGAGCAGCAGCGGGATCAGCAGCGCGCCCGCGGCGAGATCTCCACTCACCTCGTCCTGGTCGAGCGCGAAGCGCATGAGCACGATCGTCCCCAGCGCGAGCAGGCTCATCGACGGGAGCAACTCGAAGGTGCGCCGCTCGAGCAGGAGGTCCTTGCGGAGGACGAGCAGGATGGCCCGCCACGTCTTCATCCGCGCACCGCCTTGGCGCGCAGGTGCGTGCGCAGGCTCACCGTGTAATCAGCCGAGCTGGCGACGGCGTCAACGGAACGCGTCGAGGGTCGGCTCATCGATACATCGCCTCCACCTGGGGCACGGTGATGGCGTTGGCAGCGCCGACGTAACTGGGGCGCGCATCGTTGCCGAGGACGATCACGTGGTCGGCCTCGTCGAGCGCGCGCGCCGGGTCGTGGCTGGCGATCACCCGCGTGCGGCCCTCGCGCGGCCCGAGCAGCCGCCCGACGAGCTCGGCGACGACCGGATCGAGGTTGGCGAGCGGCTCGTCGAGGAGCAGCAGGGGCGGATCGGCGAGGAGCGCGCGCGCCACCGAGGCGCGCTGCACGAGGCCGCGGGAGAGCGCGGCGACGGGCTGGTCGGCGCGCGGCTCGAGCTCGGCCATCGCGATCACCTCGTGCACGCGCGAGGCGGGCAGGCCGTGGAGCCCTGCGTGGTAGCGCAGGTTCTCCGCGACCGTGAGCTCCTTGTAGAGCAGCGGGTGGTGGGCGACGAGCCCCACCTGCCCGCGCAGCGCCCAGCGCTCGGCGGGCAGCGCGTGGCCGAGCACGGTGAGCGTGCCGGCACGCGGCGAGCGCAGGCCGGCGAGCAGCCGGAGCAGCGTCGACTTCCCCGTGCCGTTGCCGCCCAACAGGGCGACGGTGGCGCCGGCGGGGATGTCGAGATCGAGGTCTCGGAGCACCGGCCGCAGCCCGTGCGCGGCGACGAGCCCACGGGCGTGGATCGCCATCGCGACCGGCTGCTGCGTGACGACCCCAGCGGCGGCTTGGCCCGCGGCCTCGTCAGCCGTCATGCGTCAGCCGTCGAACTCGTCGTCGTAGCCGGTCGACTCGTCACCGGGGTACGGCGACTCGCGCCCCTGCAGGCGCGCGTGGACCGTCGGGATGATCGGGGCCAGCGAGGCGAGCGCGGCCTCGATCAAGGCGAGATCGCGCGGGAGGTTGACGACGAGCGTCTCGGCGGCAATGCCGACGGCGCCGCGCTCGAGGCTGCCCTCGGGCGAGTCTTCGATCAGCGCGCGGCGCATCAGCTCCTCGAGGCCGGGCACGCGCCGCTCGACGATGATCGATGTGAGCTCGGGGACGATGTCGTCGGGGCCGACGCCGGCTCCGCCGATGGTGAGCAGCAGGCTCACCTCGCCGTCGATGTAGTGCTGCATGCGCTCCTCGAAGAGCTCGCCGCCGAGGGGGACGAGCTCGATCGCGAGCACGTCGCCGCCGACGGCCTCCACCCGCGCCGCGATCTCCGGGCCGTAGTCCTCGACCCCAGGCTCGGGGCTGCGGGCGTCGTGGGCAATCACGATCACGGCGGGAATGGTCATGCGGCAAGGCCCTCCTGGGCCTGGTGCTGGGCCTGCGCGATCAGCTCGAGCACCGCGCGCTCGCGGCCCTCGCGAATCAGCACGACCGGATCGGGATCGCCGTCGACGATCCCCTCGAAGAAGGCCTTGCGATGCTGATAGGTGGGGAGCGTGGCCTTTGCCCACCCCCGCGCATCGTTGAGGAGGATCGCCAGGCGGGCGTATTCCTCACCGAAGTGCTCGCCGATCTCGCGCTTCATCCGCTTCGCCAGGGCGGGCGACGCGCCGGCGGTGGAGATCGCGATCGCGAGCGGGCCGGTACGCAGGATCGCGGGGAGGATGAAGTTGCAGAGCGGCGGCACGTCGACGACGTTCACGAGCATCGAGCGCGCTTCGGCATCGTCGTAGACGGCGATGTTCACGTCGGTGTCATTCGTGGCGGCGATCACGAGGAAGGTGCCTTCGAGATCGGCTGGCTCGTACTCACGCTGGAGCCATGCGATCGATCCTTCGCGGGCAAGCTGGGCCAGCTCGCTCGAGAGCTCTGGGGCGACCACCGTCACGTCGCCGTCGCACGCGAGCAATCCCTCGACCTTCTCGAGGCCCACGTCACCCCCGCCGACCACCAGGCAGGAGCGGCCCTTGAGCCGCAGGCACGCGACGTAGAACGGCGTGTCGAGCATGTCCTGCACGCAGGACTGATCACACGAAGCGAGGCGGAGCTTGCAGACGCACTCCTTGCCGCTGTAGGCCTGAGCTGGCATCGGTAGGGCCAGCCTACTTGCGGCCCTCACCACACGCGGGCATCCACCTGCGGACCCCTCGGCGGTGCACGGGTGGCGGCGCGCCCAGCGCTGCGCGGAGCGATCCGCTGCAGGTTTGGTTGCGTATGCCGAGAACAGTGGTGACGGCACCTGCCACGAATCCTGAGGAATCCGCCCCCATGAGCGATCAGCGCCCGAGCGCCCAACTCATTCCCTTTGGCGAGGTTCAGCGACTCGTTCAGGAACGCCGGCGGCGTGCACGCACCGCCCCGCAGATGGAGGGAGGGTCGTTCTCGGCCCCGCGCAACACCAGCCAGGTGCGGCGCCTCCTGACCGAGCACCGTGGTGAGTCGCCGTCCGGACCTGACGCCGCGTGACGGCTCGCCCGACCGACACCTCGACGCCAACCGCGAGCCGCCGCTCGCCCACGAATATTCGCCGGCTCGCAGGCTCGGCCGACCGGCCCTACCTGCCCGAGACCGCGTTGATCCGGCGCGTGCAGCGTGAGCGCACCGTCGCGCTCTCCGGCGCCCGCGCCCTGTTCATGCAGGCCGCGCACCCCGTCGCCTTCGCCGGCTTCTTCTCCCACACCGCCGCGCTCGACAACCCCCATCCACGCCTGGCGCGCACCGCGCTGGCGGTGAACACGGTGATCTACGGCTCCGAGGCGCAGGCGCGCGAGGTGCAGGAGATCGTCGGCGGGATGCACGCGCGGGTGCGCGGGCAGATGCGCGAGAGCGTCGGCCCGTTCCCGAAGGGCACGCCGTTCCGCGGCAACGACCCCGCGCTGCTGCACTGGATCCTCGCAGCGGTGATCGACTCCTCCTACCGCGCCTTCGAGCGGTACGTGCGGCCCCTCGATGCCGGCGAGCGCGAGGCGCTCTGGCAGCAGTGGCGGCGCGTGGGTGAGATCTTCGGCCTCGAGGGCGATGCGATGCCACGCAGCTACTCCGGCCACGTCGACTACATGGCGGCGATGCTGGACTCCGGCGACCTCGTCGTCAGCGACGAGTCGCGCGAGCTGTCGCGGCGCGTGATCCTCAACCCGCCGATCCCGCCTGCGCTCTTCGCGGTCAAGGAGCTCGTCAACCAGGTGACGATCGACTCGCTCCCCGGCGATCTTCAGCGGCAGTTCGGCTTCCTCCCCGTGCCCGGCCGCGGGCTCGCGCATGCGGCCTTCGCCGAGTGGATGCGCCGCATCGGCACCCCGCTCTCGCCCGACGTCGTCCGTCACATCCCGGGGCACGTGATGCCGCGCCCGGGCCGCGACTACGCGGATCTCGTGACGTTCGTCGCCGAGCGCTTCGGCCGCTGAGCTTCGCCCAGTCCGCGCGGCTCGGGCGTATGCCGTGCAGAGCGGCTTCCGAGAAACAGGGTTCCAGGAAATGGACGACTGACTGGCCGGTACCGGTGCGTCGACGTACGCGTTGACACGCCCGGATTCTCGGGCGATTTCCCCTGGTACCCGCGGGTCCACGCTCGACATCCGTACGACGCTCTGTTTTCCGGAGCGGAAGATGTGGGGCATCCCAATACGCAGCAGGCGCGCCTCACGCTTGCTGCCGTCCCAGGTCCCATATGCCCCGAACGTCTCGCATCGCGGTCATCGCCGCCCTTATCGCGCTCGCCTCACTCTGCTCCGGCTCCGCCTTCGCTGCGGACTCAGCCCTCGTCGCGACCGACAACTCGGGCGCGGTCGTGAAGTCGGCGACGGTGTCGAGCACCTCCGCCGCCACCGCCGCCGTGAGCAGCGCCTCGACCGCCGCGACGAGCGCCCCGCAGGCCGGCGCGCTCCTCGGCGCGGGGAACAACGGGGTCGGCGAGCTCGGGCAGGGCGACGTCGGGGACGAGCAGAACTTCTGGCAGTCCGGCAGCGCGAAGACCTGGAGGACGGTCGCCAGCGGCGACGACACCTCCTGCGGCATCCAGGCCCCGGGCACCCTGTGGTGCTGGGGCGCGAACGGCGTCGGCCAGCTCGGCCTCGGTGACGTGACCATCCGCAAGGTGCCGACCCAGGTGGGCACGACCACCACGTGGACCAAGGTGGCCGTCGGCCTCAACCACGCGTGCGCCACGCAGGCCGACTCGAGCCTCTGGTGCTGGGGCGACAACAACCTCGGCGAGGCCGGCATCGGCAACCTGCTCGTGCAGAAGTCGCCGGTGAAGGTCGGCACGGGCTATGCGACCGTCACCGCCGCCCTCGATTCCACCTGCGCGACGAAGACCAACGGCACGCTCTGGTGCTGGGGCTACGGGGGCTCGGGCCAGCTCGGCCTCGGCGACGTCGCCAACCAGAAGCTTCCGGTGCAGGTGCCCGGCACCGGCTGGGCCACGGTGAGCGGCGGCGCCTACCACACGTGCGCCACCAAGACCGACGGCTCGCTCTGGTGCTGGGGCGACAACAACCTCGGCGAGGCCGGCATCGGCAAGGTCGGGATGCAAAAGGCTCCGGTGCAGGTCGGCACCACGAAGGACTGGCGCGCGGTGAGCGCCGCCTACGACTCCACCTGCGCGATCAAGACCACCGGCACGCTGTGGTGCTGGGGCTACGGCGGTTCCGGCCAGCTCGGCCTCGGCGACGTCGCCAACCAGTACTCCCCGAAGCAGGTCGGCACCGACACCACCTGGAACGCGGTCGCCTCCACGCGCTACTCCACCTGCGCCCGCAAGGCCGACACGAGCTTCTGGTGCTGGGGCTACAACGCCTCCGGCCAGCTCGGTCTCGGCGATGCCACCCAGCGCGCGACCCCGCAGCAGGTGACGACGCCCGTCACCGTCGACGTGATCGCGACCGGCTCCACCGCGGATCAGACCCTCGTCGTCTCCCAGGACACGACGCCGGTGAACGCCTGCCCCGAGGCGCCGACCACCAAGGCCTTCTCGGCCTTCGGTGACACCGCCGACTACGCGCCGGCGCCCGGCGGCACGTTCGAGACGGGAGCCCAGGGCTGGAGCCTCACCAACGCCACGGTCGTCACCGGCAACGAATCGCTCGGCGTCACGAGCGGCTCGAAGTCGCTGCTGCTCGGGCCCGACGACGGGCAAGCTCGTCGATGATCAGCTGACGACGAACTCGAAGGTGCGGATCAAGGTCAAGAGCGTGAAGGCGTTCGGGGCGATCCCGCTGGCGGGCGGCAACGACTGCCAGACGAAGTCGCTCTCCGACATCGCGCTGAAGAGCGACGGGCCGTTCGACCCCACCGGTACCGGCGGCATCCTCGTCGGCACCTACGCCATCAGCGACCTGAACGGCTGTGGCCCGCTCGGCGGGCTCGTCTCACCGCTCACGGCCGGCGCCGGCAACTCGCTGCGCCTGAGCATGACGCCGACGACCACCTAGGAAGGCGGCAAGCCGGCGTCTCACACGGTCCTGACCCGTGAGACGCCGGCCTCGCCTGCCGCACGGCTGAGCTGGAGGAGAGGCGAGCCGCTCAGCCGCGGCGGTAGGGGTCGACGAGCAGGCTGTCGAGCTGCAGGCCGCCGGAGTTGGCGGTCGCGGCGCTCGTGCTGAGCACGAGCTGCACCGAGCCGCCCTTCTTGAGGTACGAGGAGGCGATGAGCGTCGCGAGCGGGATCGGCTCCGACGGGGTCCACGTGGTCTTGCCGAGCGTGGCGCTCGTCGTCACCTGGATCACGACGTTCGGGTTCTGCTTCGGGCGGAAGCGCAGCGACGAGTAGAGGATGCCCGCGGCCGTGGAGTTGTTCTTCGCGACGTACCGGAAGGTCGGGTGGGTCTCGTTGATGCAGAACTCCGGCTGAGGGGTCGGCGTCGGCGTCGGGCCACCGGGCCAGGGCGTCTCACCCGGGCCGGGCGTGCGGATCGGGCTCGGCGACGGCGTGGTCGCCACCACCGGCTTGGGCGTCGGCGCGGCGACCGGAGAGGCGCCGGCCTTCAGCGTGTGGAAGCGCCGCGAGATCGGGAGCGACCAGTTGCCGGCGTTGTCGACGGCGTAGACGGTGACGTCGTAGTCGGTGTCGGGCGCGAGCCCTTCGAGCCGGCTGTTCCAGCTGGGGAACCCTTCTTCCGTTCGCTGCCCGTTCGCGAAGATCACGTAGCCCTTGATGCCAGAACCGCCCGGCTCGTCGACGCCGCTCGTGTGCGACACGTCGATGAAGTCGGGGCCGATCTGGCCAGGGGAGAAGGTGTCCCAGGCCACGCCGTACGGCGGATCGTTGTCGTCGGTACTGCCCGGCGCAGGTTGCGGATCCGGCGTGGGCACCGCCGCCACCGTGGGCTCCGGCTCGCCGGTGATCTGGAGGACGCCGAAATAGAGGCGGGGCTCGCTGGGGGTCGACGAGCAGTACGCGTCGAACGTGGTCGGATCGCCGTCGGAGTCGGTGACGGGGTTGCCCGCCTGATCCGTCGTGAGCGGCGGCAGCGTGAGCACGGTGCCCGCGCTGTTCTTCGCGACGAGGTTGAAGTGGATGACCTGCGTCGTGAGGCCGTACCAGTCGGGGTCGTTCAGGACGAACGGCGGAAGGGCGCCGGTGGCGCGGAAGTCGGTGACCGCGCGCTCCCGGACCTTGAGCGCGACCGGCTTGGTGTCGAGCACCTCTTCGGTGAAGTTGTAGCGGCCGACGTTCATGTCGAACGAGCCGGCGCCGCTCAGCGTCGCGATCCCGGCGTCGGCGAGCACGGCGAAGTCCGGCCACTCGTTGTCGTCGGGCGTGGTCCACGTCGAGAGGACGAACGCCGGCTGTGCCACGCCGACACCGATCGGCACGTCGGCATTGGCGATCTCCGTCTGGAAGGCGACCTGGATGGTGCCGGCCAGCGGGAATTTGCAGAGCATGCCGCCGGCGCTGCCGGTGGCGGCGGAGGCGCCGGCAGCGGGCAGCGCGAACGACGCGGCGACCGCACCGAGCGCGAGCGAACGGAATCTGGACATGAGGACCTCGAGGGTGGGGACAGAGAGGTCGCGGGACGCTTGCGGGGGATCGCGGGCGACGCGGTGGTCGCCAGCCTCGTTCAAGCGAGGCGGCTTGTCAAGCGCTCCGGATCGGAGCGTCAGACGTCAGAAGGCGGAGCCGCTCACCAGCCGTAGAGCTCGTCGTCGCTCCACGGGTAGGCCCCCTCGGACCACTCGGGGGCGTCGCCGGTGGGTTCCTCGTCGCAGGCGGCCCGGGCACGCAGGTCGTGCAGGCGAAGCTCGTGCGCGAGACGCGGGTCGCGGTCGTCGCCGGCGCGGCGGCGACCATGGTGGTCGGCAACACGGCAGTCGCGGACGGCCGTGAGCCGGCAGAGCACCCCGGCGTCGCGGGAACGGGAGCGGGAGATTCGGCGAGATCGATGCATGGGACACGCCACCTCCATGGGCGGGCGGGCCAGCATGATCGCCAGGCGCCCCCCAAGGACTGGTGATGCATCGGATGATGGAGTGTCCCCCTCGCCCGCGCATCAGGGAAGTCCCTCGATGTATTGCAATTCGGTAGGGACGTGGCCCGCAGGAACCCTGCGAGCCCGGGCTCCCCCTTAGCCCGAGCCGGTCGAACGGTCGAACTACGCCGACGGAGCCGTCGCCTCGAGCTTCACGGTGACCGTGTTGGTCGCGCTCGCGGTCGCCGGGCTCACGGCGCTGCCGAAGGGCTCGCAGCCGTTGAGGTCGCTGATGGCGTAGTCGCCGGTGGCGACGCTGCCGCCCGTGACGCTGGAGAACGTGTCGGTGCTCTCGAACTCGAGGACCGAGAGCTGCTTCGTCTGGCAGTTGTTGCCGCCGGCGAGCGGGATCGCTCCGAACGCCTTGATCGATTTCACCTTGATGCGCACGCGGTTGACGACCGAGAGCTGCCCGGCCACGAGCGAGCCGGTCGCCGGGCCCGACGGGATGAACCCGATCGTCGCGGTGACGGGCAGGCCATCGGACGTGAGCAGGAGGCGACCCTGGGTGTCGTTGAAGGTGAGCGTTCCGGCGGTCAGCGCCCCGGTCGCCGCGTCGAAGCGCGCCCCGGCGAGACCACCGTTGATCGGCATCGTGCCCTTGGCGATGGTCGGGAGCGTGGCCGTGCCTTGGAACGTGTAGCTGCGAGCCGGCTCAGGCGTCGCCGTCGGCTCAGGGGTCGCCGTCGGCTCAGGGGTGGCCGTGGGCTCAGGGCTCGCGGTTGGCTCGGGTGTCGCGGTCGGCTCGGGGCTCGGCGTCGGGGTGGCGCTGGGGTCGAGCACGTCGAAGGCGCCGATCTCGTACGGCGCGCCGCCGAGGGCCTGGGTGCAGTAGACGTCGAACGTGTCGGGGTCGCCATCGGAGTCGCGCACCGGCTCGCCCGTGGCGTCGAGCGTGAGCGGCGGGAGCACGTAGGGCGTGCCGTCGGCGTAGGTCCACCGCATGTTGAACGCGATGCGGTCGGCGTCGAGTTGCGCGCGGCCGGGCTCGTCGATCGTGAGCGGGCCAGCGGTGCCAGTAGCGTCCGTTGTCATCCGAGCGGCGCCGACCTGCGGGAACGACGTCCCCGTCAGACGCCCCGTCGCGACCAGCGGTTGGCCGTTGTCGGCGGTGGTCGACGCGATCACCCCGACGCTCACGTCGGCGTCGAACGTCGCCGGACCCTCCTCGCCAGCCACGAACGGATCCAGGCCGTCGAACTCGAGGTCGGCCGTGAAGACGAGCGGCGCGATCGACTCACCCATCAGCGGCGCCGCCTCGGGTGCGGCGATCGCCGCGCGCACGGTCACGTAGCGGATGCCCACGAGCGGGTATTTACAGGCGTAGACGACCGAGCCCTCGGGCGCCTCCGGCGGGGCCGGCGACGGCGTGGGCGTGGCACGCACCTCGCCCTCCGGCAGCAGGGTGACCGGGATCGAGAGCGGGTCGGAGGTGTTGCCGGCCCAGTCGATCGCGACGACGCTGGCGTCGGTGTCGGCGTCGAGGCCGCTCAGCTCGAACGAGGTCGCGTCGGGGCCGAGCTCGTGGACCGTGCCGTTCACGACGACCGCGTAGCCGCGCAGGCCGGACCCCCCGCGGTTGTCGGTCGACGGCGTCCAGCGGAGGATCGCCCAGTTCGCGCCGCGGTCGGCCGGGTCGTCGTCGACCGCACCGGGTGCCGACGGAGCCTGGAAGTCGGCGGCGCCGTCGGTGTCGCCCACCCAGAACGGCTCGAGGAGCGCATCGTCGGGGTTCGTGAGGCCGTCGATCGAGCAGCGGACGTCGAAGGTGTCGGCATCGCCGTCCGAGTCCTCGGCGGGCTCGCCCGAGCCGTCGACCGTGGACGGCGGCAACGCGATCGGGGCGCCCGCCTCGTCGCGCGCGACGAGGTTGAGATCGAACGAGCTGCCGACGCGTAGGCGCGCCGCGCCCTCCTGCGAGAGGCTCACGCTCGCCGCGCCCGCGCCGGTGAGCTCCAGCGGATCGATCGGCCCGGGGCCAACCGCGGTACGCGGGACGACCGTGGAGATCGTCGCCGGCGAATCATCCGCGACGAGGGTGGCGTCGTCGGTCGCGGCGCCCTCGAACGAGGCCAGGCCGGGAACGTCGGCGAGGTGATCGGCGATACCGGGCATCGACCACGTGAGCTGGGCCGGGATGCTCGCCTCGGCGCTCACCGGCGTATGGCCGGGCGGATCGAGGCGGACGGTGACCGTTGCCGTGCGGATGCCGATGAGCGGCAGCGCGCACTGGGCCCAGTAGGTGCCGGAGTTCAGTTCCGCGGGATCGATCGGGCTCGGCACCGGCGTCGGACGCGCCGCTTGCGCCGCATGCGGCGCCACAAGGGCAAACGCCGCGGAGAGCGCGACGAGCGATCGACGGGACATGGGGCTCCGATTGGGACGCGGAGGCTGCGGGCCGGTCGGCGGCCCTTAGCGGTGGACCACCCAAGCCTGTCAGGCACCCGCAGCCGATGCAACCAGATCAGGCGCAATCAACGCTTGGGCACCAGCTTGAGCGTGATCGTGTTGCCGGAGCCCGCGGTGAGCGCGCTCACGACGCCCCCGAACGGCCCGCAGCCGTTGAGGTCGCTGATCTTGTAGGTGCCCCCGATGGTGCCACCGGTGCCGAGTGCGTCGAACGACCCGGCGCTCGCCAGATCGAGCACGGTGAGCTGCTTGCTCTGGCAGTCGTTGCCGCCAGCGAGCGGGATCGCCCCGAACGCCTTGACCGACTTCACCTTGATCCGCACCTTGCCCTGCACCTGCAGGCTGTCGAGCACGAGCGCGCCGGTCGCCTGGCCGGAGGTCACGAACCCGACCGTCGCCGTCACCGGCAGGAAGCCGAGCGCGGTCAGGCGGCCCTGCGTGTCGTTGAAGGCGAGGCCGGCCGTGAGCGCTCCGGTCGCTGGGTCGATGCGCACGGCGTCGAGCGCGCCGGTGAGCGGCATCGAGCCCTTGGTGAGCGTGTTGATCGTCGCGGTGCCCTGGAGCGTGTAGGCCAGGGCCGGGGCGGCGGTCGGCGTGGGCGTCGCCGGCTTCGGCGTGGGCGTGGGCGTCGCTGGCTTGGGTGAGAGCGTCGGCGTCGCCGGCTTGGGTGAGAGCGTCGGCGTCCCGACCGGCGTGGGCGTCGGCGTCGGCGTCGCGATCACGGTCCCGACGGGCGTGGCGGTCGGCGACGGCGTGGGCGTCGGCGTGAGCACCGGCGTGGCCGTCGGGATCACGGTCGGCGGGCCGCCGAGGTCCTTCGTGGAGAACGTCAGCAGGCGCGGGTTGGAGAAGTTGCCTGCCCCATCCTTCGCGTACACCCACAGGTAGTGGTCCCAGACGCGCACGAGCGGCGACACCGTGTACGACCGGGCATCGGCGCCCACGTCGAACACCTGCGCCGGGCCGCCGAGATTGGTCGTGTACAAGATCCGGTAGCCCGCGATCCCCGACCCGTTCGGGCCGTCGTTCGACGCCGTCCAGCGAACCGTGATCGCGTCGGGCATCACGTCGGCGGGTGAGGCATCGGGCGAGAGTCCGGGCACCGACGGCGCGGTCGTGTCGGGAACGGGTGTCGGCGGCGGGCTCGCGAGCTCGGCGCTACCGATCACGCGCGGCTGCGCCTGCTTGTCGACCGGCCGGCAGGAGATGTCGAACGTGTTGGGATCGCCGTCGGAGTCCTCGACCTGATGGTTGTCGGCGTCGAACGGGAGCGGCGGGAGAATGTAGGGCGTGCCGTCGGCGTACTCGAGGCGCAGGCTCAGCGAGAACCGGTCGAGCTCCAGGGTCGCCGGGCCGGCATCGTCGAACATCGCGGGCTGCACCGTGCCGGTGGCCGAGACGGCGAGCGGGTCGGTACCGGCGGCCGGATACGCGACCGGCGCGAACGATGCCGAGAGCTTGGTGGAGTGACCGCTGCTGCGGTTCCCCGACCAGGCGATCAGGTTGGCACTCATGGTGCCGCTGATCGTGGCGGCGTGCTCACCGCCCTCGAGTCCCGCAGCGAGCCCGAACAGCTGGAGGTTTGCGACCGCCGAGAACGGGCCGAGCTCGATCGGAGCGACGCGGCCGGTCGGCATCGTGGCGCCGGCATTGAGGGTCACGTAGCGCCAGCCGATGAGGGGGTAGCGACACTGGTAGGTCGCGGCACCCGCCGGAGCCGGAGGCGGCGTAGGTGAGGCCGTCGGGGTCGGATGCACCGAACCTTCGCCCTCCGGCCAGAGGAAGCGCTCGCCGAGGGAGAGCGGGAACGACACGTTGCCCGCGTAGTCGACCGCCCACATCATCGCGTAGGTGTAGTCCTTGATCCCGGAGACCTCGAGCGAGGTGGCTTCGGGCCCCACCTCGTACAGCTCGTCCTTCACCAGCACCACGTACCCGCGCAGGCCTGAGCCGCCGGGGTTGTCGGTCGACGGCTCCCAGCGGAAGACCACCCAGTTGCTCCCGCGGTCGTCCTCGCTGAACGGCACCTCGCCCGGCGGCGTCGGGCGCTGGAAGTCGGCGACGGTCGGATCGGTGTCGCCGATCCAGAACGGGTCGAACGAACGGTTCGGGGAGATGGGGTCGTCCAGGATGCAGCGAACGTCGAACGTCTCGGCGTCGCCGTCGGAATCGGAGACGGGCTGGCCCCAGGGGTCCGTCGTGACCGGCGGCAGGACGATCGGCTGCCCCGCCGCGTCGCGAGCCGTGAGATTGAGGTCGATTCCGTAGTAGAGCCGCAGGACGGCCGCGCCCTCGTCGCCGGTGATCTCCGCCGTCTGGCCGTCGCCAGCCAGGACCAGCGGATCGGCGGGCGGCTGACCGATGGCCGTCGGCGGGATGGTGGCGTCGATGTCGGCCTGCCGCGCGCCGGTGACGGTGTCGAGGTCGGCGCTCTGGCGCGCGGTGCCTGCGAGCGATGCGAGGCCCGGGATGCCGGCGAGGTCGGCGCCAGCTCCAGCGAGAGAGACCGACACGTGTGCGCTCACCCGCGCACCGGCGGACGTCGGGATGTTGGCCGGCGGATCCACGGACACCGTGACCTTGGCCGGCTTCGCCCCGATCAGCGGGAAGCGGCAGGTCGCATCGACGGTGCGCGAGTAGAGCAGGTCACGGTCGATCGGCGTCGGCACCGGGCTCGGGCGTGCGGCGAGTGCCGTCGCTGGTGCGGCGAGCGCAGCGGCCGCAGCGACGGCGGCGAGGAGACGAACGGACATGGGGAGCCTCGCTTGGGACGGAGAGGCGTGCGCGCTTCGGGGGGAACGAGCAGCGGTTGGACTCGGCGCAGCCTCGCTCAGCCGGTGGGCGTTGTCAACCGGTCCGTAGCGCGACGGCTCAGAGCTGGCCGTGGTTCGGCGGAATCACCCCGCCGATGCCCCAGGCGCCGATGTGGTGGTACTTCCAGCTCACGGGGTCGTGGATCGAGTGGGTGCGGGCGTTGCGCCAGTGCCGATCGAGGGCGTGCTTCGCATCCGCGGCCGAGGCGCCGGAGAGGGCGAAGAGCTCGCTGCTCACCTGCACGGCCACCTCGCTGCCGAACGCCTTCGCCCGCGCGACGGCGATCGAGGCCTCGGCGGCGGTGCGCTCGTCGTTCGGCCGGAGCGGCACGGCGTCGACGGCCGCGGCCGCCGCGGCGAGCAGCGCCTCGGCGGCGTGCACCTGCGTGTCGAGCTGGCCGAAGCGGTAGACGGTGTGGGGGTCGTCGCCCGCGCGCTCGGCCCAGCCGCCGCGCACGGCCTCGAAGAACGGCCGCGCCTTCTCGCGCACGAACCATGCGGCAGCATCGATGGCGCCGCGCGCGATGCCCACCTCGATGGCGGTGTGCACGAGCTGGCCGCGGGCGCCGAGCGTCTGCGGGGCCTCGTAGAGCCGCTGGTAGTCGACGACGAGATCAGGGTCGACGGGCACGCCGTCGAGGGTGGTCGTGCCACTGACGGTCGCGCGCTGGCCGATGACGTTCCAGTCGTCGTCGATCGTCAGGCCGGGCGCGTCGCGGGGTACGAACGCGAGCACCTGGCGCTCGTCCTCGTCGATGGCCGTCACGCCGACGAGCGCGGAACTGATCGCGCCCGTCGAGTAGTACTTGGTGCCGCGCAGCGTCAGCGCACCGCTGGCGGGATCACGCTCGAGGCGCACGCGGAGATCCTGCGCGTGCTGGCCGCCGCGCTCGGCGACGGCGTTACCGATCCGCCCGCCGGCGAGGATCGCGTCGGCGAGCTTGCGCTGCCCCGTGCCGTGCGCTGGGAAGAGCTCCCACGCGGCGATCGGGAAGAGCGAGTGCGGCTGCAACAGCTGCGCGAGCGACGGGTCGGCGGATGCGATCAGGCGCACCGCCTCGCCCAGCGTCGCGATCCCGAGGCCCGGGCCGCCGAGACGCTCGGGCACGGTGATCGAGAGCAGCCCGCTGCCGTCGAGCAGCGCGAGCGCCTCCCACGGCACGCCGCCGGTGCGGTCGCGCTCGGCGGCACCGACGGCCAGCTCGTCCGCCACCTCGCGAGCCTTGGCGACCGCCTCCTCATGGGTGCGCAGGAGCGGGGGCGCGGGCCGGGAGTGTCCCGACCCCTGGCCCGCGCCCGCCACCCCGCTCGCGCCGGACTCCTTACCGGCCGAGTCGCCCTCGGATGCGCGCGCCTCAGCCGTGGGCACGAGCCAGAGGCTCCTGGTCGGTGAGGCCGGCCAGCGGATCGGGCACGGCCGACGGATCCAGGCCCGCCTCGACCTCGAGCTCGCGCACGATCGGCAGCACGTCGCGACCGAAGGCCTCCACCTCCTCCTGGAAATGCAAGAACCCGCCGAGGATCAGATCCACGCCGATCTTGCGGTACTCCACGATGCGCCGCGCGACAGTCTCGGGCGTGCCGATGAGCTGCGTGCGGAAGCCGTCGTTGTACTGGACGAGATCCTCGAACTTGGAGTCGGCCCACATGCCGTTCTTGTCGCCGGTCGACGGACCCGCCTGCTGCACGGCCGAGCCGAAGCCCTCGACGGCCTCGACGTGCGCCTTCGCGATGATCTCGCGGAGCTGGTCCTCGGCTTCCTTCTCCGTGTCGCGGACGATGATGAAGCCGTTCAGGCCGAACTTCGGCGGCTGCGGGCGACCAGCGTCCGCTGCGATCTTCGTGAGGTCGGAGAGCTGCTCCTGCACGCCCTCGAAGCTCTTGCCGTTGCTGAAGTACCAGTCGCTGTAGCGGCCACCGTTGCCGCGGGCCGCGGTCGAGTTGCCGCCCTGGAAGATCTCCGGGTGCGGGCGGCCCTCCCACGCGAGCGGCTTGGGCTTCAGGTTGAAGTCGCGGATTCGGTAGAAGTCGCCGGCGAGCTGGGCGTCGTCGCTCGTCCAGATCTCGCGGAGCGCCTGGATGAACTCCGCGCTGCGGCGGTAGCGCTCGTCGTGCTCGAGCCACGGCTCGCCGAGTTGGCGGAACTCGTCCTTGAACCAGCCGGAGACGACGTTCACCGCGATGCGGCCGCCGCTGAGGTGATCTGCGGTGGCGAGCCACTTGGCCAGCACGCCCGGCTGCCAGAGGCCCGGGTGCACGGCGGCAATGAGCTTGAGGCGCTCGGTGGCGAGGAGGAGCGCGAGCGAGAACGAGGTGGACTCGTGCTGGTACTCGGCGCCGTAGCTGGCCGTGTAGCGCACCTGGCTGAGCGCGTAGTCGAAGCCGGCCCGCTCGGCGATGCGCGCGAGTTTCCGGTTGTACTCGAAGCTCCAGTCGGTGCGCTGCTCGATCGTGCTCACGACGAGGCCGCCGCTGACGTTGGGCACCCAGTAGGCGAACTGCGTGGCGTTGGAACGGAGATCCGTCGGCATGATGCCGATTGTTGACTAGTTCGCTCCTGATTCACCTCGGCCCCGCGCGACCAGGCCCGATCGGGGGCCCACCGCCAGCGTCCTAACTGTGTTCGCCGGCACCCCCTCGACGACGGACGTAGTGAGGACGCGCGCCATGCGGAGGTGCCAGCGTGCGGGCGCGCCCGTCGTCGGCGGAGCCGCCCGCGTGCGACCACGATACGCCCCAGTACCACCGGCGCCTGGTGCCACATTCGCTGCATGGCCATTGCCCCCACGACGTTGCACATCTCCGATGTTCCGGCCGGGACCGGCAGCGTACGCGCGGTCGAGACGGGTCCGCCCGGCGGGCAGCCGATCGTGTTCCTCCACGGGTGGCCGCTCTCATGGCGATCGTTCGAGCCGGTGCTGCACGAGGCGGCGGGCGCGGGCTACCGCGCCATCGCCCTCGACCTTCCCGAGATCGGCGGCTCGGTGACGTCCACGACGGATGGCACCAAGCGCGCCGCGGCGGTCGTGATCCACGAGGCGCTCGGTGAGCTGCGCGTGCACCACCCGGTGATCGTCGGCCATGACCTCGGCGGCATGGTCGCCTACCCCTACCTGCGCGACTACCCGGACGACGTGGCCGGTGTGGTGCTCTCGAGCATCGTCATCCCGGGCCTGGATCCCTGGGAGGCCGTGCGCGCGAATCCTTATCTCTGGCACTTCGCGTTCCACGCCACCGAGCTCCCCGAGGTGCTGGTGCGCGACCACCTCGCGGAGTACTTCGGTTACTTCTACGGCGCGACCGGCTGGAACCAGGAGGCGATCGGCAAGCAGCTCAGGGCCGAGCATGTCGCTGCCTACGCCGACGACCGCGCGCTGAAGGCCGGCTTCGACTACTACCGCGCGTTCCCCCACGACGCCGCCGCCAACCGCGAGAAGAACCAAACCACCACGCTCAAGGTGCCGCTCCTCTACCTCCGCGGCGACCACGAGCCGGGCGAGCTCGAAACGTACGTCGAGGGCTTCCGCGCCGCCGGCCTCACCAACGTGACGACGGGAGTCGTCGAGGGCTCCGGCCACTTCACGCCCGAGGAGGCACCCGACGCCTTCTGGGCCCAGGTGCGCGACTTCGCCCGCACGGTGCAGGCGTCGCACGGGCTCCCGCGGGCCCTGGCCGCCTGACCGCGGCGGCACCGAAGCTCCAACATCCCCCAGCCCTCAGAACCCAGGGATGTTGGAGCTTTCAACACGACCGCGAGAAGCTCCAACATCCCGTAGCTCTCACAGCCCCGCGATGTTGGAGCTTCGGCGCCGCGGCTCGATTCAGCTGGTGCCTTCGAACACGCCCGGGTCGACGATCGACTTGAAGTCGACGGCCTTCGGGAGGACGCCCTCGTCGTTGAGGAGATCGGCGAGCGTCTGCTCGTAGCCGGCGACCTCGTCGTCGATCGGCGTGAGGTGCGACGACTTCGCGCGGGCGGCCTTCTTCGTCACCGCCAGCGGGAGCCCCGAGTCCTTCGACCACGCCGCGGCCCAGCCGTCGGGGTTCTTGCGAGCCCATGCCCACGCGCCCTGGAGGCGCTTCAGGTAGTCGGTGAACACCGCACGTTTGGCCGGATCTTCCAGCGCCTTGCTCGACGCGATCTGGAAGCCGATGCCGTGCTCGTCGGGCTCGCCACCCTGCACCGCGACAGCGCCGGCGGTTGCCTCGGCCTGCTGCACGAACGGGTCCCACACCACCCAGGCATCGACGCGTCCCGACGTGAACGCCGCAAGACCATCGGCAGGCGGTAGATAGACGAGCTTCACCTGCTTGGGATCGACGCCCTCACGCTTCAGCCCGGAGAAGAGGTAGCCGTTGGCCGAGGAGCCTTTCGGCACCGCGACCTTCTTGCCCACCAGATCCTTGAAGTCCTTGATCGTGGAGCCTTGGTGGACGAGCAGCGAGTTCTCCTGACTGTCGTACTCGCGGACGGCGGCGATGATCTTGAAGTTCGAGCCGGCGGCCGCACCGAACAGCGGCGGCGTGTTGCCGACCCACGCGAGATCGATCTTGTCGGCGCCGGCGGCTTCCACCAGCGGCGGCCCGAACTGGAACGTCGAGAACTCGACCTTGTAGGGCGCGTCGTCGAGCGCACCGGTCTTGCCGAGCACGGCGCGGATGCCGTCCTTCTGCACGCCGACGCGCAACGTGACCTTCGAGAGATCGGGCGAGCCACCGCCTGACGTCGTCGTCGCGTCGGCCGACGACTCATCCGCCGAGAGGTTGGCGCCGGCATTCGTATCGTCGCCCCCGCAGGCGGCAAGGCCGGAGATGAGCGAGAGGACGGCAAGCGACGCGAGTAGGGCGCGAGCGGGACTGGTGGTGCGTGACATGTGGGTCTGTGGGTTCGTTGGACGGGCAGCGCCGGTGGGGGCGTCCGGCGGATGTGGACGGAGCCGCCGGGTGCGTCGCGCGCCCGACGGCAGGTGGAGCAGTTGGCCGGCCGCGCTCAGGCGGCCGCGTCGTCGACGCCGAGGAGCGCGAGCAGTGCGCGGCGGCGTTCGACGAGGCGCGGGTCGTCGCGGCGCCTCGGCCGCTCACCCAGGGCAGGACGCTCGTCGTGGATGATGCGGCCGTCGTCGATCACGATCAGGCGGTCGGCGAGGAGGAGCGCCTCCTCGACGTCGTGCGTGACGAGCACCACCGCAGGACGGTGACGGGTCCACAGCTCCTGCACGAGGCGCTGGGCGCTCACGCGCGTGAGCGCATCGAGCGCGCTGAACGGTTCATCGAGCAGCAGGAGATCGGGCTCGCGGACGAGCGCTCGCGCGAGAGCCACGCGCTGGCGCTGGCCGCCCGAGAGCTCCCGCGGCCAGGCCTCGCCGCGATCGGCCAACCCGACTTCGCGCAGCGCATCGCTCACCCGCGCCTCGATCTCGGCACGATCGCCACGCAATCCGAGACCCACGTTCGCGCGAGCGTCGCGCCACGGCAACAGCCGCGGATCCTGGAATACGACCGCGGGCTCGCGGCCGCTGCGCAGCTCGCCTTCCACCCCGTGATCGAGCCCAGCGAGCGCGCGCAGCAGCGTCGTCTTGCCCGAGCCCGAGCGGCCGAGCACCGCGATGAACTCGCCAGGCGCGAGATCGAGATCCACGCCATCGAGCACCACTGATTCACCGAACGCGCGGCGTAGCTCGCGGACGCGCACCACGGGCTCGTCCCTCGAGGACGTGCTCACGCCGGCCGGGAACAGCGTGGCGGCACTCATGCGAGCACACCCTCGTCGCGGTACCGCAACGCGCGTCGCTCGAGCACGCGCACGATCGCATCGGTGAGCAGGCCGAGGATCGCGTACGCCAGCAGCCCGACGATGATGACGTCGGTCTGGAGGAAGTCGCGGGCGTTGTTGATCATGTAGCCCAGGCCCTCGCTCGCGGCGATCTGCTCCGCGACGATGAGCGCCAACCAGGCGATCCCGAGCGACTGCCGAAAGCCGACGAGCGCCTCTGGCAGCACCGCCGGGATCACGACGTGGCGCCAGCGCTCGCGACGGCTGAGGCGCAACGAATCGGCCACTTCGAGCAGCTCGCGATCGACCCCGCGCAGCGCGGCGACGAGGTTGAGGTAGAGCGGCACCACCACACCGAGCGCAACGAGCAGCACCTTGGGCGTCTCGCCGATCCCGAACCACAGGATGAAGAGCGGCACGAGCCCGAAGAGGGGCACGGTGCGCAGCATCTGCATCGGCGGATCGACGACCACGTCGCCCACCCGGCTCACGCCCGCGATCACGCCGGCGACGATCGCGACCACCGTCCCGAGCAGCAGGCCCAGCGCCGCGCGCTGCAGCGAGATCAGGAGGGCGGTCGGCAGTTCGCCCGTCTTCGTGAGATCGACGGCCGCGGAGAGGATGTCGGTCGGTGCGGCCAGCGTCTGCTCGGGGAGCACGCCGGTCGCGCTCAGCACCTGCCAGAGCGCAAGCAGCACGGCAGGACTCACCCACCGCCACCCGATCCGGCGACTCACGCGGCGGGGCCGTGAAGCCTCCGTCGCGGCCGCTGCATTGGTGGCGCGGCTCGCGGCCGCCGCCCCTGCGGTGTGTGCACTCATGACTGCCCCCCAGTCGTCGTTGCGCCCTGCGCCGAGCCTGCGCCCGCGAGCAGACCGCGGCGACGCAGCACGGGCGTGACGCACTCGCCAAACCGGTACGCCTCCTCGAGGTGCGGGTAGCCCGACAGGACGAAGTGATCGATGCCGAGCTCGTGGTACTCGGCGATGCGGTCGGCGATCTCCTCGTGGGAGCCGACGAGCGCGGTGCCGGCGCCGCCGCGGACGAGGCCGACCCCAGCCCAGAGGTTGGGCGCGACGACGAGGTTGTCGGTGTTCCCGCCGCCATGCAATGCGGTCATGCGGCGCTGCCCCTCGGACTGCGACGCGCGCTGGATCAGCTGCGCCGCCTCGATCTGCTTCGGGTCGAGGCCCGAGAGGAGCCGGTCGGCCTCGTTCCACGCGTCGTCGGCCGTGTCGCGCGCGATCGCGTGGAGGCGGATACCGAAGCGCACCTCGCGGTCGTGGCGGGCGGCGGCCGCGCGGACGAGCTCGAGCTTCTCGGCCACCGCGGCCGGCGGCTCGCCCCAGGTGAGGTAGACGTCGACGTAGCGCCCGGCCACCTCGATCGCCGCGGGCGAGCTGCCCCCGAAGAAAATCTCCGGCGCGACGTCGGGCGCCTCGATCTGCGCGCCCTCCACCCAAAGATGCTCGCCCTTGAAGGTGACGGGCTCGCCGCTCGCGGCCCAGAGCTCGCGGATCACGTGCAGTGCCTCGCCGGCACGGGCGTAGCGGTCGTCCTTGCCGAGCGCGTCGCCATAGCGGCGCTGCTCGAGGTCGTCGCCGCCGACCACGACGTTGAGCAGCAGGCGATTACCGGTGAGCCGCTGGAAGGTCGCGAACTGGTGGGCGGCGTAGGTGGGCCGCTGCATCCCCGGCCGGAAGGCGACCAGGTACTTGAAGGCATCGGTGTGCTGACTGAGGGCGGCGGCGGTGACGAGCGCGTCCTCGCACCAGCTCGACGTCGGCGTGAGCGCGCCCGTGAAGCCGTTCTGCTCGGCGGCGACCGCGATCTGCGTGAGGTACTCGAGGGTGGGCCGGCGATCGCCGGACGACCCGTCGGCGGCGACCCGCGAGCCCGCCGCTCCGACGGCGTTTCCGAGCGAGAGATCGCTGCGGGAATCGCCGTTGGTCGGAAGGAACCAGTGGAGCGTGACGGACATGCGGGTGCGCGCCTCTTCAGGGCTAGCGGTAGAGCGAGAACTCCGGCCCGCGGTCGTTCAATGCCCAGTCGCCGACCTCGCGCGCCTTGTAGGCGACCGGGTCGTGGACCGTGTGCGTGCGGATGTTGCGCCAGTGACGATCGAACCCGTACGCGGCCGTCGTGGCGCGCGCACCCTGGATCTCGAAGAGCCGGCTCGTGGCGTCGAGCGCGACCTTCGTCGTCAGGTACTTCGCCTCGTACACGGCGACGGCGGCCTCGGCGCGCTGGTTGTCCGTGAGCTCGGCGCCGACCGCCAGCGCGCGGTCGAGCGCCTCGCCGGCGCGGTCGGCGAGCAGCGCCGCGGCCCGCACCTCGCTGACGATCTCCCCGACCGTCTGGAGGATGTAGGGGTCGTCGCTGGCGCGGTCGACGCCGGAGGTCTCCCAGGGCGCGGCGTTCGCGCGCACCCACTCGAGCGCCTCCTCGATCGCGCCCTCGGCGGTGCCGATGTAGAAGTTCACGAACGCGAGCTGCCAATGCGGCGTCACGAGCGTCTGGAAAGGGGTAAGGGGCCCGGCACCGATCCACGGCTCGGCCCCAAGGATGTCGGCCCCTTCGATGCGAACGTTGTGGAGGTCGACCCCACCCGAGTCGGTGAGGCGCTGGCCGATGTTGTCCCAGTCGTGGCGCGGGTCGATGCCCTCGCGGTCGCCAGGAAGGCTGAGGAAGACGAGCTCACCGTCGAGGATCGCCGTTACCGAGAGGCGGTCGCCGAGACTCACGCCTGACGCGAAGGTGCGGTGGCCGTTCAGCCGGAAGCCGTCGCCATCGCGCGTGAGGAGCAGGTCCGAACCGCCGCGCGGATTCTGGATCCCGCCCCAGAAGAGCCGGCCCTCGCCGTTGCGACGGCTCTCGGCGGCGGCCTGCTCGGGGGCGCCGAAGAGACGGCTCACGCGGGTCTGCGCGTAGTGGTAGCCGAGGAGGTGAGCGATCGACGTGTCGCCACGGGCGATGCGGCGCGTGATCACGCTCGCCTCGCCGAAGCTCAGTCCGGCGCCGCCGTACTCGACCGGCTCCTGCACCTGGAGCAGGTCGGCCTCGCGCAGGAGTTCAATCTCCTTGCGGGGCGTCTCGCCCGAACGGTCGCGCTCGGCGGCGGTGGCGCGGAGCTGGCGGGCGACGTCGTCGGCGCGCGCGAGGGCGGCAGCGAAACGGTCGGCCCGCCCGCTGTCGGTCGCGGGAGTGGTGGCGGATGCGGATGCGGTCATGGTGCGTGTGGGGTCGTGGTGTTGGGGTCTGGAGTCAGAGCACGACCCACGCAGAGGGAGTTCGCGCGAGCCGAGAGGGGCGACGCGCGGGAGCGCGCGTCAGGCGGCGACGGCCTCGGTGCCGAGGGCGCTGGCGACCAGCGATGCGGGATCGATGAACGCCGCGCGGCGCACCCCGAGCTGGGCGAGGAGCCCTGCGCCGGCGTCGAGATCGGGGCCGAGGCCCTGTCCGCATCGCAGCGCCGAGCCGTCTGCCGCGCGCTTGGTGTAGAGCAGGACGCCGGCACCGGCGGCGCGGATCGCGTCCTGCGCCGCATCGAGTCGGGCGCGACAGCTGCACGCGAGCGAGCCGAGCGCATCGCCGAGCAGACACGCCTCGTGCGCGTGGATCACGGGCGCGTGGTGCGCAGCCGGATCGCCGTAGACGAGCGCGGCCGTCACGTCCCCGCCGCGCCGCTCGTGGGCAAGCAGGCGGAAGGCGCCTCCGGCCGTCGGCAGGGTCGCCTCGGCGGTGTCGATCGGGCGCGGGTCGACATCGGTGCGGCGCACCGGCGGCGCCGGCTCGACCTCAGTCAGACCGTCGGGCTCGACGGCGACCTCGACGGGCGGCAGGTCGAGATACTTGCCCGCGTAATAGAGGAGCGGCCGAGCGTCGCCGGCGGGGTGGCGGATCTCGAGCACGCGCCCGATCACGATCTGATGGTCGCCACCCTCGACGATCTGCTCGACCTGGCAGTCGACCGCCGCGTGCGCCTCATCGAGGAGCGGCGCACCGCTCGCGCCCGACTCGTGCGACACGGCCTCCCACGCCGCGGTGTTGCCGGACCGCGCGAATGAGTTCGAGACCTCTTGGTGGTGTTCGGCGAGCACGTTGATCGCGAAGGCCTGCGCCTCGTTGATCACGCCGAGCGTCTGGCTCTTGCGATCCAGGCACACGAGCACCAGCGGCGGATCGAGCGACAGCGACGAGATCGCGCTGGCGGTGGCCCCACTCGGCCCCTCTGCATCCCGCGCCGTCACCACCGCGACACCGGTCGCGAATCGCCCCATGGCGTCGCGCAGCTCGCGTGAGGAGACGGAGGTGGTGCTGCTCGGCATGACCGAACAAATAGCAGAATCTGCATTGTTTTTATCCACTTTTGTCTCCAGAGTGGCCCGAGCGGGCCCCTACGGTGGCCGCAAGGGGGACTCGCTCGCCCCGGCCGGCTCGCCGGTCGCGCCCCGCCCGACCCGACCCCGCGCACCTGCGAGGCCGGGCCGGAGGGCGCGCGGCTCAGCGCGTGGAGAGCTGGAGGAAGCTCGCCGCGCCGGCGCGCCGTTGCACGTCGTACACCCCGCCGACCAGGTTCAGCAGGTCTTCCGGGATGGCGATCAGGTGGGGCACGTCGCTGGTGGCGATCACCACGCGGAGGCGGTGGCCCTTGGGCACCGTCGCGAACACGGGCCGGATCGCGACGTCGTACCGCGTGGTCTTCAGGGGCACGACCGCGCGCTTGGCGGCCTTGGTGTGCGGGTGCCACGGGAGCAGCGGATCGCCGCCGGCGCCGGGCCAGCTCTTGTCGTCGTCCTGCGCGCGATGCGACCCGAGGAGCGCGCCGGCGGTGAGGTCGAGTACCTGGCCATCCGGGGCGACGTCCTGGAGCGTGACGACGAACTCGGTGTCCTTCGTCGTCGAGGTGGCTTCGATGCTCATCGATCCCGGGCCCGCGATCTGCAGCGGCTCGTCGAGGGCATCCGTGGTGTAGCTGCGCTGGCCGAGCGAGCGCTCGAGGCCGGGGCGGCGGTCGGCGCACGGGTCCTGCGCACCGAGCGCGTTCAGGATCGTGTTCGGCAGGCCCGTCGACCACTGCTCGAGTGCCCGCGTGCACGTGACGCCCGCGACGCTGAAGCTGAACGTGTCGGCGCCGAGTAGCGCGGTCGGCTTCTTGGTGGAGAGCCCCTTGGAGGCGCCGAGGTAGAACTTCGTCGGCTTCGCGCCGGCCAGCGGCAGCGCCCCGGTGGAGTACTCGGTGCCGTCGTGCTCGATCACGTGCAGCGGCTCGGTGGTCTCGTCGACGCCCGTCGCGATCCCCTTCAGCCAGCGGTCGAACCAGGCGAGCTCGGCATGCTGCACGCTCCACTCGCCGAAGTTCGCCTGGTGATACCAAGGGCCGACGGTGAGCTGGTACTTGCCGGAGAGTGGCTTGCTCGTCTGCAGCGGCCCGTGCGGCGCATGCCCCGCGGCCGCGTTCTGGAGCCCGACGAAGTTGAGCACCTCGCCCGTCTGGAACACGTCGTAGGAGCCGCCGACGAGGTAGGCGGCGACGCCGTTGTCGACGATCTTGTCGAGCATCTCGCCGGGGGCGCGCGCCTTCCAGAACTCCTGGTCGTACGCCGTTGGTCCGCCCGCGAGCCCGGGACCGATCGTGTCGGTGGCCCAGAGCGTGGAACCGAGCGCGTGGCCCGTCGTCAGCTTCAGCGCGTCGACCGGATCACGGGGGAGCTGGGCCGTCGGGTTGAGCATCGTCGCGGCGAGCACCAGCGTCGAGTAAGCCGGGATCGACGTGAGGTTGAAGAGCCCGCCTTCGGTCACGAGCTCCCGGTACGGGTTGTTGGTGGCCATGATCGGGAAGATCGCCTTGAGTGGCGAGCCCTTCCCGACGTTGCCGGCCGCGAGCAGCTGCGTGATGCCGACGTACGAGTGGCCGAGCATGCCGACCTTCCCGTTGCTGCGCGGGAGCTTGCTCACGAAGTCGATCACCTGCACCGAGTCCTGCTGCTCAGTCGGCGAGAGGAGGTCGAAGGTGCCCTGTGAGCCGCCGGCGCCGCGCACGTCGACGATCACCTGGATGTAGCCGCGCTTGATGAGCTGGGGCTCGTAGCCCGTGAGCTCGGCCGTCTGCGGGGAGAGCTCGCCGAGCTGCTTGCCGTAGGGCGTCTCGCTGAGGATCACCGGGAACGGGCCGGGCGCGGGCTGGCCGGTGGCGGGATCGGTGGGCTCGTGGATGTCGGCCCGGAGCAGGATGCCGTCGCGCATCGGGATGTCGACGTCGCGGGTCGTCTTGATGCCGTACCGCTCCGGCCCTGGGTCGTAGCCCGAGCCCGCGGGGCTTGTGGCGCCGGCCGGGGCGGCCAGCCCCGCCAACGTGGCGAGCAGGGCGCACAACACGAGGAGCGGGGCGCGCATGCTGGTGGTGGGGGTAATCAGGCGAGGCATGGGGACGCGCCCAAGCTATGGCTCGTCGGGGGACGAATCGAGCATTCCGCGCCGAACTCGCCTGGCCATCCACGGGCGCGGCTGCACGCCCGGCTGCGACCGGGAACTGGTGTGCCCGGTACCGTGTCGGCCATGCACACGCGCGTCTTCGCTGCCGTGCGCGCGTATGCGTGCGCGCCGGCGTTCCTCCTGCTCGCCGCCGGTGCGGTTCCGGCCACGGCCCTCGCCGCTCAGACCGCGACGCCCACGCCGGCCGCCACCACGCCCAGCCCCACGACCACGTTCGCGCCCGGCACGATCCAGTCCGGAGTGAAGGTCGGCGGGATCGATGTCGGCGGCCTCTCGACCGCGGATGCTGCGGCCCGCCTCGACGGCGCCAAGGCCCAGCTCGGCCGCGACGTCGTCGTCCTCGTCGGCGCCCACCGCTACACGCTCAGCTCCGGCCAGTCGCTCTTCACCGTCGATCCGGTGGGCTCGGCCAACGCCGCCGTGAAGGCCTCGGCGAACGCCGCGGTGAAGCCCGTCGTGAAGTACTCGTACGACAACGTGCGCGCCTTCGCCAGCAAGATCGCGGCGAAGGAGTACCGCAAGCCGGTCGACGCCCGGATCGCGATCAAGGTCGACAAGATCCAGGTCGCCCCGCACACCGTCGGGCGCCGGCTCGACGTGAACGCGCTCGCGAAGTCGATCACCGTCGTCCTCAAGGATCCGGCGCTGCCGCGCAACCTCACGCCGAAGCGCCTCGCCGTGAAGGCGGCGGTCACCAAGGGCACGCTGAAGAAGCAGTACTGGACGATCCTCACCGTCAACCGCAGCACCTTCAAGCTCCGCGTCTTCAAGGGCCTGAAACTCAGCAAGACCTACCCGATCGCCGTCGGCGCAGCGGGCCACGACACGCCCTCCGGCCTCTACACGATCTCCAACAAGGCCGTGAACCCGGTCTGGCACGTGCCGAACTCGGCGTGGGCCGGCTCGCTCGCGGGCACCACCGTGCCGGGCGGCGCGCCCAACAACCCGCTCAAGGCCCGCTGGCTCGGGATCGTTGACGGCGTCGGCATCCACGGCACCAGCGAGGACTGGTCGATCGGCTCGCGCGCCAGCCACGGCTGCCTGCGCATGCACGTCAAGGACGTGATCGACCTCTACCCGCGCGTGCCGGTCGGCACGTCGGTGCTGATCAAGTAGCTCGGCCAACGCCAGCGGCCGCCAGGGCGCCGAACGTGAATCATGCGTCCCGCGGGTCGCACGCGATTCACGTTCGGCGCCATCGGCCCGCTCACTGCGGCCAATAGCCTGAGGGCATGAGCGTCGCCGCCCCGCCACTCTTCGCGTTCGACAACACGTTCGCGCGCGAACTCCCCGAGCTGGGCGAGCCGTGGCGCGGGCGCACGGTGGAGCGGCCGGTCGCCGTGGTGATCAATGGCGGACTCGCGGAGGAGCTGGGCATCGACCCGGCCGCGCTCGGCACGCCGGAGGCGGCGGCGATCCTCTCGGGGAGCACGATCTCCGAAGGGTCCGAGCCATTCGCGATGGCCTACGCCGGCCACCAGTTCGGCGGCTACTCGCCGCGGCTCGGCGACGGGCGCGCACTCCTGCTCGGCGAGGTGATCGACGGCCGCGGCATCCGCCAAGACCTCCACCTCAAGGGCTCGGGCCGCACGCCCTTCGCGCGCGGCGGAGATGGCCGCGCCGCCGTCGGCCCGATGCTCCGCGAGTTCGCGATCAGCGAGGCGATGCACGCGCTTGGCATCCCGACCACCCGCTCGCTCGCCGTGATCGCCACGAACGACGTCGTCTCCCGCGAGGTGCCGCTCCCGGGCGCCGTGCTCGCGCGCGTGGCCGAGAGCCATCTGCGGGTCGGCACCTTCGAGTACGCCGCGGCGCTGCGCGATCCCGCGCTGCTGCGTCGTCTCGCCGATTACGCGATCGCACGCCACTACCCGGAGGCCGCCGAGGCCGACTCGCCGTACCTCGCGTTCTTCGCGCGCGTTGTCGCGGGCCAGGCCGAGCTCGTCGCCCGGTGGATGCTCGTCGGGTTCGTCCACGGCGTGATGAACACCGACAACATGGCGATCTCGGGGCAGACGATCGACTACGGCCCGTGCGCGTTCATGGACCGCTTCGACGAGGGCACGGTGTTCAGCTCGATCGATCACCGGGGTCGCTACGCCTACGGCAACCAGCCGGCGATTGCCCAGTGGAACCTCGCGCGCCTCGGCGAGTCGCTCTTGCCATTGCTGGGCGACGATCAGGCCGCCGCGATCCCCAAGCTCGAGGCCGCACTCCACGCGTTCGTCCCGCAGTACCGGTCGCTGCTTACCCTCGGCATGGCGACCAAGCTCGGGCTCCGCGCCTCCGCCCAGGACTCCGGCGATGTGGAGCTGCTCGTCGACGAGCTGCTCGCGCTCCTACAGCGCCACCAGCCCGACTACACCGGCTTCATGCGCGCACTCAGCGCCTCGTTGCGTGGCGACGACGCTCCGCTCGCCGCCGTCGTCACCGACGTCGAGGCGTTTGCCTCGTGGCTCGCCCGCTGGCGCGAGCTCCTCCCCGCGGAGGGCGTCGCGCTCGCCGACGCCGCCGATGCGATGGACCGCCTCAACCCGGTCTACATCCCGCGCAACCACCTCGTCGAAGACGCGCTCGCCGCGGCGACCGGCGGCGATCTCGCCCCGTTCCGCGCCATGCTCGACGTGCTCCGCGAGCCCTTCGCCGAGCGGCCTGGCCTCGAGGCGTGGGCTGCGCCGACCGCCGAGCCCGACCCGGGCTACCAGACGTTCTGCGGCACCTGATCGCGTGAGTCCCCGACGGCGCACCGAGCCGCGGCGGAACCGATCAACTCGCGCGTGAGCGCCACGCGTCGGCGGCGAGCCGGTAGAGCACGTGACGCTCGAGCGGATGGCCGGGCGCGAGCGACGGGTGGTCGAAATCCTCGGCTGGGTCTTGGCGCATGCCGAGGCGCTCCATCACGCGCCGCGAGCGCAGGTTCGCGACGGCCGTCATCGAGACCACGTCGGAGAGGCCGACGCGAGTGAAGCCATCGTCGAGCGATGCCGCGGCCGCCTCGCTCGCGTAGCCGTGGCCCCAGGCCTCTGTGGCGAGCCGCCAGCCAACCTCCACCGCCGGCGCGAACGGCAGCGGCGGGTGTTGCCAGAGCAGGCCCGTGAAGCCGACGAACCGGCCCTCCGCCTCGACGGCCCAGAGCCCAAGCTTGTCGTCGTCGAACGACCGCTCGAGCCGCTCGATCAGCCCGTCGCTCTGGTCGCGCGTGAGCGTCGACGGGAAGAACTCCATCACCCGCGGATCGGCGTTCATCGCCGCGAACGGCTCCCGATCCTCATCCCGCCAGCGCCGCAGCACGAGCCGCTCGGTGCGGAGCTCAGAGGGCGGCGGCGCGGTCACGCCCAGCACCCTAACCCGGCGGCTCCGGCCGAATCACCGCGAGGGATGCTCGCCAGGGGAGATCGCGCCGTACTCGTAGGCGAGGATGACGGCCTGGATGCGGTCGCGAGCGCCGAGCTTCATGAGCACGTTGCGCACATGGCTCTTCACGGTCGTCTCCTCGACGGTCAGCTCGGCACCGATCTCGCGGTTCGAACGACCTCGCGCGATGAGCAAGAACACCTCGAGCTCGCGCGGCGTCAGTTCGGCGAGCCCGGGCTCGGCGGCAGCGCTGACGGCGGGCTCCTTCACGAACCGCTCGATCACGCGTCGCGTGACGGTGGGAGACAGCAGCGCGTCGCCGTCGGCGACGACATGGACCGCGCGCAGCAGCTCCTCGGGGGTGCTGCGTTTGAGGAGGAAGCCACTGGCGCCCGCTCGCAGAGCACCCAGCACGTACTCGTCCTCTTCGAAGGTGGTGAGGATCAGCACGCTGGCGTCCGGGACGTGGGCGATGAGCTCGCGCGTGGCGGTGATGCCGTCCATGTGCGGCATGCGGACGTCCATCAACACCACGTCGGGGCGGTGATGGGCGGCGCGGCGCAGCGCGACATCGCCATCCTCGGCCTCAGCGACGACATCGAGCGCCGGGTCGCTAGAAAGGATCAGCCGCAGGCCACGCCGGACGAGCTCGTCGTCGTCGACCAGCATCACGCGGATCTTGTCGCCTGCTTCGGTCACAGCGCTGCTCGGCCCAGGGGCAGCATCGCACGAATCTCGAAGCGGTCGCCGCTGAGTCCGGCGTGCAGCGTGCCGCCGAGCAGCGCGGCACGCTCCCGCATCCCGGTCAGTCCGTGCCCACCGGCCGCTCGCGGCGTCGCGCCGACGGCAACCGGGTTGACGACACTGAGCTCCAGCATGCCATCGCGGCTCTTGAGCGTCAGTTGGGCCGTGCCGGTGCCGTGACGCGCGGCGTTGGTCATCGCTTCCTGCGCGATGCGGTACGCGGCCCGATCGACCGGTGGCGGCAGCTGGAGCCCAGGACTCGTGCGATCGTGCATCACGAACTCGAGGCCGGCGGCATTGTGCCGCTCGAGGAGCGCGGCGATGCGGTCGATGCCAGGCAGCGGCTCGAGATCTGCCGGGGCGCCGTCGCGCAGCCCGCCGAGGATCGCGTCGAACTCCTGCATGCTCTCGCGCGCGATCGCCTCGATGGTCGCGATCGCTTCGCGGCTGCGATCCGGCTGGCGGTCGTGGACGAGCCGCGCCGCCCCCGCCTGGATGAGGATCGCGTTGATCGCGTGCCCGGCCGAGTCGTGCAGCTCGCGGGCGATGCGGGTCCGCTCTTCGGCGACGGCCAGGCGCTGCTCGCGCGCCGTGCGTTCCCGCTCCTGCTCTGCCCGGTGCGCGACGAGGCGGCGACGGTCGCTCATGATCCATCCGCCGGCCCACAGGAGCGCGGTGATCGTGTACTCGCCGGACTCCGGCCCGAAGCGCGCCCAGGCCGCTGCGACGAACGCAGCGAAGCCGACGGAGCAGACCATCAGGATCGGCCAGGCCGCCCCCCGCTGGTCGCGTGCGGCGAGTGAGGCGAGCACGATCGCCGGCGCTGGCGCCGTCAGCACGGCGTAGTCGAGGGCGACGGGCACCACGGCGCCGGCGAGGAGCGCGAGGAGCGACGCTCGCGGTGCACGGCGCCGCGTGAGCACCGGGAGCGCGGCGAGAAGGCACACCACCACCCCGATCGCGTCGGCATCGCGGGCATCGCCCGCCTTCGCGCCAAACGCCTGAGTGAACATCTGCGAGGCGGCGAAACCGAAGACCACCGCAACGAGGGCCGCATCAAGCGCGAATCGGTGCGAGCTCGGCGCGGACCTGACCATCGACACCAGGCGAGCCTAACCGCGCGCGGCGTGCCCGAACACCTCCCGGAGAAGGAGGGCGCTCCTCCGACGGGAGGAGGCGAAGAACCCTTCCCGCGGACGTTTTGCGGGAGCCCCGTCCGACCTACCTTCCGGAGTCATGCGAACACGATCCCTGCCGCTTCAACCGGTCGACCACACCGGACGGTGGCTCGCCAGCCTCACCCGGTGGGTACTTGCCCACAAGCGCCTCGTCGCCACTGGTTGGCTCGCGCTCACCCTGCTGGGGTTCTACGGCTCCGCGCAGGTCACCGACGCGCTCACAGAAGACTTCTCGACGCCCACGAGCGAGAGCACCATCACCAACGAACGGATCGTCGACCGGTTCGAATCGGGCGGAGCCACCCAGCCGCTCGTCGCCGTCGTCACGCTGCCGCCCGGGAAGCAGGCGACCACACCGGACGTCCGCGCCGACCTGCGTGCGCTCGAGCAAGACCTCGCGCACGCCGTACCCGGCGCGCGAATCGCGTCGTTCGGGTCGACCTCCGAACCGGCCTACGTCTCGGACGACGGACGTACCACCTTCGCGGTCCTCCATCCGCCATCATCGGTCGTCGAGGGTGGCGGGCCGAGCGGCAACGAGATCAGCGATGAGACCCTGGCACGCGCCGAGCAAGCCGCCGCCAGCGCACGCGTGGGCGGCGCCGAGGTACGCCTCACCGGCGCCGCACTCCTCGCCCGCGAGACGCCCGGCGAGGGCGGCGGTCCCGGATTCCTCAACGAAACGCTCATCGCCGGCGTCGGCGCGCTGATCGTCCTTGCGTTCGTGTTCGCGTCGGCGCTGGCGCTCGTGCCGCTACTGATGGCGATCGTGACGATTCCCGTCACCCTGCTCGCCGTCTGGGGACTCACCGCGCTGACCGAAGTCAACGTGGTCGTCGTCTTCCTCGTGTCGTTGATCGGGTTGGGCGTGGCCGTCGACTATGCCCTCCTCATCGTCATGCGCTGGAGGGAGGAGCGCCAGCGCGGCCGAGGCAACGACGATGCGATCGTGGAGGCCGCTGGAACGGCCGGACGTGCCGTCCTCTTCAGCGGCACCACCGTGGCCATCGGGCTGCTCTCCACGCTCGTTCTGCCGGTGCCCTTCCTGCGCTCGATGGGCTACGGCGGCTTGCTGATTCCGCTTGCGTCCGTTGCCGTCGCCCTCACGCTCCTGCCGGTCGTGCTCGCGACGGTCGGGCCGCTCGCCGATGCCCGTCGGTTGCGCACCACCGATCGCGCCGATCAGCACTGGGCTGCGTGGGCGCGCCTCGTCGTGCGCCATCGCGTCGCTGCTGCGCTCGCGGGCACCGCTGCGCTGCTAGCCCTGTGCGTCGCCGCGCAGGGCATGCTGCTCGGCAGCCCGGAAGCACGGTCGCTCGGCGGCGCCGGTGCGCCGAGCGCCGCGCTCCAGCAGCTCGATCGCGCCGGCGTCGGGGCCGCACCGCTCGCGCCCGTCGAGGTCCTCACACCGACCGCCCACGCGACCGACACGGCCGCCCGCCTGGCTGCGGTCGACGGGGTACGTGCGTCGTCCGCGCCAAGCGGTGCCTGGCGCGCCGACGGGTATGCCGTCGTCGACGTGTTTCCCCGGAGCGACACCAACTCAGCCGCCGGACGGAAGGCGATCGCGGGCGTGCGCGCGGCCGCCGGGCTCCTGCCCGCAACAACCGTCGGCGGCGCCACGGCGCAGACGATGGACTTCGTCGACGGTGTCTACGGGTCGTTCCCGCTGATGCTCGCGCTGATCTCCATCGTCACGTTCGTGCTGCTGGCCCGCGCCTTCCGGTCAATCGTTCTGCCCGCGAAGGCGATCATGATGAACCTGCTGTCGGTCTTTGCGACGTGGGGCCTGATGACGCTCGTCTGGCAGCACGGCGTGGGGACCGACTTGCTGTTCGGCGCCAGCGCGACGGGCGCCGTGCTGGCCTGGGCGCCGATCATCGTCTTCGCGTTCATCTACGGGCTCTCGATGGATTACGAGGTCTTCATCCTCGCCAGGATGCGCGAGGAGTACGACGCATCCCGCTCCACCGACGAGGCCATCGTGCGCGGATTGGCCGGCACCGGACGACTCGTCACCAGTGCGGCTCTGATCGTGTTCCTGGCATTTGCTTCGATGGCGACAGCAGGCGACGTCGACCTGCAGGTGCTCGCCACCGGGCTCGCCAGCGGTGTGCTCATCGACGCGCTCGTCGTGCGGGCGGTGCTCGTCCCCGCGACCGTCTCGTTGCTGGGCCGCTGGAACTGGTGGATGCCCGAGCGGGGGCGGCGTCTCCTGCGCCTGCCCGCAACGGCGCCGACGGCTGAATCTGGAGAGATCGCCGCTGAACGCGGGCTGACGGACGGGTAGATTCGCGGCCATGGAGCTGGATGCCTACGAGCAGCGCGTGCTCGGCTGCCTCGTCGAGAAGCGGATCACGACGCCGGACGTGTATCCGCTGTCGACGAACGGGATCCGCACCGCGTGCAACCAGTCGACGAACCGCGACCCGGTCATGCACATGGATGACGAGCAGGTGCGGGAGGCCTGCCAGGGCCTGTACCGCGCCGGGCTCGCCCGGCTGGCGTCGGGCGCCGGCTCGCGCACGATCAAGTACCGCCACCTCGCCCAGGAGGGGCTCAACGTCGGCGAGGCCGAGCTTGCGCTGATCGCCGTGCTGCTGCTCCGCGGCCCACAGACCGTCGGCGAGCTGCGCACCCGCAGCGAGCGGCTCTACGCGTTCGAGTCGCTCGGCACCGTCACCGCCGTGCTCGACCAGCTCCAGCGCCGCGAGCTCGTCGAGCTGCTCGAGCGCGAGCCGGGCCGCAAGGAGCCACGCTACGCCCACCGGCTCGGGCCGCGCGCGTCGGGCTCGCCGGCCGTGGCGCCGATCGCCGAGCCCGTGAGCGCCCCGGCGCCGAGCGCGCCGTTCACGCCCGCGCCCGCCGCACCGGGCGAGGCCGGCCTATCGACGGCCGAGCTCGAGGCCCGCATCGCCGAGCTGGAAACGCGCGTCGCCGCGCTCGAAGAGCTCCTCGACTAGGCGCGGCGCCCGTCAAAGCAGGGCGGAGCCCTCTCCCGGACTTGAACCCGGGATCCCTCACGCTCGACCCGCTCAAACGCAAGCTCGGCTCGTACCGCCACCTCGCGACATCGAGCGCCTAGATCGTTACGAACTCACAAGGCCCCGTCCACCCCTCGCGGTGGGCGGAGCCTTCGTCGTTCAGGCTCGCTCGGGGATGACGGCGATGTCGTTCGCGGAGAGGCGGTGGGCGGCGACCGCGGCCTGGACCTCGCGGTTGCTCATGACCGTGCGGCCGAAGGGCGTGAACGCGGCGACGCTGATCTTGAGGTTGGCGATCGCGAACGGGAACCCGATGATCGTGATCGCGAGCACGGCCGCGGTGCCGAGGTGAGCGAGGAAGAGCAGGCATCCGAACGGCAGCCAGAGGATGTTGCCGATGGTCGACATAGCCGGCACCTCGCTGGTCTTCACGAGCGTGTAGCCGAACGGCCAGAGTACGTAGCGGGCGATCTTGAAGACCTGCAGCCCGAACGGGATGCCGATGACGGTGCAGCACAGCAGCACTCCGGCGATCGCGTAGAAGAACGCGAGCCAGACGCCGCTCACGACGACCCAGATGACGTTGGCGATGAACCTCATAGTGGCGACACCCTAAACGCGCCAACTCTCATCAGCAACGTTGCGAGTTCTAATCGCGCGTGTCGCCGAGACGCTCGAGCGCGCTGTGAGGAACGATCGCTGCATGCCGGCGGCCGCGGCGATCTCGTCCCCCCCTGGAAGTGCCCCAGCGAAGCACCGCATTCGGGCGCGACCACCGGCGCATCGCGGGCCGACCGAAGTCGGTGGCAGCACGAACCTTCGGCATGCCTCGGGCCACCAAAGTGACTGGCGAGCGACCCATGCCGAGGACGAGGATCGGAGCATGCCCACCCAGTCCGCCCAGCTCGACTCGCCCAGGCCAACCACCGATGCCCAGCTCGCCGCCCGCGCGGTGAGCGCCGCCAAGGTGTACGGGGAGGGCGACGCCGCAGTGCACGCCCTCCGTGGCGTCACCGTCGACTTCCCCACCTCCCGGTTCACCGCGATCATGGGCCCGTCGGGCTCCGGCAAGAGCACGCTCATGCAGTGCATCGCCGGCCTCGACCGCCTCACGAGCGGCCAGGCCTACATCGGCGACACCGACATCTCCGGCCTGAGTAAACAGGAGCTCACCCTCCTGCGCCGCGACCGTCTCGGCTTCATCTTCCAGCAGTACAACCTGCTGCCCTCGCTCACCGCGAAGGAGAACATCCTCCTCCCGCTCACGCTCGCCGGGAAGCACCCCGACGAGGCGTGGCTGCATGAGGTCGTCAAGACCGTCGGCCTCACCGGCCGCATCGACAACCTCCCGAGCCAGCTCTCCGGCGGCCAGCAGCAGCGCGTCGCCGTGGCGCGCGCCCTGCTACCCCGGCCCGAGCTGATCTTCGCCGACGAGCCCACGGGCGCCCTCGACACGTCGACCGGCCAGGAGATCCTCTCGTTCATGCGCCGCGCCGTCGACGAGCGCGGCCAGACGATCGTGATGGTCACCCACGACCCGCACGCCGCGTCGTACGCCGACGAGGTGCTCTTCCTCGAGGACGGGCAGATCGTCGACCGCATGGATTCCCCGACGGCCGAGCGCGTGCTCGACCGCATGAAGCGCTTCGAGGGCTGACCCATGCTGCAGATCGTGCTCTCCAGCGTCCGCCACAACCGCGGCCGCTACATCTCCACGCTCCTCGCGATCATCACCGGCGTCGCGTTCTTCTCGGCGACGGGCATCGTCTCCGACCGCGTCACCGGCGCACTCGAAGGCGACGCCGCACGCGAATACCGCGGCGTCGACCTCGCCATCGTTCCTGCCGACGAAGCCGGATCCCTCGGCGACACCGGCCGCACCCTCTACCTCGACGGATCCACGATCCGCAAGCTCGCCGGCCTCCCCGGCGTGAGCGCCACCGCCGGCGTGCTCACCGGCCCGGCCTCGTTCCTCGATGCCAAGGGCAAGCGGTTCGCCAGCAAGGCGACCGGCCGCCTGTGGGTCGACGACGACGAACTCAACCCGCTCACGATCGACGCGGGCCGCGCGCCCACCGCGCCGACCGAGATCGCCGTCGACCGCGGCCTCGCCGAGTCGCAGCACCTCAAGCTCGGTCAGCAGGTGACGGTCGCCACGGCCGCCGGCCCGCAGCAGTCGACGATCGTCGGCACCACCTCGTTCGGTTCGTCGGACGCCATCGATGAGGCCGGCACCATCTCGATCCCGCGCTCGCGGGCCTTCACGGCGCTCAGCGACGGCCGCGAGCAGTACGAGGCGATGTACCTCCGCGGCAGCGCGGCGCAGTCGGCGCTCGTGCAGGAGGCGAAGACGGCCGTGCCATCCGGCTTCAAGGCGCAGACGGGCGCGGCGTTCGTCGCCGACCAGGCCGAGAGCGCCGGCGAGCTCGGCCGCTACATCAAGCGGGCGCTGCAGGCGTTCGCGATCCTGGCCCTGCTCGTCGGCGCGTTCGTCATCTACAACACGTTCAACGTGATCATCGCCCAGCGCATGCGCGAGCTCGCGGTGCTCTCCGCGATCGGTGCGACGCCGAAGCAGCTCGGGCGCATGCTGCGGGCCGAGGGGCTCGTGGTCGGGCTCGTCGGCTCGATCACCGGCGTGCTCATCGCCATCGCGGTGACGACCATCGCGATCGCGGGCCTGAACGCCGCCGGCGTCGACGTGCCCGGCAGCGGCCTCGCGCTCAACACCACGAACACGCTCGGGGCGATCCTCCTCGGCACCTCGATCACGCTCCTCTCGATGCTCGCGCCGGCTCGCCGCGCCGGACGGATCGAGCCGATCGAGGCGGTCCGCAGCGCGGCCGTCGAGCCGTCGCACGTGTCGCGGCGCCGCGCGCTCATCGCGCTGGTGCTCGGGGCGGTGGGTGTGCTCGGGTTCCTCGCCGGATCCAGCGTCGAGATCGTCGGCGCGGCCGCGGTGCTCCTCTTCATCGCGCCGATCGTGGGCTCGCCGAACCTCGTAATGGCCTCCACCCGGCTCTTCCGGCCGCTGCTCTCGCGGTTCGGGCTCGAGGGCCGGCTCGCCGTCGACAACGTCGCCCGCAGCCCGCGCCGCACGGCGACCACCGCGAACGCCCTCTACGTCGGCGTGTTCCTCGTGACGCTCGTGACCGTCGCCGGCACCAACCTGCGCGACTTCACCGTCGAGCAGATCAACAAGATCGGCTCCGCCGACTACGTCCTCACGAGCACGGGCGCCACGCTCCAGCCGCAACTCCTGGATCGCTACCGCGCGATCGACGGCGTGCGGCAGGTGGTCGGGTTCCGGCGCAGCGCGGTGACGATCGACGGCAAGGCCTCGGCGCTGTCGTCGGGCGACATGAAGGCCGTCGGCGAGGTGGCCAACCTCAAGACGCGCGCCGGCAGCATCACGGGCCTGAAGGACGGCGAGATCGCCCTCAACCCGCGCGCCGACCATCCGCGCGTCGGCAGCACCGTGAAGGTGGTCGCGCAGGACGGGACGACCGAGGAGCTGCGCGTCGGCGCCGTGCTCGACCCCGAGTCGCTCGACACCGCGCAGATCGGCAGCGTCGTCACGCCCGCCACGCTCGAGCGGCTCGCCGGGCCCGGTGGCGACACGGTCGCGTTCCTCGCACTCGACGACGGCGCCGGCACCGCGACGAACACGAAGATCGACGACCTCGCGGCCGACCGCCCCGACGTGGTCGCCACCGAGGGCAACTCGCTGGGCCGCCTGATCGGCGACATCTTCGACTTCATGATCAAGGCGGTGAACGGCCTCCTGATGATGAGCGTCGTCGTCGCCCTGATCGGCATCATCAACACGCTGTCGCTCTCGATCCTCGAACGGCGACGCGAGCTCGGGCTGCTGCGGATCGTCGGCATGGTCGACCCGCTCGTGCAGCGGATGATCCGCCTCGAGGCCGTGCTCATCGCGTTCATCGGCACCCTCACGGGCGTCGGCGTCGGGCTCCTCACCGGCTGGGGCGCGATCTTCGCGATCACCCGCCTCACCGACGCGAACGTCGCCTTCTCGATCCCCATCGGACTCGTTGGCGTGGTCGTCGTCACGGGCGCAGTGCTCGGCGTGCTCGCCTCGATCCTGCCGGCGCGGCGCAGCACGAAGGCGAGCGTCCTCGACGCACTCGCTTCCTGACCGTCAACGCGGGGTTTTGCGGTCCGTCCGGGTATGGCCTGGGCGGACCGCGCCGCGAGCGGGTCGGCGCGTCCGCAGAGGCCCGAACACCTCTAGGATCCGCGGCCATGTCCTGGCTGTCCCTGAGGCCGGAGCGGCTCCGCCGCGCTCCCCTGGCTGCTGCCGCGCTGCCCGTGGTGGCCGCGGCGCTCCTCGCGAGCACCGGCGTGGCGCCCGCCGGCACCACGCCGACCACGACCACCGCGCAGGGCACCACGCCGACGACACCCGCGGCGACGACGCCCGGCAACTCGGTGGTGGTGTCGGCCTCGATCACCTACACCGACGGCATCAAGAGCAAGTCGGCGGTGTGGAAGAACATCCGCCTCACGATCACCCGCAACGGCGCGGCACTACTGAACGGCGAGTTGCTGCCCGAGGAGGCGCGCGACTCGGTGTTCTCGGGGCCAAAGCTGCAGGCCGTCGATCTCGACGGCGACTCCGAGTCGGAGGTGATCGTCGACGTGTTCAAGGCCGGCGTCGACTGCTGCCGGCGCTCCGTGGTGTACCACCGCGACGGCGACGCCTACCGCGCGCAGGTGATCGACTGGGGCGACGCGGGCTACCGGCTCGAGGACGTGACCGGCGGCGGCGCCCCGGAGTTCGTCACCTCCGATGCTCGCGTGCCCGGTGCCTACGACTCCGACGCCCGCGGGCCACTGCGGGTGCTCGCGCTCCGTAAGGGCCAGGTGCGCGATGTGTCGCGCCACCAGCCGCGCGAACTCGCCCGCGACGCCCGCGGCCACCGCCGTGCACTCGAGCGGCTCCGTCGCCGTAAGAGCCAGAGCGATGCTCGGCCGCACCTCGTCGCCTACGTCGCCGACCTCGTGCGCCTCGGCGACGTCTCCGGCGCCCGTGCCGCGATCCGCAGCTCGGCCCGCCGCGGCGAGCTGCGCACCACCCCGGCGAAGTTCCGCCGCTTGCTCGACCGCCAGTTCCTCACGTGGGGCTACACGAGCCGCCGCCACGTGCTCGGCGGCTAGATCCAGTCGCGACGGCGGAACGCTGCGAAGAGGAGTCCGCCGATCAGCAGCATGAGGCCGATGGCGAACGGGTAGCCGTACTCCCATTTGAGTTCGGGCATGTGGCGGAAGTTCATGCCGTAGATACCGGCGATGAGGGTGGGCGTGAAGAGCACGGCGGCCCAGGACGAGATCTTCTTCGTCTGGTCGGCCTGGGCGATGCTGACTTCGGAGAGCCGCTTGGTCTCGAGGGCGAGGTTCACCTGGAGCACGCTCTCGAGGAGGCTGCGGAAGGAGGCGGCGCGCTCGCGCGCTTGGAGGGCGCGGTCGTGGGCATCCATGAGGAAGCGCTTCTCCTCCTCGGGGAGTTCTTCGCGGCGCAGGAGCTGACCGAGGAGCCCTTCGAGCGGATCGACGCCGCGCTGGAACGCGATCACCTCGCGGATCAGCTCATAGATGCGGCGGAGCGGATCCTCGTCGCCGCGGAAGACCTGGTCTTCGATCTCGTCGATGTCGTTCTCGAGGCCGAGGGCGACGGGCTCGTAGCTGTCGACGACGGCATCGAGCGCGGCGTGCAGCACGGTTGAAGGGCCGCGGGAGAGCTGGTCGGGGCGCCGCTCGAGACTTTCGACGAAGTGGTCGAGGTTGAAGAACCGGCAGCGGCCGAGCAGGACGACGAAGTCGGGACCGACGACAAGCTGCAGCTCGCCGAACTGGACCTGTTCGGTCTTGTCGATGTAGCGCGCGGGGCGCAGCGTGAAGAACTTCAGCCGGCCATGGCTGAGCACGCGGGCGCGCGTGTGCTTCGCACGGATCTGCTGGACGACCGGCTCGGGGATGCCGAAGCGCTGGGCAACCTTGATGATCTCCTCGGGCGAGGGGTGCTGCACCCAGACGAGCCGCAGGTCGGGCGGGCCGACGGCGTTGTCGTCGAGGCGGACGCCGTCGCGGTATGCCGCTTGCTGCACCTCGCCGTGCCAGAACTCACCCATGCAGCGACGAGGCTAGCGCGCCAAGAGGCAGCGCCCGGCCGGAGCGTCAGAGCGCGGGCGGGACGTCCCGGGGATCGCGCGGGTCGCGAGCGCGCGACAGGAAAAGCAGCCCGAGCACCAGGCCCACGGCGCCGACCGCCATGAGGATGACGCCGACGGTCTGCAGGTCGACGCCAGCGACCGAGTCCGTGACGGCGAACTTCAGGATCGCGCCGAGCGCGATGAGGGCGAGGGAGCCACCGATGGTCATGTCGGGGACGCTACGGATAGGCGCGTTCGGCGGAATCTGGCGCCCCGGGCATCGGCGGACGCCCCGCCGGGCTCGCCCGGGCATCGCATGCAAGGCCGATGCGTCGGCAGCGCGACCCGGGGCATCTTCAGATGACTCGAGAAACGAGAACGGCCGACCCGAGGGTCAGCCGTTCAAGAGTGCCGGCGGCTGCCGGTGGCAAGGTCCCCACCCCAGGGCGCTCGCCACCGGCAGTGCCGGGGAGCGGGAGCACGTGCGCCCTTGCGGCCCACCCAGCCACAGGCGCGTGCTCCACGCAGTGAGGGATCTCAGGAAGAGCGGGACGAATCCTTCGTCAGCCCGTGATCACTCAGTCTGGTTGACCGCTACGCCGCGCGGGCGTGCTCGGCGGCCGCGGCATGATGCTCGCGCTGGAGCACCGTGCCGATGGTGGTCGCGAGCGTGAGGAGCAGCTCGCGGGCAAGGTCGGGGAGCGCCAGTTCCGTCGGGAACATCAGCACCATCGCGCCGATCGACTCGCCGCCGGAGATCACCGGCACGAGCACGGCCTGGCTGCGCGACGGTGCGCCAAGGAGCCGCAGCGACGACTCGCCGAGCCAATCGATCTGGCCGTCGCCGATTGCGCTGATGATGTCGCAGCCGGTCGGCAGCTCGAGCGTGCGGGCGGGCATGGTGCCGCGAACGCTGGTGGCGGTGCGCAGGCGACCGTGGTGGCAGGTGGCGAGGAACGCATCGAGGCCTCCCGTGCCGCGGACGAGCTCACCGAGCGCACGCTGGGCGCTGCCGAGGCCGCTCTCCTGCTGGAGCGCGCGCCGAGCGTCGCGCGTGGCGGAGGCCCAGACGGCAGCCTGGTCGACGGACGGCACCGGCAGACCGGCGGCGCCGACGGCCTCCGGAAGCTGGATGAGCACCACGACGGCCTCCTCGGAAGCCTCCGGCGGGATGCGCCAGGCGATCGAGCGGCGCTCGACCGGGAACGTGCCGACCCAATCGGTGTGCGTGACGATGCCGGTCTCGGCGCCCTCGCCGATGAGCAGGCGCTGGATCGCCGACTTTGCGGCGGCGCCGAACGTCGGCACGGCCTCCAGGAGGTCGCTGCCGACGACGGGCGCCTCAGGAGCGGCCTGCGTCGGGCCGTTGGCCCAGATCACGTTGAGGGGCTCGGGGCCGGAAACGGCGATGGCGGGCGTCGGCGCGTGATCGAGGGCTGCGCCGAGGCTGGCGAGCGTGGGCTCCTCCTCGCGGGCCTCGAGTGCCTGCTCGATGGCGGTGACGAGCGGCACGCCGCGATCGACGGCGCGGCTGACGGCGATCACGTGGCGGACATCCTCGGCGACGTAACGCCGGACGTTGTTCTCGCAGCGGACCGGCGTCGGGAAGCCGTGGCGGCGCTCCCAGGTGCGGAGCCGCTCGCGGCCGACGCCAGAGAGGCGCACCATCTCGGCGGCGCTGATGGTGACGACGCCGGTGTCCGAGTCGTCCTCGATCAAACTCGGCCGACCGAATGCAGTGCGGCCGGCGGTGGCGTGATCGTTGTTGGCGAGGGCGTGTGCGTTCAGCATGAGCTGGTTCCCGGGGGTTCGTTGTTAGGCGAGGTCCCACCGTTGGCCCGGCTGGCGGTCACGGTCGTCCCAAGTTGGGTTCGAGCTGCTTCGTCCTTGGAAGAACTAAGCGGCTTGTGGCAAAGCTAACACCAGGTGCCACAAGGAGGAATCAATATTCCGTTACAGACCGCGGTCCGTTCACGGAATCTGCTGTCCGCCAAGTTCCGGACAAGCCCGTCCGCTCGGGGATTCTCGAATTTCCGGCGGCAAGAACCCAAAAACACGGGGCTGGCGCGCAAGGACTCGGACCCGTCCCCCTTTGGTCCAGGCGGCCCGAAGTCGGGCGCGAGCTGAGCCGGACGGGCGGCCGGGCTCACCCGGGCGGAGCGTCTTCGTCTTCGAAGACGAAGATCTTCACGGCGAGATCGGGGGCGACGTGGTTCGACGACATGACGGCCGCGACCTTGCGCCCGAGCTCCTCCTCGACGACCGGCTTGTAGAGCTCGTTCATCACCTTGTGGAGCGCCCGGCGCTCCGCGACGAGCGCCTCGACCTGGCCGTTCGCCGCGAGCGTCTGCTCCGCCACGGTGAACGGCTCGCGCAGCAGCACCACCACCATCTCGTCGTTGGCATGCACCCGGGCCTTGGTCGGCCCCTTCCCGAGGTACTCCTTCTGGAGCTGCACCACCCGCCGGGCGATGTTGCCGAGCGGATCGCCGCGGCCGACATCCGCCGAATCATCGGCGGCGTGGGGCTGAACGCTCATGCGCGTTCCGTTCTGGTCTCGCGGCGATAGACGCCGTACGCACGGCAGGGGGTGTTGGTGAGCGACACGCGCTTCCTCAGGGTTTGGCCTTGCGGCCGGGCGGGTGGGTTCGGGGCCCCTGAGCGCGTGCCCAGGACTCGCACGAAAGTAGCAACCGGGGGACGGTTTGACACGTCGGCTGGACGGAACCGGCCGAGACGGTTCCCCTGCACATCCCGCAGACCGGGTGGCGGGGCCAGCAGGTGGTGCGGTCACCGACCGGTGCTCAGAACGAGGCTTCTTCGAGATCCTCCGGCGCACGGGGCGCGGCGCGGGGCACGGCGAACCGCACGCGACCGCCCGGGCGCAGCTGCGCGGCGTCGCCGAGCGCGGCCTCGTCGACGACCGCGATCACGGGGTAGCCGCCGGTGGTCGGGTGGTCGGCGAGCATCACGATCGCCTCGCCGGAGGGCGGTACCTGCACTGCGCCGAGCGCAAGGCCTTCGGAGCGCATCGAGTCGTCCGAACGCCACGGGAGCTGGGGACCGGCGACCCGCACCCCGATGCGGTCGACCTGCGGCGTGACGGTGAAGGTGGCTCCGAGGAAGGCTGTCACGGCATCCGGCGCGAACCAGTCCTCGCGCGGGCCGAGCGTGACGGGCAGGACGACGGGATCGGTGGCCGCGGCGACCGGTGCGATGTCGACGGCGGGCGACGAGAGCGCGTCGCCGCCGAGCTCGAGCACGTCGCCGGACTGCAGCGGTGCCGGGCCGAGCCCGGTGAGCTGGTCGCTGCTGAGGCTTCCGAGCACCGTCTCGCCGGCGAGGCCGCCACGGATCGCCACGTAGGTGCGCAGCCCGCTCGTCGCCGTGCCGACGTCAAGCTCCTGGCCGGCGCGAACGGGGATCGGCGCGTGCATCGAGATCGAGCGGCCGGCGAGCGTGGCCTCCACCGGCGCGCCCGTGAGCGCGATCGTGGTCGCGGCGCCGAAGCGGAGCACCGGGCCGCTCAGCGTGGTCTCGAGGGCGGGCGCGCCTTCGGCGTTGCCGACGAGCCGGTTGGCGAGGGTGTAGGCGCGGCGGTCGGCGGCACCAGACGCGGGCACGCCGAGGTGCGCCCAGCCGGGGCGACCGAGATCCTGGATCGTCGTCCTTGCGCCCCCGGCGACGACCTCGATCCGGAGGCTCATGCGCCGCCCACGCGGAGTTCCACGCGCGTGCCCGTAGTGAGAAGTGCCGGCTCGGGCCGAGCGAGGTCGAAGAGCGTGGCGTCGCAGGAGCCGAGCAGGTGCCAGCCCCCGGGCGAGGCCGTCGGGTAGATCGCGGAGTACTCGCCGGCGAGCGCGAGCGAGCCTGCCGGCACCCGTGCGCGGGGCGAATCGCGACGCGGCGGCTGGAGCTGCGGGTCGCCGCCGAGCAGGTAGGCGAAACCGGGAGCAAAACCAAGGAATCCGACCTCGTAGACCGCCGCGGCGTGGCGCCGCACGACCTCCTCGGGGCTCATGTTGCAGGCGTCGGCGACGGCACCCAGATCCGGGCCGTCGTACCGCACGTCGAGCGCGATCGTCCGCGGCTCGGGATCGCGGTGACGGCTCGAGAGCACAGCAGCGAGGCGATCCTTGAGATCCGTCGGCGGGCGGCGTCCCGGTTCCCAGACGAGCAGCACGGTGTCGTGGCCCGCGACGACCTCCTCGAGGCCGGCGATCTGCTCTCGCGCGGCCACCACGAGCTTGCGCACGCTCGCGTTGCCCGGCAGCTCGACGAGCACCGACCGCGTGCCGGCCGGGCGGAGATCCAGGAGGGTGCTCACGGCGCGAATGCTCGCAGCTCGACACCCGCCCGCTCCAGCGCCGCGCGCACCTCGGTGGCCATGCGCACCGCACCGGGGCTGTCGCCGTGCACGCAGAGCGACCGCACATCGATCGGGATCTCCTCGCCGCCGGACCCGCCGACCGTGCCCGTCGTCGCGATGCGCACGGCCTGCTCGATCGCGGCCGCGGGCTCGAGCAGGGCGCCGGGCGCTCCGCGTGCGATCAGTTGCGGGCGGCCTGCGGCATCGAGCTCGTATCCGCGGTCGACGAACCCCTCCGCGACGGCGACAAGGCCTTCCTCGCGTGCGCGCGCGAGGAGCAACGATCCTGGGGGCCCGAGGAGAGCGAGGCGCGCGCGCTTCGCCATGCGCACCGTGGCCGCCGCGAGTTCGGGTGCGTCGGCGGCCTGGTGATAGAGCGCGCCGTGGAGCTTGAGGTACCGCGGGCGGGCCGCGGCGCCCTTGCCGACCGCGACGGACGCCGTGCCGAGCACCGTGAGCTGGTCGGAGAGCAGTCGCTCCAGCTCGCCTTCGGAGATCGGCAACGCGCGGCGGCCGAAGTGCTCGCGGTCGGCGTGGCCGGGGTGCGCGCCGATCGCGACGCCGCGCGCGACGGCGTCGGCGATGGTGCGCGACGCCACCTGGATGCCACCGGCGTGCGCCCCGCAGCTCACGTTGGCGCTCGTCACGATCGCGAGGAGCTCGGCGTCGTGGCCGGCGTCCTCGCCGAGATCGGCGTTGAGGTCGATCACGGGGGCGCCGGACACCCCGCGATCATCGCGCATCCGCCGCCCGCAACTGACCGAGGGGGAGCGGCGGCACGGGCGTAGCGTCGGCGGGGTCCTCCCTCGAAAGGCACGCCCATGACTCGCTACTGGTTCGCCGGCTCCACCGAGGAGTTCACGCCGCCGCAACTCGTCGAGCAGGCCCGCGCCGCAGAGGCGGCCGGCTTCGACGCGCTCGGCATCTCGGACCACTGGGCGCCGTGGTTCCCAAATGGCGAGGGCTCGCAGGCCTGGGTGACCCTCAGCGCGATCGGCCAGGTCACGTCGTTGCCGCTGGCGACGGGAGTCACGCCGATCGTGCACCACTACCACCCAGGCCTCGTCGCTCAGGCGTTCATGTCGCTCGAATGCCTCTACCCGGGGCGGATCACACTCGGCGTCGGCTCGGGCGAATCGGTGAACGAGTCGCCGCTCGGCCTCGACTGGCCATCGATCGACGAGCAGCAGGCGCGCTTCGCCGCGGGGCTCGATGCGATCACGCGGCTGTGGGCCGGCGAGACGGTCACGGTCGACAACGACTGGTTCCGCCTGAAGGACGCGAAGCTCTGGACGCGCGCGGCCGGGCGCCCGAAGCTCATCGTGTCGGCGTTCGGGCCGAAGGCGGCGCGGATCGCGGGCCAGTACGGCGACGGGCTGTGGACGCTCGGCGACCCCGACTCGGCGCCCGAGGTGGTCGAGGCGTACCGCGACGCCTGCGAGGAGTTCGGCCGACCGGCCGGGGAGATCGTCATGCAGAGCGGCATTGCGTGGGCGAGCGACCGCGACGCCGCCATCGACGGCGCCCGCCGGTGGAAGCCGACTCAGCTGCCGGAGCTCTACATCGACGACATCTCCGACCAGCGCGACATGCAGCAACGCGCGGACGAGCAGATGACCGACGAGGAGTTCGCCACGAATGGCTTCATCGTGAGCGACAGCGTCGACGAGCACGTCTCGCGCATCCAGGAGATCGAGCAACTCGACCCCGACGTGATCTGCCTGCAGCTCATCGGCAGCGCCGATCCCGACGGCACCATCTCGCGCTACCGCGACGACGTGCTCCCAACCCTGCGCAGCGCTGTGCGCGCCTAGGGGCCGCTGCCGAGCGTGAAGGTCCAGGTGGAGGTGTAGGTGCCGACGCGCGTGTTGCCCGGGAGGGCGAGCGAGAAGCCGTACTGGAGCTGCGCGATCCCGAGACCGGCTCCCACCGAGTCGCTGTAGATCTTCACGGCCGCGGGCGCGGTCGGCCCGGCGGGCAGCGACATCGGGAAGGTGGTCGTGGTGGTCGAGGGCAGACCGCAGTTGGTGCCGCCCGCATTGATCGACAGCCCCGTGATGGTCGTGGCGTTCGCCGGCAGCGTGACGGCGCCGTTCGTGAATTGCGTCGACGTGCCGGTCAGGTTCCATCCGGCCGCGGTGTCGGTCATGTCGCTCACGGCGAAGGTGCCGCTGCCGGTGGCCGTCTTGTTGGTCCCGTCGAGCACAGTCGCTCCGAACGAGATCGACGACGGGGCGGTGAGGGTAAGCCCGCCGGTCGCGCAGAGCGATGCAGGCTGGAGCACGAGCGTCTGCGCGATCCAGCTCGTGCTCGAGCTCAGCGACGCCGTGAGACCGGAGACGGGCCCGGCCGAGATGGCACTCCAGGCGTTCGCCACCGTCACGCCGCCACCGGCCTGGTCGCACGCATCGGTGAGCGCGCCGAAGGTTGAGGTCGTCGTGGCCGCGGAGGTGATGTTGGTGTAGACGACGCTGCCGTTGCGAGTAGCGGTGCCGGCCGGCAGCGTGACGCTCGCGCCGGAGCCGGTCGACTTCGCCGAACTCGCGATCGGATCGGCCGGGTCGACACCCGAGTAGGCAACGATCGATCCGACCATCGTCGCCGTGACGCCCAGCACCGAGGCAAAGGTGTAGGAGCCCGGCTCGCTCGCGCCCGCGACGCGGTAGTAGAGCTTTGCGTCGTTGTCGCTCACGCCCGCGATCTCGGTCCACCCGCTCGGCGTCGTGAAGTTGAACGAGAGGAACGCGGTGGACCGCACGGTCGCGATCATCAGGTC
>JAGIBJ010000106.1:59373-98187 GCA_017744415.1 Solirubrobacteraceae bacterium
GAACGAGCCGATGATCACCAGCGTCTGGCTCTTACAGGTCTGGTTGCGGTAGCCGACCGCCCCTTGCGCATGTGCGGGCACGAGGGCGAGCAAGGCGCACAGCGCCCAGCCGACGCACCGCGCCTTTCCCCTGGTCATGAGTTCCGCTCCCGGAAGTTGCTGGCGCGACCGCGGTTGCTCGGTCAAGCCCCTGCTTCTTCGTCGACACAACTGAACGAGACTCCAGAGCACTGCCGACGCGCCAGTCAAATCTTTACCTTCAGTTCGGCCGTTCGTCGAAGAGCGGCCGCAGTATTGCGGGTTTCCCGCAGTCGATCCGCGGCGATCCGCGGTCGAGCCACCCCAGCGCCCGGCCCCAATCGGACCACAGTCCGTTTTGCGCTACCCTCGGAAGGTACGCTCAACCGAGCGAGAGGAACGGCACACGATGGAACTCGGCATCTACTCCTTCGGCGATCGCCGCCGCGACGCGGCGACCGGCCGGCGCATCAGCGACGAGCAGCGCATCAAGGAGCTGCTCGAGGAGGCGCGGCTGGCCGACGAGGTGGGGCTTGACGTGTTCGGCGTCGGCGAGCACCACCGCGACGAGTACGTCGTCTCGGCTCCGCCGGTCGTGCTCGCTGCCGTCGCCGCGCAGACCAAGCGGATCCGCCTCACGAGCGCCGTCACCGTGCTCAGCTCCGACGACCCCGTGCGCGTGCTCGAGCAGTTCCACACCGTCGACCTGATCTCCGGCGGCCGCGCCGAGATCATGGCCGGCCGCGGCTCGTTCATCGAGAGCTTCCCGCTTTTCGGCTACGACCTCGAGCACTACGACGAGCTCTTCGCCGAGAAGCTCGAGCTGCTCCTCGCCCTGCGCGAAGGCGAGCCCGTCACCTGGCAGGGCCAGCTCCGCGCGCCGCTGGAGGCCGCCGAGATCCACCCCGGCGGAGTACAGCGCCCGATCCCGGTGTGGGTCGCGATCGGTGGCAACCCGCCGTCGGTGGCCCGCGCCGGCCTGCTCGGGCTCCCGCTCGCGATCGCGATCATCGGCGGCCAGCCGGCCCGCATGGCCCCGCTCGCCGACCTCCACCGCCGCGCGCTCGCCGAGGGCGGCCACGGACCGCAGCCGATCGCCATCGCGGCCCACGGGTTCGTCGCCGACTCCCGCCGCGCGGCGGCCGATGCGCTGTGGCCGAGTTACGCCGAGGCGATGACGCAGATCGGCCGCGAGCGCGGCTGGCCTCCCGCGCGGCGCGCCCAGTTCGACCTGGGCACCGAGCGTGGCAACCACCTCTACGTCGGCGAGCCCGAGTTCGTCGCGCAGAAGATCCTCGATGACCACGAGGTGTTCGGCCACGACCGCCACTCGCTCCAGATGGACGTCGGCGGCGTGCCGCACGCGGAGCTCATGAGGTCGATCGAGCTGTTCGGGACGAAGGTGGCTCCGTTGGTGCGCGAAGAGGTCGCGCGGCGGGTCAAACAGCCTGCCTGAGCGGCGCCGGCCGAGCGCAGCGCTGGAGCTGCTCGGCCACGCCACGCATCACCATCGCCCGGCGCGCTTCACGATCCGCGCGGCGCCCCGAGTAGAGCGAGCTCTCGAAGGCGAGCAGGATCCGCGCTGCCGACTCCTCGGGATCGACGTGTGGGCCGACCACGCCCCGGGCACGCAGGAGCGCGACCCGGTCGACGAGCCAGTCGAGCCCGGTGGCCCGTGCGCGGCGCACGTACGCGTGAGCGACGGCGTCATGCGGGAGCGCGGTTCCGGTGACCCTGAGCCAAGTCTCGAAGAGTTCGTCGACCTCAGGCGTCCACGCGGTGACGAACCCGATCAGCAGCTCCTCGGCGGTTCCCCCGTCCCACGGCGCCGACTCCGCGAAAGCGCGGATGCCGTCGACGACGGCATCGAGGGCCACCACGGAGAACTCGGGGACGGTGGAACGAGGGGACATGGCGGGTACCGTACCGCCGCCCCAGGGCGCTGTGGGAGCGACGTTCAGGCACCGGTTCGGGCCGATCGCCCAGCCGCGACCGGGCAACCCTTCTACCGTGGGAACCATGAGCGCGACGCATGCGGTGCCGGTGATCCACCTGAACGACGGGAACACCATCCCCCAGCTCGGCTACGGCACCTGGCAGATCCCGCCGGCGCAGACCGCTGAGGTGGTGGGCAAGGCCCTCGAGCTGGGCTACCGCCACATCGACACGGCGCAGATGTACGGCAACGAGGAGGGCGTCGGCCAAGCCGTTGCCCAATCCGGCCTCGACCGCGGCGACGTGTACCTCACCACCAAGCTCAACAACGGGTTCCACGAGCCCGACGACGCGCGCCGCGCCTTCGAGGCCTCGCTGCGCAAGCTCGGCACGGACTACGTCGATCTCTTCCTCATCCACTGGCCGCTGCCGACCCTGTACGACGGCGACTACGTCTCCACGTGGAAGGTGCTCGAGGAGTTCAAGGCCGACGGGCGCGCGCGCTCGATCGGCGTCTCGAACTTCCAGGTGCCGCACCTCGAGCGGCTCGCCGAGGAGGCCACGGTCACCCCGGTCGTGAATCAGATCGAGCTGCACCCGTACTTCCTCAACACCGACGTGCACGCCTACGGGCTCGAGCATGGCATCGTCACCGAGGCCTGGAGCCCGCTCGCGCAGGGCAAGATCCCCGACGAGCCGGTGGCCATCGAGATCGCCGAGCGTCTCGGCAAGACGCCCTCGCAGGTCACGCTCCGCTGGCACGTGCAGCGCGCGCACGTCGTGTTCCCCAAGTCGACGACACCGTCCCGCATCGCCGAGAACTTCGACCTCTTCGATTTCGAGCTCTCCGCGGAGGACGCTGCCGCCCTCGACGCGCTCGACCAGGGCGCGAGCGGCCGCATCGGGCCCGACCCCGACACCTTCGCTTTCGTCCCCTCGTAGGTTCGCTTCCTCCTGCGCGCGCTCATACTCCCTCCCATGAGGCGCGCGCAGGAGGATGAGAATCGCCGCCTGCTGCGGGCACGCGACGCGATCGACCGGTCCTACGACCAGCCGCTCGACACCGCCGCCCTCGCGGCCATCGCGATGGTGAGCGAGGCCCACTTCATCCGTCGCTTCAAAGCGGTGTTCGGCGAGACGCCCGGCCGCTACCTGCAGCGTCGCCGGATCGAGCGCGCGATGAGTCTCCTGCGCACCGCAGATCTCACGGTCGGCGAGATCTGCGTGGAGGTGGGTTTCGCGAGCGTCGCGACGTTCACGCGCAGCTTCAAGGAGATCGTCGGCGAGACCCCGAGCACGTTCCGCGACCGCGGCCCCGGCGTCGCTCCCTACGTGCCGACGTGCTTCGAGAAGGCGTGGACGCGCCCGAGTTCGGCCGTCAGCCGCCGCTGACGCGACCGGCCGCCGCTGATCCAAACGAGCAGTTTTGGACAAGCGGGCCTCTCTGGCAGGCCGTAGCTTGCGGTCCATGCTCAAGACGCTCTCCATCACATCCATCTACGTGCTCGACCAGGACGAGGCGCTCGACTTCTACGTCGGGAAGCTCGGCCTCGAGGTGAGCACCGACGCCGACCTCGGCTTCATGCGCTGGCTCACCGTGAGCGTGCCCGGCGACAAGGGCCGCGAGATCCTCCTCGAGGTGCCCGGTCCGCCGTCGCTGGATCCGGCCACCGGCGAACAGGCCCGCGAGCTGCTCACCAAGGGCGCGACCGCCGGCACGCTGTTCTTCACGACGGACGATCCGCTCGGCGTCTACGAGAAGCTCGTGGCCGCCGGTGTCGAGATCACCGACGAGCCGGTCGACCGCGACTACGGCACCGACTTCGGCATCCGCGACCCGTTCGGCAACAAGGCGCGCATCGGGTCGCGCAAGGACCAGCAGTAGCCGATCATGTGCTTCGGACCCAACGGCAATCGCCCGCCGGCCGCCGCCTTCTCCCTTCAGGACGATCCGACCATGGCTGATCCCGTCACCATCCGCGCGACGCTCCACCCGCGCGGCCCCGCCGCCGCCGTGATCCTCACCGACGCGCAGCTCGCCGAGATCGGCCAGGGCAAGAAGACGCCGGCCGTGAAGGTGACCGTCAACGGCGCCTACACGTTCGACGGCCGCATCGGCCGCATGGGCGGCGAGACGCTCCTCGGCTTCAACAAGGCCGTGCGCACCGCCGCGGGCGTGGAACCGGGCGACGAGCTCGAGCTCACGATCCTGCTCGACGACGGCCCGCGCGAGGTCGAGCTCCCCGCCGACCTCGCCGCGGCGCTCGCCAGCGACCCCGCCACGCAGGCGGCGTTCGAGGCGCTGGCCTACAGCCATCGCAAGGAGTTCGCGCGGTGGGTCGGCGATGCGAAGAAGCCCGAGACGCGCGAGAAGCGCATCGCCGAGACGCTCGAGAAGGTCGCGGCGGGCCTGCCGCCGCGCTGACCGGCCGCGGGAAACCCGCGGTGCGCGTCCGGGGATTCCCACAGGCGCACACCAGCACATCGGGGGCGATTCCCTCCGCAGCTGCGCGGCCTTCCACGGATGGCCGCGCACGCACGCGTACGTAACGTCCTTGGAGCCCCGTCACGCCTCGTTCGGGCCCCGGCCACCATCCAGCCGGGCTCGGGGCTGCCACATGGGCGGTTTGGACTCGGCGAGGGAGACCAGACCGCCCATGTGGCCGTTCCGTTGGCGCGCCGACCAAGAGCGGTCCATGCTCCGGCGCGCCGACACCGTGCCGGTCGGCGCGCCTCGACTCACCTCTCCTGAAGGCGCGCCGATCGGTCGCTTCTCGGCGCATCGGGCGTCCGCTCACCCTCAATCTCGGGCCTGGTCGGCCGAGATCATGGATGCGCGCCGAATACCCGGCCAAGACGCCCCGATCGCACGAGAATTGGCACGGTTGTTCACATCTGCTCGGTACGCTCCGGCGATGCCCACCCCCGCGTTCCGCGTGGCGGCGACCGTCTTCCTCTCGGTCCTCAGCCTCGCCGGCACCGCGCATGCAGCGACGATGGACGTCGCGCGGCGCGTTGAGCCGACCCTCGACCGCTTCCTCTTCACCGAGAATCCCGTCACGCCGCTGAGCGCGATGACGCCTGCGCAGCAGTACCTCGCCACGCATGCGAACCCGCTCGTCCTGCACGACTCCGATTCGCGCGTGAGCCAGTACGTCACCGGCTGGGCGAAGGCGCCGCGCACGGCGGCCTACCGCAACGGCACCGGCGTGAACCTCGGCAACGCTCCGGCGATGGCCGAGACGAAGGCCTGGCAGGTGACGGAGAAGGGCAAGCCCGTGCTCGTCGACGGCGGCTGGCAGATGCTGGATCTCCGCGTTCCCGCCGCCCGCACCTGGTGGCTCTACGGCGCCGACGGCAAGGCGAGCTGCAACCCGTCGGTGGAGGAGCGCGGCGCGCTCGATCTCTACGCCTGCGGCTACAAGAGCATCTGGATCGACAACGCACTCACCACGCCGAAGCAGGGCTTCACCCCCACCCCGACCTCGATCCCCGAGAAGTCGTGGGCCACGGCCGTGCTCACGCTCCTCAAGCAGCTGAAGGCGAAGAAGCCTGCGGGCACCACCTTCACGATCAACATGCACTGGACCGACACCTCGTTCGGCTACGCCTCCAACCCGAAGCTCAAGGCCACCGATCCGGCCGTGCGCGCCGGCAAGTACGCCGACCAGGTGATCGTCGAGGGCGGCGCGATCGACGCGGGCATCCACTACCCGTTCGCGGCGCGCGTGCCGTGGTCGTACCGCCGCCTGCTCACCTTCGCCGACGCGATGCACAAGCGCGGCACGAAGCTGCAGTGGGAGATGACGTCGTCCGTCGATCTCACCCGCGGCCGTACGCCCGTGAGCAGCGCTCCGCAGCTCCCGGCCCTCCCCGACTGCCGTGACGATGCGGCCGCCGGCGTGTGGACCGTGGGTTCCCCGACCTGGAAGGGCTACGTGCAGGCCGCGGCGTTCAACTGGTCGACGGCCGTGCTCTCCTGGAAGAAGGGCGACGGCGTCGGCGACATGTGCATCTACCCCGATCGCGGCTGGGTCGGCTACACCGCCAACCTCGGCAAACCGACCGGCAAGCGGGTCGACAAGAAGGGCCTGCTCACCCGCAAGCTGCAGCGCGGCTACGTGGTGCTCAACCCGAACGACACCGCCAAGCGCGTGAAGCTGCCGAAGGCCGGCGTGAACCTCGCGTCGACCGCCTACCCGCAGCCGACCGCCAAGGTGCGCGCCGTGGTGATCCCGCCGCGCAGCGCGGCCGTCATCCAGTACTAGATCCGGCGCCGGCCTCGGCCGGCCCGGGCGCTACTCGCGGAGTCCGCCGAGCAGGTCATGTGCCTGCTCGTAGGCGGTGACGTCTTCGCAGACGCCGATCATCCGCACCGGCTGGCCGGAGGCGTCGGTGATCACCTCGCCCTGCGTGCGCATGAGGATCTCGGTGCCGTCGGCGCGGATCACGCGCTTGACGTCCTTGAACGGCTGGTGGTCGGCGAAGGCCTTGCGGTTGCGCTCGTCGACGGCATCGCGATCGTCCGGGTGCACGTACGCGAGGAAGCGCTCGTAGGTCGGGACGACCGAGCCGGGCTCGAGACCGTAGATCCGGAAGAGGCGATCGGACCACTGGACGTCGTTCGCGAGGATGTCCCACTCCCAGCTCCCGACGAGTGCGTCGGGAGCGTCCTGGCTGAGACGCTCGGAGCCGAACCGCAGCGCATGCTGGGCCTCGACGCGCTCGCTGATGTCGCGGAGCGTGACGATGCGGCCGTCGGCGCCGTCGGGGCTCACGCGCACCTCGACGGGGAACTCAGCATCGCCGCGAGTGGCCGAGAGCTCGCCGTCGTCGCGCACGGCGGCCCGACCTTGCTCGAGCTCGAACGCGCTGCTGGCCTCGGCCTGGCGGCGGATGCGCTCCGCGAGCAGATCTTGCGCCGGGCGGCCGATGAGCTCGGCGCGCGGGCGGCCCAGCAGTTCGCTCGCAGCCAGGTTGGCGAGCGACACGCGGCCGTCGGCCTCGAGGGCCAACGCGGCCTGCGCTAGCTGCTCGACGAGCCCGAGCGGCCGATTGCCCCGGTTCGGCGTCCCCATGGCTCAGAGTCTAGGGCCCGCCGCGAGGAGCGCCCGGGTGCGTTCGTAGTCGGAGACGTCTTCGGAGACGCCGATCATGCGCAGTGGCGTGCCGTCGGCGGCCAGGATGATCTCACCGTCGGTGCGCACCAGGATCTCGACCCGGTCGGCGCGATGCATCCGCTTGATGTCGGCGAACGGCTGGTGATCGGCCAGGGCCTTGCGGTGGATCGCCTCGATCCCGGCACGGTCTTCGGGGTGCACGAGCGAGAGGTAGCGCTCGTACGTGGGCTCGAAGGCGCGCGGCTCGAAGCCGTAGATACGGTAGAGCTGATCCGACCACTGCACGGTGCCGGCGACGAAGTTCCACTCCCAGCTGCCGACGCGGGCGTCGGGGCCATCGAGGGCGAGGCGCTCGGATCCCTTCCGCAGCGAGGTCTGCACCTCGACGCGCTCGCTGATGTCGCGGAGCGTGACGATCCGGCCGTCGTCGCCGGACGGGCTCACGTGCACCTCGAGCGGGAGGCGTGGCGGCAGCAGCTCGTCGACGCGGCGCCCGATGAGATCGACGGCCGAGCGGCCGAGCAGTTCGTCGGCGCGGCCGTTGGCGAATGCGACGCGGCCATCGGACTCGAGGGCGAGTGCGGCTTCCGCGAGTTGTTCGATGATCCCAGCGGCCGCTCGCTGCGGTGCATCCCCATCGGATCGATGATACGCAGCCGAACGTAGTCAGGTGGGATGAGTTTACATGGGTGTAAGTCGGCCGAAAGCGGGCAGAACTGCCCAGAAATGGGGCGCTCTGGTCCTTACGACCAGCTGCGCTGATCCGAAAGGTCGAGACCGGCCTGCAGCTTCTTGATGTAGTCCGCGGCTAGGGCAAGCCCATCGGCACAAAGCGTCGTCCCGAAACGCGCGGCGCCACTGCGAGCGCCGGCGAGTCCGAGTCGGTAGGGCCCGTCAAGGCCCGAGTACCGGTCGAGCAAACCGACGACCACCCGGGGAGAAAAGCGGTCGTCGAGCACTGGGATTCGCCAAAACCAAACCTCGTCCCCCGCAACCAACGTCCAGCCCTTGATCGTAAGTGTCGGCGCCTGCCCGCCGAGCTCGCTGATGCAGAACTCGACGGTCGAGCCCTCCTCCTGATTGAACCTTGAGACGTTCTTCGCGACGGGACCAAGAGCAGCGACGGCCGCGGTGTCCGCAAGCAGGCGTCTGAGGATCGGGAGACTCACCGCCTGCACCTGCACTTGGAAGTAGCCGCCGAGTTCGTTGTTTAGTGAAGCGACCTCGCCGGCAAACTGTTCGGCCTGAGCGAAAGCGAGCTGGCGTAGTTCGCTAACAACCTGATCCCGCTCCCCGGCTCGCTGGCGCTCCCGATCGATCTCGTAGGCGACGCGACTGGTGCGGAAGGCCCTCGCCGCCGCGAGACTCTCGGCGATCTGGCCCCGCCCCTGCTCGTCGATGCGGGGACCTCCCGAAAGCTCGTTCCGAACACTCGAGAGCTCGTCGGAGACAGTGCTCCAGTTTGCGAGTCTGACGCGGGGGTCGGTGTGGAGCAGCAGGCGGCACAAGTCGTCGACGCCGCTCAAACGGACATCGGAGAGACGGTCGGCAACCGTATTGTCAGGCAGCAGCTGATCTTCACGCGCGAGCACACGTGCGCCCGTCATCAACACCCACGCGATCTTCCCGAACGCGTAGAAGTCGGCCGGACGCTGATCTACGGCTTCATTCATCCCGGCTTCGTTCTCGGGAGCTATGTAGTACCGGGAGCCGATCGCTTCGGCTGACTCGGTCAAGCGATCCGGCCCGTCGGCTTGCGGATCGAGAACCAATCCCAGATCTGCGACCGTCAAGCCGCCCGCTCCGTTGACGAGCACGTTCGCGGGCTTCAAATCTCGATGTGCGAGCGGACGGCCATGTAGGCACTCGAGAATTGCAGCGAGTTCGAGAAGGCGCGAGAGCCCTGCGATCGGATCCTCGATGAAAATACTCTGGTCAACCTCATCCTGCATCGATCGATCGAGCCACGGCATCACGTAGTAGTCGCGGCCTTCGCCGTCCCGGCCCACATCCACGATCTCCACAAAAGCGTCGCCGAACTCTTCGTGGAGAGACTTGGTGAGCTCGACCTCCTGCGCGAACCGCCGACCCCGGGCCGGGTTCCGAAGGCGTTTGAGCGCAAACAAGCCCTCCATCTCGCCGCGCCGGACCTGGAAGACGTCGGCCTGCCCGCCCGCGCGTTGGATACCCGTGGACATCCAAGATCCAGGAAGCGCTTTCCGCGGGGCCACGACCGCCAGGGTACCTCCGGAGGGGTCATCGAGGCCACGTCTGAGGGCTCACGTCTGCGATCTGCGGGCCTTACACGCAGCGCGGGCGGCGAATCGCTCCGGTCACCCGAACATAAAAGGGGGTCCCGCTGCGCGAGGCCCCGTTTGACGATGGCGAGACCGGGACTCAAGTGGCCTGACGGGCGTGGTTCAGTCCAGGTGTCTTCGAGGGTTCCGACATGCACCTCGCTTCCGCAGTCGGTCCCGATGCAACTCCGCTGCAACGTCGGCCGCGGCTGGTGCCTGCCTCGGACAGACTGACGACACTACGAGTCGCCGGTCGAACCAAGCGTCGGGTCGTCGTCGAGCGCATCGTCGGCTGTTTCGACGAGCGTCGCGAGTTCGTCAGGCGAGAGCCATTGCTCTCCGGAGGCAAAGCCCGCGTCACTGAACACCACGCCGTCGGCTTCAAGCACCTGCCGAGGATCGCGCTCGTCGTCGGCGTCCGCCCAGTGGAAACCGTCGCTCACCGCTCCGTCTGCCGAGAGCACGCGGTAGGCATTGGCCGCTTCGGTGTGGTTGCCCACGTAGTTGCCGACCGCCTGGGCGCTGGTGCCAGCGAGTTCAGCCAGCGCTCCGTAGTTGGTCCAGCGACCGGCGGGGATCGCCTCGATGGCGGCATCGACGCGCTCCCAGTCAAATCCACCCGCTCCCGAAGTGACGCCCGGAAGCGGAGCCGGCCAGATGGAGATCGCAAGTTCGGCGAGCGCGTCCGCGCGCGCGAGGATCTCCTCGCGGCCCCACGCCTCCTGTTCAACGAGCGCCTTGTTGAGCTGCAGATTGCTCTCGCCGTAGATCTCCTGCTTGCGCTCGAACGGTTTGTTGCTCAGCGTGCCGTTGTAGGCCGTGAGCGTCACGTTGCCGAGTGTGTGGACGAGCTCGTCGTGAACTTGGTCGGGTTCCTGGCCGAGCTGCGCCAGATGCTCGCGCCACTCGGCGCTGAGCGTCTGCGGCATGACGTGCTCGATCTGCAGCGCCGCTTCGTCGAAGTTGACGATCTCCTGGTGCCCGAAGCGCCGCTCGAACTGTTCGAGGATCTGCTTGCGCTGATGCCAGCGACCGATGTGGAAGAACGGCTGCGTGCGCACGGCGTTGCGAACATGTTCGTCCCCCGGCCAGTAGAGCCGATCGCGCGACAGCTCCCGGTGGAGAGCATCGACGAACGCGCCGTCGGCTGGCAGCTTGTCGATCAGCTGAACGAACAGACGGCTGAGGGCGTTCGTCGGGATGCGCGCGAGCTGCCGCCGAACCAGGAACGACTCGATCAGCAGCACGACGCGGCGTAGGTCCTCGACGCTGATCGCTTCGCGACTGCGCAGGTCCATCGCAACCATGAGGACCGGGTGCGCGGTCTGCGCTCCCCAGCGCGCCAACCGCTGCAAGCCGGCGCGGGTGGTTTCGTCTGGCTCGACCGACGGGTCGATCAGGCGCTTGTAGTGCTGCGCCTGCACCGCGAGCTCGCGGATCGCGGCCTCGACCTGGCCCTCGTCGTGCGAGACCGGGTCGATACGCCGCTGGTGACGCTCGAACACGTCGTCCTTGGCGACATCCCATCCGCGGCGCAGCAGGTCCAGCCGCGCGAAGCTCGCGAGGTTGTCCACGCCGATCAGTTGCTCCATCGGCCGCCACACATCGTTGTAGACGTCGCCCGCCCGATCCGGCAGGAGCATGAAGAGGTAGTTCCGCAGCAGGTCGGCTTGGTTGAGCCGCACGCCCGTGCCGTTGAGCGACTGGAAGATGCGGTGGGCGTTGTCGCCGGGCTGCGTGTGGATGACGACGATCTCCAGCCGCTCGACGACGACCTGCGTGAGCGTTTCGAGGTCGAGCCCCGCGGCGCTCTCGGCGTCCAGCTGGCCGGCGAAGAAGCGATACGCGCGCGAGATGTCGTCGCCAGCGTTGTTGTCAGGTTCGCGCTGCACCCAGCGCCGAAACGGCTTGCGGTCCTCGTCCGTGGGAAGCAGCCGGATGTGGTCGTCGCCCGAGTAGAACTTGTTGATGAGGTAGACCTCGTCGTACTTCTCGATCGCCTGCGGATCGGACTGGGCCAGCTTGTCGCGCAGCGCGCAGAGCAGCAGCATGAGCGTGGTCAGGCGCTGCTGCCCGTCGATCACCAGGAAGTGCGAGACCCCGGCCGCCATCGGATCCTTCGGGGACAGCACAAAGCTGCCGAGGAAGTGGCCAGCGATCGAAGTCTCCCCTGCGGTGACGAGCCGGTACTGCTCCATGAGGTCGTGCCAGAGCTGACCATGCTGGTCCGCCTTCCACGTGTATTGGCGCTGCCAGATCGGCACCTGGAACTGCTTTTCGCCTTGCACGAGCGCCTTGAGCGTCGCGGTCTGAACCTGCATGCGGCGGACCGTAGTCCATGGCACTGCGCGTGTCACCGGAGCACCGACCGGGAGAACGCTGGAGGCAGCCCCCCTAAAGGCGTGCGGGCTCGCGCCGGACCTCGCAGCCGAGATGGAGACCGCCACGCCGTACACGCTGCGGGGCTCGATGGTCTCGGTCGAGGCTCGCGCCGACGGCCGTGATCTCGCTGGCAAGCCCTGGCGGATCGCGCCGGCCACACGATCCCGACCATGCAGACGTACTACCTGGCCACGGTGAACGCGCTCAAGGAGGTTCCGCGCATCCCGGTCGCCGATCAGACCATCGAGGCCCGCAACGCCACAGGGTCCGGGGCAGCCCGTGCGCGCTCTGGCTGAGCGGACCATCGGCCGCGAGCCGGTGATGGCGCCGCTGATCGACCTGAACGCGGCCCGCGCTCGCCGCGCGGGTTAGCCGCGGACGCGGGCGCGCGGCGTCACGCGCAGGCGCGCGGAAAGCAAGGCGTACAGGTCGAGGTCAATGCGCCCCTCGTCTTCCAGGACAACGACGAGGGCGTACCGCTGCTCCCCGTCGCCTGCCCATGCAGCCGAGGTGTGCTTGACCACCACGTAGTAGTTGTCGCCGTCATCCGGATCAAGCCGACTCTTCCGGAGCCGTCGGACCTGGAGCGTGCTCAGCTGGCTGTCCTGCGTCCCCGGCTCCATGTCGGGCCGGCGCCGGTCACCGGGCAGATCGAGCCGCAGCGCCTTCTCGTCCGGCTGCTTCGCCCAGACCGCCTTGATGTCGTCGAGGTCCATGTTCCTGACCAGCTCGACGCTCATCTTTCCCGCAAGGTAGTCCCGGCGAGTCCGGCGCACTTCTGGATCGAAGGCGAGACCCACCGTGATTGACCTCCAGCTCCCACCGCGGGCGAACTCCTCCGGGATGGGGACTGGGTGGATCGCGACGGTGTCGGGTGCGATCGTGCCTTCGAAGGTCAGGGCAACGCGGGGTCCACCGCTGTCGAGCGCGCGACCGTGGGCCGGCACGCCGTGGCCCGCAACCCGCCGAAGCTCCTTGTCATCCAGCGCCGCAGGGTTGGCGACCGGCGTGGCGGCGACACCGATCAGCGCGCGGATGAGGTTTGCGCTCGCACCCGGGTAGCGCTCCAGGATCTGCGCGGCGAGGCGGCTCACGCGAGGCGCCGCGAAGCTCGTGCCGTTGGAGATGCCGAACAGCCGCTGGTCGTGCCGCACGAGCGAGATCACGCTCACGCCATGATCGCGCGCGCGGAGGGTGTCGATGTCGTCCAGCACCCAGTTGCCTCCGCGCTCTACCACATCCGGCTTCATGCCGTTGGCCGCCCCAGGGCCGACGCGGGTGAAGGGCGATGGCTGGCGTTGCTGCGCGACCGCACGGTCGCCGAGGCGAGCGGAGCCATCCAGCCGTTGCGGCCCGTCGGAGTGGGCGATGCTGCCGACGGTCAGAACGTTCGCAGCGACGCCCGGCTCGGCCACTCGCGCCTCGTCACTCAAGAGGTACGTGGGGTACGCCGTGGCCAGCGTGGCGTCCGGCGGGACGTCCGGCCAGTGGTTCCCCGCCGCGACGACGATGACGATGTCCAGCTCGCGCGCCAGCCCATCTAGCGACTCGGTCCAGACACTGACGTGTGGGCCGGAGAAGCCGACATCGTCGGTGACGGAGAGGTTGATGATCCGGACTCCATGTTCGGAGTGGAGATGCCGGATCGCGTCTTCGATCACCCGGTACGCGGGTCGGTCGGTTGGGAAACGCGTTCGATCGGGCTGGAGCGGGTCGGGCTCCAAGACGCGGACGGCATGAATCGGGCCGCACGCAATCCATGCTGCTTCCCCGATGAGGCACGCCTCGACGTCGCCGAAGGCGGAGAGGCCGGCAACCATGGTCCCGTGGTCGCCCGGCGGAAGCCACGCGTGGTCAGCCGGGATCGCTGTCCGCGAGGCCACCACCTCCGGCGGAAGCAGGGGGTGATCCATGACCTCATCGTCGATCAGGCCGATCGGAGCAACCGGCTCGACGGCCACCGTGGGGAGTTCGTCGATCGCAACGTCGCGCCACTCCGACGGCTCCAGCCTCGGCATCAGCGGTAGCCGGATCAGCTCCACGACCGGCAGATCCAGAAGATCGTCGAGCGCCGCGCGATCAACACGCGCGCGGAGCACCGTGAAGCGATGCCGGCCATCGGCGTCGAGTTCGGCGGCCGCTGCGTGAGTGTCGAGAACGGCGCGGATCTGACCTAGGCGCCGCTGAGCTTCGCTCGGATCGTCAGACGGCCACGCCACGACGTCAACGATGAGGGGCGCGTCCAGTGGCACGCCGTCTGCTGGCAGGCTGCGATCGCGACGGTCATCTCGGCCGTACGGGATGAAGTCCTTGATGCTGTCGAAGAACGTCTTGTTCGGGGCACCAGCCGCGTCCGCACCAGCCGCCTCATACGAACCTAGGGTCCCGCGGAGCGTGCTGGCGTCGTCGCCCGGCGCGAGCACGAAATACGACCAGTCGGTGGTGTCGCCCAGAAGCTGGAGCCCACTCGTCCTGAGGGCACTCTCTTCGAGCTTGCCGACGGAACGAATCTTGAACACGTAGGCGGGATCGACGCCGTCGACCTTGCGCGCGGGGCGAGTGGACTGGATGGCCTGATCGAGTTCCTTCCGAAGCCGCTGCCCGTGTTGCCCAGGCACGCGAACTGGCTTCTCGCGGGGGCCACTGCCTGGAGCGCGTCGGCTGTCCAGCCGAGTCGGCTGCGGAAGGGCGAGATGATCGGCCACTGGCTACCAGGGACGGGCGAGTGCCTGGTCGATCGCTCGATCGAGGTCGCCTTGCTCGACGGCCGCGCGATCATCAAGCACCGAGAACCGGATGGCATCCCACGCGACCTTCTCGACCGCTGCATGTGGCTTGCCCTTGAGGCGGGCGGCGCTCGCGTCGATGTCGACGCCCGGGTGATGCACGGCGCGGAGCCGGCGTCGCAGGAGCTTGCGACTCTGGTGAACCGTGGCTCGCGGGAACTCCAGTACGTCGTCGAAGCGCCGCCAGAGTGCGGGGTCGAGCAGATGGTCGTGGTTCGTCGCGGCGATCAAGAGACTCGGCCCGCGGAACGCGTCGAGCATCTGCAGGAAGGCCGTGATGACGCGCTTCACCTCGCCGTGCTCGGTCGCGTCGTCGCGCGCCTTGCCGAGCGCGTCGAACTCGTCGAAGAGCAGCACCCACGAGCCCTTGCCGACGAAGTCGAAGATGCGGTGCAGGTTCGACGCCGTCTCGCCGAGGTAGCTGGACACCACAGCGTCGATCCGGACGACGACGAGCGGGAGCCCAATCTCGTTGGCGATGGCCTCGGCGGCGCTGGTCTTGCCACACCCTGGAGGGCCGTGGAAGAGGATGCGCTGGCGGCGCGGGATCCCGCGCCGGTCGATCTCCTCCCATCGGCGGTACTCGTCGGCAAGCGTCTGAAGCTGGTCGACGAGCTTGCCGTTCAGGACGAGATCTTCGAAGTGCTTCTCAGGGCGACGGACCTGCGCGAGCGGCCACTCGCCCTCACGATCCATCGGCGGGTCCGGCAGTGCCATTTCCGGCACGATCGCGAGCGGTGAGCTCGATCCGGTGATGAGCGATCGGAGGTCGCGGGCGAGCGCGAGGTGGTTCTTCGCCTCCTCTTCCTCGACGATCTCCTGTGCCGCACGCCGGAATGCGAGCTCATCGCCCTCGCGGTAGGCGCGGAACAGCGCCTTGAGCTCGCGACCAGCCATGCACGCGAGCGTACCGGTGCGCGCGGTTGCCAAGCGTTGCGCGGCCCGGATGTTGCATCTACCGTCGGAGCGGGCCTCGATGCAACGTGGCTGCGAACAAGGACACCCGAGTGCACCAGACCGCGCGCGGACCGGAAGACTAGGTTCTGCGGGCCATCACGCGGAATCTAGGGGCACCATGTATCGGTGCGAAAGGATGGCGAGACCGGGATTCGAACCCGGGACACCACGATTTTCAGTCGTGTGCTCTACCAACTGAGCTATCTCGCCGCGGCGGCTCATGGTAGCGGGCCGCGCGCGACGAGGTCGCCGGGGGTGCTACAGCGTGGACGGCAGCGCTTTGCTCGCCGACCGATGAGTTTCTGCGCGCTCGCCGGTCTACGCTCTGACACACCTGTGGCCCGGCCGCCGCGATCGTCGCGCCGGTGGAGCCGCACGAGGGAGGAACCCGCCATGACCGAGACCGCTACGGCGCTGCGCAAGATCGGAACGATCTGCATCCCGACGCGCAACCAAGACGAGATGCTCGCCTTCTACACGGAGAAGCTCGGCCTCGAGCTGCGCGAGGAGACGCCGTTCGGCCCCGACAACATGCGCTGGATCGAGGTCGCGCTGCCGGGCACCGAGACGACGATCGCGCTCGCCCCGCCCCCGCCGAACGTCCCGACGGGCGGCATGCAGACCGGCATCCTCTTCGAGACCGCCGACGTCGACGCCACCCACGCCGAGCTGAAGGCCGCCGGGGTCGACGTCGACCCCGAGGTGAGCCGCATGGGCGACCCGGTGCCGCCGATGTTCTGGCTGCGCGACCCGGACGGCAACGTCTTGATGATCAACGAGTACTCGCGCTAGCCCCGCTCAGAGCCTCGCGGCCAGCTCGCTCGCCTGGCGGATCGCCCGCTTCGCGTCGAGCTCGGCCGCCACGTCGGCGCCGCCCACGAGGTGAGTGCTGACGCCTGCGGCGACGAGCGCATCGTGCAGTTCGCGCCGCGGCTCCTGCCCGGCGCAGAGCACGACGGTGTCGACCTCGAGCGTGCGCCGCTCGCCGCCCTTGCCGTCCTTGTCGGCGCCGACCGTGATGTGCAGGCCGGCGTCGTCGATGCTGCGGTAGGTCACGCCGCCGAGCATCTCCACACCCTTGTGCTGGAGCGCCGCGCGGTGCACCCAGCCGCTCGTCTTGCCCAGCCCGGCACCCACCTTGCTCGTCTTGCGCTGGAGCAGGTGCACCGAGCGCGGCGAGCCCTCGTGGATGCCCTTGGTGAGGCCGCCCGGCTCGCGCTCGGGATCGGTGACGCCCCACTCCCGCTGCCAGGCCTCGAGATCGAGCGTGGGCGACGTGTCGTGGGTGAGGAACTCGGACACGTCGAAGCCGATGCCTCCCGCGCCGATCACGGCCACCCGCTCACCGACGGGCTTCGCGCCCGTGAGCACGTCGACGTAGTTGACGACCTTCGGATGGTCGATGCCCGGAATCGACGGTGTGCGCGGCTCGACGCCCGTCGCCAGCACCACCTCGTCGAAGCCGCCAGCGGCCAACGTCTCGGCCGACGCCTTCGTCCCGAGGTGCACGGTGACGCCCGTGAGCTCGAGCTGGCGCTTGAAGTAGCGGAGGGTCTCGTCGAACTCCTCCTTACCGGGGATGCGCTTGGCGAGGTTGAACTGGCCGCCGATCGCGTCGGCCTCGTCGAAGAGCTCGACGTCGTGGCCACGGCCTGCGAGCACCGTCGAGGCAGCGAGGCCGGCCGGGCCCGCGCCGATCACAGCGATCTTCTTGGTGGTCGTGGCCGGGAGGTAGTTGAGTTCGAGCTCGCGGCCCGCGCGCGGGTTCACGAGGCAGCTCGCGTGCTTGCGCTTGAAGATGTGGTCGAGGCAGGCCTGGTTGCAGGCGATGCACACGTTGATCTCGTCGGCGCGACCCTCGGCGGCCTTGTTGACGAAGTCGGCGTCGGCGAGCAGCGGCCGCGCCATCGACACGAGATCGGCGGCACCGGAGCTGAGCACGTCCTCAGCCACCTGCGGCGTGTTGATGCGGTTGCTCGCGCAGACCGGGATGCTCACCTCGGGCTTCAGCTTGGCCGTCACCCAGCTGAATGCGGCGCGCGGCACCGACGTGACGATCGTCGGCACGCGCGCCTCGTGCCAGCCGATGCCCGTGTTGATGATCGACGCGCCCGCGCCCTCGATGGCCTGAGCGAGCTCGACCGTCTCCTCCCACGTCTGGCCGCCGGGGACGAGATCGAGCATCGAGAGGCGGTAGACGATGATGAAGTCCTCGCCGACCGCCGCGCGCGTCTGCTCGACGATCTCGATCGGGAGGCGCATGCGGTTCTGCGCGCTGCCGCCGTACTGGTCGGTGCGGTGGTTGGTGCCGGCCGAGAGGAACTGATTGATGAAGTAGCCCTCGGAGCCCATGATCTCGATGCCGTCGTAGCCGGCCTCGCGCGCGAGCTCGGCCGAGCGGGCGTAGTCGGAGATCGTGTGCTTCACCTGCTTCGTGGTGAGCGCCCGCGCCTTGAACGGGTTGATCGGGGCCTTCGTCGCCGATGCCGACACGTTGAACGGGTTGTAGCCGTAGCGCCCGGCGTGCAGCACCTGCAGGGCGATCTTGCCGCCGTGCTGATGCACGGCTGAGGTGACCTCGCGGTGCTTGCTCGCGAGCGACTGCGTCGCCATGCGGCTGCCGAACGGGCTGAGCCAGCCCTCGCGATTGGGGGCGTAGCCGCCCGTGATCATCAGGCCCACGCCGCCCTTGCTCCGCTCGGCGAAGTAGGCCGCGAGCGCCGGCAGATCCTTGGAGCGATCCTCGAGGCCCGTGTGCATCGAGCCCATCACCACGCGGTTGCGCAGCTCGGTGTGGCCCAAGTCGAGCGGGGCGAGCAGGTGCGGGAAGGTGGTCGGCTGGGACGACGAAGGCGACGGCGACGCGGTGGTCATAGCAGTGTTATACACGCCGACGCCCGCGCCGTGTGGGCGCGATCGACGCTCAGGTCGTGCGCGGGATGCCTGCCGAGCGGCCCGGGCCCAGCTTGCCCTCGATCGCCGGGAGCACGGCAACGGGGACGGTCGCGCGGCGCAGAATCTCAGCGGAGCGCGAGCCCAGGAACACGCTCCGCAGGCCGGAGGGCGGGCTGGAGCCGACCACCATCAGGTCGCCCGCGTCCCAGTCGACCTGGTCGATCGCGGCGCCCCAGTCCTGGCCGTCGGCGATGTCGGTGTGGATGAAGCGCGTCGGCAGGTCGAGGTCGTCGAGGCCGCGCACGGCCTTGTCGATCTTCGCCTGCATCTGCTCCTTCCACTGGGCCGCGAGCTCGTTCTCGTACTTCACGCCTCCGGGGTTGGGCGCTGTGCTCGCCTGCCGCACCCAGAAGGTGGCCGTGCGCAGCTGCGTGTCGGCGCGCTCGGCGAGCAGCGCCGAGTAACGCAGCGCGAAGATGCTCTCGGGATCAGGGCCGAACGCCACGGTCACGCGCCGCAGCGGATGGTCGGCGTCGATCCGCGAGTAGCCCTCGGGGGCAAGGAGCACCGGCACCGACGAGGAGTTGAGCAGCCCGCGCGTGGTCGGCCCGAGGTGGATGTGGCCCGGTGGGATGCCACCCTCCGCCGGCCCGAGCACGAGCTGCCCCGGGCGCTCCTCCTCGATCGCCGCGAGCAGACCGGCGCGCGCCGAGCGGTCGCGCTTGACGATCACGCCGTCGTAACGGTCACCGAGGCGATGCTTCGCCTCTTCGAGCCCGTCGCGGGCCAGCAGCTCACCGAGCTTCTCGTCGGTCATTCCCACCCGTAGCGGCGACGGCATCCCCGCGGCCACGACGACCACGACGGCCGCCTTCACCTGCCGATCCAGTGCCGTTGCAAGCGTGCCAGCGAGCTCGATCGCTGCGGTGTTGCGGCGGCCGGGTTCGATGGCGACGAGCACGCTCACGGGCGTTCGACGCCGCGCTCGGCCCTGCGCACGCGGCGCTGATTGCGGGCACGCCGTGCACCGCTGGGCGTCGCCTTGGTTTCGAGGAACTTGAGTGCCTGCACGTAGAGCAGGCTCGCGGGCCGCGGGGCGATCTCCGCGATCCGCAGGCCGGCGAGGAACTCCTCGGGGCCGTCGAAGTCGGGCATGCGGATCCGTACCGAGCCGAGGCCCTGGGCGACGTGCGCATCGGAGCCCGCGCCTTGGGCGAGGCGGTACTTGGTGGCGAAGCGTCGGGCCTCGTCGTTGAACGTGCCGACGGCGACGCGCGGGTTGAACACCTCGATCGCGTCGATGTCGTCGAGCACGTCGAGCAGGTGCTCGTAGTCGGGCACGGCGTGCATGCGGTCGAACGGATGCGGCACGTAGACCACGCCACCTTGGCGCTTGATCTCGGCGATGGTCTCCTGCAACGAGAGGCCACGCGGGATCTCCTCGTTGATGAAGAGGCCGATCACCTCGCCCTGGGAGGCCGTCTTCACCTCCTCGCCGATGATCACCTTCACGCCGTAGCGCTCGCTGAGCTCGGCGGCTTCGTAGGCACCGCCGATCACGTTGTGGTCGGTGACGGCGATCGCTCCGAGTCCGCGTTCCTTGGCGGTCGCGAGCAGCACCTCGACGGGCGTGGCGCAGTCGTGCGACCAGTCCGTGTGCATGTGCAGATCGACGTCGATCAGCTCGCGGTCGCGCAGGCGCGCGAGCATCGCCGGGGGCACGGCCGGGTCGCGGCGGCGGGCGAGCAGGGCGCGGTACGCGTCGACCACCGCGTCGACCACGCGGGCCGGGCGCTGCGCGGCCCGCACCGTGGCGCCGGCGTCGTGCAGGCGCTGCAGGCGGGCGCGATCGGTGGCGAGGAGCTCGATCGAGGTGGCGATCGACTGCGGGCTGCGCACGTCGATCCGCAGGCCGCGCTCGTCCTCCCCGATCACCTCGAGGTGGGCGGCGAGGCGCGTCGCGATCGGCACGGCGCCCGCGGCGATCGCGCGCACGACGCCCGTCGGCTCGGGGTCGGAGCCGTCGGATGCGAACACCGCGACCTGGGCCCAGTCGAGCAACTCCTGCTCGTCGGTCTCGTCGCCGGCCGGCAGGAACGTGACCTGCCCGGTGAGCTCGGGCGGGAGCGGGGCGCTCGCCGACGGGCCGCGTGCACTCATCAGGCGCGCCTCCCAGGCGATGCCGGCGGGCAGCATCCGCAGCGCGCGGAGCACCGTGCGCATGGCCGCGCGCTCCTCGTGCTCGAGGTAGGCGATGCGCAGGGGTTCGGGGCCGAGCTCCTCGGCGCGGGCGGCGTCCGGTGTGGGGCTGGCGACGAACGCGGCGGCCTCGACGCGCGGCACCCCCGGCGCGATCGGCGTGACGGTGCCACCAAGCAGCGACTCGACCTCGTGCGCGACGACGAGCGACGTGGCGAGGCGGGCGTCGAGGCGGCCGAAGCGCTGCTCGCGCATGCGCTTGGTGATCGGGGTCGTGAGGGTGCGATGCGGCGAGCCGTGGAAGGTGGCGACGTTGAGCGCGCCGCTGGCCTTGAGCGCCGCGGCGGTGACCGACGGCGGGAGCGGATCGTGAAGGTGGCAGAGGTCGAACGGGATGCCTTCGAAGAGCGTCTCGAGCGTGCGGGCGACGTCGACCGGCACCACGCCCTCCCGTCGTCCGGCACGCACCGGCAGCGAGGCCTCGCCGATCGCGATCTCGGTCGGCGTGCCGCCCGGCTCAGGGACGAGCTGCATCGGATCGGTACTCAGGAGCGTCCGCGTGGAGCGGATCGCTGCGCGGTCTCGGCTGGGTGCGACGATCACGACCTGGTGCCCGCGCTCGGCGAGACCCGCCGCGAGCAGGCGCGTGTGCCGGGATGCCTCGTGGTGATCGTCGATCGGCCGGGGGCAGATCTGGGCGATCAGGAGCGGGCCGGAGTCGGTCACGTGCGGGAGTGTACGGGCGTCGGCCGTCGTGTCGAGCCGGGTACCCGGGACGCCTGGCGCACGTCACGCACCAGCTTTGCTCCACGCGGATGAACGGGCGCGCACTACGCACGCGTGCCGAACCCGGTGGTTGGCCGGGTCCGGCACGTGCGTGGTGTCCCTGTGGGTATGTGATGGTGGTGCGGCACGCCGGTGGCTGGCCCCGCCCAGAGCCCTGCCACCGGCGCCTACACCGCGTGCACGGTGCGCGGCGAACCTGCCCGAACGCCGGCGCTCCGTGAGGCCAGTGGTGAGTTTGTGTCGTCCCACTCCCTGCTGGCCATGGATCACAAGATGGCGGCCGAACCCGAGCGGGCGCTCCACATTCCCTGAGCAGTTGCTGAGAGCGGCGCGCCCCGCAAACGCCGGCTCAACCCGCGGTTCACGCAAACCCAAAGCGCCGCCCGTCGTCGGCGGCGCACGTGGTTGGTCTCGGCCGGTGGTCTGGCGCCGGTGGTCTGGCGCCGGTGGTCTGGCGCCGGTGGTCTGGCGCCTGTCGGCGCGGATCGAGGAGGACGGGAATGCGGGAGCGGCCGCTCGGCGCGCTCGGGTCGCAGCCGAGCGCCTGTCGGCGCGGATCACCGAGGCGCGCCGAGCGGCCACCAACGCCTCTCCGCCCTCGTTCTGTCGAGAGATGAGGTCCGTGGCGGACCACATCTCTCGACAGAACGCCCGGGACCCATCGCCACTCGACGCACGACCGGTGCGCCAGCGTCTCGGCGCGTGGATCGCGCGGCTCCTGCCGATTACACACCTACGGGCGACAGCCACGCTCGTTCGGCCGGGTCATCGCGCAACACGCACCGGCCGCTCCCCCGCTCTCAGCCCTGCACCGCTCTCCATGCTCGACGCCACCACCGCCCTCCCGACCACCGCACTGCCGAACGCCTCGGGCGAGGTCGGCGAGCCCGACTGCCTGCGCTCCGCGATCACCGCGCGCCGCAGCCGCCGCAGCCGTACGCGCCACGCGCTCACCACGTGGTTCGCGCTGCTGGCCTTCCTCGTCGCCCTCGGCGCCGCCGCCGACCGCAGCGAGGCACGCCTCAGCACCGGCACCGTCTTCGGGCCGGTGGCCCACAACCCGGCCGACGCCCTGGACGACACGATCATCGACGACCAGTTCTACGACCGCGCCACCCACTGCGTGAAGCAGCCGACGAAGGGCGCCCTCGCACTCGTGAAGTGGCTACCGACGATCTCGCCCCGCGGCATCAACTGGGGCATCAACCGCTGCGAGATGTGGGGCAAGAAGAGCGCCTCGCTCCACGCCGAGGGCCGCGCCATCGACTGGCACCTCGACGTGCACAACAGCGCCGACAAGGCCGAGGCGGAGCGCGTGATCCGCGTGCTGCTCGCTCCCGATGCCAACGGCAACCCGCACGCGCTCGCGCGCCGTCTCGGCGTGCAGGGCCTGATCTGGAACTGCCAGGCCTGGTGGGGCGGCCAGAGCCTCGTGCGTTACTCCGTCTGCAACGGCAAGAACGGCCGCCTGAACGCGAAGGTGGACGACACCACCGCGCACCGCAACCACATCCACCTCGAGCTCAACAAGGCCGGCGCCAAGCTGCAGACGAGCTGGTGGACCCGCCGCGCCGCGACCACGAAGACGAAGGCCCGCCCGACGCCGACCCCAGCGCCCGCGGTCATCGACCCCGTCGACGCGGACGACTCCCAAGTCGCCGACGACGACGGCATCAACCCCGACGGCGGCGCCACCGTCCGCTAGGCGCTCCGCTGGGCCGCGAGCGCCCCGCCCGCGGCAGCCGGGACAGCCGCGGCAGCCGACGCCTACTCGTCGGCGAGCAGCGCGGCCACGCCCAAGCCCGCGGCCGCGAAGGCCGTGAGGCCCCCGGAGATCGCCGTCGACTTCGGCAGCGAGCCGTCGCGGCCGCCCAGGATGGCGGCTACACCGTCGAGCGCGTCGCAGGCGATGCCGAGCTTCCAAGCCAGGCGCCGGGCGTCGCCTTCGGCGCCGTACACCGCGGCCGCGAGCGCGATGTCGCGGACGCCGAACAGCCGCGCGAGGTAGCTCTGCGGGTTGCCGGTCATGTCAAGCCCAAAGACCTTGCCCGTGAGGCCCGGTGCCGCGTAGGCACCCGCGCCTACGGCGAGTCGAAGAGCAGAGAGCGTGGTTCCAGGCGTGAGCGTCGGCATGGCCCGAACCTACTCCCACCGATCCGAGCTCTCGCCGTTCCGCGCAGAACGCGCCGTTCTCCGGGGCGCGCCGCCGGGGCCTCAGCACGGCGACGAGCGCCAGACCCCCGTCTGGCGCTCGCCCGAGTTCGGGCGACGCGTTCGGCGTGCCCGGGTTGAACGGCCCGGCGTACCGCCCTTCCGGGAGGCACGGGGCTTGTTCGTGTCACCCCTCTTCAGAGGGTCGGTCGCGCGTGGCCCCCGCCACGTCGCGCACGTTTGGTCAAAAGCTCAGTAGCGCCTCATGCGGTCAGCTCGTGCACGCGTCCGAGGAGCTCGTCCAGTCGGAGTCCCAGGTGGCGCCGACGCGCGGCTGGCCGCTGAGCGGGCGCACGGTGAGGCTCCAGGGCCCGGCCCCGCCGCACTCGTCGCCGTCGCCCTCGCCGGCGGTGATCGACATCGTCGCGCCGATCGTCTCGGGGCTCACGCCCATCCAGCGGCCGACGAGCAGCCGGTGGCCGCGCGCCGCGAGCGGATCGCTGAGGCCCTGCGCGATGCCGAGCACCGGCGCGGGGGCGGCAGCGGGCGTGCCGAGGCCGAGCGGCGTGGCATCGCTGCTCTGGGGATCCTGCACGGTCATCACCACCGCGCCACCGCCGGTCACCCAGCCGGCCGCATCGCCCGTGGCGTGCAGGGCGGCGACGTGCGAGTCGGTGTCATCGAGCTGCTTGCCGGGAACGGGGCGCAGGCCCTTGATCCAGGCGTGGCCGCGGGGCGCATCGGCGACCCACACGCGGTCGACCGGCACACCTTCGAACTTCGGGCCGGCGACGGTCCACACGGCGGTGGAGCCATCGAAGTGCACGCGGCTGAAGCCCTGCGACCACGGGCCGAGGCGGCGGGTCTTCGGTGGGTCGCCGTAGTAGGCGGTGCACGCCCAGAGCGAGCTGCCCTTGCGGAAGAGGTAGTTGCCGTACTTCGACGAGATCACGTGTGCGGGCTTCTTGCACGACGGCGTCTTGAAGGTGACGGCCTGCGAACCGTCGGGGAAGGCGAGGCCGAACGGTACGACGGCCACGAGCGCGGTGGCGAGGAGTGCGTCACGGTGGCGGCGCAGGAGGCGGGATGAGCTGAAGCGGAGCATGGATGGAATGTCGTCGAACCGAGGGCTCGCGACCATGCCGGCGGCGACCCTCGTTGTGTCAACACCGCGACAGTTGACCACGGAGCGGTGAGCGACTCCAGCAGCCCACATCAGGGCTGGATACCAGCGGTACGCCGTTGCCCTGGGCTGCCCCCCCCAGATCGACGAAGGGCGCGTCGCCGAAGCGACGCGCCCTCCGCGCAATCCGGATGCCGGCGTGGCCTAGGCCTGAGCCGTCTCCGCGCTGCGGATGTAGGCGTGCGTGGCGATGAACTCTTCCGTGTTCTGACGGCAGATCTCGTCGGGCTGCTGGATCTTCGGGCTCTTCATGAAGTACGACGACGGGCCGTCGATCTGACCCGAGAGGCCATGGTTCAGGGCGAGCTTGCAGCAGCGCACGGCGTCGATGATCACGCCGGCCGAGTTCGGCGAGTCCCACACCTCGAGCTTGGTCTCGAGCACGAGGGGCACGCCACCGAACGACTTGCCCTCGAGGCGGATGTGCGCCCACTTGCGGTCGGTGAGCCACGGCACGTAGTCCGAGGGGCCGATGTAGACGTCGGTCGCGGGGAGCTCGCGGCCCATGATGGAGGTGACGGCCTGCGTCTTGGAGATCTTCTTGCTCTCGAGGCGCTCGCGCTCGAGCATGTTGAAGAAGTCCATGTTGCCGCCGACGTTGAGCTGCGAGGTGCGCTCGAGGTGCACGCCGCGCTCGTGGAAGAGGCGCGCGAGGGTGCGGTGGACGATGGTCGCGCCGACCTGCGACTTGATGTCGTCGCCGATGATCGGCAAGCCCTTCTCGATGAAGCGGTTGTTCCAGTAGTCCTCGGAGGCGATGAACACCGGGATGCAGTTCACGAAGGCGCAGCCGGCCTCGAGCACCTGCTCGACGTACCACTTGGTGGCCTGCTCGGAGCCCACCGGGAGGTAGGAGACGACGACGTCGGTCTGAGTCTCCTTGAGGATCTTGACGATGTCGTCCGTCGGGCCGGGGGCCTTGCTGATGCGCTCGGCCGGGTACTTCCCGATGCCGTCGTGCGTCATGCCGCGGTACACCTTCACGCCGGTGTCGGTGGGCACCTCGGCGAACTTGATGGTGTCGTTCGGGTCGGCCCAGATGGCCTCGCCGAGATCCTTGCCGACCTTGGTCGCGTTGATGTCGAACGCAGCCGTGAACTCGATGTCGGAGACGTGGTAGCCGCCGAGGTTCACGTGCATGAGGCCCGGAACGTCATCCGAGTCGGAGGCGTTCTGGTAGTGGTAGACGCCCTGCACGAAGCTGTTCGCGCAGTTGCCGACGCCGACGATGGCGACGCGGACCTTGTCCTTCTGACGATCGGTCATGTGGTGGTCAGGCTCCTGGAAGGAAGAAGACGGGGGTAGGTCAATCCGCTCAGCGGCTCAGGCAGCCGATGCGGGCGCGAGCAGCGCCTTGCGGACGTGGAAGATGCGCTGAAACACGGTGACCGTGCTCAGGGCTGCAAGTACGTAGACGGCGTATTCGAGCACACCGAGGCCCGAGAGGAGCAGGCCGGCGCTGAGGATGATCACGCGTCCTGCGCGATTTCCGAAGCCGACCTTGCACTCGACGCCGAGCGCTTCGGCGCGGGCGCGGGTGTAGCTCACCATGATCGAGCTGACGATCGCGACGGCCGTGGCGGCCACCGCGAGCTTGTTGTTCGCGAGCTCCTCGTTCGTCACGAAGCTCGCCGCGATGACGGTGAGCATCACGCCCTCCTCGATGCGGTCGAGGGTGGAGTCGAGGAAGGCGCCGAACGGCGAGGCCTTGCCGCTCATGCGCGAGTACTTGCCGTCGAGCATGTCGCAGACGGAGCCGACGATGAACGCGACGCCGCCGAGGAACAGCTGATCGGCGTAGACGAGCCCCGCGGCGATCAGGCACAACACGAGCCCCGTGAGGGAGATCGCGTTGGGCGTGAGCCGGCTCTCGATGAGCGCGTTGCGCACGTACTCCGAGCGCTCGGCACTGATGATCCGGGGCCGCTGCGGCGCGGTTGGGGGAGTGCTGGTCACGTGGTGGCTTCCGATGGGTGGCCGGCCCACGCCCAAGAAGCGGGGCGGAGTCGACCGAGAGCGTACGCGCTGACGGCGCCGACCGCGGCAACTGCCGCGCCCGCCGCCGCATCGAGCCAGAAGTGGTTGCCCGTCGCGACGACGACCCACAGGATGGCAGCCGGATAGGCCAGCCAGGCGGCACGTACCCATTTGCGGGTCGAGAGCGACGCGATCGACCACCCGATCATGAGTGCGAACGCGCAGTGCATCGAGGGCACGGCGGCCCACGGATTCGCGAACGCCTCCCACACGAACTTGCGGGGCCCCGAGAGGTCTTGCACCGAGTCGACGAACCCGTACTCCGCGGGCATCAGCCGCGGCGGAGCGGTCGGCAGCAGCACGTAGATCACGCACGCGCCGATGAAGCTCACGAAGAACATGTTGCGCACGAAGTAGTAGCGGTGGTTGTGCCGGAAGTAGATCCAGAACAGCCCGCCGAGGGTGAGGGTGGTCTGCACGTTCAGGTAGACCCACGAGAGCGCATCGGTGAGATTCGGCACGTCGAGCGCCCAGCGCTGGATCGACGGCTCCACGTAGAGCCCGACCGTGCGCTCGGCGGCGACGATATGGCGGGCGTTCGCGATCGCCTCCTCCGCCGTCGCGCCGTTCTCCGCCAGGCCGCGCGTGAGCTGGTAGGCGAAGATCACGAGCGCGAGCACCGCGATCTGCCAGAGCAGATCGCCCCAGCCCTTCGGCAGCAGCGGTTGGGTGGCCCGCGAGATCACCACCGCGCAGCGTAGAGGGTTCGCGCTGCGCCCCTCCCACCCGTCGGGCTCGATGCGTCGGCCTGCGAGGTGAGGTGCTGGGCTACCGGGCGGCGACGTCGACGGTGGCGTAGAGGCCACCGGAGCCCGGGCGCAGGCCGATGCCCACTCGCGTGAACTCGCCGGAGAGGAGGATCGCCCGGTGGCCCGGTGAGTTCATCCACGCGCGCACGATGGTGGCCGAGCGCACGCCGCCCCTGCCCCAATAGAGCACCTCGCCGGCCTTGGCTCCGCCGATCGCCCAGCGCAGGCGGGCGCCGAGGCCGCCCTCGCCCCACACCTGATGCGCGACCACGCGCGCACGGGCCATTCGCGCGGAATGGTGGTCGGCAGCGCGTGACAGCTTGCGGTGACGCGCGAACGGCGCGAGGCCGTAGCTCGCGCGCACGTCGTTGATCCGCTCGAGCACTGCCGCCTCGCGGCCGTCGACGCTGCCCGATGCGGCGCGCGCTGTGCCCGTGGCGAGGAGCGGAGCGGTCACCGCAAGCACCGTGACGAGGATGCGCAGCAGCGCGCGACGCGCAGCGCCTGTGGGGGTGGACGTCATGGGGGAGGAACCTCTCGGGGGATCGAGGACGCTTCTGTAGCTCAACCCATGCGAGCGATCGAGGTTGCAGGTTCGCATGCGCCGACGCGCCGGGTGTGTGCGGTAGGACCGTCCACGGCTGCTGGGAGGACGCTTGCTCGGGCGGGCGGCCCAACGTCCGTTGCCGAAGTTTCTGCACCAACGCTCGGTCGATGCCCGGTTCAGCACCTTCGGGAAAGACCGATTTTCAGGGCATGTCCCAGAGGTTGCCCTCAACCATGACTGGCCGGGTCTCGAGACGCGCGCTCGCGCTCAACCCCACCGTCTGGGTACTCGTCTCCGGTGTCTTCGCGATGATCGGCTTCGGCTGCATCGCGATGTCGCTGCTCGTCCCGGCCTTCAAGGGCCAGGACCTCACCGTCGTCGGCTCGATCCTCGTCATCGTCGGCGTGTACCTCATGAGCCGCCCGGCGCCGGAGGCCGATTCGCCGGTGCCGCACATCACGGTGGCGGCGGTCTACATCGGCACCTCCGCGGCGATGTTCGCGCTCGCCCCCCACAGCAGCGGCGCCCTACCGGCTGCGGTGTTCGTCGGCGTGGTCGCCTCGGTCTGGCTCGACAACCCGCGCCAGATCATGGCCCACTTCGCTGCCGCGACCGTCGCACTGTGCCTGCCGACGATGCTCGGCATGACCGACGAGAGCACGCTGATCGCACTCTTCACGGTGATCCCGCCCACGTTCGTGCTCGGCCTCTGCTGCCGCACGGTGCTGGGCCTCGCCGAGTCGCAGGGCCGCCGGCTCGAGGTGCTTGCGATGCGCGATCCCCTCACCGGCGCGGGCAACCGCCGCCTGTTCGAGGAGGAGCTCGCCGAGGAGCTCGCGCGCCACCGCGCGAGCCGCCGCCCGCTGGCGGTCTTCGCCCTCGATCTCAACGGCTTCAAGACCATCAACGACACCCTCGGCCACGCCGCTGGTGACCGCGTGCTGCGCGACGTCGGCATGCGGCTGATCGAGCTCGCGGGCGACCGCGCCACGGTGGCACGCCTCGGCGGCGACGAGTTCATGGTGCTCGCGCCCACTACCGATGCCGACCAGGCCGAGATCTTCGCCGAGGAGCTGAAGAACGGGCTGGGCCCCGCGATCTCCACGGGGATCGGCTGGTCGATGTACCCGCACGACGGCATCGAGCCGAACCAGCTCGTCGAGATCGCCGACGCGCGCCTCATCGCCCGCAAGGCCGAGAGCCGCGAGGAGGAGCGCTCCGCCGACGCCGCCTGGGTGCGCCACCTCGTCGTCCCGGACGGCAGCGAGCTCGCGGAGGCGCTGGCCGCCGAGCCGCGAGCGCCGCGCCGCCCCATCACCCGCCACGTGCTCGGGTCGGGCCGCCTGCTCTGGCGCGTGACGAGCGTGATGTTCCTCTTCTACGCATCGATCGCCGCGATCTTCATCGCGGCGGGCCCGGATCCGGGCGAGCCGCTCTCGAGCGCGATGTCGACTCCGCTGATGCTCATCGGCGTGCTCATCGGCGCCGTGATCTGGTTCTCCGAGCCGCCGAAGCTCCATACCTGGGGCTCGGACCTCACGCTCGTGTTCACGTATCTGGTGCCGGTCGCCGCGTGGGCGGTCGTCCGCCCCGATGCATCGGCGCTCATCGGCTTCGGCATCTTCGTCGGGCCGCTCGTGGTGGTGCGCTCCAAGTCGCGCGTGCGCATCGCGATCCACCTCACCGCCGCGCTCGCGCTGTGGAGCGCCCTGTGCGTCTCCGGCCTGATCAGCGCGCCGTCGATCCTCGCGATCGGCCTGCTCTCGCTGATCACGGTGATCCTCACCTTCTACTGCACCATCGTGCTCGAGGCCTGCGAGGCCCAGGGCGCGGAGCTCGAGCGCCTCTCCGACCTCGATCCGCTCACGCTGCTCGCCAACCGCCGCCGCCTGCACGACGGCCTCGCCGAGGAGCTCGAGGAGGCGGCGGCCGCCGGCCAGATGGTCGCCGTGCTCGCCCTCGACCTCAACGGCTTCAAGCAGCTCAACGACAACGAGGGCCACGGCGCCGGCGACCAGCTCCTGATCGACGTCGCCCGCCTGCTCACGGAGCACGGAGGCGCGCAGGCACTTGCTGCACGGCCCGGCGGCGACGAGTTCGTGCTCGTGGTTCGCGGCATCGACGACGCCGCCGCCGATCGCCTCGCCGATCGCGTGCGCGAGTCGATCGGCCGCCTGCGCCCCTCCGGCCACCCGATCAGCACCGGAATCGGCCTCTCGATGTTCCCGGACGACGGCTCGGGCGCGGACGCCGTGCTCGCCGCCGCCGACCGCCGCCTGCTCTCCGACAAGTACGGCCAGGAGCCGATCGCCGTCTAGCGATCGCTGGCCCGCCCGGTCAGTCCGGGCGCGGCGCCAGCGCAGCGGCGAGTGCCCTGGCCCGCGGCGGGATCAGTGGACCGTCGACGACCACGAGCGCCACCGTCGGCGCCACGGCCGGCTCGGTGAGGCGTCGCAGCACGGTGCCGCGCGGGAGGCGGCGATCTCGCACCCAGTTGCGGGCGATGACCACCGAGGCGCCCGAGAGTCCGAGATCCACGAGGGCGGCGACCGAATCCGCCTCCACCCTCGGCACCACCTCGGGGCAGCCGGCCGCAGCGAAGGTGCGGTCGACGAGCTGGCGGTGCTGCATCCCTGGCGCCAGCAGGCAGAGTGCGAGCCCTGCGGCCTCCCGCCACGTGATGGGCGCGTCGGAGCCGAGTGCCGCGGCGCGCGGATCGCTGGTGAGCACCACCAGCTCGTCGCGATAGATCGGTTGGTCGCGGAGCCCCGCCGGGAGCGGGCCGTCGACGTAAAGCACGCCGGCGTCGAGTTCGCGCGCGGCCACCGCATCGAGAATCTCGGTGCCGCGCCCGGTCGTCAGCTCCACGCGCACGTTCGGATGCGCAGCGAGGAACGGCGCGAGCACCGCGCCGATCGACGGCGTTGCCGTGGGGATCGCGCACACCCTCGCCACGCCTGAGAGATCGCCGTGCAAGGCCGCAGCCTCCGCTTCGAGACCCGCCGAGGCCGCCAGCGTCGCCCGCGCCCAGCCGAGCAGCGCGCTCCCCTCGTCGGTGAGCCCCTCGAATCGGTGCCCGCGATGCACGAGACGCAGCCCGAGCTCGTCCTCCAGCCGGCGCAGCGCGGCCGAGAGTGCCGGCTGTGACACGTGGCAACGCGCGGCGGCGCGGCCGAAATGACGCTCGTCGGCCAGCGTCACGAGGTAGCGCAGCTGCTGAAGCTCCATCGTTCAATGATTATTGCTGGTTATCGACCATCGGCATTCGATATTGGACGCGCATCGCGATGATCGTGAAGCTCCGGCTCGTGATCGCCCTCTCCCGCCCGTCCGCCCACGCCGCACGCCTCGCTGCCGGCGTGTTGGGCGCGCTCCTTGGGCTGGTGGCGCTCGGCGCGCTCACCCACGCATCGCTGCTCATCGCACCGTTCGCCGCGACGGCGGCCCTGGGGCACGCGAGCCCGCACGCGCGCGGGGCGAGGCCCCGCAACGTGATCGGCGGGTACGCGATTGGGGCGGCGATTGGACTCGCTGTCGGGATGCTCGCCCCGGGGGATGCCGTGGGCGCCGCGGTGGCGGCGGCGTTCAGCGCGTCGCTGATGGGCCAGCTCGACCTCGAGCACCCGCCCGCCGTGGCGATGACCGTGCTCGCCGTGCAGCAGCCGGTGCCGTGGGTGCTCGGCGTCGCGGCCGCCGGTGCGGTCGCCGTGACCGCGTCGACGGTGGTGCTCGCGCCGCTCCTTCACCGGCGCGCCTACCCGGCTGGGTTGCCGGCGCGAGCACGGCGCCTGCGTCAGCCAGCCTGATCGCCCGCTCGCCCTACGGGCCGCGGCTGGCACCGGGCCGGCGCAGCCCCGTACGATCCGCGCCATGCGCATCGTCTGCCTCGGCGAGGCTCTCGTCGATCTCGTCGCCGAGCGGGCCGCCGTCGACCCCACCGACGTCGATGCGTTCGTGCCCCACTTCGGCGGCGCGCTAGCGAACGTCGCGGTGCAGGCCGCCCGGCGAGGTGCGCGGGTGAGCATCTGCGGTGGCGTGGGCGACGACCCGTGGGGCCACTGGCTCGGGCAGCGACTGCGCGAGGAGGGCATCGATACCACCGATCTCGTGCACGAGCGTGGCGGCCGCACCCCGCTCGCGCTCGTCACCGTCGACGATCGTGGCGAGCCGAGCTACGCGATCTACGGCAGCACCACCGGCCTCGGGCTCGTGCCTGCCGCCGAGCGCATCGCACCGGCGATCCGCAAGGCCGAGATCGTGCTGCTCGCCTCCAACACGCTGCTCGGCGAGCAGGAGCGCCGCCTCACCCTCGGCGCACGGGCGCAGGCGCTCGAAGAGGGCAAGCTGCTCGTCGTCGACGCCAACATGCGCCCGAATCGCTGGCTCGATCATCAGGAGATGGTTGAGGTGACGATGGAGCTCCTACAGGGAGCGTTCCTCGCGAAGATGAACCGCCAGGAGGCCGAGTGGCTCACCGGCGAGGCCGAGCCGGATGCCGCGGCCGCCGCACTTCAGGGCGCCGTGGCGCGCAACGTCGTCATCACCTCCGGCGACCGCGGCGCCATCCTGCGCGGGGAGGGCGGCGTGGCGCGCAGCGTGCCCGGCGTGCCCGTGCTCCCGAAGAACACGGCCGGCGCCGGCGATGCCGTCACGGGCGTGCTGCTCGCCGCGCTCGCCGCGAGCGGCGGCTACGCCCCCGCGCTCAACGTCGCGCTCCCCGATGCGATGCAGGCCGCCGCACAGGTGGTGCAGGCCTGGGGCGCCGTCTAGGCGTGCCTGCGGCTCGCCGCACCGGCGCGCAGGTGCGCGGGAAGGCGACGGTCAGCAAGGCCGACTGGCGGCGCCCGCGCGCGGATCGGGTCCGGCGGCTGGCTGGTCGGCTGCGGCAGGTGTACGGCGTGCCCGTCGAGCGGCCGCACGGCGATCCGATCGGCGAGCTGATCCTCACCGTCCTCTCGCAGTCGACGAACGACCGCAACCGCGATATCGCCTACCTCGGCCTCACCGATCGCTTCGCGACGTGGGAAGACGTGCGCGACGCCCCGGTGGAACTCGTCGAGGAGGCGATCCGCCGCGGCGGCATCTCGAAGGTGAAGAGCGTGCGGATCCAGGCGATCCTCGAGGCGATCGGCGAGCCGCTCTCGCTCGACCACCTCGCCGACCTGCCGCTGCGCACCGCGCAGGAGGAGCTTTGCGCCCTCCCGGGCGTCGGCCGCAAGACGGCCGCGTGCGTGCTGCTCTTCAGCTTCGGCATGGACGACGTGCCCGTCGACACGCACGTCTCGCGCGTCGGTACGCGCCTCGGGCTGTTCCGCCCCGGCGCGCCGCTCGAGGAGCTCCACGACACGATGCTCGCGCTCACGCCGCCGGGGGCGGCGTGGGAGTTCCACGTGAACCTGCTGCGCCACGGCCGACGCACCTGCGCTGCGCAGCGGCCGGCGTGCGAAGTGTGCGCACTCCGGCCGCTGTGCCCGCGCATCGAAGTCGACGCCTAGTTGGCCTGCGCGTCGAGCTCGGCTCCGCACGCCTGCGAAGCTGCGCCGATGACCACCGTCCGCCTCGCCGTCCGCGTCACGCCGCGGGCCAAACGGCCGGGGCTCGCCGGCCGGCGCGCTGATGGCGTCCTGCTCGTGCGCGTCGGTGCACCGCCGGAGGACGGCCGCGCGAACTCGGAGGTGTGCGCCGTCGTCGCGCGGGCGATCGGCGTGCGCCCTCGCGACGTGACGGTCGTCATCGGCCCAACCTCGCGCGACAAGGTGCTCGAGGTGGCCGGGCTCGACGAGCCGGAGCTCGCCGCGCGCCTCCAGGCGCACGGCTGAACCCCGACCCTTAGTCAGCCGCGGGCTCGTCACGCCGGCAGCGGTGAACGTGCCGTCGGTCGGGTGCTCCAGGATCGCCGTTTGCCCGCCGTCGACCACGCTCGATATGGACATTTGCGCCCAGATCAGGCGAGGCAGCGCTCCGGGCGGCACCACCGTGAGTTCCGACGTGACAGACCCGGCGCCGCGTCCATTCCCGGCCGGCGCCAGCACCACGGAGGGAACCCATGTCCACCACTCGTCGCCTCGCCGCTGTCCTTGCGCCCTTTGCGCTCGCGGCCACCATTCCGGCCGGCGCCTCGGCTGCCACCGCGTTCTACGGCGTCACCGCCGACAACCACCTCGTCGAGTTCCAGTCCGACAACACGACGAGCGTGCCCGCCAAGCCGCTCCGCGGCCTGCAGGCCGACGAGCGCATCGTCGGCCTCGATCTCCGGCCGGCCGACCTGCGCCTCTACGCGCTCACGAACAAGAACCGCTTCGTGGTGATCAACCCGCGCAACGGCGGCGTGCGCTACCTCGGCGACAAGGCCCTGGAGCCTGCCGTGACCGGCGACGCCGTCGGGTTCGACTTCAACCCCGTCGCCGACGCGATCCGCGTCGAGACGAATGCGGGTCAGAACCTCCGCATCGAACCGTCGACCGGCCAGCTCGTGCCGCGCACCGTCACGCCGAGCCCGACCGCCACGCCCGAGGCGCCGGCGACGCCTGGCCCGTCGCCGAGCCCGACTACCGCGCCCGGAGTCGCCGACGGCGCCCTGCAATACGCGGCTGGCGATGCCGGCGCCGGCACCGCCCCGAAGGTGACGGCCTCGGCCTACACCAACGCCTTCCCGATCGGCACGACCACGACGCTCTTCGCGCTCGATGCCGCCAAGAACGCGCTCGTGCGTCAGGACCCGCCGAACGACGGCACCCTGCGCACCGTCGGCCCGCTCGGCACCACGGGCGCACCGATCGCATTCGACATCGCCGAGCAGAACGCCGGCTACGCCGCGATCACGACGACCGCTGGCGGCACGCGCGTCGGGCTCTACCGCGTGAACCTCGACACCGGCACCGCCACCCCGACGGGTGGCAACTTCGTGATCCAGACGAAGTCGCCGATCGTCGGCCTGGCCGCCGCCGGGGACGTCGACGCCGACAAGACCGCGCCCGGCCTCTCCGTGTCGTCGTCGTCCACCCAGCTGCGCTCGCGCCTGCTGGAGGGCGGCCTGCAGCTCACCGTGAACTGCGACGAGGCCTGCTCGGGCACGGTGCGCGTGAAGTACGCGGGCCACACGGCGGGCACGGCCGAGACGACCGTCGAGCGTGGCGCCGGCTACGACCGCGTGGCCGTGAACCTCGACTCGCGCGCGCGGGCCGCGATCCGTAGCAGCCGCGGCGCGCGCCTCGACCTCCGCGTCGAGGTGGCCGACGGCGCCGGCAACCGCTCGGATCTCTCCCGCCCGATCCGCAGCCGCTAGGCCCTCGGCAGAGCCGAGCTGCCCGCTCACGCTCGTCGCCGGCCGGCCCGTCTCCCCACGGGTCGGCCCGGCGGCCTGCGCCTACGGCGCTTTGCTGAGCGGCGACGGGAACCGAGGAACGAAGCGGATGTCGGCGAGCCATTCGCCGAGCCGCTTGGCCTCGGCCTCGAGCGCCGTGCGGGCGGCCTTGCCAGGGTCTTCGAGGAGCTGCAGCTCGATGCGGTCGCCGCCGCCCGGCGCTGGCCGCCACCCGCCGACGATCCGCCCGTTCCACCACGCCGACGGCCCGCCGTTGCCGTTGCTGTCGAACAGCTGCGGGCGGTACTCGCCGAGGTAGAAGGGCCGCTCGAACCAGCCCATCGTGGTGAGGTCGAGGCTGGGGAGCAACGCTGCCGCCGGGCCGGGATCGTCGATCTCGTCGGTGTCGTCCGGGAGCACCCAGCCGATACCCCCATCGAGGTCGACCTCCACGGCCTCCAGCTCGGCGAGCGCCTGCTTCGTCGCCTTCACGGTGCCGCCGAGCCACCATTTGATGTCGGCGGTCGTGCCCGGGCCGAACGCGCGCAGCCACCCCTCGACGAGCGCCCGCACACCCTCGTCGGTCGTCGGTGGCACGAGCGGCTCGCCGAGCCAGTCGTCCATCAGGCCCCAGAGGGGACGCGAACTCGTCCATGTGCCCTGGTTGGTGGTGCGCACGAGCTTGCCGGCCGCAGACAGGGCGGTCATCACGCGCGGGCCTTGCGGCTGCATGCCGCCCCAGCTCTTGTGCGGCGCGTAGTGGATCGAGCGCTGCAGGCTCGGTAGCTCGTCGCGTAGCTCCGTCGAGGACGCCTCGCGACCCCCGGCGAGCGCGGCGAGCACGTCGGCCTCGGCGCCCGCGAGCCAGGCGGCCCCGTCGGCCTCGAGACCCGCCTTTTCGACGTCGCGGCTCACGCGCCCGCGCTCCTGCCCGGCGACCCGCTCGGAGGCGCCGGCCTGCATCGCGGGGAGGCCCTCGCGGTGCACCACGAAGAGCGTGCGGCGCATCGCCATGTGCTTGATCAGCGTGCGGTCGTCGTAGAGCGCGCGCTCCAGGTCGGCGGCCTGGAAGCCGTCGATCCGCGCCCACGCCTGAAGCACGATCGTCGCGGGGTCGGTCGCGTGGAGCGCCACGACTCCACGGGCCAGATCCTCGACGCTCGCGAACCGGTGGTGCGGGTGCAGCCCGTGACGCACCTGGAGCCGGGCGCGGCGCTGGTCGTCGCTGATGCGGAGCACGGCTCGATCATGCCATCGAGCAGGGCGAGCCGGCGCGCGATTTAGGACAGCCGAACCGTTGACTGACCGCCAACGCGCCCTATAGTAAACGCACCGTAGCCCTACGGCGCGACCCCCGAACGCCCCATTCGTCCTACCGCGATCGTGCCGGATCGCAGAGGGGTACCCATGTCCCATTCGCTCACCCGCCGCCGCGGCGGGCTCCCTGTCGCGCCAGCGGTATTGCTCGCCGCCGCATCACTCGCCGGAGCCGCGTCGGCCGCGCACGCCGCCGGTCCACCCGTGATCACGGGCATCTCCACACCGTGGATCTACGCCGTCGGCTCTGATGCGACCGTGACGCTCAGCGGCTCCGGGTTCACTGGCGCGACGCAGGTCACCGTGAACGGTTCCCCGGGGGCCGTGCGGGACTTCGCCGTGAAGAGCGACCACACGATCACCGTGACCATTGCCGGTCGCTTCGGGAACACCGTCTACTTCGGCGACTTCGCCGTCACGGTGGGCAACGAGACATCGGAACCGACGCCGCTCGGGCGAGCCGGTTTCGGGGCGTTCCCGCCGACCAACACGGTCGACACCCCCCTGCAGTGCTCGCTCGGGGGAGCGAAGTTCGACGCGAAGCTCTCGTCGAACTTCGTCTACGACGACTCCTACCCGCGGCTCTACGCCCCGGAATCGACGGGCACGCAGTACATCCCCGAGCCGTACAAGCCACGCCTCGGATCGGCGGTGCCACTCGGCGAGTTCCGCACCGCGCTCTCCGTCGACGGCAACGCCGCCAGCGGGCCGCTCGCCACGCTCAGCGGCTCCGGCACGGTCACCTCCATCGAGGCGGACGTCACCGGCGCGGTGGAGTCGTCGCTCGATCTCGTGACGGACGCCAGCCCGCGCGACCCAGACTCGATCTTTTCGATCCCGAGCCCGGACTTCCTCATCCCGAGCTCGGCCGACGGCAACGCGCTCGGATTCGGATCGGGCAATGCCGCGTCGACCACCTTCCACACGCTGCCCACCGACGGTCGGGTGACGATCGGACTCAAGGCCTACCACGCGCGGGTCGGGCTTGCCGCGGGCGGCACCGCATCGCTCGACTGCACGCCCGCGAGCACCTACCGCACGCTCGCGGCGTTCAGTCCGCTCCCCGCGGCGCCGAAGGTGACCGCGATCTCCACGAGCAGCGGCCCTTCGCTCGGCGGCACCACGGTGCACGTGAGCGGCAGCGGCCTCGCCGTCAGCGGGCTCACCGCCACCGTCGCCAGCAAGGGCACGACGGGCGGTTCCCTGGTGAAGGCGACGAACATCACCGACACCGGGCTGGATCTCACCATGCCGGCCTACCCCTCCGGCCCCGCCACGATCACCATCCGCACCGCTGGCGGATCCGTGAACTCCGACTACACGTACGTCGGCTCGGCGCCCTCAGACCGCCGCACGTCGCCCTCAGCGACCGCGACGTGCACGCGCAACCCGAACACCTACGATCCGCCGGCAACGCTCTCGCACCCTTCGGTCGACCTGATCGGCACCGTCCAAACGAGCGGCGTGCCCGGTGAGCCGCTGTCGGCGAGGGACGCTGTCATCCGCCTGACGTACCAAGGCGCCGATCTGCCGGAGGGCCGCAAGATCGTCGACCCCGAGGCCATCCTCCTCAAGATCGGCGGCGAACTCGGAAGTTCCGGCGGCGTGTCGGGCCGCGCCGGGGCGAGCACCGGCGACGCCGTCGTCGTCGAGTTCCCGCTCGGGGAGCTGTTGCTCGGCGGGCAGTACAGCCAGGCCGGCGACACCCTCGGGTACTCGTTCGGGGACTTCGTGTTCACGGAGTACGGAGTCGGCCACCAGGAAGTGGCCTGCACGATGCCTGAGACGCAGTTCCTGAAGGTCCCGGTCATCGCAGGCGGCCCGACGCCGACGCCGACGCCGACCCCGACGCCGACCCCGACCGGTCCGCCGACCCCAACACCGTCGGAGACCACAGCAAAGTTCAGTTACGCGCTGCAGGGAAGCACGACGCTGAACACGCTCACGAAGGGCTCGATGCCCCTCACCGGCTCGGTGGCAGCGACCCTCGGGGTCGTCACCGGCAACGTCACCGCCGACCTGCACCTGAACGACACGCAGGGGCGGTTCACCGCGCTCGGCTTCCTGCCCGTGACCGCGAGCGTCGGGTTCGTGAGTTCGGGCCCGACGACGGGCAAGCTCGTCGACGACCAGCTCACCACGACGAGCAAGG
>JAGIBJ010000107.1 GCA_017744415.1 Solirubrobacteraceae bacterium
GACCGCAACAACCCCTAGGACTGCGGCCGCCCGAGGCGCCCCAGACCCCTCGGACTCAGACGACATGCAGCGCGCGTCGATTCACAAGACGAACCCCAGCCGACTCAGGCCAGGAAGGGGACGCCAGCGCGGGCGGCGTCGCGGAGCAGCCGGTGGGTGGGTGGCCCGGCGGAGCTGAGCCTTACCCGGACAGGCCAAGTCCCATGAGCCGACGAGAATGCGCCTCCGAAGCGGAGCCGGGCTACCCACCCGCCGGCGGAAACCCGACGCCGACACCCGCCAGCGTCAGACTTTTCTGTGGGTCGGGACCCAGGAACCTTCGGCGTCCTGGGTGAAGTCTTGGAAGAGGCCGGGCGCTTCGCGCTGAGCGATCCGCGCGACCTGGTCGAAGATCGTGCGGAGTTCTTCTTCGGCGCCGGGGGCGGTGCGCATCTCGATCACGTGCCGCAGGGTGCGGACGTTCATGGTGACGATGATGTCGGTGGAGAGGCCGATGGGCGCGAGGCGGCGGAGGGCGCTGGTGACTTCCTTCTTGTAGTGGAAGGGCACGCCGTCTTCGTCGATCTTGAGGGCTTCGGCGGCGCTCACCTGGAACTCCTCGAGCTTCTCGACGAGCTCGATCACCTGGTTCTGGAGGGGCTCGAGGGCCGGCGGCACGCGGAAGCCGATGTCGACCAGCCGCACGTAGCGCAGGCTCTCCTGGCTGTAGGCGGCGCCGGCGCGGTGGCGGACGATCTCGTGCGTGGCGACGCGGCTGACGTTGCGGAACGCGAAGCTGAAGTTCGCGTGCTCGAGGACGGAGCCGTGGGCGCTGGCGAGGATGTTGCCGAAGTACTCGTGCTGGTCGGTGCGCGTGCGGGTGACGTTCGGGTTGAGGCCCGGTTCCCAGGAGCGGTAGCAGGCGCGGCCACCGAACTCGGCGAGGATCTCGGCGCCGTTGAGGCCTTCGGGGCCGCCGACTTCGTCGATGCGGCGGTCGAGCCAGCTGGTGCCGCCGACGTCTTCGAGGTACGCCCGCATCCCCTCGACGTCGACCTGCGGACGGGCGATGAGGTGGATGGTGGGAGTCGTGGCGTGCATACGAGGAGGGGCGCGACCTTCGTCGGGAAGGGGGCGGATTTCAGTCGGCGGGGATGCCACGCTACCCCCTCGACCGGCGCCCCGGCAGCCCCCTTCGAGAGTGCCTGCTCCCTCCGGATTTCGTGCCTCGCGGCGTCGTCGGGCGGCCTTCGTCCGACGTGTGGACAGATCCCGCAGCAGCCGGCTGATCCGTCCACACGTCGGGGCAGAGCGTCATGCCGGCGTGGTCCGGGGGTGGTGGTCCGCGGGTTGCCTCACGCCGGTGGGCGCGGGAGGCTGGGGCGGCACTCGATGGCAACTCCTTGGCCCAAGACTCCCCCGACCGCCGACGAGCTGGCGGCGATCGCATCGGCGAAACCGCAGTCGTTCTGGCTCGACGGGCTGGACGATGGCACGCCGCCCGAGCCGCCGCTCACCACGCGCGAGCGGGCGGATCTGGTGATCGTCGGCGCCGGCTATACCGGCTTGTGGGCGGCGATCCACGCGAAGACCGATCAGCCGGACCGCGACGTGGTCGTGCTCGAGAGTGGCCGCGCCGGGCACGGGGCGAGCGGGCGCAACGGCGGGTTCCTCGATGCGTCGCTGACGCACGGGCTGGCGAACGGCCTGAGTCGGTTCCCCGACGAGATGGAGGTACTCGAGCGACTCGCGCGCGCCAACTACGCGGGCCTGCTGGCCGACGTGCGCCGCCATGGCATCGACTGTGACCTCGAGGAGCGCGGCATCGTCGACGTGATGCTCGAGGCCTACCAGGAGCCCTGGGCGCAGGAGGAGGCGGAGCTGCGCGGGCGGTTCGGCTACGACTGCGAGGCCCTCGACGGCCCGACGGCCCGGTTGCTCATCGACTCGCCGCTGATCCGCGCGGCGGTGGTGCAGCGCGACGGCGCGGCGATCGTGCATCCCGGCAAGCTCGGTACGGGCCTGCGGCGGGCGGCGCTCGAGCTCGGCGTGCGGCTCCACGAGGGCACGGCGGTGCGAGGGATCGCGTCGGGGCAAGGCCCCGGCGGCGGCCGTCGGCTCGTCAGCTCCGCCGCCCACTATCGCGGCGATCGGGGCGGGCCGGTGGAGGTACGCACCGATGGCGGCGTCGTCGAGGCCGAGCGGGTCGTTCTGGCCACCAACGCCTACGACCCGCTCGTACCCTCGATGCGTCGGCGGATCGTGCCGGTGTACGACTACGTGCTGATGAGCGAGCCGCTGGGCGCCGAGCAGCTCGCGAGCATCGGCTGGCAGGGGCGGCAGGGCCTCTCGGACTGCGGCAACCAGTTCCATTACCTGCGCCTCACCGCCGACGACCGCATCCTCATCGGCGGCTACGACGCGGTCTACCGCTACGGCAACCCCGTCGGGCCACACCTCGACGACCACCTCCCCACGTTCACCAAGCTTTCCCAGCATTTCTTCGCGCTGTTCCCGCAGCTCCGCGGGCTGCACTTCACCCATCGCTGGGGCGGCCCGATCGACACGTGCTCGCGGTTCTCGGTGTTCTTCGGCACCGCGCACGACGGCCGCGTCGCCTACGCCGCGGGCTACACGGGCCTCGGGGTGGGCGCCACGCGTTTCGGGGCGCGGGTCGCGCTCGATCTCGTCGACGGGCGCACCACCGAGGCCACGCAGTTGAAGTTCGTCCGCTCCAAGCCGACGCCGTTCCCGCCCGAGCCGCTGCGCACCGCCGCGATCCAGCTCACCCGTCGCGAGCTCGCCCGCGCCGACGAGCGCGAGGGCCGCCGCAGCCTCTGGCTCAAGGCCCTCGACCGCGCCGGCCTCGGCTTCGACTCGTGAGCCGCGCGCCCGCTGACCGACCGCGTCGACGGGACCGCCTCGAGCAGGCGGGATCGCCGACACGACCCGCTCACGCCGTCCTGTCAGCCCAACCCTGTCGACAGAACCGCCAGTACGAGGCGGGATCGTCGACACGGCCCGGCGGGCTGACAGGACCCCACCACCCAGGAGTACGCGTTGGCTGACGCACCCGTCCTCGGATTCACCGTCGATGTGGCGAGTGCGCCACTCGAGCCGCTCCCGGCGCCCGGTCCGGCGTCGATCGTGGCGGGCTCGCCGACGTTCGCGATGGCGGTGATCGATAAGTCGCCTGACGGCAGCGTCACGCGCGGCATCTGGGAGATGACGCCGGGCACCGCGACCGACGTGGAGGAGGACGAGCTGTTCGTCGTCCTCTCCGGCCGCGCGACCGTCGAGATTGAGGGCGGCGACACGCTCGATCTCGGCCCCGGGACCATGGGCGTCCTGCGCCGCGGCACCCGCACCACCTGGACCGTCCACGAGACGCTCCGCAAGGTGTGGCAGACCACCGAGCGCTGAGCGGGTGACGTTTTCGTTCCGACCCTGTCCGAAAACGTCACGCGCCGACGACCCGAACGGCCAGCCCGGGACGTTCTCGTCTCGACCCTGTACGAAAACGTCACGCGCTAGCTGAGACGCAGCAGGCGCAGGAGCACCGCCAGCCCGGCGGGACCGCCCGGCCAGTGGGCGCGGATCACGTCGGTGCCGGCGCGGCGCGTCACGCCCCGCAGCACGAGGACGACGAGGACGAGGTCGTCGGCCCAGCCGATGAGCGGGATCGGATCGGGGACGAGGTCGATCGGCAGGGCGAGGTAGAGCAGCAGGGCGCCGAGCGCGACCCGGGCCCGCCGCGTGAAGCCGCCGCCGGCGAGGAGGCCGCGGACGAGCCGCACGAGGTCGGGGCCGAAGCTCGCGGCCTCGCGGAGCGTGGCGGGCTCGGCGCGCCGCGCGTACCACCAAACCGCAGCGACCACGACCCCATAGAGGACGACCACCGCCAGGAGGGCTTTGAGGAGCACGTCACCCATCGCGACTCACGGTGGCACACCCAGCCCGAGCCCCGGCACCCCATTCGGCTGGTCTGCCCGCGCAATGCGACGGCAAACCAGTCCACGTCGACAACCCGCTGGGGCTCAGCGCGAGGGCCGGCTGCCGGGCCCTGCGCCGCCGCCGGTGGGGCCCTTGTGGGGGCCGCCGCCCTGGTCGCGGCCGCGCCTCGGGGCGCCGGGGAAGCGCGGGGTGCTCGCGAGTTCGGCGCGGCGTTTGAGGGCCCGCCGGGCCTTGCGGGCGATCATGAACGCGCCGACGAGCATCACGATCACGGTGATGCCGGCGACGAGCGGCAGCAGGAACGCGACGATCACGAGCAACACGCTCGCGAGGTCTTCCAGGAGCGAAGCGAGCGGGGCACCGAGGCCGGCGCTGGCTCCGTTGATCACCGGGCGGGCGGTGGCGCGGGCGGCATGGAGCGAGCCGGCGACCGTGGCGCCCGCCAGGAGGTTGACGACGAGCGGCACCTGCCCGCCGGCCTGCACCTCGAACAGCGCGGCACCCGCGGCCGGGTGGATCAGCGTGCCGACGGCGTGCATGGCGTGATCGACGGCGGGCACCTTGTCGGCGACGAAGTCGAGCACGAAGAGCGCCATCAGGGCCAGGATCACCGGCGTGCGGGCGAGATCTGCGAACGATGGGTCCAGGTCGATCCAGCCCGCGCGGCCGAGCACGGCGACGAGCAGCAGCGGCAGCCAGGCGTTCAGGCCGCCGGCGCCGGCGAGCCCGAGTGCTGAGAGCAGGGCAGTGAGCGTCGACGCGTCGATGAACCGGACGCTACCGCGCCCGCCCCCGGCTCGATACTGGATCGCATGCCTGCGTCCGCTTCCGCCCGCCGCCGCCAGCTCGCCCGCGCCTGGCGGCGCACCGCCACGGTGTCCCTCGGCGCCATGCTGCTCGCGTTCGCCGCCGCGGCCGAGGCGCGGCCCGTCCCGCCCGGCGTCGTCGCCACGAGCCAGGCCGCAGCCCTCCCCACGCCGCCGGAGTCGGCCCAACCGCAGCCCGCCGGCCCGGGCCGCACGTTCGCGGTGAAGTCCTTCGCGCGGGGCTTCAAGGCGCCGCTGTGGGTCGGCCACGCCCCTGGAGACTCGGCCGGCGTGTGGGTCGCCCAGCAGAACGGCCAGCTCTACCGAGTGCGCAGCGGCAAGCGGATCCTCAAGCTCTCGATCGCATCACGCACCAAGGCCGAGGGCGAGCAGGGCCTGCTCGGCGTGGCGTTCCTCCCGGACTACGCGAAGAGCAAGCTGCTCGTGCTCTCGTCGACGAACAAGGCCGGCGATTCGCGCGTCGAGCTCTGGAAGATGGGCTCGAGCGCCAAGCGGGCTCGGCTCGTGCGCACCCTGCTGCGCGTGAAGCAGCCGTTCTCCAACCACAACGGCGGCAACGTGATCTTCGGCGCCGGCAACACGCTCTACTTCGGCCTCGGCGACGGCGGCTCGGCCGACGACCCGAACCGAGTCGCGCAGACCGAGTCGTCCATCCTCGGCAAGATCGTCCGCACAACGGTCTCCACGTCGGGCACGATCCGTTGGCTCGACGTCGCCTACGGCCTGCGCAACCCCTGGCGGTTCTGGTTCGACAAGGGTCGCAACGAGCTGTGGGTCGGCGATGTCGGCCAGAACGCCATCGAGGAGGTCGACCGCATCCCGCTCGGCGAGAGCAAGGCGCCGAACCTCGGATGGAGCGTGTTCGAGGGCGGCCAGCGCGACACCGCCGGCGACGACGCCCTCTCCGGCGACGGCCGACTGATCTGGCCCGTCGCGGCCTACCGCCACGGAGACGACGGGTGCTCGATCACGGGCGGCGAGATCTATTCCGGCACCAAGATCGGCGCGCTCAAGGGCCGCTACGTGTACGGCGACTTCTGCTCCGGCCGCCTCTGGAGCGTCGAGCCCAAGGGGGACGGGGTCGGCCCGATCCGCCGCGAGGCCGCCAGCGTCCCCCAGCTCACGAGCTTCGGGTCCGACACCGACGGCGAGCTCTACGCCACGAGCGGCTCGGGCACGGTCTACAAGCTCACGAAGTAGCAACCGGCGACACGCGCACCTTGCCAGGGCCAATTTGTCGCCCGTCACCCAACCGAAGGCCGGCCCAGGCCCGTTCTGGCATGCGTTCCTCCCCACCGCGGGGAACAACGCATGCCAGAACGGTCTCGGGCGGGGTCGCTCGCGATGGATGAGTGGCTATGCGCCAGCGTTGGGCAAGGCTGTCCTTGGCGGCGGACGCGTTCGTCCGTAGGGTGAGCCGGCACTCCCGCCGGCCGCGAGTCACCCACACGAGGAGCACGACCATGCCCCAGTACGCCACGCTGATCTACAGCACCGACGTCGACTGGTCCCTGCCGGAATACGCCGAGACGACGGCCGAGTACGGCGCGTTCGCCGAGGCTGCCGCCGCGGCCATCCGAGGCGGTGCCGCGCTCTACCCCACGCCGACGGCGACCACGCTGCACGTCGACGGTGGCAAGGGCGGGGAGATCGTCGCGACCGACGGCCCGTATGCGGAGACGAAGGAGGCGCTCACCGGCTTCTATCTGATCGAGGCCGACGACCTCGACGCCGCCATCGCCATCGCCGCCACGATCCCGGCCGCCTGGGATGGCACGGGGCGCATCGAGGTGCGACCGACGATCGACTTCAGCGGCGGCATGGGCTGAGCGCGCTCACGCCGACGCAGACGAGCGACGACGCCTCGCGGGTGAAGCGACGCGATGACCGGCCCTGAGCCCGACGACCGGCGAGCCGCACCCTCGATGACAGGGTCCGGGGCCCGGTCGACGTCGTCACGGCGCGCCCAGACCGAGCGGGCACTGCGCGATGCGGTGCGGGCCGACTGGGCTCGCATCCTCGCGCCCCTCGTTCGGCTCCTCCGCGATGTGCAGCGGGCCGAGGACTGCGCGCAGGATGCCTGCATCGCCGCGCTCGGGGCGTGGGAGACGGGCGGCGTGCCCGACGAGCCCCGGGCGTGGCTGATCAGCACCGCCCGCAACCGCGCGATCGACCTGATCCGCCGGGAGGCGCGCCGCGACGAGCTCGAGGGCGAGGCCGCCCGGTTGGCCGTGGATGACAACGAACCCGCCGGCGTCGACCTGCCGCCGCTCGGCGAGCACGGGCCGGCGGACGACGACGTCCTGCGGCTCGTCTTCCTCTGCTGCCATCCGGCGCTCGCTCCGGAGACCCAGGCCGCGCTCTGTCTGCGCCTGCTCTGCGGCCTCTCGACCGAGGAGATCGCCCGCGCGTTCCTCGTCCCCGAGCCGACGATGGCCAAGCGCCTCACGCGCGCCAAGAACAAGATCGCGAAGGCGTCGATCCCGTTCACGATCCCGCCCGCCGACGAGCTGCCCGCCCGCCTCACCGGTGCGGCCGCCACCGTCTACCTCCTCTTCAACGAGGGCTACGCGGCCACCGGCGGCGAGGTGCCGCTCCGGCCCGCACTCGTCGACGAGGCCCTCCGGCTCGGCCGCCTGCTTCACGCCCTGCTGCCCGAGTCACCCACCGCCTGCGGCCTGCTCGCGCTGATGCTCCTCCATGACAGCCGCCGGGCCGCCCGCCTCGACCCGGAGACCGGAGAGCCCGTGCTCCTCGCCGACCAAGACCGCGCCCGCTGGGACCGCGCCGCCATCGTCGAGGGAACCATGCGCCTCGGCGAGGGGCTCGCCCACTCCCCCGATCAGCCCGACGCCTACGTCGTTCAGGCCGCCATCTCCGCCTGCCACGCCCTTGCCGCCTCGTGGGACGACACTGACTGGGCCGCCATCACCTCCTGGTACGACGTGCTCCTCCGCATCGAGCCGACGCCGGTGGTTGCCCTCAACCGCGCCGTCGCCCTCGCCGAGCGCGACGGGCCAGCCGCCGGCCTCGCCGCCGTCGACGCCATCACCGGCCTCACCACCTACCCGCTCTCGCACGCCACCCGCGCCGAGTACCTCGCCCGGACGGGGCGCACCGCGGACGCGGCAGCCGCGTACGCGGCCGCGCTCGCGCTGCCGCTCGCGGGGCCGGTGCGCCGCCAGCTCGAGCGGCGGCTGGCCGAGCTGGGCTAGCTGGGCGCTCACGCCCAGCGGCCCCACCGGGCTACCTCGCGAGCGGCTCGCTCGGCAAGCGAGTCGTCGGGCCCGTCGGCAATCGACCGGATTTCGTCGTCCCGGGCCTGCGACGGGGCGTGCCGAATGAGGGCGTCGAGCACGTCGGACTGCGCGAGGCCGCTTGCCGTGGGGAACGCCGCGATGATCGCGTCGACCAGCGGCGCCACTGCGCTCGGCGGCGCCTCGGCAACGACGAAGCCGCGCTGAGACGAGCCCCTCGTTCGCGTGCCTGCACATCGCTCACGGCTCGAAGCTTCCGGCGCGACGGTCAATTCGTTTGGCGCGCCCGCTGCGTCGGCAACTCAATGCGTTGGCCCAGCGCGAGATCGACGAGGGCGGGGAAGCGCTGGCGGCCGGCCAGCGCGTGCGTCGGGCCCGTGGTCGGCGGCCGGCCAGGCGGCGGCACCCGACGTGACACCAAACCCGCCACGGCGACCGGTTCCGCGGCGGCGGGCGGGTTCTGTCGACGAATCAGGCTCGGCGGGCCCGATCTCTCGACAGAACTCGCCAACCCGACGCCCCAACGGGTTCTGTCGAAGAATCGGGTCCGCGGCGGGCCTGATCTCTCGACAGAACTCGCCAACCCGACGCCCCAACGGGTTCTGTCGAAAGGATGTCCGCCCGCACACCGGACATTTTTCGACAGAACGCCTCGGCACGCCTCGCCGCTGGCGCAGTCGTCTCGAGCTGCTCCGCCCTCGGTGCCGACGAGCGCCAGCCGAGACCCCTCGCCCCCTGGAGCCGTGGCACCAACTCGGGAACCCCTCGCGAGCGTTCGGCGCCACGCCAGCGCCGACCCCTCGCCAGCCTCCGGCGCCACGCCGGCGCCGACCCTCGCTGGCGGAGGCGCGCCTTAGCCGGTGACGCCGTTGCCGCGTGCGGCGCGCAGACCGCGGATGACGAGGGGGTAGGCCTCCATCTTCACGCGGCTGTTGGCCGAGGTGGCGGAGAGCGTCGGGCGGCTGGTGCCGGCGGAGCCCACGACGCGGGCGGAGAGCACGAACCGCTTGTACTTGCCGGGCGCGAGGTTCGGGGCGTTGAGGCAGAACTTCGCGCCGCGCTGGGTGAGCCCCGCGGGCTTGCGCAGGAGGACGACGCCACGCGGCAGGGTGAAGCAGCCGGTGGTGTTCTTCGCGGCGGCCTGGCCGACGTTCGTGAGCTTGAACGCGATGCGGACGCGGCGGCCCGGGCGCGTGTAGGGCTCGAGCGGCTTGGCACCGAGGACGAGGAACGGTGCGCCGCTCGCCTTCAGCGCCGACGATGCGCGGGCCGCGAGCACGTCGCCCGCACCGCCGCCAGCAGCGCTCACCGTCGCGATGTTCGCGATCTCGGCGTTCGCCACCACGGCCTTCGTCGTGATCTTGATCTGCACGCTCTTGCCGGCCGCCAGCGAGCTGACGACGCAGGTGATCGTGCGGGCATTGCGGCTGCACGTGCCGCCCGACGCCTTCGTCTGCACGTACTCCAGGCCGGCCGGGAGCGCGTCGACGATCCGCACGCCGGTCGCCGGGGCGGTGCCGACGTTCTTCGCGGTGATCGTCCACACCACGGCGCCGCCGACCACCGGCGAGGCCTTGTCGACCTGCTTCGTGAGCTCCAGCTTGGCCTGCGGCGTGGCCGCCTGACCGGACTGGGTCGACTGCGGGCCGGGCGTATTGACCACGGCGGAGTTGTTCGAGCCGTCGGTGTCGAACTCCGCGCTCGTCACCGTGCTCTCGTTGAGGAGCGCGTTCGCGGCGCCCGCCTGGTTGACGAGGACCTTCAGCGTGACGGTCACGTCGCCGCCGTTCGGGATCGTCCCGAGGTCGCAGGTGATGCTGGTGCCGCTCACGGTGCACGTGCCCTGGGTGGTTTCGACGCTCGACACCGTCACGCCCGCTGGGATCACGTCCGTGAGGATCACGCCGGTGGCGGTCGACGGGCCGTTGTTGTGCACCAGCGTGGTGACCGTGACCGTCTCGCCGGGGCCGGCCGACGGCTTGTCGGCGCTCTTCGTGACGACGAGGTCAACCGCAGCCGGGACGCTCACGACCGAGGCGGCCGAGGCGTTGTTCGACGGCACCGGATCGGGGCGGCTGCCACCCACGACGGCGCTCGCCGAGAGCGACTTCTCGGCCGTGTCGCGGCCAGCCGTGGCCTTCACCGAAATGGCAACGCTGCCACCGGTCGGCACATCCGCCACCTGGCAGGTGACCGTGGTGCCGCTCACCGCGCACGTACCACCCGGCACCGTGGCGGTGACGTTCTCAAGGCCGCTCGGGAGCGTGATCGTGGTGACCGTGCCGGTCGAGGTCTGCGGGCCCGCGTTGCCGACGGTCGCGGTCCACCCGATCCGCTGGCCGACGGTCGCGTTCGGCTGATCGGCCGCGAGGGCCACCTGGAGATCGGCGGCCGGGCCAGCGGTCGACGGCGCGAGCGAGGTGTTGTTCGACGTGTCGGGGTCTCGCGTGGCGGAGGCGACGGTGGCGGAGTTGTCGAGGACGGCACCGCCGGCGCTCGTCGCGACATGCGCCGTGATCGTCACCGTGGCCGAGCCGCCCGACGCCACCGCGCCGATGGCGCAGGTGACGGACTGACCGCTCTGCGTGCACGTGCCCTGCGACGACGTGACCGCGTCGATCGGCGCGCCGCTGGGCACCACATCGGTGACCGTGACGCCGGCCGCAGCCTGCGGGCCGTTGTTGAACACCTGGAGGGTCCACGTGACCGCATCGCCGATCTGCGGGCCGGCGTTGCTCACCGACTTCGTGATCCGCACATCCGCGGCCGGGCCGACGGTGGTTGGCACGGAGGCCGTGTTGTTGGCCGGGTTCGGATCGAGCTCGTTGCCCGTGATGCTCGCCTGGGCGCTCAGCACCGTCGCGCCAGCGCCGGAGCCGATGCGGCCGACGATCGTGATGGTGTCGTTCGCGCCGACCGCCAGGCCGCCGAGGGCGCACGTGATCGGGCCCGTGCCGGAGCAGGTGCCTGCCGACGTCGTGACCGATTGGATCGTCACGCCCGCCGGAACCACATCGGTGAGGGTGACGCCCGTGGCCGGCCGCGGCCCGAGGTTGCTGGCGGTGATCGTCCAGGTGACGACATCGCCCACGTCGGCGGTCGCGCGATCGGCGGTCTTGGTCACCCGCAGATCGGCGGCATCACCGACGGCGGTGCCATCGGAGGCCGAATTGTTGGAGAGGGTGGGATCGAACTGGTCGCCCGTGACGCTCGCGCTATCGGCGAGCACCGTGCCGGCCGCGCCCGCGTCGGCAGTCACCACGACGGTGAGCGTGGCCGAGGCGCCCGAGGCGAGGGAGCCGATCGCGCAGCTCCTCGGGTTGCCCGTCGGCGCGCAGCTGCCCTGCGACGGCGTGACGCTCACGATGGTCGCGTTCGCCGGAAGCGTGTTGGTCAGGGCGACGTTCGTCGCGCCGCTCGGGCCATCGTTCGTGACGGTGACGAGATAGGTGATCGTGTCGCCGACGGCCGCGCTCGAGCGATCGGCATCGACGGCGACGCGCAGATCGGTGGCCGCGCCGATGGCGGTCGAGACGATCGGCGACTGGTCGTTGCTGGCGTCGCGGTCGAGCTCGGTGGCCGAGGCCGTGCCGCGCGCGTTCACCGTGGTGCCGGCCGACGGGAGATCGGCGCGCACCCGCACGGTGACGGTGGCGTCGGCGCTCGAGGCGAGCGTGCCGAGGTTGCACGTGAGGGTCGTCCCGCTCTGCGAGCAGCCGCCCTGCGTCGCCGACGAACTCACGTAGGTGGTATTCGCCGGGAGCTGCTGGGTGAACGTGGTGCCGGTCGACGACGACGGGCCCGCGTTGCGCACCACGAACGTGTAGGTGAGCTGATCACCGACGTTCGCGGTGGCGCGATCGACAGCGGCAGTGGTCGAGAGATCGATCGACTTGCTCACCGCGGTCGAGACACTGCTCAGGTTGCTCGACGGGTCCGGGTCGAACGTCGACGAGGTCACCCGCGCGGCGTTGACGACGGGAGTCTCGGCAGCGCTCGCGTCGACGCGCGCACGGAGCGTGACGGTGGCCGACGCGCCGCCGGCCACGGTGCCGATGGTGCACACCTCCTGGACGCCCACCGTCGCGCACGTTCCCGCCGACGGGACGGCGGAGATCAGCGTGGTGCCGGACGGCAGATCGTCGGTGATCGTGACGCCGGCGGCTGCGCTCGGGCCGTCGTTGAACACCGAGACGGTCCACGTGATCACGTCGCCGACGTTGGCGTTCGCGCGGTCGGCGGTCTTCGTGATCTGGAGATCGGCGGCCGCGCTGACGTTCGTGGTCGCCGACGAGCTGTTGTTGGCGGTGTTCGTGTCGAACTCGGCGCCCGCGATCGTCGCGGTGTTGCTCAGCGGCGAGCCGGCGCTGCTGCGCGCGACCGTGCCAGTCAGGGTGACGGTGCGCGGAGAACCGCTGGCCCACGGGCCGGGGACGGTGCAGCTCACGGTGCCGGCGGCGATCGTGCAGCTCACGCCGGAGCCCGGGGTCGCCGTGACGCCCGTGATGCCGGCCGGGATGGTGTCGGTGATCGTGACGCCGGTCGCCGGGCTCGGGCCCGCGTTGCTGGCCGTGAGCGTCCACGTGATCGTCTCGCCGACGTTGGCCGTCGGCTTGTCGGCAGTCTTCGTGATGGAGAGGTCGGCGGCGGAGCCCGTCGAGGTCGACGCGGCCGCCGTGTTGTCGGCCGGGGTCGGTTCATGCTGGGCGGCCGTGGCCGTCGCGGTCATCGTGAAGAGCTGGTTGGCGCCGCTGTCGATGTGGAGCGGCACGGTGATCGTGGCGGTCGCACCCGAGGCGAGCGAGCCGAGCGCGCAGGTGATCGGGCTACCGGCGGTGCAGGTGCCCTGGCTCGTCGTGATCGCGCCACCGATGGTGGTGGTCGCCGGGAGCACGTCGCTCAGCTGCACCGCGGTCGCCGTCTCCGGGCCGGTGTTGCGCACGATCACGGTGTAAACCACAGTGTCGCCGACGTTCACCGCGGGCTGGTTCACCGTGTGGGTGACGACGAGATCAGCGGCCGGGCCGACGGTGATCGCGACCGAGTCGCTGTTGTTGGCCGGCACGGGATCGAAGCGCGTGCCCGTCACCGACGCCGGGTTGGTGATGGCCTGGTTCGACCCGGTCGAGCGGACGCGGGCCTGGATCGTCGCGGTGGCCGTGGCGCCGCTCGCGAGTCCACCGAGCGCGCACGTGACCGTCTGGCCCGTCACCGAGCAGCCGCCCTGCGAGCTGGTCGGGGTGCCGATGATCTGCAGGGTCGTCGGGAGCGTGTCGGTGATGCTCACGCCCGCCTGCGCCGAGGGGCCGTTGTTGCGGGCCGTGAGGGTGTAGGTGACGAGGTCGCCGACCTCAGCCGTGGGCGAGCCGACGGCCGCGGAGAGCTGGAGATCGCCGGCCGGGCCGACGGAGGTGCTGGCCGTCGAGAGGTTGTCGGCCGGATCGGGGTCGTAGACGGAGCTCGTGACCCGCGCCGTGTTGTCGACGGGCGACTCGGCCGAGCTCGTGTTGACCGTCGCCGTGATGGTGACCGTCGCGCTGGCGCCGCCGGCGAGCGAGCCGATCGCGCAAACCACCTGGACGCCGACCGTGCTGCACGTGCCCTGCGTCGAGGTGCGCGTCACGAGCGTGGTGCCGGTCGGGATGTCGTCGGTGACCTGCACGCCGGTGGCGGTGCTCGGGCCGTCGTTCGTGGCGACGATGGTCCACGTGAGCGTCTCGCCGACGTTCGCCGTGGGCTTGTCGACCGACTTCGCGATCCGCAGGTCGGCGGCGGCGTTCACGTTCGTCGTGACGCTCGAGAGGTTGTTGGCGGTGTTCGGATCGAACTCGTTGCCCGCGACCGTCGCCGAGTTGCTCACCGGCGAGCCGGCCGACGAGGTCTGCACGGTGCCCGTGATCGTGATGACGATCGAGCTGCCGCTGGGCAGCGAGCCGGTGCGGCTGCACGAGACGACCTGGCCGGCCGTGGTGCACGTGGTGCCCGACGGCGGCGTGACCGTGCCGAGCGTGACGCCGCTCGGGGCGGTGTCGGTGATCGTGACGCCCGTGGCCGGGCTCGGGCCGTCGTTCGTCGCGGTGATCGTCCAGGTGACGAGCTCGCCGACGTTGGCCGTGGGCTTGTCGACCGTCTTGCTGATGCGCAGGTCGCTCGCCGGGTTGGTCGAGGTGGCGGCGGTGGCGGCGTTGTTAGAGGTGTTCGGGTCGAACTGGGTCGCCGTGGCGGAGGCGACGTTCGGGAAGGTCGACGAGGCGGCGCCCGTCACGCGGGCCTGGATGACGACCGTCGTCTGCGCGCCGCTGGCGAGGGTGCCCAGCGCGCAGCTGAACGGATCGCCAGTGCCACAGGTGCCCTGCGCCGGGGTGATCGAGAGCACCGTGACCCCCGCCGGGAGATCGTCGCTGAGGTTGATGCCGGTGGCCGCTTGCGGGCCGTTGTTGCGCACGACGACCGTGTAGTTCACGACGTCGCCCACGTTCACGGATGGCTGGTCGACGGTCTGCGTGACGACCAGGTCGGCGGCCGCGCCGATGGCGGTCGTGGCCGGGAGCGTGGTCGCGTCGCCCGGGGTCGGGTCGAACTCGTTCCCAGCGATCTGCGCGGTGTTGTTGATCGTGCTCGAGGCGGCCGCGGCGCGAACCGTGCCGGTGATCGTGATGGTCGCGTTGGCGCCGCTGGCGAGCGTGCCGAGGTTGCAGCTCACGACCTGGCCGGTGGTGGTGCACGAGCCGAGCGAGGTGGTGACCGTGCCGGGGTTCAGGCCGGCCGGGAGGTTGTCGGTGACGGTGACGCCGGTCGCGGTCGCCGGGCCGTTGTTGGTGGCGGTGAGCGTGTAGGTGAGGGTGTCGCCGATGTTCGCGCCTGCGGTGTTCACCGATTTCGTGAGCACGAGATCAGCCGCCGGGTTGATCGCGGTGTTGGCGGTCGCCGCGTTGTTGAGCGGGTTCGGGTCGAGCTCGTTCGCCGTCACGGTGCCGGTGCTCGCGACATTTGATCCGGAGGCGGCCGTCTGCACGCGCGCGGTGACGGTGACGTTGATCGGGCCGCCGCCGCTGGCGAGCGCCCCGCCGGTGCAGCTCGGGGCCGGCGTCGTGACGCAGGTGAGGCCCGGGGCCGAGATCGACTGGAGCGTGACGCCGCTCGGGAGCGTCGGGGCGAACGAGATGCCGCTCGCCGCGGTCGGGCCGAGGTTGCTCAGCGCGAAGGTGTAGGTGAGGAGGTCGCCGACGTTGGCCGTCGCGCGATCCACGGTGGCGGTGACGCGCATGTCGGCCGAGCCGGCGATTGATGTCGTCGCCGGACCCGCCGAGTTGTCGGCCGGGTTCGGATCGTTCTGGGCGCCGGTGACGGTCGCGCTGTTGGAGAGCACGGTGCCCGCGGCCGAGAGGCGCACGGTGCCGTTGATCGTCGCGGTGGCGGTCGCGCCGTTCGCGAGGCTCGGCACGGTGCACGTCACGTTCTGGCCCGTGACGGTGCAGGTGCCGCCGCCGGTGATCGTCGCGGTGCCGGGCAGGAGGCCGGCCGGCAGCGGATCGCTGATCGTCACGCCGGTCGCGGCGCTCGGGCCGTCGTTGCGCACGGCGACGGTGTAGGTGACCGTGTCGCCGGTGTTGGCCGTGGCGCGGTTCGCGGTCTTCGTGAGCTGCAGGTCGGTCGACGGGCCGACGTTGGTGGTCGCCGTCGCGAGGTTGTTGGCGGTGTTGGGGTCGAACTCGCCGCCGGTCACGCGCGCGGCGTTGTTGACGGGCGATTCGGCGGCGGCGCGGGCGACGCGGGCGCGAATCGTGACGCTATAGGTGCCCGCCGGGGCGAGGGCGATCCCGCCACCACAGCTCAGTTGCTGGGCGACGAGCGTGCAGGCCGGGCCGGAGCTCGGCGTGCTCGACACGTAGGTGGTGCCGGCCGGGAGATCGTCGACCACCTGCACGCCGGTGGCGCTGCTCGGGCCGTTGTTGGTCGCCGTGACGGTCCAGGTGAGGAGATCACCGACGTTGGCCGAGGCGTTGTCGACCACCTTCGCGATGCTCAGGTCGGTCGCGCGGTTCACGTTGGTCGTGACGCTCGAGGAGTTGTTGGCGGTGTTCGGGTCGGTCTGGCTGCCGGCCACCGTGGCGGTGTTCTGCAGGGGCGTCTCGGCGGCGCTCGTCTGCACGACGCCCGAGAGCGTGAGCACGCGCGAGGTGCTCGCGGCGAGGGTGCCGGTGACGGCGCAGCTCACGAGCGATCCGGCCGTGGTGCAGGTGAGGCCGGGCTGCGCGCCGACCGGGTTCAGCGTGACGCCCGAGGGCACGGTGTCGTTGATCGTCACGCCGGTGGCGCCGTTCGGGCCGTTGTTGGTGGCGGTGACGGTCCACGTGATCGTCTCGCCGACGTTGGCGGTGGGCTTATCGGCGGTCTTCGTGACCTGCAGGTCGGCGGCCGGTGCGATCACCGTGGCGGCGGTCGCGGTGTTGTTGACCGCGTTCGTGTCGTCCATCGCGCTCGAGGCGGTGGCCGTATTGGTGACGGTGCTGTTGGCGGCGGAAAGATCGGCGCGCGCCGTGATCGCGACGGTGGCGGAAGCCCCCGAGGCGATCGTCCCGAGTGAGCAGTTGATCGGGTTGCCGGCGGCGCAGGTGCCCTGGCTCGGCGTGACTCCGAGGCGGGTGGTGCCGGCCGGGAGCGTGTCGACCAGGGTCGCGGTCGTGGCAGCCTGCGGGCCCGCGTTGCTCACGGTGACGGTGTAGGTGAGCGTGTCGCCGACGTTCGCGTTCGCCTGGCCCACGGTCTTCGTGACCGAGAGCTCGGCGACGCCGCGGATCGTGGTGAGCGCCGGGGCCGACGTGTTGTTGGCGGGCGTCGGATCGAACTCGGTGGCCGCGATCGTCGCCGTGTTGCTCAGCGAGGCGCCGGCCGCACCGGCGGCGACGGTCGTCGGCACGGTCACCGTGCGGGTGCCGCCGTTCGGCAGCGACGCGAGCGTGCAGGTGAGGTTCTGGCCGGCGTACGAGCAGGTGCCGCCGGTGATCGTCGGCGCGCCGCTCGGCGTGAGGCCGGCCGGGATCGCATCGGTGATCGACACGTTCGTGGCCGCCGACGGGCCCTGGTTGCTGACGTTCAGCGTGTACGTGAGGGTGTCGCCGACGCTGGCCGTCGCCGCGCTCACGCTCTTCGTCACGCGGACGTCGGCGGCGGCGTTGATCGTCGTCGTGACGCTGGTCGAGTTGTTGGCGGTGTCCGGGTCGAACTGACTACCGGTGATCTGGGCGACGTTCTGCTGGGGCGTCTCGGCCGCGGCGGTATTCACGGTCGCGGTGATCGTGATGGTCGCGGTGGCGTTCACGGCGAGGCCACCGACGGTGCACACCACCTGCCCGGAGCTCAGCGCACAGGTGCCCTGGCTCGGCGTGCTGCCCGTGTAGGTGACGCCGCTCGGGAGCACGTCGGTGATCACGACGCCCGTGGCCGGTGAGGCGCCGTCGTTGCGGCCCGTGACCGTCCACGTGATCGTCTGGCCGACGTTCGCGGTCGCGCGGTCGGCGGTCTTGGAGACGCGCAGATCGGTGGCGGCGTTCACGTTGGTCGTCGCCGTGGAGAGGTTGTTGGCCGGGGTCTGGTCGAAGGTGCCCGACGCGACGGTCGCAGAGTTGGTCAGCGGCGAGCCGGCGCTGCTGCGCGCGATCACGCCGGTGACCGTGACGGTGCGGTTGGCGCCGTTCGCCACGCTGCCGGCGACGGTGCAGCTCACGGTCTGGCCGGCGGTGCTGCAGGTGACGCCCGCACCCGGGGTCACCGTCTGGAGGGTGACGCCGGTGGGAGCGGTGTCGGAGATCGTGACGCCCGTCGCGGACGCGGGGCCGAAGTTCGTGGCGGTGAGGGTCCAGGTGACGGTCTCGTCGACGTTCGCCGCGGGCTTGTCGACCGTCTTCACCATGCGCATGTCGGCGGCCGGGTTGACGGTGAGCCCGGCGCTGCTGGTGTCGTTCGCGGGCTGCGGGTCGTACGAGGTGCTCGTGATGCTCGAGTTGTTGGTCACCGTCGTGCCCTGGGCGGCCAGGGTCGGGGTGCCGACGACCGTGATCGTCACCGTGGCGCCCGAGGCGAGCGTGCCGATGGTGCAGCCGAACGTGCTGCCCGTGGTGCACGTGCCCTGGGTCGTGGTGATCGTGCCCGGCGTGACGCCCGCCGGGACGACATCGGCGAGTTGCACGCCGGTCGCGGTGCCCGGGCCGTTGTTGCGGACGACGATGGTCCACGTGGCGGAGCTGCCCGGATTGACGGAGCCCGGCGCGACGGTCTGCGTGACCTGCACGTCGGCGGCCTGGGCGATCGCCGTGCTGGCCGAGGCGGAGTTGTTGGCGTTCGACGGATCCGGATCGGCGCCCGAGATCGTCGCGGTGTTCACGAGCGAGGTGCCCGCGGCGGCCGGGGCCACCGTGCCGGTGATGGTCGCCGTGACGCTGGCGCCGCTGGCGAGGTTGCCGACGGTGCAGGTGACGGTCTGGCCCGCGGTAGCGCAGGTGCCGCCGCCGGTGAC
>JAGIBJ010000108.1 GCA_017744415.1 Solirubrobacteraceae bacterium
ACAGTCCGCGCTGCAGCATCTGCCGGTCGTTGTAGATCGAGAAGTCCACCACACGGCTTTGCCCGGTGATGTCGGTGGCGATGAGGCCAGAGTCGAGGTCGAAGGCGTGGCCGATCACGAGCGCGTTGAGGCCGCAGGGCATAGCCGCCTGGAGGGCGAAGGCGCGGGGCTCGTCGGGGAGGACGAGCACGCCAAGGAGGAGGAAGAGCCCCGGGGCGGCGACATTGCGCAGCACGAGCGGGAGGGCGATGGCGGCGCGGGGCGGCTGATCACCGGCGTGACGGAGGCGCATGAGCGTCACGCCGACCGCGAAGAAGCCGAGCGGCAGGATGGCGTAGACGAGCCAGGTGGCGACGTCGAGGAACCAGTCGGGCACCCAGCCCTCGGGCACGAGCAGACCGGCCACCAGCGCGGGAATGGCCGGCGCGCGCTTGATCACCGCGACGAGCTGCTGGCCGACGTGCGCGTGCTGGTGGGTCGGCGAGAACGCGCCTGCGATGAACGGCGCGATGAGCAGCGCCATCGGCTGGCTGATCAGCGAATCCCAGGCCACGGACTTCGGGAACTCGTCCTTGCCGAGCAGCGTGATCGCGACGGGCAGCCCGAGGTAGCCGGTGTTGGCGAGGACGGTGGAGAGCACCACGGCCCCCTGCTGCGCCGACGCGAGGTGGAGCCGCCGCGCACTGATCTGCCAGGCGAGCACGCCGATGACGGCGATCACCGCGTAGCCGCCGAGCAGCCCGATCACCGTCGACAGGTCGAGTTCGAGCCGCGACGCATACGCGAACCCGATCACCGGGATGAACACGATCATCACCAGGTCGAGCGACACGGTCACGAACCGGTCTGGATGCTCGCTGTGGTTCCGCGCGAACGCGCCCGCCGCCATCGCGAGCACCACAACGATCGAGATGAGCAGCATCAGCAGTCCGCCTCGTCCAGCGCACGCTTCGAGACGAACAGCATCAGCGACCCGTCCCGGCGGCGCCCCGCCCATCGCTCCGGCGCGGCATCACTCGCGGAGCTCCGCCGCCGCCTGCTCCGGCGACACGGTGCACACGTCGATCCCGGCTCCGAGCTCGACGCCGCCAGGCCGATCGAGCGCCGGCAGCAGCTCGATCCGCCAGCTCGTGCGCTCCGCGCCGGCGACGGCCGTGCGCACCCAGAGGTTGAGGGGCGGCGGCGCCCCAAACCGTGCCGCGAGCCGTGAGAGCGCGAGGTGCACCATGCGGCCGCCGATGCCATCGGGCTGGTCCTCGATGCGCAGCGCGGCCCGGCGCGGCAGGATCGTGAGGTGGTAGGCCGAGCGCGAGGCGAACGGCGCCAGCAGCACGCAGTCGTCGTCGATCGCGACGATCCGCTCGCGGCGCCGCACCTCCTCCTGGAGCAGGTCGGCGGTGAGGTCGCCGCCCATCGTCTGCAGCGTGTAGGCGGCGGCCCGCTCCCGTTCGCGCGCGAGCTCGGCGGGCACGTGCGGGAACGTGAGCAGCTGGGCGTGGGTATGCGGCTGCGAGGCGCCTGCGGCCGGGCGCTCGTTGACGATCAGGTGCCGGGCGGGCGCATCGGCGTGAGCACGGAGCCGCCGCTGCCACATCGCGACGACCCGCTCCACCTCGTCGGCAGCCAGCTCGCTCAGGCTCACCACCGGCCGCGGCGACTGGATCACCACCTCGTGGGCACCGGCCGCGGCCGACGCACTGAAGAGGCTCGTCACCGCCTCGGGCTCGGGCTCCGGCGCATCCGGAGCGACGAGCGGATAGCGATTCGGCACCACGCGCACGCGCCACCCCGGGCCATCGGGAGCCGAGCCGGGCGGTCGGTCGGCATCGACCTCCGGCGGCGTCTGCGATTCGTGCCCCTCGAGGAACGGATCGTCGGCCGGGTCGATCTGCTCGAGCGGCCCGACCTGGTGCCCGCCGCCGGGCCGCGACGTACGCCCTGCGGCGACGAGCGTGCGCCGACCACCGAACGGGCAGGTGCGCAGCTCACGATCACTCATCGACCACGCAGGCTAGATGGTCGCCGCACCTCGCGACCGGCGAACCGGACGGCGTGGCCGACCCCGCCAGGGCCGACGGCGCCAGGAGATCCTGATCCGGCTGTCCCCCGGGGGTCTGCGAGGCGCCGATCAGTGGTTTCCCTACGCCCGCCTCGCAGCGTTGCCACGCGCAGCGTTCTGGTCTAGGTTCGGAACGGCGCTTACCGCGCCCGCATTACTCCGCGCCCCCGACGCGGCCCCGAGTCCCAAGGAGCCAGTCGACCATGCCCACCTTCTCGTCCCGTATGCGCGCGCGGCTGATCGCCGTCGCCATCGGAGCACTGCCGATCGCCATCGGCGGTGGAGCGGTTGCCGTCGCCACGACGCCACCGCCGCCACCACCGACCCCCAGCCCGACGCCGATCGTGTTCACGTGCGCGGACGCGACCCCGACGATCGACGACTTCGAGGTCGTCGGCTCCGACGGCGGCCGCTACTCGATCACGTTCGACTGGAGCTTCGAGCCGGGCTGCGACACCGGCGTCAAGGAGATCTGGTTCGAGCTCAACGACAGCGTGCTGTTCACGCAGCCGGCGGACGCCGGCAGCTCGACCGCCTACTGGGGCCTGGAGCCCAACAAGACGTTCAAGCTGCGCGTCGGCGCGCTGCGGCAGCCCGACCCGTCGGCGGGCGACGGCGGCAAGATGTTCTGGTCTGACGTGAAGACGTTCACCACGGGCGACACGCCGGTCGTCACGCCCAAGCCGACGCCGTCGCCCAGCCCGACGCCCGAGCCGGGCTCGACGCCTGGCGTGACGCCGATCCCGAGCATCACCCCGACGCCTGCCCCGAAGATCTGCATCGATCCGGTGCCAGGCAAGAGCGATCCGTACACGTCGGTCACGAACATCACCGATCGTTCGGCGACGTTCACGTGGGCGCGTTACGGCTGCTTCGACCAGATCACGAGCTACACCATCATGCTCGGCGGGCGCCTGATCGAGACGCGGTACGGCAACGGCTGGACGGGCTCGATCGACCTCACCGGCCTGGGTTTCAACAGCTCGTACTTCGCGCACGTCCGCGGCCACACGGTGAACGGCGACGACGTGAACATCGCGAGCGCGTCGTTCACCACCGGTCCGCCCGATGAGACGGGCTGGTTCAACACGCCGACGCCGACGCCGACCCCCAGCCCAACGCCGACGCCCAGCCCGGCGCCGACCCCGACGCCCACCCCGGGTGGCGGCCCGACCCCGGGCCCCGTGTTCTGCCTGGACCCGTGGAACATTGAGCCGCCGGCCCCGCAGTACGTCGACCCGTACGTGTCGGTCACGAACGTGACCGACACCTCGGCGACGGTGCAGTGGGCGCGGTTCGGCTGCCGCAATACCCTCACGGGCTACGAGATCTGGCTCAACGGCGGGCTCTACCGCACCGTCGAGCAGCTCGTGCCGTGGACGGCGAAGGACCAGCTCACCGGCCTCACTCCGAACACGAAGTACGCGGTCGAGATCATCGGTCACTTCGGTCCGGGCCAGCGGCCGAGCATCGTGAAGACCGAGCTCACGACTGGCCCGGCCGAGGGCACCGGCCAAACGCCCACCCCGAAGCCCAGCCCGACGCTGGCGCGGTTCTCGTACTCGCTCCAGGGATCGACGACGATCAACACCCTCACGAAGGGGTCGATGCCGCTCACCGGGTCGATCGCGGCTGAACTCAATGTCGCGACCGGCGACTACACCGCGCAGACGGTCATCAACGACACCCAGGGCCGCCTGACGGCGCTCGGTTTCCTGCCGGTGACGGTCACCATCGGGATCGTGCCGTCGGGCCCGACGACCGGCAAGCTCGTCGACGACCAGCTCACGGCCAACCTGAAGGCGCGGATCAAGGTCAAGAGCGTCAAGGCGTTCGGTGCCATCCCGCTCGCCGGCGGCAACAACTGCCAGAGCAAGGAGCTCTCGGCGATCGCGCTGAAGTCGACCGGTCCGTTCGACCCGACGGGCACCGGCGGCACCCTCGCCGGCACGTATGCGATCAGCGACCTCAACGGCTGCGGCGTCCTCAACGGCCTCGTGTCCCCGCTGACGCGCGGCGACGGCAACACGATCACCGCCAAGCTCACCCCGACAACGGCGTAATCCCTCCGGACCCGTCCCGGCCCGGCAGCTGAACGCCCCCGAAGCTCAGCCCGCGTACCGACGGAGGCCAGTCATGAGACTGGCCTCCGTCTCGCGCGCGGTCGCCGTTGAAGCGCTCAGCCGTCGACCGGTTCGGGCTGCGCATCCTCGTTGCACTCGATGCTCGGTGGCTCCTCCTGCGGGAACGCCAAGAACTCGAACGCCGGCATGCCGCCGGAGAGTTCGAGCGAGAGCGCCGGGAAGTGCTGATCGCCGAAGAGGAACCCCGGCCCGGCACCGCGCGTGCCGTGTTGCGAGACGCCGATCGTGAACATGCACTGGTCGAAGAGCGCCATCGCTCCGACCGGATCCGCGAGGTCCTCGGCGTCGTCCTCGAGGTCGGCAACGTCGTCGAGCAGCGCCGCGATGCGGTCGTCGGTCGTCGAGGCGCGCACGGTCGACGGCAAGGCGACGGCGCATGTCAGCACCGCCATGATGAGTGCGATCAGGCGCCGCACGTCAGTCCGTCTCCTCGCCACCATCGGCGCAGTCGCCGCCGGGTGCGTCGGTACCGCGGAAGGCCAAGAATCGGTAGTCGGGGTCGTCCCAGTCGGAGCGATCGATCGTGAGTGCCGGGCGCCGCGTGAGCACTCCGAGCGCATCCGCGAACAGGTAGCCGAACGCACCGCTCGGATCGCCGTATTGCGTTACCGGTAGCCACGAGACGCACGACGACCACGCGTCGAACCGGCCGGCCGCCGCCTTGATCCGCCGCGCGTCGCGGCGCAGCCGGCGAACGCGCAGCTCGAGCCGCCGAAGTCGTTGCGACACCGTGAGCCGGGGATGCGAAGCCGGGCGCCCGACCGCAACGGTCGGGGTCGCGGCGGGCCACTCGGGCGCCCACTGAGCCGGCCGCGCACTCTGGAGCGACGGCGGCTCGCTGGCGCATCCCCGAGCGCGGCGGAGCGCGAGGAATCGGTAGTCCGCCCGTCCAGGCGCACTGCGGCGATCGATCGCGAGCGCCGAGGTCCGACGCACCGCGGAGCCGTCAGCAGGGTCGTAGCGGTAGCCGGTGCGCCCGTCGGGACTGCCGTACTCGGTGACCGGCACCTCGGCGATGCAGGCCTGCCAGGCGTCGTAGCCCGACGCATCGCGCGCCATCGCCGCGACCGACAGCTCGAGCGCCGCCACCCGGCGCTCCAGAGCCGTGAGACGCGCCGACGCCGTCGCTCCGACAGCATCGCCGGCCCACGCGCCGAAGACGCAGACCAGCGCGAGACCGACGAACGACCGGAACCTGGGCTTCACGGCTCGACCTCGACGGCTCCGATGTCGCAGCCAGCACCTGCCGGGCGGGTGACGCCTCGCTCGTCGCGCTTCAACGAGTCCAGCCAGGCGGGGCCTCCGGGAACGGACCGGAGTCGGTCCACCGCGGCCGCATACCCCGGCGGCTCGCACGCGGCCGCGGGGATCGCGTCGATGGCCGGGCTCCCGGACTGCGGGAGGAAGGTGTAGCCGCGCGCCGCGCCGTTCTGGGCGTACTCGCCGAGCATCGGATCGCGGCCGATGGCGTCGCCCACTCCGGACAGCCCGCAGGTCGCGTCGCTCACGAGGTTGTACCCCAGCGACACCGGCGCAGTCACGCGGCAGTTGAAGCTCGACGGCTGCGCGTCACCGCCGGTCTCCGGGGTCGACGGTGGGCCGATGATCGAACCGAACGCCTCGAACGACACACCGGCGCCGACGCTCGCCGCCAGGGGGGAGATGTTCCCGAGCACCGTCGAGGCGTACACGCGCACCGCGCCCGCCCCCATGAGCCCGCCTCCCTGGCCCTCGGCGTAGTTGCTCGCGATGGTCGAGTTCTCGACGAGCAGGTTGCCGCGCGCCCACACGCCCCCGCCGACGTGTGCGTTCGCGGCGTTGCGCGCAATCGTCGAGCCGATCACGACCACGTCACCCTCGCCGGAGATCGCGCCGCCCCGGTCGTCGGCGCGGTTGCCGTTGAGCGTCGAATCCGCGACCAGTACGTCGCCGTCGAGCGTGAAGATCGCCCCGCCGGGCCCATCTGCCGTGCTGCCGTCGACGGTCGACGAGATCACCGTCACGCCGCCGGCTTCGTCGGCGTAGATCGCTCCGCCGTCGCCGTCGGTGGTGTTGCCGTCGATGTGGGAGCGCACCACCAGGATGTCGCCCGTCGAAGCCAGCGCCCCGCCGGAGCCGTCGACGAGGTTGTTGCTTACGACGGAGTCGAACACGCGGATGCCGCCGCGCCGCGCATAGACCCCGCCACCATCGTCGTTGGCGAGGTTGCCGGTGATCACCGACCGGATGATCGTCGCGCCCCGCATCGCGAACACGCCGCCCCCCGGCTCCTCGGCAAGGTTGCGCACGATCCTGGAATCGACGACCTCGATCTCGCCTCGGGTCGAGATCGCCGCGCCCGGCCCGTCGCTTCCACCACGGGTGAGGGTGACGCTGCGCAGGCGCACGAAGCCGGTCCCGTCCTGGCGGAGCACCCGCTTCTCGAAGCAGCCCTGCCGCAGCACGTGCCCGGCGCCGTCGAGCTCGATCGGGCCGGCCGCTTCGCGGAGTGGGTCGCCGAGCTCGCAGGCGCTGAACGTGATGTCGGCGCTGAGCACGATGCGCGAGACGCGCGGGTTGGCCCACGCCGCACGGAGCTCCCACTCCGCACCGACCGTCACGGGCTCACCCGAGAAGAGGGTGTAGCCATAGGCGACGAGCACGCCGCGGCGCACGCAGGCCACGTCGCCGTTCCACTGCGTGCGGACGACGTACGAGCGCCGCTCCTCGCAGCGGTAACCGCCGACTCGCCGTACCCACCGGCGCTCCCAGCTGCCGCACCGGCCACCGGATGCGCGCGCCGTGCAGACGCGGCGCGGCGTGCTTTGGCAGCGGCCGGCGCTTGCGGCCGGGAGCGCTAGGCAGCGCTGGTCGAGCGTCGCGATGCGCAGCGCCCGCTTGCACGAGGCGCCTCGGTGGTAGGCAGCGACGAGCTTCGCGAGCCCAGCCGCACGAGCCGGTGGTGCACAGCGCCGTACCCCCGACGCCTGCGGGTCGACCTTGGTTCCGAGTGACGTCCACGGGCCCGGCGGCGACGACGGCGTGGTCGACACGACCTGGTCACCGTCACCGGCCTCGCTGGCCGGCACTGCGACGCCCGTGAGCGCCCCGGCCACCGCGAGCAACCCAAGGAGGTGAGAGCAGCGCACGGTGCAGCGACAATACGGCCGCGCCCGGTCGCCGTCGGTCAGCCGGCGTACCGGCGGAGGTCAGTCTCGAGGTCGGCCTCCGTCTCGTACGGACCTTGGTGCACGTAGCGCTTGTGGCCCTGGTCGTAGAAGAAGGTCTTCGGGACGCTGTCGATGCCGGTGCCGCGGTTGAGGTCGCCCGGGTCGTCGAGGAGCGACGGGTAGGGCAGCGCGATCTTGTCTTGGAGGTAGGCCTCGCTCTTGCCGCGGTTCGAAAGCGTGGCCACGCCGAGGAACACGATCTTTCCGCGCTGCGCGAGCGCGACCCGCTGGAAGATCGGGAGCTCCTTCTTGCAGGGCACGCACCAGTCGCCCCAGAGGTTGACCACCACCGGCGTGCCCTTGAGCTTCGCGAGGACGGCGTCGAGCTGGGTCTCGGCTTCCTTGCCGCTGCCGGGGAGCACGGTGCCGGCGGCCCCCTCCAAGCGCTTGGCCTCGGCCGACAGCGCGGCGGGGGCGGGCTCGGCGAGCTTGGCCGTCACCTCGGTGCGCGGGAGCGCCGTGACCGCCGGCGCATCCGAGCCGCAGCCGGCAAGTCCGATCGCCAGGGCGAGCGGCGCGGCGACGATGAGCCGGCGGGAACGAGCGAGCACGCGCGGAGCCTGACACACGCACGAGGGGCGGGGCGTAGCCGGATGATCGAACCGGCGCCCGCATGAGGGCTGCGGAGTTGGCGACGGTGCGAGTCGTCTTGTACACTGCTCTGCAGTTGCTCCGGCCGGGCCGCCGGAGCGCCACCCTCTGGATCGCGGCGATCCTTTTCCCTTCCGCCGCTACCGATTGCCTCTCCGGCATCGCCTGGCGCGTTCGCACGCCAGGGCTACGGCTCATCGATCCGCAGACCCACCCGTCTCACCAGCTGCTGTGATCCCCTCGTTCCTTCAACCCGAGGTCCGTCCGCGTGCCGAGCGCCGCGCCGAGAACTGACGACGTTCCCTCCTCCGCCGAGATCAAGCGTGCGGAGGATTTCATCCGCGAGCCTGTGCTCCTCGGCGACGAGGATGCCTCCACGGCACTCGCTGACGGCACCGCGCGCCGCCGCGCCATCGACCAGGCGCTGGCCGAAGCGAGCGAGGGCCTGCCCGCACCTTCCACCCACTGGCGCCGCCGGTGGAGCCTCTTGCTCGGCCTCGAGCGCATGCTCTCCGTCGATGAGCCCACGCTCGCCGACGGCACCACGCAGCTCGGCCCGCACCAGGTCGACGCCCTCTCCGGCACGCTCACCGCGCTCCTCACCGAGGAGCAGGCGCACAGCGTCTTCGTCCCCGACCGCGAGTCGCTCGACGACGACGAGTCGCCCCGCGGCCGCCGCGGCAACGGCAACGGCCGGGCGTCCGACAAGGCCGACGACCAGTCCGCCGGTGGCGCCTCCGCCAACGCCACCCTCAGCACGTCCACCTCGTCCGTCCCGGATCTCGACGCCGAGCGCGACGACGACTACGACGACGAGGGCGTGAGCGGCGAGGGCAGCGACGTTCACGGCCCCACCGTCGAGGAGCTCGCGCCGACCGCGGAGGAACTCGCCGAGATCTACGCGACCGACGAGTCCGAGGAATCGGTCGACGCGTTCGATGACGAGCAGCTCGAGGAGCAGGCCGAGGATCCGAACGCGGCCAAGCGCTTCTGGTTCGAGCATGCGACCGGCGCCGGCAAGACCGTCGCCGCCATGGGCTTCGTGGATGCCTGCCGGCTCGGCGGCGTCCTGATCCTCACCCACCGCCGCAACCTCGTCGAACAGTTCATCGACGAGATCAAGACGCGTGGATATAAGGACCGGCTCAGCCCGCCGCTGCTCAAGGGCGAGGACCCGGTCGCCGAGCGCAACACCCTCGGCCCCGTCACGGTCGAGACCTACCAGTGGTTCGTGCGGCACGCCGGCGAGATCTCGTCGGCCTACACGATCGTCATCTGCGACGAGGCCCATACGGCGCTCGGCGAGAAGACCTCCGCCGCGATCCGCGCGTGGACGGGCCCGATCTTCATCGGCATGACCGCGACGGGCGCGCTGATCGCCCGGCACGTCGCCGATCTCTTCCCCACGCAGACGTCGCGCTTCGATCTCGCCCAGGCCGCGCGCCGTGGCGTGATCGCGCCCCTGCGCTGCATCCGCATCCCCCCGGGCGTCGGGGTGCGCACGATCGCCAAGGTGCCGCTGCGCCGCGGCGAGGTCGACATGGAGTTCGACCAGGACATGCTCGCCGAGGTGCTCGACCAGCTCCCCTTCAACCTCGCGGCGGCGGATCTCTACAAGACGCGCTTCGGCGGCATGCCGGGCGTGGTCTACGCCGCCGGCGTGCGGCACGCCTACAACCTCGCGGATGCGTTCACCGAGGTGGGCATCAAGGCGAAGGCGGTGAGCGGTGAGACGCCCAAGCGCGAGCTCTCCCGCACCCTCGCCGACTACGAGAGCGGCAAGATCGACGTGCTCGTCAACGCGCAGCTCCTCGCCGAGGGCTGGAACTCGCCGCGCGCCACCGTCTGCCTGCACCTCGCGCCGACCGCCTCCAAGCGCATCTACCAGCAGCGAGTTGGCCGCGTCACCCGTCGCGAGCCGGGCAAGGAAGCCGGCCTCGTCGTCGACTTCGTCCACCCCGGCACCAAGCACGACGACCCGGTCGTCACGCTGCACTCGCTGCTCGAGCGCGATGTGTATCGCGGCGGGGCCATCGTCGTCGGCCCGGTGCGCCGCGGGCGTGGCCGCAAGATCCGCGTGGAGCGCCGCGTGCTGCCCGTCGCGAGCGATCTCGACACGCGCCTCGACATCTTCAAGCGCGAGCTGTGGCGGATCGCCGTCGAGTACCTCGAGTACGGCGAGCAGGTGCAGTGGGCTGCGCTGGCCGGCGCGCAGGTGAGCAACGCGAACTGGCGCAAGGCGCGCGCGATGCTCCACTTCGATCGCGGCGGGGAACTCAAGCGGGCCTTCCTGGTCACCGCGATCAAGCGCAACGCGAGCCCGCAGGTGAAGCTCAAGGCGGTGCAGGACATCGCTGCGTTGCGCGATCCCGAGGCGTTCGCCGATGCCGTCGACGAGATCACCACGTGGAAGCGCGACGATCGCCGTGATGCCGTGCGCATCCTGCTGCAGTCGATCGCCGACAAGCCCGTCGGCCGGCGCGACCAAGCCACGGCCTGGATCTGGCAGCTTGCCGAGGCCACGGCCGACGAGCATGAGGATTACGCCACCCAGCGCTGGAAGGAAGGCAAGCGCCTCCTCGGCCTGCTGGTGAACTCCGCTGGCCCCGCGCACGGCCGCAACGCCCGCCGCCTCGTGCAGGCGAGCCGCGAGCAGGATCGCCGGCTCCAGGCCGCGATGCTCGCCGCCGCGCGCCCGCACACGCCCGAGGCGATGCAGGTGATCACCGGCGCTCGCACGCGTCTAGCCCGCAAGCCCGGCGCGCTCGCACGCGAGCTCCTGCGCAACATCCCGAAAGCCGCCGGCGGCGCGGGTGGTGGCCCGAGCAAGAACGCCCAGGGCAAGAAGGGCGGCCGGCAGCAGTCGGCCGCCGATGAGGCCAGCACGACCACCATCCCCGAGGGCACGGTCGAGACGATCGATGCTGTCGGCACCGTCGAGGCCGGCGAGGCGAAGGCTGAGGGGATGGGCGCCGACGACGAGGCGCCGAAGGTCGTCGAGTACGAGGCCTACACCTTCGAGGGCGAGGCGGCCGAGCTGGCTGCCGAGCGCGGTGGGTCGGGTTCCGGCTCGGGCAAGCGCTCGCGACGTTCCCGCAACCGCCGCCGCAAGAAGGCGGCCGAGAAGGCCGCGAGCGGCGCTGACGGTCAGTCCGAGGCCAGCGAGGCGAAGGCCTCCGCCACGGCCACCGTCGATGCACCGAAGCAGGGCGAGGGGTCGTCGACCGGCTCCAGCCGTCGCTCGCGCCGGCGCCGCAAGAAGCGCTCCGCCGAGAGCGGCGAGGCCCAGGGTGGCGGCAACGCCGAGAGCGGCAGCTCTCCGAGCGCCAAGAGCGACTCCGGCAACGGCCCCGATGCCAAGGGCGACGGTGGCGATGCTCCGGATGCCAAGCCCAACGCCGCAAGCTCGCCGAGCGCCAAGTCGGGCCGCAGCAACGGCGCACGCCGTAGCGGCGCGAGCAGCAAGCCTGCGGACGCCGCGGCCGTGACGAGCGCCATCGCCGAGGCTGCCGCCGCGCTCAAGGGCGCTGGCGCGAGCAGCGCGCCCAAGGCCGCCGCGAGCGACGAGCCGAAGGTGAACCCGACGAAGGCGCCCGCCAAGCGCGCCCCCGCCAAGAAGGCCGCCGCCAAGGCTGCACCGAAGCCCAAGGCCGCACCCGCTGCGAAGGCAGCCGCGAAGGCGAAGGCCGCACCGGCCGCCAAGGCCGGCGCCGCCAGCGACGACGAGGCCAAGAAGGCCGCCCGCTCGGCCGCTGCGAAGAAGGCCGCCGAGACGCGCCGCCGCAACGCCGAGGCCAAGAAGGCCGCTGAGGCCGCCGGCTCCTGACCGAGTCGCCGCCCGTCATGGACGAGCCAAACCCGCCGCGTCGCGAGCCCGACGTCGTGATGTTCCTCGTGACGATCGCGGCCGCGTGCCTGGCCACGATGGGCGAGCTCGCACTGGTCGTCTCGGCGCCGACCTGGGTCGTGTGGGTCGCCGCGACCCTGCCCGTGGTGTTCTGGGCGCTGCTGCTGCGCCAGACCCACCAGTTCCTGCGCGACGGCCAGCCCGATGATGCGCCGTCGTGGACCGAGTCCGCCAAGCGCTTCCTCGCGCGCCGCTCCTCGCGCTGACGGCGCAGGCAGCAGGCGGCAGGCCCGCCGAGCGCTGAGCCTCCGATCGCGACCCAGAACCCTCGCGGTCACAACTCGCGGGGCTCCCGGCACTCTCTTCAGATGCGTGATCGCTGGAGCAACGCCACGGACCGCGCCCTGCTGCGAGCCGCCGCGACGAACGTCGATGCGTTCGACGTCTTCTACCGCCGCCACGAGTCGCTGGTCGCGGCGTACCTACACCGTCGCACAGAAGGAGCCTGGTCCATGCCCGCAGCCCGGTGCTACGCTGTCGCACATGCGGTACGTCGGCGTTCGCGATCTCCGGAACAACACTTCGCATGTGATCGACGCCGTCACCGCGGGCGAGCGGATCACGCTCACGGTGCACGGCGCGCCCGTCGCCGACATCGTTCCCCACGCCGGCCGCTCGCGGTGGCTCTCTGGGGCCGACCTCCGAGACCAGCTGGCGACGCGTAGCGCCGATCCCGGGCTCCGAGCCGATCTCGACGATCTCGCCGGCCAGACGCTCGACGAACTGTGACCGCACCCGCCGGCCTCCTCGACACCTCGGTGCTGATCGCCGCGGAGACGGGGCGCACACTGGGCGAGCTCCCGGAGCGCGTCGCGATCTCGGTGATCACGCTCGGTGAACTTCAGCTTGGGGTCCTGGCCGCCAGCAGCGCCGAGGACCGCGCCCGACGAGCCGACACCCTCGCGTTGGCGCGCTCTGCCGACCCCGTTCCGATCACCGAGGCGACGATGGACGCCTGGGCCCGGCTCGTCATCGACGCCCGCAGCGCCGGCATCCACCGCACGGTCAAGCTGAGCGACGCGCTCATCGCCGCGACGGCCATCGAGCGAGGGCTCCCGGTGGTGACCCAGGACGACGACTTCGACCAGCTCGCACGCGTGCACGAGCCGCTCGATGTGATCCGCGTCTGACCGCGGCTAAAGCAGGTGGACTTCGCCGCCGGCCAGGTGCAGGAGTTCGCCGTCGGGCAGGCGTACCTTGAGGCGGCCGTCGGCTTCGATGCCCTCGGCATGGCCCTCCTGGCGCTCGGCCCCTTCACTGGTCGTCCAGGCGACGGCGCGGCCGGCGAGGGCGTCGCGGGCGCCGAGGAGCTGCACGATCGTGGGAGCATCGAGGGAGAGGGCATCGGTGAGCTCGACGAGCAGCTCGTCGCGCACGGCATCGAGCTCGGAGGCGTCGCGGCCGAGCGAGCCGGCGCGGGCGCTCACGTGGTCGGGCAGCGCCTCGAGGTCGACCGCGACGTTGAGCCCGATCCCGAGCACGGCGGCATCAGAACCGGCCTGCTCGACGAGGATCCCGGCGACCTTGCGGCCGTCGACGAGCACGTCGTTGGGCCACTTCACGCGCGCGGCGGCGCCGGCCGTGCGCGCCACGGCGAGGCCGGCTCGCAGCGGCAGCAGACCCCCGGCGACAGGCCCGCGGACGACGACGCTCAGCGTGAGCGCCCCGTCGTCGCTGAGCCACGAGCGGCCCTGACGACCACGCCCGGCGGTCTGGCGGCGCGCGAGGATCGTCGTGCCGTGCGGCGCGCCCTCGGCGGCTCGCTCGAGCGCGAGGCGATTCGTCGAGTCGACCTCGTCGATCACCTCGAGCAGGTCACCAGCTCCAATGCCCATCGTCATCCCCTCCCGGGTCGTCGATCGTGCGGCTCGCTGCCGCAGATCAGCAAGGCGCCGCCGCCCGCGCGATCTCGACGCCGGCGCATCACGCCACCTGCGGCTCGTTCGTCGTCGGGTCGCCATCGAGCGCGATCACCAGCGAGTCACCTGCGCGCACCCCGAGCAGCTTCGCCGCCGACCCCTCGCGGCGTGCCAGCGCGAGCGCCCCATCGGAGTCGAGGTAGAGCACGAGCTCGCCCCACGGCACATCCGCAAAGGTCTGGCCCACGCGGAGCCCGCGACGCTCGCCACCATCAGCGCGCACCGTTCCCGACTCGCCGAGCCGCATGAGGTGAGGCAGGTGGGCGAGCTGGTCGTCGAGCGCGAGGACGACGGTGCCGAACGCATCGATCTCGAGGACGACGGCGACGAGCCCCTCGCTCGTCTCACGCGGCGCGGGCAGCGCGAGCGCGACGAGCGAGCCGGGCGCGGCCTCCTCGCCGACGTCATGCAGCGTCGCCCCCGCCGCGAGCGCGCCGGCGACGGGCCCGAAGAGATCGCGGCCGTCGAACGTGCGCGCATCGCGATGCGGGCGGAAGGTGGTGGCGCGCAGGTCGACGAGGGCGACAGCGCCACCGAGGCGGCGCACCGTCGGCTCGAGCAGGCCGTTGTCAGGCCCGACCAGCCGGTGGCCCGTCGGCGTGGCGACCGCGATCGCGCGCCGCTCGGTGCCGACGCCAGGGTCGACGACGGCCACGCACACGCACGGCGGCAGGTGCGGCACCGTGCGGCGCAGCGTGAGGGCACCCGCGCGCACGTCACCGAGCGGAATCGAATGATCGAGATCGAGCCACTGCAGGTGCGGCGCCTGCGGGTAGCGGGCGCTCGCCTCGAGGAGCGCGCGATAGGGCCCGGCGCCGTAGTCGGTGAGCGCGGCGACGAGCGGTGGCGCCCCGGCCGCGCGGCCGATGTCGACGATCGGATCGGTCATGTCTTCGACCCTATCCGCCGAGGCGGAGCGCGGGTGAGGCACCACTGCGCAACGGGTTTCTGGGGTATCGGGATGACCGCACGGCCGTACGGCGCTGGTGGTCGATGCCTTGCAACGCGCCATTTGCTCTTGTCACATCGGTCGGACGGAACTACGTTCTTCCGCACGGTCCAGGTGGTTCTTGGGCCGGTCGTCTCAGACAAATCCCGTCCACGGGGCGTTTCGGCGCCCACCCCCTCGAGGACCCCAGATGCCGCGCAGGACCATCTAAACCCACGAGCTCTCCAAAGCACTCGACGGCCCGGGACCCGCAAACGCGGCCCGGGCCGTCGCGGTTCTGGACATCGGGCCCGTGAGGCACGAGGGTGGGACGCGTCAAGATGGTGCTCAAGATGTGGTGCGACGTGCCGAAGCCCAGGGGTGAACAGGTGTCCCCTCCCACGTCCCCCATTCTTGTGACTCGCCGGGTTTCCCCATGACCGACGTCGACGAAGAGGTCACATTCATCGACCTCGAAGTCGCTGCGCTCCAGGAGCGCGAGACGGCGCCGGATACGGCGACGCTCGGCGACCTGCGCCTCGAGGCTGCCCTCAGCGCGCTCTTCGCGGTGTGGGCCGGACTGTTGCTCGCGCTTTCGCCGGTCGACATCGAGCACCCGTATCTCCTCGCTTTTCTCACGGTGTCGCTCGCGGTCACCGCGCGCATCTCGTTCCCGATCGAGGGCACCGTCGCGATCCCGACCCAGCTCCTGCTCATCCCGATGCTCATGCTCGGACCGCCAGCGCTGGCGCCCGTGCTCGTCTTCGCGGCGATCATCACTTCAGGCTTCGCAGCCGCGGTCTGGCAGCGGCGCAGCGCCCGGCGGCTGATCCTTGCGGGCGGCGACTCGCTCTATTGCCTCGGCCCCGCGACCGTGTTCGCGCTGGCGGGCAGCCCGGGCATCCACGCCTCGGCGCTCACGATCCTCGCTGCGCTCTCGTCGCAGATCCTGCTCGACGCGATCGCCTCCTGGGTGCACGAGCGCTGGCGCAGCCAAGGCGAGAGCCGCTTCCCCGTGCGCCCCTACGCGCTCGTGTGGCTCGTCGACATCCTGCTCACCCCGATCGGCGTGATCGCCGCGCTCGCGACGAGCATGTCGCTCTGGGCGCCGCTCGGCCTGCTGCCGCTCGTCGGGCTCTTCGCGCTCGCATCGGTCGAGCGCGGGCGCCGGCAGGAGGAGGCGCGCATCCAGCTCGCCACCGTGACGCGTGAGCGCACCCGGCTGCGCGCCGCCGTGCACCGGATCGGCGACGCCTTCGCCAGCACCCTGGATCTCGATGCGCTCCTCACGATCACCACCCGCGCCGCCGTCGAGGCGGTCGATGCCGACGCCGCCCGCGCGAGTTCGACGACGGGCATCGGCCGCAAGATGACCCACCGCGTCACGATCCATGAGAACGATCGCAATACGCCGCTGCTCACCGCCGTCGAGGAGCGCGCCGTGAACGGTCAGTCGCTCGCCCACGCGATCGTCGGCGGCATCTACGCGATGGCGGCGCCGATCGGCGACGTGGACGCCGGTGGCGTCGTCGCCGTCAGCCGCAACTCGCACGAGTTCTCGGTCGAGGAGCGACAGTTGTTCCGCTACCTCTGCGAGCAGGCGAGCGTCGCGGCTCGCAACGTCGCCCGCCACGCGAGCCTGCACCGCCAGGCCCTCACCGACGATCTCACCGGCCTCGCGAATCACCGCCGCTTCCAGGAGCTGCTCGCCGACGGCCACGACCGCTTCCTCGAGACGGGCACGCGCGTCGGCCTGATCCTGCTCGACATCGACGACTTCAAGATGGTCAACGACCGCTACGGCCACCAGGTCGGCGACCACGTCTTGCGTTCCGTCGCGACCACCCTGCGCGACACGTGCCGCGCCACCGACGAACCCGCGCGCTACGGCGGCGAGGAGCTCGCGGTCGTCGTCAGCGATGCCGACATGCACGAGTGCGCGCGCCTCGCCGAGCGCATGCGCCGAGCGATCGAGGACTCCGAGGTGGTGGGCAACTCCGGCGAGCGCATCGCCGTCACGGCCAGCTTTGGCGTCGCCCTGATGAGCGAGGTCGCCCCAGATCCCGCCGCCCTCATCGCCGCCGCCGACGCCGCGCTCTACCGCGCGAAGTACCAGGGCAAGAACTGCGTGCGACTGGCCGACGACTCGGCCGGCGTGAGTACACCCGCTAGCACGCACTAGGGCCTCACCACCCCGGCGTCCTCACTACGTTCGCCGGCACCCCCTCGACGACGAACGTAGTTAGGACGGCGGCGTAACCGCGGGACGCGCGTCTCGCTTGCCGCCCGCTGCGGCGCGCGCACAGTGAGAATCACGATTCCGCCTTGCACGTCGGGATGGGATCGCCTACGTTCGGCCGGTCCCACTCGCCCGCGCGTCCTGTCCACGCTGTGTGCCGCGGCGAGCCTTACTCCAGTCCGGAGGATCCACATGTCCCGTTTGTCCTGGCGCGCTGCGTGCGCGCTCGTCGCCGCCGCCGGCTCGCTGGCCGCTGCCGGCCCCGCCTCGGCGAAGACCCTCGACATCGTCATCGCTGGCGACTCGTACTCGTCGGGCGTCGGCGGATCGGGTTCCAACTACGGCGGCACCTGCCTGCGCAATCACAACACGTGGGGCGAGGTGTACGGCAACCTCGTGCGCGCCAAGGGCCTCACCGTGAACGTGAACAACGTCGCCTGCGGCGGCGCGGTCGTGAAAGACCTCGACGGCCAGATCCCCGCCGTCACCCCGCAGACCGATCTCGTGCTCCTCACGATCGGCGGGAACGACGTCGGCTTCGCCAACATCGTCATCCAGTGCTTCGCGCCGGTGATCTCCGATCCGGGCCGCTGCAAGAGCGCCGTCGACTCGGGCAAGAGCAAGGTGAACGGCGTCCAGACCGCCGCCCTCCAGCGACTCAACACGCTCAAGGCCCGCCTGCGCCCCGGCGGCAAGGTCGTCGTCGCGTCGTACCCCTACCTCGCCAACCCGAACAACTACATCCTCAGCACGATCTTCGGCCAGAAGTACAACGCCGGTGCCGGCGCTCGCGAGCTCGGTGACCTCGGCGACCAGGCCGTCCTCAACGCCGCCGCCACCGCCAACTCCCAGGCCGGCTACCCGCTCGTCACGTTCGTGAAGACCAAGGATCGCTTCGTCGGCCACGAGCCCAACCAGGATCCCTACGCCGACAACCCGGCCCGCTGGGTGAACGAGTTCGACCTCGCCGGCCCGTACCACCCGAACGATCTCGGCTACAAGGCCATGGCCGAAGCCACCCTCGCCGCCGCCGGCCCGGGCTTCGACTTCGGCGTCAGCCAGTAGGCCCCACGGCCGCCGCGCACCGAGGGGGAGCGCGGCGGCCCAAGACCACCGCCGGACCGAAGACATCCGGCAGGGCCCGCCCATCGCGGGCCCTTCGTGGGGAGAGACCGTGGCCGCCGCGCACCGAAGGGGATGCGCGGCGGCCACGCGTTCGTTATGAGGCGGACGCTCTCGAGCCAGCCCTCATCGACTGCGGCACCCAGCCGAGCCACCCATAAGTCGGTGCTCCCGTGGACGACCGCCCGAATGGTCCGCCGAGCCACCTGCGCCCCGCGGCCAGCATCCACTAGTCGAGTTGGTTGTTGTACCAGCGCTTCTTCGAACCGCAGCTCTTGTGCTCGTTTGCCCCGGACGACGTGCAGACCTCGAGCGTGACCGACATGAGGCCCGTTCCG
>JAGIBJ010000109.1 GCA_017744415.1 Solirubrobacteraceae bacterium
ACCCATCGCCGGGCTTGTTGGCCGACGGCGCGCCGCCGCGGCCCGCACGCTCGCCGGGCCAGCCGCGGCCGCCGCGTCGTACGGTGCCGGGGCGCGGCGTCTTCGCCTCACCCGCGAGGGCGCGCAGCGCCTCCACCTCCTGCGGCTTCAGCCGTCGCACTCCGCCCTCGAGCAGGTGCCCGAGCTCGAGGTCGCCGAAGCGGATCCGCTGGAGCTCCTTCACCGGGTGTCCGATCGCGTCGCACATGCGGCGCACCTGGCGGTTGCGCCCCTCGCGCAGCGTGATCTCGAACTTGGCCGGCGCAATGGCGGTCACGTCGGTCGGCGCGGTGAGGCCGTCGTCGAGTTCGACGCCGCGGCGCAGCTCGTCGAGCTCCCCACGCTTGATCGGGGGGTGCGCGATCCGCACGAGGTAAGTCTTCGGCACTTCGAACGAGGGATGCGTGAGGCGGTGCGCGAGATCGCCGTCGTTGGTTACGAGCAGCAGGCCGCTGGAGTCGATGTCGAGCCTGCCGACCGGGTAGACGCGGCCCGCCTCGGGGGGCGCGTAGTCGGTCACCGTCGGCCGCCCCTGCGGATCCCACGACGTCGACACCACGCCGAGCGGCTTGTTGAGCATGTAGACGACCGAGGCGCGCTCCTCGGGGCTGTCGACCTTCTCCCCGTCGACCCGCACGTCCATGCCGGGTTCGACGAAGAACACGGGCGTGGTGATCAGCGCGCCGTCGACCCGCACCCGTCCCTGCTCGATGAGGGATTCGGCGGCGCGGCGCGACGCCACACCAGCCTGGGCGAGGTACTTGGCGAGGCGCATCCCGCCAGCGTACGGATCACCGGCGCCGGGCGTGCGGTCGCCGATCCGCCCGAGGGCGGATCCGTCCCACCGCGCGGCCGTGTCATCCTGGGTACGTGGACCTCGAGCTCCTCAAGACGACGCTGGACGAGCTCGGCGAGCCGTCGTACCGCTTCGACCAAGTCTGGGGCTGGACCGCCAAGGGCGTCGCCGGCTACGCGGAGATGGGCAATGTGCCGCTGCGCGTGCGCGAAGAGCTGGAGGCGAAGGTGCCGTTCTCGAGCCTCGAGCTCGTGCACCAGCAGGAGAGCCAGATCGACGGCACGATCAAGGCGCTGTTCCACACGAAGGACGGCCGGCCGGTCGAGGCCGTCCTCATGCGTTTTCTCGATGGGCGGCGCTCGCTCTGCCTGAGCTCACAATCCGGCTGTCCGCTCACGTGCACGTTCTGCGCGACGGGCTCGATGAAGTTCGGCCGCAACCTCACGACGAGCGAGATCCTCGACCAGGCCCTGCACTTCCGCCGGATGAGCGAGGTCGACCACGTCGTGTTCATGGGCATGGGCGAGCCGACGATGAACATCGACAACGTGCTCGCCAGCATCCACCGGCTGCCCGATGTCGGCGTCACGCACCGCCGTACCGCGATCTCCACGGTGGGCTGGCTGCCCGGGATCCTGCGGATGATCGAGGAGCCGCTCCCCATCCGCCTCGCCCTGTCGCTCCACGCGCCCGAGGACGAGCTCCGCAGCCAGATCATGCCGGTGAACGAGCGCTACCCGATGGAGGACGTGCTCGACGCCTGCCGCACGTACGCCGACAAGTGGAACCGCGACGTGTTCATCGAGTACGTGATGCTCGGCGGCGTCAACGACCAGGTGTGGCACGCCCACCAGCTCGGCCGCTTGCTCGACCCCAAGCGCTTCAAGGTGAACCTGATCCCGTACAACCCGACGGGCTCGATCTACGACGCCTCCGAGCGTTCGACGATCCAGGCCTTCCGCGAGACCGTCGAGTCGTACGGCCTGCGCACCACCGTCCGCGTGAATCGCGGCCGCGACATCGACGGCGCCTGCGGGCAGCTCGCCGCGAAGGCCCTCAGCGACGCCGCGTAGGGCGGCGCGGCAAAGGGCGAGCGCTCAGCCGTCACGCGGCGGGGGCGGCGTCACGCGTACGTGCGGACGCGGCGGCTCCGGGTCTCCGTCGTCCGGACGAAGCACGCGACGCACGACGCTTACCTCCTGCGCCCCGCTCGCAACGCGGCGCTGGGTCCAGCGGTCGACGTCGCGGAGTCCGCGCCCAATGAGCGCCGGGATCGCGTAGAGGCCGAACGCGATGAGGGCGAACTTGGTCCCGCCATCGAGTGTGGGTGGGTCGTAGTCGCCCAGGCCGAGGAAGGCGTACGCGACCACGTTCACGGCCACCACTGCGAGCGCGACTGCGTTCGAGCGCGGCGACTCGGTCCACCCTGCGTGCAGCCCGAGCGCGATCGCCCCGAGCGGGGTCAGCCAGATCGCCCACCAGATTGCGGCGAGCGCCCCCGCGCAAGCCATCGCGACGACGACCACGAGCGGTCCCAGCACCCACCTGCGCCCAGGCCCGGTCATCGCGGCCGCGAGACCGATCCAGACCGAGAGGAAGACGACAGCGAGCATGCCTCGATTGTCCCACTGCTAGATGCGCTCCGCTACGTCGTGGCAGCTGTGACGATCGGCCTCGATGGAGCCCGAACGACGCCCGGCGCCCGGCACCGGCGACCCATCCCCCCAAGAGACAGATCGCCGATGCCGGACGCCGGGCGAAGCTCCGTGGCCGGCCGAGAACCCATCCCCCCAGCCGGCCACGCCCCCACCGCAGGCGGGGTGAAGCGTTGGCGTGGCGCCCTGACCGGCGCCACGCCGTGAGTGGGACAGACGACTCCGCTAGGCGGTACCCACGGCCGGGCCGGCCGAGACCTTCTCGTGCGGCATCACGTCGGCAGCGATGGGCGTCGCCGCCAGCTCGACGTCGACCGGATCGGTCTCGTCGACCTCGCGTACCGGTGCACCGAGGTAGTGCGCCCCCACGAGGATGAGCGAGAAGAACGCGTAGCCGAGCGCGACCTTCCAATCGGCGAACAGCTCGACCTTGTCGCCATGGATCAAGCCGACGAGTGCGAGTGCAGCACCGAACATCGCGTACCCAGCTGCCCACAGGAACTTGCGGTCGATCGCGAACGCCGCGATCGCGCCAAGCACCATGCCGGCGAGCACTGCGCCGGAGCCCAGCACGTGAAGCCCGTCGTACACGAGCCCGGCGCCGCCGAGCGCTGCCGCACCCACCTCCGCCGCGTTCGTGCCGGCGGCGGCGAGGGCGTTGTCGATCTGGCCGCTGCCCCAGGCCGCGATGTTCGGCACGGTCGCGAGCACCACCGCCGCGTAGTGCGCCTTCGGCACCTCGGCGAACGACTGCGCGCCGATGACGAGGCCGATGAACAGCAGGATCGGGACGATCGCGGGCACCGGCAGGATCGCAGAGAGCAGCGGGAAGAGCCCGAGGAGGCAGAAGAGGAAGATCGCGACGCCGGTGACGAGCGAGTACGAGATCCGGCCTCCGGCCTGCTTCCACCCGGGCTGGCCGACGTACACGGCCGGCGGGAAGGGGCAACCGAGCGCGGAGCCGACGACGGCGCCCGTGCCATCCGCGAGGAGCACGGCCCGCAGGTTGTAGTCGTCGCCCGCGGAGGCCGCCGACTCCACGTTGCTCATCGCCTCCGTGAAGTTGTAGATGCCGAGCGGGATCGCGGTGGCAAGCAGCGGCGAGATGTCCTTCAGCCCGTCGCTGAGGAGATCGACGTTGAGCGAGGGCAGGCCGATCGCGATGTTCTTCGCGGCATCGGACACGGCTGCCGTCTCCATCACGCCGCCGCCCCACGCCAGTGCGGTGCCGACGAGCAGCGCGAGCAGGGCAACCGGGAAGTTGCCGGGCAGCTTGATGCCCGAGATGAACCCGAGCACGATGATCCCGAACACCGGCAGTGCGACCCAGAGCGTCTCCCACATCTGCGCGGCGGGCCGCATCGAGATGAAGGTGAGCGAGATGCCCGCGAGCGTGCCGAGGAGCGCGGCGCGCGGCGTGTACTTACGGATCGCGGGGCCGACGAAGGCGCCGATGAGAATGATGACGCCGATGATGAACGCCCAAGCCAGGCCCGCCGACCACGCCGCGATCGGATCCTTCGTGGCGAGGAAGGTCGGCAGCATCACGACGAACGTGACGATGAACATGTGCGGCACCGACGGCCCGTACGGCATCGCCGTCACGTCGAGCCGGCCTTCCTTGATCGCCTTCTGGCGGGCCAGCCAGAAGTAGAAGATGTTGCCGACGAGCAGCTCGATGCCGAGCGCCGGGAGGATCGTCCCGAAGACGTCGTCGCCCGGAATCGTGATCACGCCGACCGCCAGGCCCGAAAGCACCAGCACGTTGACGAGCATGTTGATGCCGAATCCGAAGAAGGCGTTGAGATCGCCTCTCGTCCAGAAGGGTGGCGCCCCTCCGGTTGCGGTGGCTGCAGACATTGGGTGACTCCTAGGCGAGGGTGGTAGACGGAGCGGACTCGGCGGCGACCGAACCCGGGGTGGACAGTCCGGGCAAGAGCTCGGCCGACGTCGCCGTCCAGCCGAAGATCCCGCCCTGGGCGCTGATCATCCGCAGCGCCATCGCGTGGAACTCGGGGAAGTAGCTCCCGCAGCCGTCCTCGATCACGAGGCACTCGAAGCCGCGGTCGTTGGCCTCACGCACCGTTGTGTGCACGCACACCTCGGTGGTGACGCCGCACACGAGCAGGCTCTTGATGCCGGCGTTGCGCAGGATCGCGCCGAGGTCGGTGGCGTAGAAGGCGCCCTTGCCGGGCTTGTCGAGCACCGCTTCACCCTCGATCGGGGCAAGGTCGTCGATGATGTCGTGCCCCTCCTCCCCACGCACCAGGATCCGGCCACGCGGGCCCTCGTCGCCGATCGCAAGCGTCGGGTTGCCGCGGGCCTTCTTGGCGGGCGGCAGATCGGTGAGGTCAGGCCGGTGCCCTTCCCGCGTGTGGATCACGGTCATCCCCTGTTCGCGCGCTGCGGCGAGGACCGCGCCGACCACCGGGATCGTCGGGGCGAGGAGCGAGACGTCGTTGCCGAGCGTCTCACCGAATCCGCCGGGTTCGAGGAAGTCGCGCTGCATGTCGATGATCACGAGCGCCGTCGTCGCAGGATCGAACGAGTACGGATACGGGCGGGCTTCGACGGTGACCGGGGGCGTTGGTGGTGCCATGGGTCCTGATCGTGTTCGTTGTGAAAGGCATCGCGTTGTATACAACGCTGTCGACGACTGGCTGCCGACGCCGCAAACCTACGCCCGCCCCCAAACGAGGACTTTCGCCAGATGGCCCGAGAAATCCCGGATCTCTTGGCCATTCGTCGAAATGCTGCGCCGCACGCCTAGGACAACGGGCCACAGCGTCCATCCCCAGCCAACCCATAGGCTGCGCCTCATGTACACAGAGCTGCATACGGACGAGGCTGTGCGCCGCCTCGCCGCCGCCCGCCCGATGCTCGTCGACGTCCGCCCGGCCGGCGAGGTCGTGCCCCACCACGCAGCAGGCGGCATCACGCATGGCGGTCCGCCGATCGAGAGCGCGCGCATGTGCCCGCCGATGCGCCGCGCGATCGGCGTCGCGCTTGCGATCGAGGGCATCGCGCCCGATCCCGACTCCGCGCTCGCGCTCGTCGACGCCGGCGAAGTGCCCTACATCCCGAATCACGACGTCGGCGGCGTCGGGCCGATGTCGGGCGTCGTCACCGCTTCGATGCCACTGCTGATCGCGCGCGACGAGGCGACCGGCCTCGAGGCCTGGTGCCCGCTGAACGAGGGTTCCGGCAAGGTGCTGCGGTACGGCGCCGACGGCCAGGAGGTGGAGGATCGCTTGCGCTGGATGCGCGACGTGCTCGGGCCGAGCCTCTCGAGCGCGCTCGCTGAGGGCGGCCCCGTCGACCTCCTCGAGATCCAGCGCCTCGCGATGCTCGAAGGCGACGAGTGCCACCACCGGACGGAGGCCGCGACGGCAATCGTCTCGGAGCAGCTGAAGCCGTACGTGCCCGCCGAGGTGTACGAGTTCATGGTCACCAACGGCCAGTGGTTCCTCAACATGGCGATGGTGTCCGCGAAGCTCGCGACCGTCTGCGCCGCCGGCGTCGACGGATCGCCACTCGTGACCGTGGTCGCGCGCAACGGCGTTGAGGTGGGCGTGCAGCTCTCCGGCACCGGCTCGCAATGGTTCGTCGGCCCGGCCGCGATGCCCGATCCCGCCAACCTCTATCCCGGCTACTCGCTCGACGACATGAACCCCGATCTCGGTGATTCCGCGATCGTCGAGGTGTATGGCCTGGGTGCGCTCGCCGTCGCCGGGTCGCCGATCTCCGCCCCATCGGTCGGCCTGTCGGTCGACGACATCGACGACATCGACGCTCGCCTGCGTCCGATCGCCGCCGGCGAGCACGCCGAGCTCTCGTTCATCCGCCGAGACGGCACCTCGAGCCCGGCGATCCTCGGCGTCGACGGCCGTGCCGTGGTCGCCACCGGGCAGGTGCCGCCGATCCACACCGGGATCGCCCACAAGGGCGCCGGGATCGGGCAGATCGGGGGCGGGATCACGCTGCCTCCGTTCAATGCCTTCGTCGAGGCGGTGGAGGCGCTCGACGCGGCCGCCGCCGGGTAGCCCGCAGGTGACCGCGGGGCGGCGCTCTAGAATCCGCTGCACGTGAACCCGCAGGCCAGTGGATCGAGCACCAACCCGGACGCCCGGCTTCGCGGCGGCTCGACCCCGCACGCCGAGCGCGTCTACCAGGATCTCCGTAGCCGGCTCCTCCGCGGCGACGTGCCCGCGGCCGAGCGGCTCGTCGAGCTGCGGCTGGCGGACGAGTACGACACCTCGCGCACTCCGGTGCGCGAGGCGCTCCGCCGCCTCGAGGGCGACGGCCACCTCGTGCGCGACGCCTCCGGCGGCCTGCGGCCGCGCGTACCCGACGTGCGCACGATGCAGGAGCTCTACGACGTGCGCCTCGCGCTCGAAGACCTCACCGTCCGCCGCGCCACCACCGCCGGCGACCGCGACGCGCTCCTAGCGCTGAAGGCCGAGTGGGAGGCGCTCGGTGAGGTGCGCCGCACCGCGCCGCTCGACGAGCAGCCGGATTTCGTCGCCGCCGACGAGAACTTCCATCTCGGGGTCGCCTCCGCGAGCGGCAACGAGGCCGCGCGGCACTACCTCGAGGAGATCACGGAGCGCATCCACGTGCTGCGCATCCAGGGCTTCACGATCGAGGCCCGGATCGACGCGACCGTCGACGAGCACCTCGAGATCCTCGAGGCCATGCTCGCCGGCGATGCCGACGTCGCCGCCGGCTTCATGCGCGCCCATGTGCTCCGCAACGCCCAGGTCGTGAAAACCCTGGTCGGCGAGGCCCTGGCACGGATGTTCAGCGCCCGCTGATCGAGCCGACGTTGGGCGCGACGAGCGCCCTACGCGAGGCGCTCACGACAGGCGAGGCGCTGGCGCGAGCGCCCGCTGATCGAGCGGCTCAGGGGGCGGCCGTGTGCTCGAGGCGGTTGCGCAGCGCGTGGCCGGCGCCGTACGCGAGCGCCAGCGCGAGCGTGATGGTAGCCGGCGCCACCCACGCCGAGCCGCAGCCCGTGGTGCACACGCCCACCTCGCCAGGCCCGGCGACGGCCGGCACGGCGAACACCATGCCGACGAGCGTGAGCGTCGCCAGCGTGCCGCGGATGCTGTGCGCGAAGCCTCCGACGAAGCCGATCGCGAAGAGCAGCGGAATCGTGGCGAGCAGGGCGAGCATGCCCTGGAAATCGACCGATCCCGCCACGTGCGGTAGCAACGCGGACGAAGGCTCTACCCGCCGGTGCGCCCAGCGGCCCGCGTCGTCAGCCGCGGCCGTGCGGCTCGTCCCAGTCGATCTCCGGCCCGACCGGCACGATGCGCGTGGGGTTGAGCTGCGGGTGCGTCACGTAGTAGTGGCGCTTGATGTGGTCGAAGTTCACCGTCTCGGCGATTCCCGGCTGCTGGTAGAGGTCGCGCGTGTACGCCCAGAGGTTGGGGTAGTCGGCGATCCGCCGGATGTTGCACTTGAAGTGACCGACGTAGACGGGATCGAACCGGAACAGTGTCATCGCGAGGCGCCAGTCGGCCTCGGTGATCTGGTCGCCCGTGAGGTAGCGGCGCTCGGCGAGGATGCCCTCGAGCCAGTCGAGCGAGGCGAACAGCTCGGTGACGGCCGCCTCGTACGCACGCTGGGTGGTGGCGAAGCCCGATCGGTAGACGCCGTTGTTGACCGTGTCGTAGATCCGCGTGTTGAGCGCGTCGATCTCGTCGCGCAGCGCTTCGGGGTAGAGGTCGACCTCGGGGTGCTTGGCGAACGCGTTGAACTCCGAGTTCAGCATCCGGATGATCTCCGACGACTCGTTGTTCACGGCGGTGCCGGTCTTCGTGTCCCAGAGCAGCGGCACGGTGACGCGGTCGCTGAACTCCGGATCGGTCTTGAGGTAGCCCTCGCTGAGGTAGGTCCAGCCGTGCAGCGGATCGGGCTCGCCGTTCGCCGCCGAGCTCCCGTCGGTGTTGAACCGCCAGCCACGCTCGTCGCGCACCGGATCGACGACGGTCATCCCGATCACGTCCTCGAGGCCCTTGAGCTTGCGATAGACGATCGTGCGCGAGGCCCACGGACAGGCGTAACTCACGTAGAGGTGGTAGCGGCCGGCCTCGGCGGGGAACTCGGCGCCGGGGTCGGCGGAGACGGCCCGCCGGAACGCGCTCACCTGCCGGACGAACTCGCCGTCGTCGCTCGTTTCGGCGCCGAACTGGGCCAGGCCTCTCGCATCACTCATGCCGCTCACGCTAGCAGGGTAGTTGCGCGATCAACCATCCTGGCCTGAGCGGGCGTTCAGACGACGGTGCGAGATAGGCTCGCGGCCATGCGCGCTGCCGTCCTGCACACGATCGGGCTCGAAGGGCCGTTCGCCGAGAGCCGCCCGCTCGAGATCGAGGAGCTCCGGCTCGACGAGCCCGGGCCGGGCGAGGTGCTCGTGCGGATCGAAGCCGCCGGGCTCTGCCACTCCGACCTGTCGGTCGTCAACGGCACCCGCCCTCGGCCCGTGCCGATGGCGCTGGGTCATGAGGGCGCCGGCGTGGTGGAGCAGGTGGGCGCAGGCGTCACTGATCTCGCCGTCGGCGACAAGATCGTCACCGTGTTCGTGCCGAGCTGCGGCACCTGCGCCCCGTGCGCCGAGGGTCGGCCCGCGCTGTGCGAGCCCGGCGCTGCCGCGAACGGTGCGGGCACGCTCGTCGGCGGCCATACGCGCCTGCACCGTGCCGACGGCACGCCGGTGCACCACCACCTCGGCGTCTCCTGCTTCGCCGAGCACGCGGTCGTCCACCGCAACTCGCTGGTGAAGGTCGATCCCGAGCTGCCACCTGAGCACGCCGCGCTGTTCGGCTGCGCGGTGCTCACGGGTGTCGGCGCAGTGGTGAACACCGGCGCGGTGGCCGCGGGCGAATCGGTCGCGATCGTGGGCCTCGGCGGCGTCGGCCTCGCTGCCCTGCTCGGCGCCGTGGCCGCTGGCGCCCGCCGGATCGTCGCGCTCGATCTCGATCCCGCCAAGCGCGAGCTCGCGCTGGCACTCGGCGCTACCGACGCCTTCGACGCCGCCGATCCCGAGGTCGCCCTGGAGGTGCGCGGCGCGACGGGCGGTGGGCTCGACCAGGCCTTCGAGATGGCAGGCGCCGTGCCAGCGCTCGAGCTCGCCTACGCCGTCACCCGCCGCGGCGGCACGACGACGACGGCGGGGCTCTCCCACCCCGATCGCACGATGGCGCTGCAGCACCTCTCGCTCGTCGCCGAGGAGCGCACGCTGCGCGGTAGCTACATCGGTGGCGCGGTGCCGATCCGCGACGTGCCTCGCTACATCGAGCTGTTCAAACGGGGCCGGCTGCCCGTCGACCGCCTGCTCTCGTCGGTCCGCCCGCTCGCTGAGGTGAACGAGGCGATGGACGATCTGCACCACGGCCACGTCGTCCGCCAGGTGTTCGTCCCGTGAGCGAGAGCAACGCGGCGACCCCGCGCGAGCGCAGCGCTTACCCGCGCTTCACCGAATACCGCACGCGCTGGATGGACAACGACCAGTTCGGGCACCTCAACAACGTCCTCTACTACTCGTTCTTCGACAGCGCGGTGAACGCGACGCTGATCGAGGAGTTCGCGTTCGATCCGAGCGCCGATCCCACGGTGTTCTACGTGGTGCAGACCGGCTGCTCGTTCCACGCGGGCGTGTCGTACCCGGCGATCGTCGAGGTCGGCGTGCGCGTCGCGCGGCTGGGCTCGAGCAGCGTGAGCTACGAGATTGGGGTGTTCGAGCAGGGCGCCGAGCTGGCCGCCGCGACCGGCCACTTCGTGCACGTGCACGTCGATCGCGCCACCGAGCGGCCGGTGCCGCTCGACGACGCCAAACGCGTGGCGTTCGCGCGCGTCTACGGCGCCTGACGCCGAACCGCCGCTACGGGCAGCGGAGGATGACCGAGAAGCTGCCGGTCGTGCCCTCGCCGCTCGGATCGAGCAGACGCACGCTGAGCACCTTCGAGCCGGGCGTCGCGAAGGTGTAGGCACTGCCGCCGGCCTCGGCGTCGGCATCGCTCAGCAGGGCGTCCGGATCCTTCGAGGCGACGGCGGAGCGTCGCGTGACCGAGGCCGCGCACGAGGAGATGTCGGAGTCGAAGGTGAGCTGGTAGACGGTCGAAGTGCCGCTGCCGACGACCTTGACTGACGACGCTGGGCTCGATCCGGCGGAGCGAAGCGTGGCCGCGACCGGACCCTCGGGATCATCGACCCGGGCCCACTCGGCGATCGCGTCGGCGCCATCGGCGCCCGGCTGGCCGGGCGGACCGATCGGCCCGCGCGCGCCCTGGTAGCCCTGCTCGCCCTGCGGGCCGGCTGCACCGGGAGCACCCGTCGCGCCGGTGGCACCGGCCTGTCCTCGGGCACCGGCGAGCGCCTGCTTCGAACTCTGCGAGAGATCCGACGGGCCGATCGAGCCGTCCTTGAGGTCTTTGCCGGTGACCGAGCCGTTGGCGATCTGGTCGCCAGTGATCAGCTTCGATGCGCCGATCGCGGCCGGCGGCCCGGCGAACACGACCGCTCCGATCGCCACGAGCATCGCGGGCGAGGGACGCAGGCGTCGACGCCGCGGTAGCGTGACGGGGGGACGCTCGGACATGGCCGCGACCATAGCGCCCAGGTGCCCGAACGGCCCGTTCTGCCAGGAACCCTGCAGACCTCAGGAATCTGGCGTCTCGGCCGAGACACCGTCGGCGAGCCCTGCGGAGGCACCGCCCGACTCGCCGGAGAGGTCGAGCTCGCGCGGCTCCGGGAGCTCGACGGCATCGCCGGCATCCGCTGCGCCGCTGCGCGCGCCACCGGCCCGCAGCAGGCGCTCGCGGAGCTCGTCCTCCTCCTCCGGCGCCGGATCCCAGGTCGAGACGTCGGGGAGCGCCGCGAGCGAATCCAGACCGAAGAGGCGCAGGAAGAGACCCGTGGTGCGGTAGAGCACCGCGCCGAAGTCGGATCGGCCCGACTCCTCGATGAGGCCGCGCTCGAGCAGCGTCGCGGTGGCCGAGTCCGCGGCGACACCGCGGATCCGCGAAATCTCCGGGCGCGCGACCGGCTGCAGGTAGGCGACGATCGCGAGCGTCTCGGCCTGCGCAGCCGTCAGCGGCGGGATGCGCTGCGTGCTGAGCAGCGCACGCGCCGCAGGCTCGCAGATCGGGTCGGTGGCGAACGTGATGCCGCCCCCGACGCGCTTGATGATCAGGCCGCGCTCGCCGGGCGCGAACTGACGGTCGAGCAGCGCGATGGCGGCGTCGACGTCGTCGGCGCCGGCGCCCGTCGCCTCGGCGAGCGCCTCCGGCTCGACCGGCTCGGGGCTGAGGAAGAGCAGGCCCTCGACGATCCGCGCGAGCGTCGGGATGTCGTGCGCTTCGGTGGCCTCGCCGGCCGCGGCCTCGGCGTCGGCGGCACGCTCGGCCTCGAGGCGCTCGCGACGCTGGTCGCGCTCCCAGTCGTCGTCGGATTCCCAGGCACCGTCGCCCGTGACCACTTCGGCGGGCGGCGCGCTCTCCGGCTCCTCCTCCGGGGTGACGGGGTGCTCGCTCATGCCGCGCCCTCGATCGACTCGATCGTGATCGGCCCGAGCGGCTCGTCCTGCTGCCACGTCGCCTCGCCGCGCTTGTGGAGCTCGAGCAGCGCCCAGAGCGTGACGGCCACGGTCACGCGGTCGGCGCCGGCGACGGCCTCGTCAAAGCTCATCCGGCTCGCGCGGCGCAGCAGGCCGCGGAGGTGTGCGAGCCGCTGGTCGACGGTGACGCGCGCGACCGAGACGTGCCCCAGGTCGATCACCTTCGGCGTGCGGAGCAGATCGCCGATGGCGCGGCCGAGGCGCTGCGGGCGGTAGACGCCGGCCGGCAGCTCGCCGGCACGGGCGTCGCGGAGCTCGCGAGGGAGCGGCGCGGAGCGGTACCGCATCCCCCACTCCCCGGCCAGGAGCGTGCGGAGGTGATCGGCGGCGGAGCGATATCTCCGCGCCTCGAGCATGCGGCGCACGAGCTCCTCGGCGGCCTCCTCGGGCGCGAGCTCGTCCTCCTCCTCGCCCTCGACCGGCGGAAGCATCAGGCGCGACTTCAGCTCGAGCAGCGCCGCGATCAGCACGAGGAACTCGGTGGCGGCGTCGAGATCGAGTTCGCCGCGGGCCTGGAGCACGTCGAGGTAGGTGACGATCACCTCCGCGAGCTGGATCTCCAGAAGGTCGACCTCGTCCTTGAGGATCAGCGAGAGCAGGAGGTCGAACGGACCGGAGTAGCTCTCGAGATCGAGCTCGATGTCGGCGAGGAACGCCACGCTGTGGGGCCCCTAGCGGGAAGAGGCCTTCGCCTGCACGGCGCGCGGGATGCCGACGCCCATCGCCTCGCGTACGTCGACCATCGTCTCCTCGGCGAGCTCGCTGGCGCGCGCGGCGCCCTTGGCGAGCGCCTCCTCGATTGCGGCGACGTCGGGGCGCAGTTCGGCGTAGCGTTCGCGGATCGGGGTGAGTTCCTCGTCGACCGCGGCCAGCGTGGCCATCTTGAGATCGCCGTAGCCGCGGGCGCCGGCCAGCGAGGCGACGGCCTCGTCGATCGAGGTGCGGCGGCTGGCCGCGAGGATCTCGAGCAGGTTCGAGACGCCGGGCTTCTCCTTCGGCGCGTACCGGATCGAGCCCTCGCCGCTGTCGGAGTCGGTGACGGCGCGCTTGAACTTCTTCTCGAGCGCCTTGCCCTCGTCGAGCACGTACACGGTGCCCTCCGGCGATGCCGCGCTCGTCGACATCTTGCGGGTCGGCTCCTGCAGATCCATGATTCGCGCGCCGACCTCGGGCGTGCGCTGCTCGGGCACGATCAGCAGGCCGCCCTCGCCGCCCTCGCCGGATCCGAGGTCCGGGGCGAAGCGCTTGTTCACGTCGCGCGCGGCATCGCGCATGAGCTCGAGGTGCTCGCGCTGGTCCTCGCCGACCGGCACCTCGTCGGCGCGGTAGGCCAGCACGTCGGCGGCCATCAGCACCGGGTAGAAGAGCAGCCCGGCCGAGACGAGATCGCGCTGCGCGACCGACTTGTCGCGGAACTGGTGCATGCGGGCGAGGCGGCCGTTCGGCACGACGGCGGAGAGCATCCAGGTGAGTTCGCTGTGCTGGCGCACGTCGCTCTGGCGGAAGAGGATGCACTTGTCGGGATCGAGGCCTGCAGCGAGCAGGATCGCGGTGGTGTCGTAGACGCGATCGCGCAGCTCGGCGGGGTCGTAGGCGACGGTGAGCGCGTGCAGATCGACGACGCAGAAGAGGCTGTCGTCACCGGAGGCCGCGGCGCGCTCCTGGCCGTCGACGTACTGGCGGATGGCCCCGATGTAGTTGCCGAGGTGCTTGATGCCCGTCGGCTGGATCCCGCTGAAGATGCGCACGCCCGGAGGATACGGGGGATCGCCCCGGAGCGGCGGGGGCGCGCCGTCGGGATCGTGGCGCGGAGGCGGGGGGCGCGCTCACACCGCGGCGGGCAGGGTGACCCAGAACCGGGAGCCCTCGCCCTCGACGCTGTCGACGCCCACCTCACCGCCGTGCGCCTGCACGATGTCACGCACGAGCGCCAGGCCGAGGCCTGTGCCGCTGATGCCGGAGCGGTTCGGGGAGTCGACGCGGAAGAAGCGCTCGAACACCCGCGCGCGCTGTGCCGCCGGGATGCCGACACCGCGGTCGACGACCGCCACGCGCACCCGGTCTGCCTCGATCTCGGCTTCTACGCGCACGTCCCCGCCGCCGGGCGAGTACTTGATCGCGTTCGACAGCAGGTTCGAGAGCACGCGCCGCAGGTGGTCCTGGTCGCCGGTCACGCGCAGCGGATCCGACGTGCCGTCGTACACCAGGCGGTGCGCCGCGCTCTGCGCGCCGTAGAACTGCACGGTGTCGACGATCACGGGCCGCAGGTCGAAGGGCTCGTTCGCATCAAGCCCGCGCGCCTCGAGGCGCTGGAGGTCGAGGAAGTCGTCGACGAGCGACGCCAGCCGGACGGACTGCTCATGCACGGTGGTGAGGTACTCCTCCTGCTCCTCTGGTGAGAAGGCGCGTGAGGTGAGCAGCTCCGTGAAGCCGAGGATCGCTGCGAGCGGTGTGCGCAACTCGTGCGAGACCGTCGACATCAGATCGTCCTTCGCCCGCTCTGCCTGGCGCTCCTCGGTCGCATCGCGGATCACGACGATCCGTGCAATCGCGTTGTCGCCGACGATCACCGGCGAGGTGTATCGCTCGAGGAACATGCCGAACCGCGGCAGCTCGATCTCGGCGCGGTTCCTCGCGAACGGGTCGGCGGCGAGTTCGCGCGCCTGCGATTCCATCGCGTCCGGATCACGCGACTCGCGCCGGAACCCGACGCTGAGATCGGAGATGTCCCACGGCTCGTCCGGACCGATGCCGATCACCTTGCGGGCGAGCGCATCCATCGGCGGGTTGGCGATGAGCAGCTCGCGGTCCGGCGAGATGACGAGGATGCACTCGCCGACACTGTCGAACACGGCCCGCAGCGTGGCAGCGGCCTGCTCGCGCTGCGTCGAGACCACGGCGTTGAAGAGCGCGACCGCCGAGGTGCTCACGAGGTGCTCGACGAGATCGAGTTGTTCCTGCGTGAACGGCTCCGCGCTCGTGCGGCCCAGCGACACGACGCCAAGGACCTCGTCGCCGACATCGCCGAGGAGCAGCGGCATGTGCACCTCGTGGCGGATCGACGCGCGGGCGCCGAAGCTCACGACCTCGAGGCTCGTCTCCGGGTACGACGCCACGACGCGCTTGCGCTCCTCGATGCTGCGCGCAACGAGTCCGCCCGCGTCCTCACCGAGCGCTGGTGCGTCATCGAGCCCACGCTGCGCGGCAAGGTGCAATGCGTCGTCCCCACCGCTCGACCGCAGGTAGATCGCTCCGACCGGGCAGTCGACGGCGCCGCCGAGGCGCTCGAGCAAGCGTCGTGCGCGCGTTTCGCCGTCGGGCACCCGTGCGAGCGCTTCGGAGACCTCGGCGTACAGCCGCAGCCGCTCGCTCGAAGCCTTGAGCTGCTCGGTGGCCGTCTCGAGCTCGGCACCTCGGGTGAGCAGCACCGCGTTGGTCTCGGAGAGCTCGAAACCGCGCTGCTCCAGCTCGGTGGCCTGCGTCTCGAGCTCGACGGATTGTGCCTCCAGCTCGGCGTTCTGACTCTCGAGCTCGGTGTGTTGGGCCTCGAGTTCGTCGGAGGTCTCGCGGAGCTGGACGGCCATGGCGTTGAGCGCCGCGCCGAGCTCGCCGATCTCGTCCTGGCGATCGACGGGAAGACGCACGGCGAGGTCGCCACCGCCGATCCGGCCAGCGGCCGACGTTGCGCGAGCGACCGGTACGAGGACGCGCCGGCGGAGCTCGACGACCAGCAGCGCCAGGATCGCGACGATCAGGATGCCCGCGACGATCGCGACGGTGCGTGCGCGGGAGGCACGGTGTCTCGCGGAGCTCTCGCTCGCGGCGGCGGCGCGGTCGGCGGTGAGCGCGAGCGCGCGGACCTCCGCACGGAGCTGGTCGACGCGCAGCTTGCCCTCCTCGCTGCGTACCCCAGTCGCCGCGGAGGCGCGGTCCTCACGCGCAGCGTCGACCGTCGGCTGCGCGTACTGCCGCATGTAGGCATTGGCGAGATTGGCGACGGAATCGGCCAGACGCTGCTCCTCACCGCCGCCGGCTTCGGTGCGCAAGTCGGCGGTGAGGCCCGGCAACTCGCGCTGCGCGTTGCTGTAAGGCTCGAGGAACCGCACGCGGCCCGTGATGATGAAGCCGCGCATCGAGGTCTCAGCGTCGACGACCAAGGCCCCGACTCGCTGCGCCCGCGTCGCCGTACGCTCGTGGGCACGTGCATCCCTGGTCGCCCGCTGCTGCGCGCTGATCGTCGCGATGAGCAGCGTGAACGCGATGATGGCGGTGACGATCGCGAGACCGGAGATCACACCGACCTGTCGCCCGAGCCGCGCCTTCATCGAACCCTCCGGTAGAGGTGCGGGGCGACGCGCTCAACGCCGAGAGCCGTCGGCTCGTGGAGGCGCTCGCTGCGGCCGAGCATCAGGAACCCTCCGAGGCGGATCGAGCCGGCAAGCGCCAGGTGCAGCTCGCGGCGCTGGTCGGCCGCGAGGTAGATGGCGACGTTGCGGCAGAGCACGAGGTCCCAGCCGCCGCCGGGGACGCCTTGATTGACGAGGTCGCGCACCTCGAAGCGCATCCGCAGCGAGTCCGGAAGCGGCGCGCCCCCGAGCTGGTCGGCCGCCGGCGCGAGCGTGCGCGCGATGCGAACGTTCTCGGGCATCAGATCGCTGCCCAGGATCCGGGCGCCGTCGGCTCGACCGATCTTCGCGAGCGTGGCGGCGATCGACCAGGCTTCCTCGCCGGTCGCACAGCCGGCCGACCACGCGCGCACCGGCCGCGGAGGCAAGGGGTGCGTGCGCAGGGCGCGGGCGAGCACCTCGAACTGCTCCGGATCGCGGAAGAGTCGTGTGACGGAGATCGCGACCGATCGCCGGAACGCGTCGCGCGAGCGGTCGTCGCTCGCGAGCCGGGCGCGCAGCTCATCGATCGCGTCGACCTGCTCGAGCGCCAGCGCGCGGTGGACCCGGCCCTCCACGTGGGAGCGCCGGAACATGGTGAGATCGAGCGCGCACGCTCCGGACAGGGCGCGCACGGCGCCGTCCGAGAGAACGGTCGTCATCCGATGAGGGCCTCGGGACCGAACCGCTGCCGGACGAGGTCGAGCAGGGCACGTGGTGAGAACGGTTTGGTCATGTAGTGGGCGACGCCCGCGTCGCGTGCCGCCTCCTGGTCGAACGGCAGCGCCCGCGCCGTGAGCATCACGATCGGCAGGTCGGCGGTGGCGGGATCGGAGTGCAGCGCCTGGGCGACCTCGAGCCCGGTAAGTCCCGGCATCGACCAGTCGAGCAGGATGAGGTCCGGCCGTGCCTCGCGTGCCAGCCGCAATGCCGTTTCCCCGTCGGATGCCTCCAGGATGCTGAGGTGGCCAGTGTCGAGGGTGGCGCGGACCAGCATCCGCAGCGCCGCCTCGTCATCGGCGATCAGGATCGTGTGACTCACGCGGTCTCGTGCGGCTCGACGAGGGCGAGCAACGCGTCCTCGGGCATCTGGGTCAGCGTGGCCACGCAGGCCGGGTCGAACTGCGAGCCGGACAGTCGCACGACCTCGTCGATCGCCGCGGGGAGCGGCAGCGCCGACCGATAGGGGCGATCGCTCGTCATCGCGTCGATCGTGTCCGCAATCGAGAAGAGCCGAGCGCCGACCGGGATCTTGTCGCCGGTGAGGCCGTCGGGGTAGCCGCCGCCGTCCCAGCGTTCGTGGTGGTGCAGTACGACATCGACCGCGCCTTTGAGGAACGGGATCGACGAGAGGATCCGCGCCCCCTCGCCCGGGTGACGGCGCATCATCCCCCACTCGTCGCTCGTCAGCGCCCCAGGCTTGCAGAGCACCGCGTCCGGAACGGCGAGCTTGCCGATGTCGTGCAGGAGGAAGCCGTACTGCAACTGCGGGTCGAGGCGATCCGTGTGCAGA
>JAGIBJ010000110.1 GCA_017744415.1 Solirubrobacteraceae bacterium
GTGCCGTTGTAGGTGAACACGGCCCCGCGCCCGGCGTTGAAGTGCGGGTCGTCCTCGAGCACGACCACCGCCGCTTCGACCGCATCGAGGCCCCTGATCCCGGCGCCGCCGTGATGCACGTGTCGTTCTGGGAGGCCGACGCCTACGCCCGCTGGCGCGGCGTGCGCCTACCGACCGAACGCGAGTGGGAGACCGCCGCACGCCTTGAACCCATGACGGGCGCCTCACGCCGGCAGCCATGGGGATCCGAGGCCACTGAGCATCCGCGCGCCAACGTCGACGGCCATGCGCTGGGCGCGCTCCCCGCCTCAACGGAGAGCGCCTCCGCCACCGGAGTGCTCGGACTCATCGGCGACGCCTGGGAGTGGACCTCCTCGCCGCTGACGCCCTACCCCGGGTTCACCGCCTTCCCCTATCCCGAGTACTCGGAAGTGTTCTTCGATGGGCCATATCGCGTGCTGCGCGGCGGCTCCTGGGCCAGCGCCAGCTGCGTGGCCCGCAGCACCTTCCGCAACTGGGACTACCCGCAGCGCCGGCAGATCTTCGCCGGCTTCCGCTGCGCGCAGGATGCCTGACCCCGGCGCGAGCCGCCCTGATCCCGCCGCCACGACGAGAGGACGCCGAATGCCCACCACCCACGCCCAGGACCGCGCTGTGCTCAGCGATCACGGCCTCGAGATCGACGCGTCGACCCCGGAGACCTGGACTGCCCTCGCGGCCGACGTCCTGCGCGGGCTCACGGCTGAGGGTGAGAAGCACCTGCCGCCCAAGTGGTTCTACGACGCCCACGGCTCACAGCTCTTCGATGAGATCTGCGAGCTCCCGGAGTACTACCTCACGCGTGCCGAGGAGGCGCTGCTGCGCTCGCACGGCGCCGAGCTCGCCGCTGCATTCCCCGCGCAGGAGCTCGTCGAACTCGGGAGCGGCTCCTCCACGAAGACGCCGCTGCTGCTCGAGCCGCTGCTCGCGACGGGCCACCTGCAGCGTTACGTCCCCGTCGACGTGAGCCCGTCGGCCCTCGCCCACGCTGAGCACCACCTCGGCCAGCGCTACCCCGACCTCGACATCGAGCGGCGCATCCTCGACTTCACCACGCAGCTCTCGCACCTCGGCCACCGCCGGGGCGGCGGACGTCTGATCGCCGTGCTCGGTTCGACGATCGGCAACCTCGAGCCAGTGGAGGTGCAGGCGTTCCTCGAGGCCGTCCGCGCGCAGCTCGGCCCGCGCGACGCGGTACTCCTCGGCGTCGACCTCGTGAAGGACGTCGCCACGCTCGAGGCGGCCTACAACGACAGCGCTGGCGTGACGGCCGAGTTCAACCGCAACGTGCTGCGCGTGATCAACCGCGAACTCGATGCCGACTTCGACGCCGAGGCATTCGACCACGAGTCGCGCTGGAACGCCCGGTACGAGCGGATCGAGACGCGTCTGCGTGCGAATGGCCCGCAACGCGTGCGCATTAAGAGTCTCAGCCTCGACCTGACCTTTACCGCTGGTGAGACGATCTTCACCGAGATCAGCCGCAAGTTCCGCCGCGAGACGGTGGCCGAGCTCTACGCTGGCGCCGGATTCTCGCTCGATGCCTGGATCGCCGGCGACAGCAACGAGTACGCGCTGGCGCTCGCACGCCCCTCATGACGCGGGCGAGGCCCCGACGGCGCGGGCGCGACGCCCGGCGTCGGCCCGTACGAACTCGATGAGCTCCGGCGGGCCCTCGACGCGGTAGTCGTGGGCGGCGAGGAAGCCGAGGTGCACGGAGAGCCATTCGAGGCTGTCGCCGGAGGTGGTGATGCAGCACGTGCCGTCGCCGAGATCCTCCACCTCGCCGCGGAGCCAAGCGATCTCCGGGCGTAGCTCGGAAGCGGGCGCCATCACCCGCACCTGCGCCGTCCACTGGGCGGGCATCGACCGGATCGACTGCCGCACGTACTCGGCCGCGTTGTTGCCGGGCAGCTTGCGCTTGGCGCAGCGCGAGCCCGTGCGCTCGGGCGACTGCACGCGATCGAGGCGGAACGTGCGCCAGTCCGAGCGGCGTGCATCCCAGGCGACGAGGTACCAGCGGCCCTCGAGGCTGACGAGCCGGTGCGGTTCGACGGTGCGCTCGCTCTCCTCGCCGTCGCGACGCCGGTAGCCGAAGCGCAGGCGTTCCTCATCGCGACAGGCCTGCGCGACGATCGTGAGCACGTCGAGGTCGACCGCCTGATGCGGGCGCATCGGGAGCGCCGGCGCGATCGACTCCTGTAGGGCGGCGACGCGCGTGCGCAAGCGAGGCGGGAGCACCTGGTCGAGCTTGGTGAGCGCGGCGACGGCGGCCTCTTCCATGCCCTCGACGTTGCCGCCGGCGGCGGTACGCAGCCCGATGGCGATCGCGATCGCGTCCTCGTCGTCGAGCAGCAGCGGTGGGAGCTGGCTGCCGGCCTGCAGCTGGTACCCGCCGCCGACGCCGCGCGAGGCGGCGACGGGGTAGCCGAGCTCTCGGAGACGGTCGACGTCGCGGCGCAGGGTGCGCTCGCTCACCTCGAGGCGACCCGCCAGGTCTTCGCCCAGCCAGAAGCGGTGGGTCTGGAGCAGCGAGAGCAGCCGCAGCATCCTGGAGCTCGGATCAGCCATGCCGACAGGGTGACACCGATTGCGGCCAGATTGTGGCCGGTATCGCCGCGCGGGGTGCCCGCGGCATCCACCTGCGGGTCCCCCCCCCGGCGTCCACCTGCGGGTCCTCGCGGGATCGCTCGGCGACGGGCGGTAGCGTGAGCATCCGTGACGGCCCCCGCCACCACCGCGTCTGCGTCTGCGCCCGAGCACCGAAGCACGCCGGTGATCGCGGGCGTCGTGACCGCGATCGTCGGCTTCAGCAGCGCATTCGTCGTCGTCCTCGCGGGCCTCACCGCCGTGGGCGCGAGCGACGACCAGGCCGCCTCGGGCCTCCTCACGGTCTGCGTGACCCAGGCGCTGGGCATGCTCTGGCTGAGCCTGCGCCACCGCACCCCGCTCACGCTGGCCTGGTCGACTCCCGGAGCCGCCCTGCTGGTGAGCACGGGCGCCGTGGACGGCGGCTGGGCGGCCGCCGTCGGGGCGTTTCTCGTCGTCGCCGGACTGATCGTGCTCACGGGCCTCTGGCCGCGCCTCGGCGACCTCGTCGCAGCAATCCCCCCTTCCCTCGCGCGCGCGATGCTCGCGGGCGTCCTGCTTCCGCTCTGCCTCGCGCCGGTCACGGCCCTCGCCGATTCGCCCGGGCTCGTCGCGCCGGTCGTGCTCGCCTGGCTGGCGATGCAGCGGATCTCCAAGCGCTGGGCCGTGCCCATCGCGCTCTTGGCCGCGCTGACCGTGGTGATCGTCGAGGCCGGATCGAACGTGAGCGCCAGCGACCTCGTGCCCGCCCTCACATGGACCACGCCCCACTGGACATGGCCCGCAATCATCGGCATCGCGCTGCCGATGTACGTCGTGACGATGGCCTCGCAGAACGTGCCGGGCGTCGCCGTGATGGCGAGCTTCGGCTACCGCGTGCCGTGGGGCGAGACGATGAGCGTCACCGGCGTCGGCACCGCGCTTGGGGCGCCGTTCGGCGGCCACGCGATCAACCTCGCCGCGATCACTGCCGCGCTCGCGGCCGGGCCCGACGCCGGCGAGGACGAATCGCGCCGCTGGATCGCGTCGGTGAGCGCTTCGGCCACCTACCTCGTGCTCGCCGTCGCCTCGGCCGCATTCGCCGCGCTCGTCGCCGTGGCGCCGGCCGAGGTGATCCAGGCTGCCGCCGGCCTCGCGCTGCTCGGAGCCCTCGCCGCATCGCTCTCAGGCGCACTCGAAGATCCCGCCGAGCGCGAGCCCGCGATGATCACGTTCCTCGTCGCGGCCTCGGGCATCACGGTGCTCGGCGTCGGCGGGGCCTTTTGGGCGCTCGTGGCCGGACTCGTCGCCCGCTGGGCGCTGCCGCGCTCGTAACCCGTTCAACGCGTTACACCCTCCAACGCCCTCGCCCCCGGGCCGTTCTGGCATGCGTTTCTCGGGAATATGGCGAGAAACGCGTGCCAGAACGGCGGTGGTGGGTGAGGCGTGGGTCGTGAATGGCCGCAACGGCGACGTTCGGGCCGATAGCGGCCAGTATCTGGCCGGAATGCTCGGAAGAGTGCGTCTCATGATCAACGCACAGGGCTTGGCCCGCACGTTCCAGACGAGCAATTACTCCACCGTCGAGGCCGTTCGCGGCATCGATCTCCATGTGGCCGAGGGCGAGCTCGTCGCCTTCCTCGGACCCAACGGCGCCGGCAAGTCGACGACGCTCCGGATGCTCACGACGCTCCTGCCGCCGACGAGCGGCACGGCGACCGTGGCCGGCTTCGACATCGCCAGTGATCCCGGCGAGGTGCGGCGTTGCATCGGCTACGTCGGCCAAGGCGACGGCGCCGGCCACATGCAGCGCGTGCGCGACGAGCTCATCACCCAGGGTCGCTGCTACGGCATCGGCGCCGCGGAGAGCCGGCACCGCGCCGACGAGCTCCTCGAGCAGCTCCAGCTCACCGAGCAGGCCAACCAGAAGGTGATGACGCTCTCGGGCGGCCAGAAGCGCCGCCTCGATGTGGCCCTGGGGCTCGTGCACCGCCCTGGACTGCTCTTCCTCGACGAGCCGTCGACGGGCCTCGACCCCCAAAACCGGGCCAACCTCTGGAGCCACATCCTGCGCCTGCGCGAGGAGACCGGCATGACGATCTTCCTCACCACGCACTACCTCGACGAGGCCGACGCGATGGCCGAGCGCGTGATGGTGATGGATCGCGGCGAGGTGATCGCCGACGACACCGCCGACGGGCTCAAGGCCGATCTCGCCGCTCGCTCCGACCTCGCCCAGCCGACCCTCGACGACGTCTTCCTCGATCTCACGGGCCGCTCACTGCGCGACTCGTTCATGCCCGCCGTCGCCGCGGCGGCGTGATTCGCGCCGATCGTGCATTTCACGCGCCCCAAACCCTTCCTCTTCGACCCCTCAGAGAGCCTCACCATGTCGACTACCACCGTGTCCACCGCGACCGCGACTCGCGCCGAACATTCCCCGCTTGCATGGACTCCTCAGCCGACGGGTTTTATCCATGACGTGCTCACGGTCGCGATTCGCGAGCTGCGCCCGCTCATCCGCGAGCCGTTCACGCTCGTCTTCGGCATGATGCAGCCGCTGTTCTTCCTCGGGCTGTTCGGGCCGCTGCTCGTGCGCACCTCGGGGCTCGGCGAAGCCGCCACGCTGCAGTGGTTCGTGCCCGGCATCATCGTCATGAGCGTCCTCTTCGGCACCTCGACGACTGGTGCCAACCTGCTCCAAGACATCACCACCGGCGCCCACGAGCGGATGCTCGTGACGCCCCTGAGCCGCTCCAGCCTGGTCGTGGGCCGCGCGCTCAAGGAGATCGTCCCCGTCATCGGCCAGGCCGTGATCATCGTCGCCGTATCGACGCCTTTCGGCTTCGAGCCGCACGCGGCCTCGCTGCTCGGCATCGTGCTCCTCGCCGTGTTCGGCGTCGGCCTCGGCGCCCTCTCCTACGCCCTCGCGATGGTCGCCGGCGACAACCCGTACGTGTTCTGGATGGTCCAGCAGTCGGTGCTCTTCCCGCTCCTGCTCCTCTCCGGCATGCTGCTGCCGCTCGATGACGCCCCCGGCTGGATGACGGTGCTCGCCGACCTCAACCCGCTCACCTACCTCGTCGACGCCGAGCGCGCACTCTTCGCCGGCAACGCCGGCGCCGACGCCCTCTACGGCGCCATCGCCTCGGCCGTGATGGCCGGCATCGGCCTCGGTGTCGCCGTCAAGGGCATCAACAAGGAAGCCCGCTAGACGCACCCCTTCGGCGGCCGGCTCCGTTGACCCCGCCTGCCGGACACGATCCGCGCTCCGCTGGCATTCGTGCCGGCGGGGCGCTGGCGGGCTCATGACTCGAGGCCGGGCCCTGTGCGCGGGCGCCGGCGGTCGGGTGAGCAGGCGCTGGTGAGGTTTGCAGATGCCGCTCGAGGTGAGCGTCAGTCCGGGGCGAGACGGGTCACCCCGAAATGACGTTCACCGGTAGCGTGCGACCCAGCGATGTCGCTCGTCGATCTCATCCCGGCGCAGCCCGACGCCGACAGTCTGTTCGACGCGTTCAGCGCGTGGGCCGAGGAGGAGGGGCGCCCCCTCTACCCGCATCAGGAGGAGGCCGCGATCGAGCTGTTCTCCGGCAACCACCTGATCCTCGCGACGCCGACGGGATCGGGAAAGTCGATGGTGGCGATCGCGGCACACTTCGCGGCGCTCGCGACCGACCGGCGCACCTTCTACACGGCGCCGATCAAGGCGCTCGTGAGCGAGAAGTTCTTCGACCTCTGCCGGATCTTCGGCGCCGAGAACGTCGGCATGCAGACCGGCGACGCGGCCGTGAACGCCGATGCCCCGATCATCTGCTGCACGGCCGAGATCCTCGCCAACCTCGCGCTGCGAGAGGGCGCCGCCGCCGACGTCGGGCAGGTGGTGATGGACGAGTTCCACTACTACGCCGAGCCGCAGCGCGGATGGGCCTGGCAGGTACCGCTGCTCCTCCTCCCCCAGGCGCAGTTCGTCCTCATGAGCGCCACGCTCGGCGACACCCGCCGCATCCGGGAGGATCTCGAGCAGCGCACCGATGTGCCCGTGAGCGTCGTCGACGGCGCCGAGCGCCCCGTGCCGCTGCACTTCGAATGGTCGACGGAGCCGCTGCACGAGCGCCTCGAGCGGCTCGTCGCCGACGACCGCGCGCCCGTTTACGTCGTGCACTTCACGCAGGCGTCGGCGATGGAGCGCGCGCAGTCGCTGCTCTCGGCCAAGCTCTGCACTCGCGAGGAGCGCGACGCGATCGCCGAGGAGCTCGGAGCGTTCAAGTTCGCGAGCGGCTTTGGGCGCACGCTGAGCAAGCTCGTGCGGAGCGGCGTCGGCGTGCATCACGCCGGCATGCTGCCGAGGTACCGCCGGCTCGTCGAGCAGCTCGCCCAGCGCGGCCTGCTGAAGGTGATCTGCGGCACCGACACGCTCGGCGTCGGGATCAACGTCCCGATCCGCACGGTGGTGTTCACTGCCCTCACCAAGTACGACGGCACGAACCACCGCATCCTCAAGGCGCGCGAGTTCCACCAGATCGCCGGGCGCGCAGGTCGGGCGGGCTTCGACACCGCCGGCTACGTCGTCATCCAGGCGCCCGAACACGTCGTCGAGAACGCCCGCCGCCTCGCGAAGGCCGGCGACGACCCCAAGAAGCAAAAGCGCGTGCAGCGCGTGAAGCCGCCCGAGGGGCAGGTGAGCTGGACCGAGGAGACCTACCACCGGCTCCAGTCCGCCGAGCCCGAGGCGCTCGTGTCGCGGATGAAGGTGGATCACTCGACGATCCTCAACGTCGTCCAGCAGCCCGGCGACGCCGTCGAGACGATGCGGGCGCTGCTCGAGGAGAGCCACGAGGACGAGCGCGGCCGCACGAAGCTCGTCGAGCAGGCGATGGGGCTCGGCGACGAGCTGCTGGCCGCCGGCGTGCTCGAGTGGCTCGGCGAGCCGGATGCCGAGGGCCGCCAGCTCGCGCTGGCGGAGGAGCTGCAGGCCGACTTCGCCCTCAATCAGCCGCTGGCGTCGTTCGCGCTCGCCGCCATGGACCGCGTGATGGAGGAATCAGAGGATCCGGTTCTCGACCTCGTCTCGGTGGTCGAGGCGATCCTTGACGACCCGTGGCCGATCCTCGGGGCGCAGACGAAGGCAGCGAAGGCCGAGGCCGTCGCTGAGATGAAGGCTGAGGGGATCGAGTACGAGGAGCGGATGGTGCTCCTCGAGGAGATCACCTACCCGAAACCGCTCGGCGAGCCGCTCAAGGAGCTCTTCGACGAGTACCGCGAAACGCACCCGTGGGTGCGGCCGTCCGACCTCTCACCGAAGTCGGTGGTGCGCGAGATGTTCGAGCTGGGCATGGGCTTCAGCGAGTACGTCGGCTTCCACCAAGTGGCGCGGGCCGAGGGCGCGGTGCTGCGCTACCTCAGCGACGCCTACCGGGCCCTGCGCCGCACGGTGCCCGAGGCGCTGCGCACCGAGGAGTTCGAGGAGCTCGTCGACTGGCTCGGCGAGGTGGTGCGCCAGACCGACTCGAGCCTCCTGGATGAGTGGGAGGCGCTCACCGATCCCGAGCAGGTGGCGGAGGCCGCCGAGCGCGCGGCGAGCGGTGCCCCGCTCCCGCCGGCGCGCCCCGTCACGGCGAACCAGCGCGCGTTCCGCGTGATGCTGCGTGGGGCGATGTTCCTCCGCGTGCAACTGATCGCGCGCGACCGCTTCGACGAGCTCGCCCGCCTCGAGCAGGAGGCCGGCCAGCTGGTGCAGGAGTCACGCGGCCAAGGCGACCGCCCGGTAGGCGTGCAGATGGACGAGGCCACCTGGGAGGACGCGCTCGGTGCCTATTGGGACGAGCACGAGGCCGTCGGCACCGGCCCGGATGCCCGCGGACCGGAGCTGTTCATCGTCGACGCCCCGGCGGGCGCGCGGAGCTGGACGGTGCGGCAGGTGATCGACGATCCGAACGGCGATCATGACTGGGCGATCGTCGCGCTCGTCGACCTCGACGCCAGCGACCACGCCGGCGAGCCGGTGATCATCACCGACGCGTTCACGCGCTCCGGCTACTGACGGGTGCGTGCACGCCGCGCGGCGCGCACGGCGGCCATTGGGAGCCGGCGGCGCGGCTCGTCGTCGTGCGCGTGCATGTTCATCGGCAGGGCGCCGCGGACGGCCGACTCGAGATCGGGGTGGCCTTCGCGGCGGTGCGCGGCATCCCGCTCGCGATCGCGGTGACGCTCGTTCGAGGCCGTGACCACGTGCACTGGGAGGCCGAAGGCGCGCGTGATGCGGTGCGGGAGATCGCGGCGGAGCCAGCGTGAGAGGTGCACGGGCAGGGTCGAGAGGATCACCTCGTCGAACGGCTCGAGGCGATGCAGCTCGCCGATGCCGTCGAGCGGATCGATCGGACCCACGATGCCCTCGACGTGCCCGCGCGCGGCGCGATCGAGGAACGGGAGGGCGAGCTCGAGCGTCACCGCTGCTTCGTCGGTGTCGCCGTCCCAGTACGCGCGCGGCACGAGCAGCGTGAACTCGCACGGACCGTGCTTCGCGCGGTCGCGCACCGCGTTGTAGAGCGCCTGCGTCGCAGCGGTGCGATGGGCGACGACAAGGATCCGTGCCGATTGCGAGCTCATGCAGCGAACGTACGCCCGCAAGGCCGGTCAGAAATCCCGGGCCCACACGGATGGACGAGGCGCCGGTGCGCCCACATGACGGGCACCTCGGCAGACCCGCCAGTGGCGCGGTTGGCCCAATCGGTCAGATCTGAGCCGCAGACGTCGGAAACCAGGCAAACCGAGCTACCATTAGGGGGAATTGCAATGAGCCTTCATCCTTCGTTCCCCAACCCCGTTAACGAGCTTGCTGCCCGTTCGGTGGCCGGCCTCGTCGTGCTCACGTCGGTGCTCGCGATCGCCGCCCAGCTCCCGTGGCTCTCGATCGTGCTCGCCGTCGGCTTCCTGCTGCGGGTGCTCTGGGGCCCGCGCTTCGATCCGTTCGGTCAGCTCGCGACGAAGGTGATCGCGCCGCGACTCGGGCACGCGCGCCTCGTGCCCGGCCCGCCGAAGCGCTTCGCCCAAGGCATGGGCACCGTGTTCACCACGGTGGCGGCGCTGCTCTTCTTCGCGCTCGACGCCACCACTGCGGGCTATGCCGTGCTGGGCGTGCTCGTCGTCGCGGCATCGCTCGAGGCCTTCGCCGGCTTCTGCCTCGGCTGCCAGGTGTTCGCGCTCCTCATGCGCGCCGGGGTGATTCCCGAGTCGGTGTGCGAGGACTGCAGCGACATCTGGGCTCGCCGCGCCGCCGCCTGAGCGACGCCCCGGAGCCTCGCGGGTCCGACAGCGCTAGCGCGCGGGTGCGCGCGCCGTCAGTTCGGCACGCTGACCGGCTAGGACCGAACCGGAGCGCGCTGCGAGTGAAGAGCGTTCAGTTGCGCGCGGCCTGCCTTTTCCCTGCGTGAGCCGGGAATTCGGCCTTACCAGCGCTGGCGAGCGTCGCGTGTGTGCGCAAGCCCCCACGAGGTAATGACCCTTTTTCGGACTATCTCGTGCATCGTACTTCCTGGGACACGATTCTCAGCAACGAGATGGAGTTGGGGAAGTCATGAAGCAGCAGATGCGCACCGCAGTTCGCTCCAAGGTCGAGGCGATCGGCCAGTACGGCCCGGCCGTGAAGCCGCTGGTCGCTGGCGCAAGCGCCCAGCGCCCGGAGACGGTCCTCACGCTCGCTTCCCTCGAGGCTGCCCAGTCGCTGCACGCGTGGCCGTCCGGTACCCGCCGCCCGGTTGCCGGGCCGACCGAGCTCACGCTCACGCTCGCCTCGCTCGAGCGGGCCCAGTCGTCCCTGCGCTTCGCGCAGCTCGCGCACACGGCCTAGCCCGCGCACTCGCGACGTCCCTCCAACGCCCCGGCAACCCGGGGCGTTCGTCGTTCTGGGCCGTCGCCGAACGCTGGCCACGCCGGCGCCCCCGGGTTAGGATCGCGCCGCTGACGCACCACGTGGTGGTGCCGTGCGAGCTGACGAGAAGTGACGGGTGCGGTGCTGACAGGCAAGGTGCGACTGGCGTTGGTCGCGGTGGTTCTCGCGCTCGCTGCCGGCCCTTCCCAGGCCCTGGCGGCGCCGGCGTCCGTGTCGCGGGTCGGGTTCGTCGGGATGAACGCTGAGGACGTGTACGCCGGCGATGACGCCTACCAGGCGGAGATGTTCGCGCAGCTTCGGGCCGCGGGCGTGACGGTAATGCGGCAGAACTTCCGCTGGGAGTACACCGTGCCGTCGCGCGGGGTCTACGCGTGGGCGCAGCTCGACCGGTTCGTGCTCGCAGCGGCCCGCCAGCGGATGAAGGTGTTGGCGCTCGTGTACGGCGAGCCGGCCTGGGCCACGTCGCGGCCACCCGGCCAGGAGGATGCGAACTGCACGTTCCCGCCTGCCGACAACGCCGACTATGGCGAGTTCGCCCGGCAGATCGTGCTGCGATACGGGAGAGGCGGGGCGTTCTGGAACGCCTACCCCGACCTAGCGGCGTTCGCGATCACCGACTACGAGCTGTGGAACGAGCCAACTCTTCCACGCTTCTGGGGCTGCACGCCCGACGCCGCTGCCTACGTCGCAATGGCGAGAGCGGCGTCCCAGGCGATCCGGGCGGTCGACCCGCAGGCGACGATCATCAGCGCCGGCACGCCGGATGAGACCGCCCGGATCCGCGCGTACTTCAAGGCGGCCATGCGCGCCGGGGCGCGGAGCGTGTTCACGGCGCTCGGCGTGCACTCGTATGGCGTGCGGGTGCAGACGGTGGTGAACGACCTCCAGTCCGCCCGCACCGTGATCGACGCCGCTGGCTTGAAGCACTGGCCGATCCACCTCACGGAGTGGGGCTGGGCGACAGCCGGGCCCGCCTCGGTCCACACCGTGAGCGAGCCTGCGCAGGCCCGCGCGGTCGGTTCGACGATCCGGCTGCTGTGGTCGCAGCGCCACCGCCTCAAGCTGCGCACGGCGATCCACTACGAGTGGTCGGATCTTCCGCCGCCGCCGGGCCACCACGAGTTCTGGGGCCTGAACACCGGGCTCCTGCGCGAGGACCTCACCGCGAAGCCGGCGCTGGCGAGCTTCAGCGCGGCCGCCAACGGCCTGCGCTAGAACGACGAGGGGCGCCCCGCAGGGCGCCCCTCGACGAGCTCCGGCGTGGCCGCTCAGTTCAGATGCGCTCGATCTCGATCGAGCGCAGCTGGCGAGGCGATCGCGCCGCAGATCCGCCGCGCGACGGAGGGGGATAGGGCGGCAGCCCAGACCCCGGAAGTCGCGTGGCGGAGATGCAAGCGAGCGTCCGTCAGATGCGCTCGATCTCGATCGAGCGCATCTGAGCCAGCAATTCCGGATGAGATTCGGCTCGGGCGCGGACCAGCAAGTACGGCGGTACAGGTGGTTCGCGCCCGGGCCGAAGATCGCCGGAAGGGCGGCTCAGATGCGCTCGATGAGCATGGCCATGCCGAGACCGCCGGCGACGCACATCGACTCGATGCCGTACTTGCCGCCGGTCTTCTCGAGGCCGTTGATCAGCGTGGTGGCGATGCGGGCGCCGGTCATGCCGAACGGGTGGCCGAGGGCGATCGCGCCGCCGAACGGGTTGAGCTGCTCGTCGCTGATGCCCAGCTCCTTCTTGGAGGGGACGATCTGCGCGGCGAACGCCTCGTTGATCTCGACGATGTCGATGTCCTCGATCTTCTTGCCGGTGGCGGCGAGGAGCTTCTGGATGGCCGGGATCGGGCCGACACCCATGTACTCGGGGTCGAGGCCGGCGACGGAGGTCGCGATGATGCGGGCGCGCGGGGTGAGGCCGAGCTTCTCGGCCTTCTCGTCGCTCATGATGAGGAGGGCGGCCGCGCCGTCGTTGAGCGGGCAGGCGTTGCCGGCGGTGACGGTGCCGTCGGGGCGGAACGCGGGCTTGAGCTTCGAGAGGCCCTCAGCGGTGGTGCCGGCACGCGGGCCGTCGTCCTTGGTGATGACGGCCTCGGGCACGTCGATCTCGTTGCCTTCCTTGTCCCACGACTTGTGGGCGGCGACGGTGACGCCGACGATCTCGGCGTCGAAGTGGCCGGACTCCTGGGCGGCGACGGCGCGCTGCTGGGAGATGGCGGCCCACTCGTCCTGCTCCTCACGGGTGACGCCGTAGCGATCGGCGACGTTCTCGGCCGTGAGACCCATCGGGATGTAGACGTTCGTGATCGAACCCTCGGAGCCGTTGAGCAGCGGGTTGAACTCCCACTGGCCGCCCTGCACGGTGCGGCTGACGGCTTCGACGCCGGCGGCGATGTACTGGTCGCCCTCGCCGGCCTTGATGGCGTGGAACGCGTTGCGGATCGTCTGGAGCGACGAGGCGCAGAAGCGGTTGGTGGTGGCGCCGGGCACCTCGAACGGGTAGCCGGCGAGCAGCGAGGCGTTGCGGGCGACGTTGTAGCCCTGCTCGGCCTCTCCGAAGGCGGCCCCCATGAGGACGTCGACGGTCTCCGAGAAGTCGACACCGGGGTTGCGCTTCACGAGCTCGGCCAGCGGGATGGCGGCGAGGTCGTCGGCGCGCACGGTCTTGAGGGAACCCTTGACGGCGCGGCCGATCGGGGTGCGGACTGCGTCAACGATGACGGCTTCAGGCATGTCGGATTTCTCCGTGTATCTGCTTTCGTTCCGGCGGTCTCACTCCACGGAACATGACTTCCCCGGCGGTCACACTCCACGGGGGCTGCCGCGCAGTTTAAGCAGGTCGGAGCGGGTTTTGCGGAGTCGTGCGACGGACGTGTTGACGGGGTGTCATCGCACCCCGTGTGGTGGGGCTGGTGCTGGCCGCGCGTCGGTGGCCGGGGCGAGCGGCTAGGGGCGGAGGACGACCTTGCCGGTGGTGCGCCGGGCGACGAGGTCGGCGTGGGCTCGGGCGGCGTCGGCGAGCGGGATCGGTTCGTTGACGAGCGGGACGAGGCGGCGTTCGGCGACGGCCTGGAGGGCGGCGGCTTCGAGGTCGCGGAGGCCGCCGGGACGGGCGGTGACGCGCGGGCCGAGCGCGGCGGTGACGGTGAGCGAGCGGCTGAGGAGGTCGGCGGTGGTGACGGAGGTGGGGTTGCCGGCCGACCAGCCGGCGATCACGAATCGCCCGCCGGGTCGCAGGAGCTCGAGGAGCTGGCGGCCGATCTCGCCGCCGACGGTGTCGTACGCGAGGGTGGGCTGGCGGCCGTCGAGCTGGGCGTGGAGGCGATCCTGCCAGCCGGGCTTGGTGTAGTCGATGGCGAGGTGAGCACCGAGCGCTCGGGCGGCGGCGACTTTGGCAGGGCCGCCGGCGAGCGCGATCACGAGGGCGTCGGCGGCGAGGGCGGCCTGGACGAGCAGGGCGCCGATACCGCCGGCCGCGGCGGGGACGAGCACCAGATCGAGCGGGCCGGGGGCGGCACAGTCGAGGATGGCAAGCGTGGTGCGGCCGGTGCCGATCATGGCGACGGCCTCGTCGTCGGTCACGCCGTCGGGGATCTCGTGGATCGACTCGACGTCGCGGGTGGCGAGCTCGGCGTAGCCGCCGCTCGCCATGCCGAGGTGGGTGACGACGCGCCTCCCGATCCAGCACTCGTCAACACCCCAACCGACCTGCTCAACGATCCCGGCGACCTCGCGACCGGGCACCATCGGGAGTTCGGGGAGCGGGAAGGACCCGCCGGTGGTGCCGGCCCGGATCGCGGTGTCGATGAGGTGCACGCCGGCGGCGCGAACGCGGATGAGGACCTCGCCCGCTTCAGGTGCGGGATCGGTGAGTTCGGCGAGGCGGAGGACGTCGGGAGCACCGAACTCGTGCTGGTGGATGGCGCGCATGGCAGCGACGGTAGGAGCTCAAGTGCGGTTGAGATCAAGCGGTCAGCGAGCGGTGACGCGCCAGCCCGGCCGACTTCCGATCAGTTCGCGAAGTCCGTACCGTCTTCTTTGCGAACGCGCTTGGTGATCGAGCCGGCGCGGACCCCGCTTCGCACGAGAGGAAGACCGATGGCCGCAACGAGCCATGGGACGACGGACGCCCAGAGTCCGCTCCCTGACAACGCAGACCGAGGGCGCTGGATCGCCCTCTACGTGCTGTGCACGGGCATGCTGATGATCGTGCTCGACGTGACCGTCGTGAACGTCGCGCTGCCGTCGATCCAGACCAACCTCGGGTTCACCGACTCGAACCTCGCGTGGGTGGTGAACGCCTACCTCGTCCCGTTCGGCGGCCTGCTGCTGCTCGCCGGGCGGCTCGGCGACCTCGTCGGCCGCGCTCGCGTGTTCAAGACGGGCCTTGCGATCTTCGTCACCGCCTCGCTGCTCTGCGGCGCGGCGCAGAGCCAGGAATGGCTCGTGGCAGCACGCTTCCTGCAGGGCATCGGTGGCGGCCTCACGTCGGCCGTGATCCTCGGCGCGATCGTGACGATGTTCCCGCAGCCGCACGAGCAGGCGCGGGCCATCGGCGTGTTCACGTTCGTGGCCGTCAGCGGCGGCACGATCGGCCTGCTGGTCGGCGGCGTGCTCACCGAGCTCATCAGCTGGCACTGGATTTTCCTCGTGAACCTGCCGATCGGCATCGCGACCTTCGCCGCCGCCCTCAAGTGGGTGCCGGACGATCGCGACTCGCTGATCGATTCGACGGCCGACGTACCCGGCGCCGTGCTGATCACGTCGTCGGTGATGCTCGCGGTCTACGCGCTCGTCGGCTCGGAGACCTACGGACTTGGATCGGGTCGCACGCTGGGGCTCCTGGCGGTGTCGGTCGCGCTCGGCTCCGGCTTCGTGTGGCGCCAGGCGACGGCCGCCCATCCGCTGGTGCGCCTCGGCATCTTCCGCTCGCGCAACGTCGTCGGCGCCAACGTGGTGCAGGCGCTGACGATGGCGGGCATGTTCGCGATCGGCTTCATGAGCGCGCTCTACCTGCAGCGTGTGCTCGGCTACACGCCGCTCGAGGTCGGCGCGTCGTTCCTGCCGGCGACCCTCGTCATGGCCGCCCTGAGCCTCAAGTTCACGGCGCCGCTCATCGACCGGTTCGGCCCGCGGCCGGTGCTGATCGTCGGCCTGCTGATCACGGCCGCGAGCCTGGTCGGCTTCGCGCGTCTCGGGGTGGAGTCGACCTACGCGAGCGTGGCTCCCGTGATGGTGCTGCACGGCCTCGGTGCCGGCATCGCGTTCCCGGCGCTGATGATGCTCGCGATGGCCGGCGTGCCGCCGCAGGATGCCGGTCTCGCCTCGGGCCTCGTGAACACGACCCAGCAGGTGGGCGGCGCCCTCGGCCTGGCGATCCTCGCGACGGCCTCCGCCTCGCGCACGGATTCGCTGCTCGGCGACGGGATCAGCCAGGCGGGCGCGCTCACCGGCGGCTACCACCTTGCGTTTTACGCGGGCGCATGCTCGGTGCTGCTAGCGGCGTTCGTCGCGGCCACCGTGCTCCGCCCGGCTCCTGCGCCCGCCGAGGGCGAGGGGGCGGACGCTCCTCAGCCGGTGCTCGCCCACTGACCTGACGGCTGGGCGGCCGCCGCGAGCGGCCGCCCACCCGCCGACCACGAACACGCATCTGGAGGTGCACCATGTTCAAGGACACCCAGGCATTCAGCGGCTACTCGGTCGACGACCTCGAAGCGGCCGAACGGTTCTACGGCGAGGTGCTCGGCATCGACGTCGAGGTCGGCGAGATGGGGATCCTCACCCTCCTGCTCGCCGGCGGCGACCGGCCGACGCTGCTCTACCCCAAGGCCGACCATCAGCCGGCGTCGTTCACCGTCCTCAACTTCCCCGTGGCGGACGTGGCGGCAACCGTGACAGCGCTGCGCGAGCGCGGCGTGGCGTTCGAGCGCTACGAGGGCACCGACGTCGAGACGGATGACGACTTCGTGTTCCGTGGCGGCGGTCCGCTGATTGCGTGGTTCACCGATCCCGCGGGCAACGTGCTCTCGGTCATCGAGGACTGAGGGCGCTGCCACTCACCGTCGGCGCGACGCTAGCGCTGGCGGCGCGGCCGCACCACGTAGCGCCAGCGATTGTGGCCGGCAACGCGGGTGAGCGCGAGGTCGTCGGACGCCGACCGGATGAGCAGCAGGCCGCGCCCTGATTCGCGGATCGCGTCGATCTCGTCCTTGGTGTATTCGTGCGGCGGGTCAGGCGCGTCGGCCGGGGCGCGAGTGATCTTCCGGCCACCGGGCGCTCCGCGGGGCGGCTCGCGGCCGTCGTCGGTGAGGTGCCCGTGGATCGCGCTGCCACGCACGTCGACGTCGAGCTCGAGCCACGGCGGTGCGGGCATCCCGTGTGCACCGTGTTCGCAGACGTTCGCGACGAGTTCCGCGGTGACGATCGTGAACCGCGCGCGTTCCTCAGGGCCGAGGTGCGGGGCGTCGTGCCAGACGGCGTCGAGGAGCGTGTGTACCTCGTCGAGCATCTGCGGCGTGGCGCTCGTGGCGAGGCGGTGATGTGTGGTCTGCATGGGACTGGGGTCAGAACCCGTGCAGGGCGTCCGCGAGGCTGGGATAGGGCTCGAGGATGCGGTCGAGCCGCATGAGCGCGAGGATGTCGAGCACTTCTGGGAGCGGGCGCGCGATGCGGAGGTCGCCGCCGGCGTCGCGCGCCTGTTTGAGGCCGCCGACGAGGGCGCCGAGACCCGAGGAGTCGATGAACGGCACGCGGCCGAGGTCGAGGATCAGGCGCGTGTTGCCGTCATGGATCGACCGGCTGAGCGTCGCGCGCAGGTCGGGAGCGGTGGCGTAGTCCAGCCGGCCGGAGAGCGCGACGATCATGCTGTCGTTCGAGGGCTCGAGGGCGATGTCCATGCGTGCTCCTGGGAGGCTCGGTAGGGGTCGGTCAGTCGTCGCTGGTGCGGCGGATGATCAAGACGGTGACGTCGTCGGGAGGCGGCGCGTTCCCGATCGTGGCGGCGAGGCGGTCGAGCGCTTCGGCGGCGGTCCGTGCGCCGGCGATGCTCGCGGCCGCCGAGGCGGTGGTGCGGGGGCCGCCGGCGAGCTCGAGGAGCCCGTCGCTGTGAATCAGCATGAGGTCGCCCGGCTCGAGGGTGACGACGTGGTCGAGCGCCTCGGCGCCGTAGCCGACGCCGATCGGCACGGTGCCCCGTTCGATGCGCTCGATCCCTCCACTGGCCCGTGCGACGGCGGCGAGGCCATGCCCGGCATCGGCGTAGGTGACGTGCCCCTCGGTGCCGAGGGTGGCGACGAGTGCCGTGACGAACGTGTCGGTCGCGGCCAGATCGTGGCTCAGCGTGGCCGTGGCGTGGGCGAGCGTTGCGGCCGGGCTGGGCCCCGAGCCGGACCGCAGCGCCGCGCGAGCCGTCGCCGTGAGCGTCATCTCCTCGAAGCCGCCGAGCGCATCAAGATGCGGCGCCGTCTCCGGCCAGTGTTGC
>JAGIBJ010000111.1 GCA_017744415.1 Solirubrobacteraceae bacterium
GGTGACGACGGCACCCGTGAGCATCGGCACGATCAGCCCCTCCGGATCGCGCGCGCTGCCGACGCGCCCGCCGATCTCACCGATCACGAGGAGCAGGAGTGAGGTGAGGCCGAGCGGCATGCCGAGCAGGAGATCGGCGAGCAGCCCCATGCCGAAGCCGGTGGCGGCGCCGCCGGTCGGGCCCGTGAGGAAGCCCGACGCCAGCGCGACGAGCGGCAGGATGTCGACGTGGCCGCCGACGAGCCGCAGCTCGGCTTCTGCGCAACCGCCGCGCGCAGATCGTCGAGCTGGCCCCGAACTCGCTGCCGTCGCAGGAGCACACCATCGCGGCGGAGTACGGCCAGAAGCTCAGCAAGTGGAGCGCCGACATCAGCCGGGTGTACAAGGAGAAGAACTTCACCCGCTGGACAGCTCGCGGGTTCCCGAAGTCGGTGCTGCGCCAGTTCCCGAAGCCGACGATCCCCAAACTCACCGATGCCGACGTCGTCCGCGCCTACGCCGATGCCGGGGACGATGCCGCGCTCGCGACGCTGAAGTCGCGCTACGACCGCCTTGCGAAGGTGCTGATGATCAGCCCGGCGGAGGTGCGCCGGCGGGCCATCCAAAGCCTCTACCTCGTTCCCTACGCGCAGATCCCGCTGAGCAAGCAGGCCAGCGCCGACGTCGTCGCCTACATCGCCGAGAACTCCGAGCTCTTTCCGGGCGTGAGCACCAGCCAGCGCTACGTGCGTTCCTACCCGTACCACGAGGCGGCCGCCCAGCTCTTCGGGCAGGTCGGCGCTGTGCCGATCGACGAGAAGACGGGCAAGGCGACCTACACGAAGTACCAGAAGCTCAACCCGGCCACGCAGGTGGGGCTGAACGGTCTCGAGCTCCAGTACGACTCCTACCTCCGCGGCGAGGAGGGGCAGGTGAAGTCGACCGTCGACGCCAGCGGCAACGTGATCGGCGAGCCGGTCGTCGAGGAGCCGAAATCGGGCAGCAAGCTTCAGCTCACCCTCGATCTCGGGCTTACCGAGCGCGCGCGCAAGTCGCTCGCGAAGGGCTCGAAGTTCAATCCGCAGGGCCTGCCCGGCGCCGCGGTGGCGCTCGATCCGAAGACGGGCGCGGTGCTGGCGATGGCGAGCAACCCCTCCTTCGATCCGGCGGAGTTCGTGCGCGGGGTGAGCGAAAGCCGCTACCTGAACTTCGTGAACGCCAACGGCGACAAGCCGCTCTTCAACCGCGCACTGCAAGGCGGTTACGCGTCGGGCTCGACGTTCAAGCCCGTCACCGCGTTCGCGGCCCTCGGCGAGGGCAAGATCACCCCGTCGACGATCATCCAGGACAACACCGGCTACTACGAGGTGTCGGGGCTGAAGTTCTACAACGCCGGCGACGAGGTGCTCGGCGCCTCCGATCTCAAGCGCGCGATCCAGATCTCCTCCGACGTCTACTTCTACAACCTCGGCGCGCAGCTCAACTCGCCGACACCACCACAGCCGCTGCAGATCTGGGCGCGGAAGCTCGGATTCGGCTCGCCGACGGGCATCGACGTGCCCGGCGAGGTGGGCGGCATCATCCCCGACACCAAGTGGCGCGATCAGCTGAGCGAGGAGGAGGCCAAGTGTCGGCGCGCCGCCAAGCCCCCGATCCCGCTCGGGGAGCGGTTCCCGGTGCAGCAGGCCTACGCCCGGGGCTGCGGCTACTCCGACATGCGCACCTGGTCGATCGGCGACAACATCAACCTCTCCATCGGGCAGGGCGACGTGAACCTCACGCCGCTGCAGCTCGCCGTGCTCTACGCGGCCATCGAGAACGGGGGCACGCTCGTGCGCCCGCACCTCGCACAGGCGATCCTCGACCAGCGTGGCGGCGCCAGCCAAACGTTCACGTGGCCGGCGCGCCGCAAGGTCGACCTCGAAGGCACCGGAGGGCTCGAGACCATCCGCGAGGGCCTGTTCGCCGCGGCCAACGAGCCTGGTGGCACCTCGGCAGGCATCTTCGGCAACTGGCCCGCCGACCGCTACCCGATCTTCGGCAAGACGGGCACCTCCGAGAAGCAGAACGCGCAGGGCGGCACCGACGACACCTCGTGGTACGCCGCCTACGTACCCGACGAACAGCGCCCGATCGTCGTCGTGGTCGTCGTCGAGAAGGGTGGGTTCGGCGCTGAGAAGGCCGCGCCGATCGCCGGCCAGCTGCTCGCCGAGTGGTACGGCCTCACCGATCAGGTCGACATCGTCGCCGGCGAGAGCTCGACGCGATGATCGCCTCGGTGCTCCGGCGGTTCGATCCGCTCCTGCTCCTCGCCACCGCCGGGCTGTGCGTCGCATCCGTGTTCGCCGTCCGCGTGAGTGCGCACCCCGACTACGCGATCCGGCAAGCGATCTTCATCGCGATCGGCGTCGGGCTCATGCTCGCCGTCTCCAGCGTCGACGTGCTCCGGCTCCGCGAGCTCAAGTACGGCCACTACGGCCTCGTGATCATCGGCCTGATCCTCGTGCTGCTCTTCGGTGCCGTCACCAACGGCTCGCGCCTGGCCATCGTGATCGGCCCGATCCAGATTCAGTGGTCGGAGATCGGCAAAGTGCTCTTCGCGCTCGCGATCGCGGCCGAGATGGTCGACCGGCAGCGGCACGTCGGGGAGTGGGCCACCACGGCGCGGGTGATCGCACTCACCGTGCCCGTCCTCCTGCTTCTGATGGCCGAGCCCGATCTCGGTTCGGCGCTCGTCTACGTCACGATGCTCGTGCTGATGCTCAGCGTGTCCGGGGCTCCCGGCCGGCACCTGCAGACGCTCACCGCCACCGGCCTCGCGGCCATCATCGCGGTGCTCGTCGTGCTGCCGGCGGTAGGCGTGAGCGTGCTCAAGGGCTACCAGACCGAGCGCCTCACCTCGTTCCTGAATCCGGGCACCGCGCTGGCCGGACCCGGCTACCAGCAGCACCAGGCGATGATCGGCGTCGGCAACGGAGGTCGGCTCGGGGCGGGGGAGGGTGCATCCCAGGCGACCTCGGGCTTCATCCCCGAGAACCAGACCGACTTCATCTTCGCCGTGATCGGTGAGCGATGGGGATTCGTGGGCGCCGGGTTGATGCTCTCGCTCTACGCACTCCTGCTCTGGCGCATTCTTCGCATCATGATGGAGGCACGCAGCAGCTACGAAGCCGTCTTCGTGTCCGGCATCATCGGCATGCTGTCGTTCCAAATCTTCGAAAACGTCGGAATGAATCTCGGCATCATGCCGATCACCGGTGTGACCCTTCCACTTTTGTCTTACGGCGGATCCTCCGTGATCGCAACGCTGATCGCCCTGGGCCTCGTGCACGCCGTGCACGCCCACGCGCGCATCGCCCGCGATCCACGGGTCCGCCTTTCCACCCACCTTTCGTGAAACGGACCTCAAATGAAAAAGCAGGTGCTGGTCAGCGCCGACCGCGGCGAGACCCGCGTCGCGCTGCTGGAGCGCACGCCGAACGCCCCCAAGCGTCGGCGTAAGAACGACCCTGCCGACGGCTTCCAGGTCGCCGAGCTCTACTTCGAGCGCCGCGGCGCTCGCTCCATCGTCGGCAACGTCTACAAGGGCAAGGTCGACAACGTCCTGCCCGGTCTCGAAGCGGCGTTCGTCGACATCGGCCTCGAGAAGAACGGCTTCCTCCACGTTGACGAGATCGTCCTCCCGGGCGTCGAGCAGGTGAAGCGCGGCCGCGGCCCAGCGAACGGCCCCAAGATCACCGATCTGCTGAGGCCGGGCCAGGAGATCACCGTGCAGGTGATCAAGGACCCGCTCAAGAGCAAGGGTGCCCGCCTCTCGATGGAGCTCACCATCGCGGGCCGCTACCTCGTCTACGCCCCCACCGGCGAGGGCACGGGCGTGAGCAAGCGTCTGGAGGACAAGGAGCGCGAGCGCCTCCGCAAGGAGATCCGCGGCCTCGACACCGGTGGTGGCGGCGTGATCGTCCGCACCGCGGCCCACGGCGCCACGCGCGACGGCTTCGAGCGCGAGATGCTCTACCTCAAGAAGCTCCACGAGGTGCTGCAGGGGCGCGTCGAGAAGGTCGTCGCGCCGGGCCTCGTCTTCCAGGAGGCCGATCTCGCCGTCCGCGTCGTGCGCGACATCTTCGCTGACGACTTCGAGAAGGCCCTGATCGACGACGACGCCCAGTACGAGCGTCTCAAAGGGTTCCTCCAGCGCACCGCGCCCGAGCTCGTCGACAAGGTCGAGCGCTACAAGGGACGCCGCCCGCTGCTCGAGGAGTACAGCGTCGACGAGGAGATCGACTCGCTCCTGGAGCGCCGCGTCGATCTGCCCTCCGGCGGCTACCTGATCATCGACTACGCCGAGGCGCTCACGGTCATCGACGTGAACTCCGGATCGTTCGTCGGCAAGGGCAAGCAGGCCCGCCTCGAAGACACGATCACCAAGATCAACCTCGAGGCCGCCGAAGAGGTCGTGCGCCAGCTGCGCCTGCGCGACATCGGCGGCATCATCGTCATCGACTTCATCGACATGGCCCGCGCGAAGAACCGCGACGCCGTGCTGAAGACGCTGCGCGGGGCTCTCGAACAGGACCGCACCAAGACCTACACGGCCGAGCTCTCCAAGCTCGGGCTCGTCGAGATGACGCGCCAGAACGTCACCGAGGGCGTGCGCGAGATCATCACCAAGCCGTGCCCCACGTGCCACGGCGAGGGCGTCGTGCGGTCCGAAGAGACGATCGCGCTCGACCACGAACGTGCGCTGCGCGAGATCGCCCGCAAGAGCCGCAAGAGCGACGAGGCGTTCCTCATCCAGATGAACCCCCGCGTCAGCCAGATCTTCACCGGCGAGGGCGGCTACGTGCTGCGCGCGCTCGAGGAGCACACCGGCAAGCGCTTCCACTTCGAGGGCTCCGAGGGCCTGCCGCTCTCGCACCTCGAGGTGCTGATGACGGGCACGCGCGACGAGGTCGGCGAGCGCGCCATCCCGTTCCGCGAGGGCGACGAGGTGCTCGTGCACATCGTCGAGCCGCACATGTACGACATGGATCGCGCCGTTGCCAAGATCGACGGCTACATCGTGTCGGTCGCCGGCGCCGGCAAGCTGATCGGCGAGAAGCGCCTCGTGCGCATCGAATCGGCCGGTCGAACGAGCGCAGATGCCGTGCTCGCCGACGGCCCCGAGGCGGCCGCCTCGGCCGCGAGCAGCGCCGCGCGCCGCCAGCGCAAGGCCCTGAACGATCCGCCGGCTCGCGGCGAGGGGGTGGCGGAGGGCGGCTCGCGCCGCCCGAGTGCCGCGCTCGCGAAGGCCAAGGCCGATGCTGCTGCCGGCGCGGTCGCCGTCGTCGAGGAGTCCGAGGCTCCGGCTGATGCGGCCGATGCGGCCGAGCCGCCGGTGGAGGAGGTTGCCGCCGAGGCGGCTTCGCCGAAGAAGGCCCCCGCACGGCGCCGTTCGACCCGCGCGAAGACGCCGCCGGCGGGCCAGAACGAGGCAGCTGAGTCTGGCCTCGTGGCCGGTGGCGATGAGCCGGCCGCCGGCGAGCCGACGGCCGCTGAGGCCCCGGCGACGCCCGCCGCTGCGCCGGTCGACACCGACGCAAACACCCTCACGGACGCTGGTTCAGCGGGCGCGGATGAGGAGACCGACACCGCAGACGGCGATGCCGTAGACTCCTCTGCTCCGCGGCGCCGCCGACTGCGCCGCCGCACGCCCGCGTCCCGCGGGCGCACGAAGTCTTCGGAAAGCTGACATGGCATACGCGATCGTCAAAACAGGTGGGAAGCAGTACCGCGTCGAGGCGGGCCAGGAGCTCGTCGTCGAGCGCCTCGCCGCTGACGCCGGCGCGACCGTCGAACTGCAGCCCCTTCTCGTCTCGGGCAAGACCGCAACGTTCTCGGGTGACGCCCTCGCCAAGGCGAAGGTCACCGCGAAGATCGTCGGTCACGAGCGTGGCGAGAAGATCCGCATCTTCAAGTTCAAGCCCAAGCGGGGCTACAAGCGCACCACTGGCCATCGCCAGGAGCTGACCCGCATCGAGATCCAGGAGATCAAGGGTGGCGCATAAGAAGGGTCTCGGCTCGTCGAAGAACGGGCGCGATTCAAACAGCAAGCGGCTCGGCGTGAAGGTTTTCGCCGGCCAGACCGTGACCGGTGGCGAGATCATCGTCCGCCAGCGCGGCACCGTCTTCAAGTCGGGTGAGGGTACAGGCATCGGCCGCGACCACACCGTCTTCGCGACGCGTCCGGGCAAGGTCCAGTTCACGACCGGCTGGAAGGGCCGCGTGATCAGCGTCGAGCAGGAAGAGGCCGCGGCCTAGTCCTCACTCGAGCACTCGAGTTTCTTCAGCGGGCGCCCTTCGGGGCGCCCGCTGTCGTTCTGGCGCGGCGCGCCGGTTGCTTCCGACCGGTGCAGCGCATAGGTTCGAGTCGATTCGTGCGTCTCGGACGTCTGCGCTGCGGCGCACGGGTCAGTCCCACACGTCCGAATCGGAGTCGTCCCGATGTCCCTCCCGACCCTCGTCCGCCGCGGCGTGGCCACGCTGGCCGTGGCTGCCGCCGGCGCACTCTCATCTGCCGCCACCGCTTCGGCCATCCCGGTGATCACCGGCATCTCGCCCACCAGCGGTGGGGCGGGCACCGTGATCACCATTTCGGGCTCGGATCTCGGCAGCGTGCAGCAGGTGCAGCTGCAGGGCGGCAACGTCCAGGGCGGCATGGTCGTCCCGTCGGCGACCTACGCGATCACGCCGACGTCGGTGAAGTTCCCAGCGCCGACGTGGGCCCAGGACACCGTCACCTTCCGCGTGTTCTCCGGTGGCTCGCTCGTGCCCTCGACGACGCCGCTGCAGTTCTCCTACGGCGCGCTCCCGTCGCCCGTGATCACGAGCCTCTCGCCGGCCAGCGGTCCCACCACCGGCGGCGGTGCCGTGTACGTGACCGGCAAGAACTTCTCGGCTGCCTCGTCGGTGACCTTCGGTGGGCTGCCCTCGACGAGCGCGCCGCAGGTGGTCAACGACACGACCGTGATCGCGTTCGCCCCGGCCCATGCGGCGGGCGCCGTCGATGTGGCCGTCACCACGCCGAGCGGCACCACCACGAAGGCGGGTGCGTACACCTACCTTCCGACGACTGTCCCGCTGCCGACGATCTCGCGCGTCTCGCCGCAGAGCGTGTGGTCGGGCTTCGGTGGGCTCATCACGATCACCGGCACGAACTTCACCGACGCGAAGTCCGTCACGATCGGCGGCCGCTCGGCCGGGTTCGTTGCCGCCAGCTCGCTGACGATCTACGCCTTTGCGCCCGGGCTGCCCACGGGCACCTACCCGGTCGTCGTCACGGGCGCGAACGGCGCGAGCGCGGCCTCCGGCAACGCAGTGCTCCAGTACAAGCCCCCGTTCTCCTAGCGACTCGCCGGTGGCCGGGCGGCCGAAGCGCCCAGCCACCGGCCGAACACCAGGTGAGGCCGGAACACATCGCGCACACCGTTACCGCATGGGATACGGTGCGAATCACGACCGCTCCCCCCGGGCGATCGCGCCGCACTGAGGCGCGGCTCGAGTCCCACTCCCGCAAGGTCTCCCAATGTTCCGATGGACGTACGCCGCCACGCTCTGCGCCGCGCTCGCGGTGGTGCTGCCCGTGGCTCCGGCGGGCGCAGCCCCGGTCAGCAAGAAGATCGGCGCCGACTGCTCGTTCCCCGGGGCGCGAGGGCAGGGTGGCTTGACGGTCACCGCTCCGTTCGCCTGGAGCGACCAACGCGGCACGGCCGCACTGAAGGTCACGGTCCGAGACGAGTACCTGCGCCTGCGCGGAGCTGGCATCGGCTCGGTCGATGGCTACGCGACCCTGAAGTACCGCGTCACCGACGGGCCGACGACGACCAGTCGCACCGTCACGGCTCGGGTCCCTTTGACCGCCGTTGATCCCGTCGCGCCGACCGACCTCGAACTCGGCGACGCCATCCCAGCCGTCGCGAACGCCCAGGGCGCGGTGACCATCTGGCTGCAGTCCGTCACGCTCGATCTCAACGCTTGGGACGCCGACGGCTTCCCGATGCCGGTCGAAGGGCGTCCGACGGCGGACGCGAGTGGCGAGCAGATCACGCAGCCCGACGATCCGACGGCCTTTCGTGCGCCCTGCATCAACGACGTGACGGGGGGCTTCCCGGTCGCCACGTTCCTTGCCGGGACCGCGCCGGTCGTGCCGTTGACTCCGCCAGCCGTCGTCTCGGTCGACCCGGGCTACAGGAGCCTGGCGATCGATTGGTCGAAGCCCGCGGGCTCGTTCCCGATCAGTGGCTACCGGATCGAATCGATCGTCGTCGGTGGTCCGTTCTCGGGCGAGGCCCTCATCAACGGCGCCCCCGGCAGCGCCAGCCGCACGGTCGTCTTCCCCGGTGGCGGCACGTACAGCGTGCGCATGACGATCCAGGACGTGACCGGAGCCGAGGTGGAGTTCTACGAGTCCGAGAACGTACGCACGCTCGGCGTCGACGAGTCCGCTCCGGTGACGCGCACCCTGAACGCCAAGGCAACCGTCAACCTGCCGAGCATCGCGAAGCAGCCGTTCACGCTCAGCGGCACCGCCAACCTCACCTTCACCTCGCGGGACCACGCAGTCACCGGGACGATCGACTTCCAGCCGGTCCTCACCCGCCTCACCGTGCGATCGAGCGGCCTGCCGATTTCGTCCAAGGTCGCGCTCGTGCGCTCCGGTCCCGCGACGGGCACGTTCACGAACAGCCTCCTCAACGTCACGCAATCCGTCCGGGTGAAGGTGCTCGATGCCCGCGCGTTCGGGGCCGTGCCCATCGAACTCGGGAACGCCTGCCAAACGAAGTCGCTCACGCCGCTCGCCCTGAGTTCAGGAGAGATCACGGCGAGTGCGTTCGCCATTCCGTTCGTGCGTTACGGCGGCACGGTCACCAGCCGCTTTCCCGTCAGCGACCTCAACGGCTGTGCCGCGATCGCCGAGGGGTTCGACCCTGCCGCGGCGTCGACGGCGGGCGACATCTCGGTGTCGCTCACCGACCCGCCGGCTACGTCGGCTGCGACGTCGGGCGAATGAGGATCTCGTTCACGTCGACGTGCGGCGGCTGGTCGAGGGCGTAGAGCACCGCACGGGCGATGTCGGCGGGCTCGAGGGCGCCGGACGGCTTGTTGTCGAAGAACGGCGTGTCGACCATGCCCGGCTCGATCAACGTCACGCGGATCTTCCCGTCGACCTCCTGGCGGAGCGCCTCGCCCATCGCGGTGACCGAGAACTTCGTGGCCGAGTAGAGCGATCCGGGCAGGGCGCGGCGGCCGGCGACCGAGCTCGTCAGCAGCAGGTGGCCGGCACTCTCCAGGAGCGCAGGGAGGGTCGCGCGGATCGTGTACGCGGCGCCGAGAACGTTCGTGAGCACCATGTCGCGCCAGTGCTCGGGCGTCTCCTCCAGGAAGCCGCGCTTGGCGCCGAAGCCGGCGTTGGCGAAGGCCGCATCGAGCCGGCCGAACGTGGCGAGGGCCTCGGCGACGAGCGCCTCCTGGCTCGCGAAGTCGGTCACGTCGCAGGTGACGGCGATCGCGTGCTCTTGGCCGCCGAGTTCCGCGGCGAGCGCCTCGAGCTTGTCGGCGCTGCGCGCAGCGAGCACGACGCGCCGCCCCGAGGCGACGGCGAGCCGAGCGGTCTCGGCGCCGATGCCGCTCGAGGCGCCGGTGATCAGCAGGACAGGTGCGTCAGCCATGGAGCGGACGCTAGTGCCCCGCGGGGAGGGCGGCGAGCGCGGGGCGTTACCGAAGGGTGAGCGGGCCGACCGCGCGCAGGCCGCAGGCGCTCGCGCCCTCGCTGCCGCATGGCAGGCCCGGGAGCCAGTCGACGAACACCAGCCGGGTGCCGTCGTAGGCGGCGTCGCGCAGGATCGTCGCGCGGCCGATCGAGCGGCGCACGCTGTACCGGGTGGTCGACCGGCCCGCGTTGTTCCACCGGCCGACGAAGCTCGGTCCCTCGACGACGCCCTCGACGTACGCCCGCACGCCGCCCTCGTCGAGCTGCGGCCCGAGCACGCGGCGCACGCCGAGATCGTCGCGCGGCGTGTTCACCGACACCTCGCGGTGCCAGGCGCCGCCGGCGTCGCGGAGCCAGAGGGTCGAGGTGTACTTCGGGGTCCGCGAGCGGTGCCCCACGACGACCGCGAGGCGGCCGTCGTCGCCGAGGTCGAGGCCGGCGACGGTGAGCGTGCCGGCAATCGGATCGCCGATCGCCCGGGGCCAGTCCGGGGCGCCCTTGGCCATCTTGGGCAGCGCCAGCGGCCGCACGGCGCCGTCGACGCGCAGGTACAGCCGCACGCCCACCTGCGGCGACTGGCGAGTGAAGACGACGTTCGGCCCGGCCATGTCGCCCTGGAGCGCGCCAGCCGACCCCGGCACGGCGCTCGAGAGCCCGGTCGTGAGATCGACGGCCCGCAGCGGGCAGTTGGGGGCGCGGCGCAGCAGGACGACCTCGTCGGCGCCGGCGCATGGCGACACGACCACGACCGGGTGACCGTCGGCGTTGCGGCCCGCGACCGGCGTGCCGAACGCGCGGGTCGACGAGAGCAGGATGTGAGGCGCGTTCGGATCGCCGACGTCGACGAGTTCCGACCGGCCGCCACGGGCGCGAACGATCACGACGTGGCCGTCGACCGCAGCGATGGCGGTGGGCTGCCCGAGGCCCGCCAGATCCTGCGTGAGCGGATCGGTGGCGCGCCGCAGCGGCGTCGCGAGCGCTGGCGCGGTGAGGGTGGCGGTGGAGTCGACGATGGTCGACTCCTGGGTCGCTGGCGCGACGGGCGCGGGCTCCGCGTTGTCAGCCGGGACCGAGCTAGGCTCGGCGGAGATCGGCTCGCCGGGGAGCTCGTTGCCGGGCAGCGCGGTGCCGCCGCCCGCACCGGCCGGCTGGGCCGCGTGGAGCGTCGCCGGGAGCAGGCTGGCGAACGCCGCGACGGCGACCATCACCGCGCGACCGCGGAGCAACGTCACACGGCAAGCCGACATGCCCGAAAACTACGGTGCGTTCCGGACGGATTGGATCGCGCCGAAACGTAGTCGAATCCCAAAATGCGGGGTGTTCTTCGCACGCGGGCCCGCACGCGCGATCAGGGCCGCTGCGCGCCACCGCCACCAGGCCCGTACGATCGGTGCGGCATGCTCGCCGACCACGCCAGGATCAACGTCGCCGGGGGCGACGGCGGCCACGGGTCGGTGTCGTTCCGCCGGGAGGCACACGTGCCCCGCGGCGGCCCCGACGGCGGCGACGGCGCCCACGGCGGCTCGGTGTGGCTCGTCTGCTCCGACGACCTCCGCGACCTGCGCTCGTTCGGCCGCAAGGTGCACTTCCGCGCATCCCGCGGTGCGCACGGCGAGGGCAGCGGCAAAGATGGCAAGCGCGGCGAGAACCTCGAGGTACCGGTGCCGCCCGGCACGCAGGTGACGCTCGAGAGCGGCGTCGTCCACGACCTCGTGCGGCCCGGCCAGCGCCTGCTCGTCGCCAAGGGCGGCAGTGGCGGTCGCGGCAACAAGCACTTCACCACCTCCACCCGCCAGGCCCCGCGCTTCGCCGAGCGCGGCCTCCCCGGTGAGGAGCAGTGGGTCGACCTTCAGCTCAAGCTGCTCGCCGACGCCGGCCTCGTCGGCCTCCCGAACGCCGGCAAGTCGTCGCTCCTCGCCGCCCTCACGCGCGCGACGCCCAAGATCGCCAACTATCCGTTCACGACGCTCGAGCCGGTGCTCGGCACGATCGAGGCCGACAACCGCCAGCTCGTCCTTGCCGACATTCCCGGGCTGATCGAGGGCGCCAGCGAGGGCCTCGGCCTCGGCCACGACTTCCTCGCGCACATCGAGCGCTGCCAGGCCATTGCGCACGTGATCGACGTCGCCCCGCTCGACGGCTCTGATCCGGTCGAGAACCACCGCATCATCGAGGCCGAGCTCGCCGCCCACGACGAGCGCCTCGCCAGCCTCCCGCGCATCCTCGTGCTTTCGAAGATCGACCTCGTCTCCGACGAGGTGGCCGACGAGGCCCGCCGCGAATGGGAAGATCGCATGGGGGAGGACGTGCCCGTGCTCCTCACCTCCTCGGCCACCGCGACCGGCCTCGGCACGCTCACGCGGGAGCTCCTGCGGCTCGTCCCGCCGCGCGCGGCTCAGCCCGAGGAGCTCGGCACCGAACTCCCCGAGGCCGCCCGCGATCAGCCCATCGCCGAGCACATGGTCTTCCGGCCGCGCTCGAAGACCACGATCGAGGTCGAGAAGGTCGGCCCGGGCACCTTCCGCGTCGTCTCGCCCCAGGTCACGACGCTCGTCCGCCGCTTCGACCTCGAGAACGAGGACGCCATGGCGCACGTCGAGAAGCGCCTGCGCGCCCTCGGCATCATCGACCGCCTCGAAGCCCTCGGCTTCGAGCCAGGCGATGAGGTCGATCTCGGCGGCGAGCTCTTCGAGCTCGAGTTCTAGCTCGTGTAGGGCGCGTAGCGACGGTGCAGCATCAGCTGGTTGCCGTCGGGGTCCTCGAAGAACGCCATGTGGCAGACGCCCGTGTCGTTGGTCGGCCCGAAGAACTGCACGCCCTTGGCTTCGAGCTCGGCGCGCATCGCAGCCACGTCGTCCGCGCGGAGCGGGATCGGGTTGCCCTTCTGCGGGATGAACGGCATGCCGTTCTTCTCCGGCTCCCATACGCCGAAACAGGTCTTGCCGGCCCACTGCTCGTACTGGGCGTGCTCGTCAGGCCGCATGCCGAGCACGTCGCGGTAGAAGTCGCGGGCGCGCTCCGCGTCCTGCGACGGGATTCCGATGAAGTCCAGGTCTTCGATGTGAGCCATGGGCGGAGCCTCTCATCGATTCCGGCCATCCGCCGTCCGGAATCGCGGGCGCGGGGTGGCGTCGCCATACTGCAGGGCTCGTGGCCCGCACCGTCGTCATCAAACTCGGCTCGTCCGTCCTCGTCGACGACGACGGTGTGTTGCGTGCCGACGTGTTCGATCGCGTCGTGCGCGAGACCGCCCGCCGCCGCGCCGAAGGCGACCAGGTCGTGGTCGTCAGCTCGGGCGGGATCGCCTGCGGCATGCCGCTCCTCGGCCTGACGACCCGGCCCACGCGCATCGAAGAGCTCCAGGCGACGAGCGCCGTCGGCCAGGGCCGCCTCTACCGCGAGTGGGAGCAGCGCTTCACCGGCGCCGGCATCGTGCCCGCGCAGGTGCTCCTCACCGCCGCCGACGTCGCCATGCGCGAGCACTACCTCAACGCCCGCGCGACGCTCACCAAGCTCGTGGAGTGGGGGGTGGTGCCGGTGGTCAACGAGAACGACACCACCGCGACCGAGGAGATCAGCTTCGGCGACAACGACGTGCTCGCTGCCCAGGTCGCGACGCTCGTCGGCGCCAGCGAGCTGATCCTGCTCACCTCGACCGACGGCCTCTTCACCGCCAACCCGGCGACCGACCCGACCGCCGAACTCGTCACCGAGGTGCGCGACTCCTCGCAGCTGGACGCGCTCACAATCGACGCGAACCGCTCGACGTTCGGCTCCGGCGGGATGCAGTCGAAGGTGGTGTCGGCCGAGATCGCCACCGCCGCAGGCGTCGCCGTCACGATCTGCAGCGGCCTCGACGACCACGCCCTCGGTCTGGCGCTCGACGGCGAGCGGCCCGGCACGCGCTTCCCCGCTGGCGACGGGCAGCTCGGCTCGTTCAAGCTCTGGCTGCGCTTCGCCAAGCCGTCGCGCGGCACCGTGGAGGTCGACGCGGGCGCGGCGCGCGCACTGCGCGAGCAGGGGGTCTCGCTCCTGCCCGTCGGCATCACGCATGTGAACGGCAGCTTCCGTGCTGGCGACGCGATCGACGTGGTGCACGACGGTTACGCGGTCGGCAAAGGCCTCTCGCAGTACGACTCCGGCGTGCTGCGGCAGGCCCTCGGCAAGCGCACCGCGCAGCTCGCCGAGCTCGACCCGGTGCCGCCGAACGAGGTGGTCCACCGCGACTACTTCGTCCTGACCGACTGAGCCGTCCGCGACGCTGGCACGCACGGCCCCCGGAGCACCCCGCCACCGCACGGGTTCGGGGCAGCTCGCGGCGGTAGGATGGGAGGTCTCATGGCTGTCGCCACCACCTCAGTCGCGCAGGTCTGCGCCGCGGCCCGCACGGCTGCCGCCGACCTCGCCGCGCTCCCGACGGATACGAAGAACGCCGCGCTGCACGCGATTGCCGACGCGCTGATCGTGAACACCGCGGAGATCCTGGCCGCCAACGCCGGCGATCTCGAGGACGGCCGCGCGGCCGGGCTCACCGACGCGCTCATCGACCGCCTCACCCTCACGCCCGAGCGCATCGCCTCGGTCGCTCAGCAGACGCGCGACGTCGCCACGCTGCCCGACCCGGTCGGCGAGGTCGTCGAGGGCGGGCGGCTCGCGAACGGCATCGAGCTTCGCCGCGAGCGCGTCCCGTTCGGTGTGGTCGCCGTCGTCTACGAGGCGCGCCCCAACGTCACCATCGATGCGGCGGCCCTCTGCATCAAATCCGGGAACGCCTGCGTGCTGCGCGGCAGCTCGTCGGCCGCCCGCACCAACGCCGTCCTCGCCACGATCGCCGCGGGCGCTGCGGCCTCCGCCGGCGTGCCCGAGGGCGCGATCGGCCTCGTCGCCGGCGGCGGGCGCGAGGAGCTCGCCGAGCTCGCCACCCAGGACGGCGTCGTCGACCTGATCTTCCCGCGCGGTGGTGCCGGCCTGAAGGCCGCGCTCCAGGGCGTCGCGACCGTGCCCGTGATCTACGCGGCCGCCGGCATCTGCCACATCTACGTCGATGCCGCCGCCGACCTCACCGCAGCCCACGACATCGTCCTCAACGCCAAGGTGCAGCGCCCCGGCGTGTGCAACGCCGCCGAAACGCTCCTCGTCCACGAGGATGTCGCGCCAGCGTTCCTGCCGCACGTACTCACAGCACTCGATGCCGCCGGCGTCGAGTTGCGGGTCGACGAGCGCACCCGCGCCCTGGCCCCGGCCGATCTCGCCGGCAAGCTCGTCGACGCCACCGACGCCGACTGGGACGAGGAATACCTCGCGCTCATCCTCTCGGTCCGGGTCGTTGACGACGCCGATGCCGCCATCGCGCACATCAACGCGCACGGCTCCGGCCACTCCGAGGCGATCCTCACCGCCGACGTACCCACAGCCCGCGCGTTCACCCGCCGGGTCGATGCCGCCGTCGTCTACGTGAACGCTTCCACGCGCTTCACCGACGGGGCCGAATTCGGCAAGGGCGCCGAGATCGGCATCTCTACGCAAAAGCTCCACGCCCGCGGCCCGATCGGCCTCCGGGAGCTGTGCACGACGAAGTACGTCGCCTGGGGCGATGGCCACGTGAGGGGCTGACCGCGTTGGCGCGCGTCGGCATCATGGGCGGCACCTTCAACCCGCCCCACATCGGCCATCAGGTCTGCGCCTCGGAGGCGTGCGACCAGCTGCGCCTCGATCGCGTCGTCTGGGTCCCTGCGCACACGCCGCCTCACAAGGAGGTCGCCGCCGGCGCGCCCTCGCCCGAGGTGCGCGCTGAGCTCTGCCGTCTCGCCACGGCCGACGACCCGCGCTTCGAGGTGTCGGAGATCGAGATCGACCGCGGCGGTGCGTCGTACACCGTCGAGACGCTCCGCGAGCTTCGGCGCCAGCGCCCCGTCGACGAGCTGATCTTCATCGTCGGCGCCGACACCGCGCTCTCGCTGCCCACGTGGCGCGAGCCGGAGGAGGTGAGCCGCCTCGCCGGGCTCGGCATCGCCGGGCGCCAGGGCGTGCTGCGCCGCGACATCGTCGAGCGGCTCGCCGAGCTGCCCGTCCGCCTCGAATTCTTCGACATGCCCCGCGTCGACATCTCATCGTCGGAGATCCGCCGGCGCCTCACGCACGGGCACACCATCGATTACCTCGTCCCGACCGCGGTTGCCGAGCACCTGCGCCGCGCGGGCCTCTACCGTTCGCAGGTGCACGCATGACCGAGCCCCAGAGCCTCCAGCAGTCCACCCTCGAGCGCAGCACGCAGCCCGTCCGCGAGGGCGGCGGCGTCGACGATCCGCACGCGCTCGCCCTCGCCATCGCCAAGGTCGCCGACGACCTCAAGGCGCAGGACATCGTGATCTTGAGCGTCGCCGATGCCGTCGGCTACGCCGACTACTTCGTCCTCGCGACCGGCAACACCGACCGCCAGACGAAGGCCGTCCACGACAACGTCCTGAAGACCATCAAGGACGACGAGCGCATCATTCCGAAGCGCGTCGAAGGCGTCACCGAAGCCACGTGGATCCTCATGGACTACCTCGATGTCGTCCTGCACGTCTTCACGCCCGACGCCCGCGACTTCTACCGCCTCGATCGCCTGTACGGCGACGTGCCGCGCGAGTCGTTCGGCACGCCCTCCTAGGGTTCGCGCCTGCGGCTGGGCCGTGGGTTGCCGGCCGGTGGGACGTGGCCTCTGCTTCGACTAGTCCGGCGGCGCGCTTTGGCTCGCCTGGCGGCTCGCGTCGCTGCGGCGCCTCCCCTGCTCGCTTCGCAGAGGCCACGCCCCACCGGCCTGTCGGTCGCGGTCGCCGGAGTGGGCGAGGGGTCCCTCGTGGTTTGCGCCGGTGGTCGCGCGGCACGTCGCCGTACCGGCGACCTCGCCGCTGATGCCGCGGGCGTAGGCGCGAACGACGTGCAGGACACCCGAGTCTGTCCTTGAGCGGGCGTCCGCCCGAGGGAACCGCGTTCTCGTCAGCGGCCGCCGCGGGCTCATCAACGACAGCCCCAGAAACACATCGGGCCGCCCCGAAGGGCGGCCCGCTGCGCTGGAGGAACGGAGTGGGTGGGACCTCCCAAGTGGCCCCACCCGCCGTGTGTCTGAACTCGGGTCTAGAAGATGCCCGTGATCTTCGTCTCCACCGGAATGCTCGGGGCCGTGATCTTCGCGATGGCGAAGAATGCCGGCCACGAGGCAATCGGCGCGCTCAACTGGATCTTCGAGATCTCGGTCCCGGTGAAGTACAGCTTGTAGGTGCCGTTGGTGCAGAGGAAGAGCAGGCAGCTCTTCACGTCGAACTGGGTGGTGATGCCCTCGCCGGTGACGAACCGGATCGTCGCGTCGGCGATCTGGAAGCCGCCGAAACGGAAGGCGCCCTTGCCCACGAACGAGTAGGTCGACGTGTTCATGTCGGGCTTGTTCAGCGTGCCGGTGAGGCGGACGCCGAAGAGGCCGGTGATCACGTCGACGGTGCCGTTGATCGTCAGCGCGTTGTTGACGATCGTCGCGGTGCCGTTGAAGTTCACCTTGTAGCCGTCGATGACGGCATTGCCGGAGCCCTTCAGGTTGACGTTGGCGCCGTTCGCCTCGGCCTCGCCCGCGAAGACCAGCCAGCTCTCACCGATCTTGATCTGCGCGTTGACCTTGGCCCAGATCACGGTGCCGACCTTGCTGAGGGTGAAGTCAGCGGTCGCGGTGATCTGCTTCATCGTCGCCTTGCCGTTCGTGACGTCGACGCGGAAGTCGCCCTTGGAGGCGGCCACCGTCTGGCCCGAGCGGCCCGTGATCGTCTCGCCGCTGAGGTCGTCGCCGTAGTAGACGACGCCCGAGCCGTTGCCGGAGAGGTCGGGCGAGGAGAGCGCACCGGTGAAGGTGAGCTT
>JAGIBJ010000112.1 GCA_017744415.1 Solirubrobacteraceae bacterium
GGGCGACCCGTACCTGTGGTTTCTTGTGAACGCTCGGGAGACGGCCGGCGACCGGATACGGCTGAGCCTCGCGCATGAGCTCGGGCACGCGGTAATGCACCGGTTCCGGCCGCTTCAAGATGAACGGCGAGCGGAGCCTGAGGCCTACGCGTTCGCAACAGCTTTGCTCTTGCCAAGAGCGGAGTTTGATCACCTCGTTCCTCCGGACCTCACTCTGGGTCACGCTCGCGATCTGAAACGCGCGTTTGGCGTCTCAGTGCAGGCGATCGTTCGCGAGGCGGCGTCGCGACATCTCATTTCGCAAACTCGCTACCGGAGCCTGTACAAGCAAGTGTCAGCTCGAGGGTGGCGGTACGACGAACCCGACACGATCCGAATCGAAAGACCGGAGCTGTGGACCAGAGTTCTTGACGTCCATCGAAATCGCCACGGCTACACGGATACCCAGCTGGCTGAGATCTCGAGAGTCTCACCGTCCGTCCTCGCGGCGCTTTTCCCACGCGACTTTCGACCGAACCTGAGCATCGTCAACGGCGGCGGGCCGTCTGGCGGGAACGATCCAGAACCGGACGACTCCGACTATGAACCGCTGACCCTGTCTGTGTGGCCTGAGCGATCGAAGGGTTCCGGCTAGGTCAGCCCGCGCACGCTCAGGGGAATCTGGACCCCTCGCCTTCCGGCGCGCCGAACCGCTCAGAGGGCCGGGCGGCGTCTGGCATGATCGGCGCGTGGGGACGGGGACCGATCCAGGCGCGATGGATCCGAAGCTGAGTGATCTGGCTCGGCTGCGGCGCGTGCGCGACCGGATGGACCGCGAGTACGAGCAGCCGCTCGACGTGAACGCGCTCGCGCAGGACGCGCTCATGAGCCCCGGGCACTTCAGCCGGGCGTTCCGCGCGGCCTACGGCGAGACGCCCTACCAGTACCTGATGACCCGCCGGATCGAGCGGGCGATGGCGCTGCTGCGGGTGGGCGAGATGAGCGTGACCGAGGTGTGCTTCGCCGTCGGCTGCTCTTCGCTCGGCACGTTCAGCAGCCGCTTCACCGAGCTCGTCGGCATGCCGCCCAGCGTCTACCGGCGCGAGCACGCCGAGGCGCTGCCGGGCGTGCCGGCGTGCGTGGCCAAGCAGGTCACGCGACCGATCAGGAATCGAGAAGCGACGCCGGCGGCTCGCCCGTAGCCTGCGCCGCATGCAGCTCACCATCCACTCCAGCTTCCTCCCGCAGACGGACCCCGAGGCGTCGCTCGCGTTCTACCGCGACACGCTCGGGTTCGAAGTGCGCGGCGACGTCGGCTACCAGGGCCTGCGCTGGATCACGCTGGGCCCCAAGGGCCAGCCCGACACGTCGATCGTGCTCTTCCCGCCGAGTGCGACGCCCGGCATCACCGAGGACGAGCAGAGCGTGATCGCCGAGATGATGGCCAAGGGCACGTTCGCCAGCGTGAACCTCGCCACGGACGACGTCGACGCCACCTTCGCGACGCTCGCGGAGAGTGGGGCAGACGTCGTCCAGGAGCCGACCGACCAGCCGTACGGCCTGCGCGACTGCGCCGTCCGCGACCCGGCCGGCAACCTGCTGCGCATCCAGCAGCGCGTCTAGCCGCACTCACCCCCACCATCCCGAAAGACCCATGAGCACGACGACCGACCGCGGCGACGCCCATCCCGGCACGGCCGCCGCAGCCGACAGCCACGAGACGATCCGCGTGCAGGGGGCACGCGTGAACAACCTCAAGGACGTCAGCGTCGATCTGCCCAAGCGGCGGCTCACCGTGTTCACCGGCGTCTCCGGGTCGGGCAAGAGCTCGCTCGTCTTCGGCACCGTCGCCGCCGAGAGCCAGCGGCTGATCAACGAGACCTACAGCACCTTCGTGCAGGGCTTCATGCCGTCGCTCGCCCGGCCCGACGTCGACGTGCTCGAGGGCCTGACGACGGCGATCATCGTCGACCAGGAGCGCATGGGCTCCGATCCGCGCTCCACCGTCGGGACGGCGACCGACGTCCACGCGATGCTCCGCATCCTCTTCAGCCGCCTCGGTGACCCGCACATCGGCGCGCCGCCGGCGTTCTCGTTCAACGTCGCGACCGTCTCCGGGAAGGGCGGCCTGACGATCGAGAAGGACGGCAAGAAGCAGACGATCGCGGCCGAGTTCTCACGCACCGGCGGCATGTGCCCGAAGTGCGAGGGGCGCGGGCAGGTGAGCGACTTCGACCACGCCGCGCTGTTCGACCGTGAGAAGAGTCTCGCCGAGGGCGCGATCCTCGTGCCCGGCTACTCGATGGACGGCTGGTACGGCCGGATCTACAAGGGCTCGGGGTTCTTCGACTACGACAAGCCGATCAAGGACTACTCGGCCCAGGAGCTCGACGACCTCCTCCACAAGGAGCCGACGAAGATCAAGGTCGAGGGCATCAACATCACCTTCGAGGGGATCATCCCCAAGATCCAGAAGTCGATGCTCGCGAAGGACCGCGAATCGATGCAGCCGCACATCCGGCGGTTCGTCGACGCGGCGATCACCTTCACCACGTGCCCGGTGTGCGACGGCACGCGCCTCAGCGAGGCGGCCCGCTCATCGAAGATCGCCGGGATCAGCATCGCCGACGCCGCGCAGATGCAGATCACGGATCTCGCCGAGTGGGTGCGAGCACTCGACGAGCCATCGGTCGCCCCGCTCCTCAAGAACCTCGGCGAGACGCTCGACGCCTTCGTCGAGATCGGCCTCGGCTACCTCTCGCTCGACCGCGCCTCCGGCACCCTGAGCGGTGGCGAGGCGCAGCGCACGAAGATGATCCGCCACCTCGGCAGCTCGCTGACGGACGTCACCTACGTGTTCGATGAGCCCACGATCGGCCTGCACCCGCACGACATCCAGCGGATGAACGAGCTGCTGCACCGCCTGCGCGACAAGGGCAACACGGTGCTCGTGGTCGAGCACAAGCCCGAGGTGATCGCGGTTGCCGACCACATCGTCGACATCGGCCCGCGCGCCGGCAGCCTCGGCGGCGAAGTGGTCTACCAGGGTGATCTCGACGGCCTCCGCGCCTCCGGCACCCTCACCGGCCGCCACCTCGATGACCGCGCGCACCTCAAGGACGAGGTGCGCAAACCGTCGGGCCAGCTCGAGGTACGCGGCGCGAGCACCCACAACCTCAAGAACGTCGACGTCGACATCCCGCTCGGCGTGCTCTGCGTCGTCACGGGCGTCGCCGGCTCAGGCAAGAGCTCGCTGATCCACGGCAGCGTCTCCAACCGCGACGACGTCGTCACCGTCGACCAGCAGGCGATCAAGGGCTCGCGGCGCTCCAACCCGGCCACCTACACCGGCATGCTCGAGCCGATCCGCAAGGCGTTCGCCAAGGCCAACGGCGTGAAGCCCGCGCTCTTCTCCGCGAACTCCGAAGGCGCCTGCCCGAACTGCAACGGCGCCGGCGTGGTCTACACCGACCTCGGGATCATGGCGACGGTCGCCAATCCCTGCGAGGTGTGCGAGGGCAAGCGCTACGACGCGGCGGTGCTCGACTACAAGCTCGGCGGCCGCGACATCAGCGAGGTGCTCGAGATGTCGGTGGCGGAGGCCTGTGACTACTTCGCCGAGGGCGAATCGAAGGTGCCGGCGGCGAAGAAGATCCTCGATCGCCTCGCCGACGTGGGCCTCGGCTACCTGAAGATCGGCCAGCCCCTCACGACGCTCTCCGGCGGCGAACGCCAGCGCCTCAAGCTCGCGGTGCACATGGGGGAAAGCGGCGGCATCTACGTGCTCGACGAGCCCACCACCGGCCTGCACCTTGCGGACGTGGAGCAGCTCCTCGGACTGATGGACCGGCTCGTCGAGTCGGGCAAATCGGTGATCGTGATCGAGCACCACCAAGCCGTGATGGCCCACGCTGACTGGATCATCGACATTGGCCCCGGAGCGGGCGTCGACGGCGGCCAGATCGTGTTCGAGGGGTCGCCGAAGGAGCTCGTCGCGGGGCGCAGCACCCTTACGGGCGAGCACCTGGCCGATTACGTGGGCGCCTGAGAGGCGGCCACGAGGGAGCGGCAACGCGACGGGTGCGGCGCGTTCGGTGTGAATCCGGATTCCGTCGGTGACACATCCCCTCGTCGGCGCGGGCTCCGCCTGTAAGGATTGCGGGCGTGTCCACCTTGCGCTCCCCGGGAGATGCGAGACCGGCCCATCAGAGTCGGCGACCTGATCTGCCCCGGTTGACCGTCGTGCGCGGCCTCGGCGCGCTGATCGTCGTGATCGGTCACGTCGCGCTGCAGCATCCGTTCTCGAGCAGCGCCTGGAACGGCGGCATGGACGACCTCCTCGAGCCGCTCGCCATCGCGGGTGTGAGCGGGTTCTTCACGCTCAGCGGCTTCGTGCTCACGTGGACGATCGCCGGTCAGAGCACCGCCGCGCGCGACTTCTGGCGCAAGCGCTTCGCACGGCTCTACCCGGTGCACGCCGCCACGTGGGGGCTCGCGTTCCTCACGCTGCTCGCCGCCGGCGTACATCCCGCGCTCTGGAAGATGCTTCCGAGCCTGCTGCTGCTCAACGTGTGGGTGCCGAACCTCGAGATCTTCTGGGGGCCGAACACGCCCGCCTGGACCCTCTCGGCCGAGGCGTTCTTCTACCTGCTCTTCCCACTCCTGCTCCCGCTCGCGTGGAAGATCCGCGAGCGACACCTGCTGCGGGTGGCCGCCGGGCTGATCGCGATCACCTGGCTCTGGGCCGGCGTGGTGTACGCGGCCGTCCCGCCGACGCACATGCTCGACGACGGCACCGCCTTCTCGCGTCTGCAGTACTTCGCGATCGTCGTCGTCGCGCCGGTGCGGCTCCTCGACTTCGCCGTCGGCATGATCCTCGCCCGCATCGTGATCGCCGGGCGGGTACCGTCGCGCCTGCACTTCCTCACCTACGCGTCGATCGCGGTGGGGTACGTTGTCGCCCGCTGGGTGATCCCGCAGCCTTACGGCTTCGTCTGCGCCCTGGCGCCTGCCGTCGCGATCGGGATGATCTACTCGGCCCGGGCCGATCTCGAGGGCAAGAAGAGCCTGTGGCCGCAACGGTTCCTCCACTGGGTCGGGCGGATCTCGTTCTCGCTCTACATGGTCCACTGGCCCGTGGTGTACGGCGGCTACCTCCTCATGGGGCAGCCGGCGCTGAGCGTGCCCGAGGTACTGCTGATGACGATCGTGATGCTTGCCGTGAGCCTCGGCCTCGCCTGGCTGCTGCACACGCGCATCGAGGTGCCTGCCTACCGCAAGCTGGCTCCGCGGCGCCAGTCGGCAACGCCCGCCGCCGACGCCGCCGAGCCACGCAAGGGCTCGTGGCGGAAGCGCGCCGCGAGGGGAGCCGCCTCGGGCATCGTGGCCTCGCCGCCCGACGGGCCCGCGGCGGGCAGCGCCTCCGACGAGCCGGGACGCCCGGCTCGCTCCCGCGCCTAGCGCCGCGAGTCCGAGCGCGCTCGGAGTTCGAACGGGCCGGTGAACTCGGCTTGTGGCGCGTCGCCGCTGGCTCCAAGATGGGCGGGCCGGCACTACCAAAGGGGAGGCGACGTGACCGAGCACGATTTCTCCGATCTCCGCGCGCTGTTCGTGAACTGCACGCTCAAGCGCTCACCCGAACCCAGCAACACGCAGGTGCTGATGGACAACTCCATCGCGATCATGCGGGCCCACGGCGTGCACGTGGACGAGGTGCGGGCGGTCGACGCCGACATCCCGCCCGGCGTCTACGAAGACATGACCGACCACGGCTTCGCCACCGACGGCTGGCCCGCGATCCAGGAGACCGTGCTGGCTGCCGACATCCTCGTGCTCGGCACACCGATCTGGCTCGGTGAGAAGAGCAGCATCTGCACCAAGGTGATCGAGCGGCTCTACGGGTACTCCGGCCACCTCAACGACGAGGGCCAGTGGATCTATTACGGGCGAGTTGGCGGCGTGCTCGTGACCGGCAACGAGGACGGCATCAAGCACGTCGCGATGAACGTCCTCTACTCGCTGCAGCACCTCGGCTACGTGATCCCGCCGCAGGCCGACGCCGGCTGGATCGGCGAGGCGGGGCCAGGCCCGAGCTACGCCGACGAGGGCAGCGGCGGCCTCGACAACGACTTCACCCGCCGGAACACCACGTTCATGACGTGGAACCTCATGCACCTGGCCGCGATGCTCAAGCGAGGCGGCGGCATCCCGGCCTACGGCAACCAGCGAGCCGCGTGGGATGCCGGGGCTCGTTTCGATCACCCCAACCCGGAGTACCGCTGAGCGCCCGCTAGCCGAACAGCGGCGCGGTCTCGGGGGCTACTTCGGCCTGTGGCTCGGCAGCCGGCACCGGCCGGCGCTCCTCGCCGGCGTGCCGCGCCGCCACTTCCTCGATGAGGTCAGCGGCGCGCGCATGCCCTGGGTTCGCCTCGCACCACGCCGCGATCTCTCGCGCGCGCCGGAGGTATTGCGGGTCGTCGAGGAGGCGGCGCACCGCCATCCGCAGCGAGCGGGCCGTAGCCCAGCGGCGCGGGAGCCGCAGACCGGCGCCCGAGAGGTAGACGCGCAGGGCGTTCTCGCGCTGGTCGCCGTCGTCGGGCACCACGAGCACCGCGCAACCCGAGGCAAGGGCGCGGACGACGGTGCCGTGCCCGCCGTTGCAGATGACGATCTCCGACTCGGGCATCACTTGCGCGTAGCTGCACCACTCGACGAGCCGGCTGCGCCGCCCCACGAGGAGCGGCTTCACGACCCGGCGGCGGTTGGTGGTACCGAGCACCCGAACGGGCTCGTCGGCGAGGCCGCGCATCGCCGCGCGAAGCATGAGCTGGTCGGGATCCTTCGACGTGGAGGGTGCGACGAGCACGAGCGGCTCCTCGCCCTCGGGCACGGCGGTCGTCTCGGAGGCCGGCTCCCAGAGCAGCGGGCCGGTGACGCGGATCCAGTCGGGCCACACCCGCTCCTGTTCGAGCTGCGGGAGAGTCGCGACGAGCGTCAGCTCGCGGGAGAGCGTTGGCATCGGCCCAGGCGCCGACGGCAATCCGAGCTCGCGGCGCAGCTCGTCGTACTCCCGTTCCCCTTGCCGGTACCCAGCATCAGTGAGCCGGTGCATCCGCTGCCAGAAGTTGCGACCCACCGGCGTGCGCGGGGCCTGCATGCCGGTCGAGTAGGGCGTCATCCGCGGCTCGCTCACCGGGTGGACGTGGGGGATGAGCGTGACACTCGGGATGCCGAGGCGCTCGGCGATCAGCGCGGGCGTGTTGGTGAGCACGTCGCTGACGACGACGTCGGGGGCGAAGCGGCGGAAGTCGTCTTCGCTGTCGAGCACGGCGCGGCGCACCGCTTCGTACGGCTCGAGGTAGGTGCCGGTCTCTGGATCCAGCGCGTACTGCGGCGCCTTCGCGAAGACGAGCCCTTCAGCTTCGATGTCGGGCTGCCAGCGGTGCCAGGTATGCACCATCACCTCATGGCCGCGGGCGCGCAGCTCACGGGCCAGCGCGAGGACGGGGAAGGTGTGGCCGGCTTCGCCGAAGGAGCCGAGCGCGATGCGCAGGCGCGGGGCGGTGGAAGGCTCGGGCACGGGAGGCAGATCGAACAGGGTGAGAAGGGTCAGAGTGCGTCCTCGCCCGGCCGGATGAACGGGATCTCGGGAACGATGCAGTGGCGCGAGAGGCGCAGGAGCATGCGGACGGCCTCGGCGATGTCCTGCGGGCGGATCATCTCCTCGGCGGGGATGCCCTCCTGCGCGAACTGGGTCATCGGCGTCTCGACGAACCCGGGGCAGAGCGCGGTCGAGTGGATGCCGTCGCCGGCGAGCTCACGGTTCATCGACACTGTCATCGCGCGCACGGCCGCCTTCGATGCGCTGTAGGCCGAGAGCCACGGCTGCGGCGCGAGGGCGGTGATCGAGGAGGTGTTGACCACGCGAGCCGTGCCGCCTTCGGCCGCCGCGGCCTTGAGGAGGTCGAGCGCCTCGCGGTAGTAGAGGAATGCGGCGCGCACGTTGGTGTCGAACTGCAGGTCGAAGTGCTTGGCCGTGAGCTGGCCGATCGGCTGCCCGATGCCAACGCCGGCGTTGTTGACGAGCACGTCGAGGCGGCCCCACTGCGCGCGGTGCGCCTGCACCGAGGCGACGACGGCGGCCTCGTCGGCCAGGTTGGCGGGCACGGCAATCACCTCGGCCCCGGCGGCCTCCAGCTCGGCCCGGGCGGCCTCGAGCTTCTCGGGGCGCCGCGCGACGAGGGTGAGGGCGTGGCCCTCCTCGGCGAGCATCGTGGCGATGGCGAGGCCGATGCCGCTGGAGGCACCGGTGACGAGAGCGGCCGCAGGCATGGCGGCATTGTCACGGATCGTGGCGCGGAGCGGGGCGTCGACCCGGCCGCATGCTCTGTGCGCCCGCTCACGCAGCGGGCGGTTTGGCGCGGTCCGGCGGTATTTCACCGGGAGCGGTCGGTACCCTCCGCCGCATGCCCGTTTCGTCCCCCAGGGGCGTACGTGCCTCCGTCCCCGCTGTCCGGCTGCTCGCGCTGCTCCTCGTCGCGATGCTCGCATGCTCCGTGCTGCGCCCTGGGAGCTCGGAAGCCGCGCCGAAGATCTTGAAGAAGGCCACCGTGTCGGCCCCGAAGGGTGGCACCGTGAAGGGCACGCTCTCGGGCTCCAAATGCCGGATCAAGTATCCGAAGTCGGCCACGGGCATCAAGGTCACCGTGCAAGGGCCGCTGTCGGTCAAGAAGCCGAAGACGACGAAGCTCAAGACCAAGGGCAAGAAGACCGTCACCTGCACGTGGAAGACGGCCAGCTTTGCCGACGGCAACTACCGCCTCACGGCCGTCAGCAAGATCAAGGTCGGCAAGAAGCGCTACAAGGTGACGCTCAAGCGCACCGTCACCGTGCGCAACGCCGTCGCCGCCGCTGGCACGTCGCTGCTCGGTGGCGCCGCGCCCGGCCCGAACGCGCTCATCCCAGAGGGCCCGCCGCTCGGCGCCGGCACGGCGCGGTTCGTGGCGCGCCTCTCGTCCGACTGGGACGGCTGGCTGCACCACGGCAGTGCCGATCGCCGCGACTTCGTGCGTCGTCACTTCTGGGGCGTCTCGAGCTTCACACCCTTCTACGACCAGTTTCTCTCGTGGTCGCCACCGACGCTCTTCTACAAAGACCTCTACGCGGTCTACCGCGACGACACCGCCACGGTGAACGCCCACCAGGACTGGATCCTGCGCGACGCCGGCGGCAATCCGCTCTACATCGACTGGGGCTGTCAGCCCGGGCCGTGCCCGCAGTACGCCGGCGACTTCGGCTCGGCCTCGTTCCGCTCGAACTGGATCGCGCAGGCGAAGGCCGCGGTCGCCAAGGGCTACACGGGCATCTGGATCGACGACGTGAACATGGAGTTCCGCATCGGCGACGCGAACGGCAAGGCCACGATCCCGGTCGACCCGCGCACCGGCAAGGCGATGACCTATCTGAACTGGCGTCGCTACATGGCCGAGTTCCTCGAGCAGATCCGCCGCGAGATCCCCGGCACGCAGCTCGTGGCGAACGTCCTCTGGTTCGGCGGCACGGCGATCGGCCGCGATTCCGACCCGCTCATCCAGCGCGCCTACCGCGCCGTCGACCGCCTCAACCTCGAGCGCGGCTTCAACGACGACGGCCTCACCGCCGGCTACGCGCCGCGCGACGTGTGGTCGGTCGAGACGTTCATGCAGTTCATCGACCGCATGCACGACATGGGCCTCCCGGTCACCTTGGACTCCTCCGGCGAAGGCAAGCCCGCCTGGGAGTACAACCTCGCCGGCTTCTTCCTCGTCGACCGCGGCCTCGACGCCGTCGGCGAGATGGCGCTTCCCGCGGGCCAGTGGTGGAACGGCTGGGACGTGCGTCTCGGCGATCCGCTCGGCGCGCGCGAGCGTCGCGCCGACGGCGTGTTCGAGCGCAGGTTCCAGAACGGCTGGGTGCTGCTCAATCCCTCCAAGGGCGCGACGAAGACGATCAAGCTGGGCAAGACCTACAAGCGGATCGACGGCTCGTCGGTCAGCTCCGTCACGCTCGGCGGCGGCCGCGCCGCCGTGCTCATCGGCTCGTAGCCGCGCCGGGCGCTTCGGCCGCGGGGGCGCCAGCGATCGACTCGTCGCCGCGCGGGATGGGCCGACTGGGATTCGAACCCAGGTCTGACGGGTTATGAGCCCGCTGCTCTCACCGCTGAGCTATCGGCCCGCGCCCCGCGAAGTATCCAGGGTCGCGCGGAGGCGTCGCCGCTGGCCGCGCGAATCCTGCGATATCCAGGCGAACTTCGGCGAACCGTCGCCGGGCGGGCGCCGCATCGACGGAGTTGCAGCATCGAAGAAGGAGCGGTGCCCGGATCGACGAACTCCTGAGTCGCCCATGACCTCAGTGATGACGATCCCCAGCACGGCGCCGCAGAGTCTCTGCGACTACATCCTTGCGCGCTTCGACGAGTTCAGCCGGTCGCAGCGCGACGTGGCGCAGTACATCGTCGACCACCTCGACGAGGTGGCCTTCCAGACGGCCGAGGAGCTCGCGCGCCGCGCCAACACCTCCTCGAGCACCGTCGTTCGCTTCTCGCAGGCCCTCGGCTTCGAGGGCTACCCGGAGCTTCAGCGCTCGGCCCGCGACGAGTACCGCCGCCGCCACGAGCCCACCGGGGCCGTCGATGGGGCCGGAGCCGGCCCGCTCTTCGGTCTCGACCGCTCGCCGTTCGAGGATGGTCTCGCGCAGGACCATCAGAACCTCGAGACGACGGCCCGCCGCGTCTCCCGGAAGGACGTCGAGCGCACGATCGAGGCGATCGCCACGGCCGAGCGCATCGTGGTCGTCGGCACCGACCAGATGGCGTTCTTCGCGTCGTACCTGCGTCACCTGCTGATGCTCCTCGACCTCCGCGTCGAAGTCGTCGCCTCCGCTTCGCAGGAGAGCCTCCAGCGCCTCGCCCGCATCGACGAGGACACCCTTCTCATCGCCCTCTCGGCCGGCCGCCCGCACCCGCTCGTCGTCCGCGCGATGAAGCTCGCCCGCCACCGCCGCGGCCGCGCGATCGCCCTCGTCGACGCCACGCTCAGCGAGGTCGCCCAGCTCGCCAACACGACGCTCTTCTACTCGAGCGACTCGCCCGCGTACGTGCGCTCGCACGTCGGCCTGCTCTCGCTCCTGCAGGGCCTCGCGCACGGCGTCTACTCGCGCGACACCACCGGCTTCGACGACCGCGTCCGCGCGTACCGCCTGAAGTAGCCCGGTTCGGCTTCACGGGACGTCGCCGCCTGTGAGGTCGGCGGCGACTCCCCAACTGCCACTTGGAGAAGGGCGCTGTGTCATCAAGACCGGCGCCCTTCGTCGTTCGGCGCGGCCGATGAGTGGCGCCTCGCACGCACGCTGAGCCACCGCTGTTTCTCGATGTAGCAGGGCTACACCTGCGTCTCATCGGCGGCCAGCGTGGGCGCTCGTCGCTTCGCGCCGAAGGCCCATCGCACGCACGATCCACCACTCCTCGACCACGCCGTGAACTGAGGTGACGACCTTGGCGCCGCCATGGAGGCCGGCGCCCGGCGTTGCTAGACCGGGCGGCCGAGGGGCTGCACGCCGGCGTCGCTCGCCGCGACGACCTGGTGGCGACCGCTGCGCTTGGCGGCGTACAAAGCGCGATCCGCAGCGACGAGGAGGCCCTCGGCGTCGACGCGCTGGGCATCAAGGGCTGCCACGCCTGCGCTCACCGAGAGCGGGGCGACGTCGTTGGCCGTGGCGTAGTCAAGGCTGTCGGAGAAGCGCTGCGCGAACGCGCGGGCGCCGGACTCGTCGGAGCGCAGGAGTACGACGAGGAACTCCTCGCCGCCGAGGCGGGCGGGCACGTCGGTGCCGGAGCACGTATCGCGGAGCACCTCGGAGAAGCGCTGGAGTGCGGCGTCGCCGGCCGGGTGGCCGAACGAGTCGTTGATGCGCTTGAAGTGGTCGAGGTCGAAGATCGCGACCGCGAGATCGGTGTTCTGGCGGTGGGCGCGGGCGACGGCCTCCTCGAGCGCGGTGGTGGCCGCGCGGCGGTTGAGCAGCCCGGTGAGGGCATCGGTCGAGGCGATGTGGTCGAGCTCGGTGAAGAGGCGCTTGGCCTGGTAGACGACCGCCCTGATCACGACCGACGAGAGGCCGCTCACGGCAAGCACGGCGAAGTACGCGAGCAGCGGCAGCGGGATGCGCGAGAAGGCGAGCGCGATGGGGAGGAGGACGATCACCTCGGCCCAAGCGCGGAGGAAGTCTCCAGTGCGGCCGAAGTGCGCGGAGGTGAGCGCGGGCCAGCCGAAGAAGATCAGGGCGATGTAGGCGGGCGTGTCGCCGATCGCGACGACGAGGCAGAGCCCGACGATCGTCGCGTCGAAGGCGAGGAACCGGACGAACCACGCCGGCATCGAGCGCCAGGTGACGCAGGCGATGGCCATCGTCGCCCACAACGCGGCGCCGAACCAGCCGACGGCAGCGGGGCCGACGCGGTCGGGCTCGAACGCGACGGCGCTGGCCATCACGAGCGCGCCGAGGCCGAAGCCGATCGCGATCACGCGCCGCATGATCTGCACGTTCTGCTCGTCGCTCTCCTCGATGGAGGCGGGGTGGAACGCGATGAACTTGTCGCTGAACCGGAGGAAGGCGCGGTTGAGTGCCCGCGCGGCGCGGCTCGGCCGCTGGGCAGGCCCGGCGGCCACGGGATCGTCGTCGTTCGGCGGGGCGGCCCCCCACTTCGCCGGTCGAGCCATCAACTCCGAATCTTAGAGGAGTGCGGTGGCCAGGAAGCCCAGCGCCCGCCTGGGTACGCCGGTCAAGGGGCAACGCGGCGGCTCGCGCGTCCCAACTAGAATGGACCGCGATGCGCGAAGAATCCACGTTCCGGACCAACGTCGGCCTGGCCGAGATGCTTCGTGGCGGCGTCATCATGGACGTCGTCACTCCGGACGAGGCGCGGATCGCCGAGGATGCCGGCGCCGTCGCCGTGATGGCGCTCGAGCGCGTCCCGTCCGACATCCGTCGTGACGGCGGGGTGGCACGCATGAGCGATCCGTCGATGATCAAGGGCATCCAGGAGGCCGTCTCCATCCCCGTGATGGCGAAGGTCCGGATCGGTCATTTCGCCGAAGCACAGATCCTCCAGGCTCTCGAAGTCGACTTCATCGACGAGTCTGAGGTCCTTACCCCGGCCGACCACGCCAACCACATCGACAAGCACGCGTTCCGCGTCCCGTTCGTCTGTGGCGCCACCAACCTCGGCGAGGCGCTGCGCCGCATCTCCGAGGGCGCCGTGATGATCCGCTCCAAGGGCGAGGCCGGCACCGGCGATGTCGTCGAGGCCGTCCGTCACCTGCGCGAGATCACCGCCCAGATCAAGCGGCTCCAGGCGCTTTCTCCGATGGAGCTGAGCACCGAGGCGAAGGAGCTCCGCGCTCCGCTCGAGCTCGTGCGCGAGGTCGCCGAGCGCGGCGAGCTTCCGGTTCCGCTCTTCTGCGCCGGCGGCATCGCGACCCCGGCCGATGCGTCGATGGTGATGCAGCTCGGCGCGCAGTCGGTGTTCGTCGGCTCCGGCATCTTCAAGTCCGACGATCCGGCCCGCCGTGCGCGCGCCATCGTCGAGGCCACCACCCACTTCGACGATCCTGAGCGCGTCGCCGCGGCCAGCACCGGCCTCGGCAAGGCGATGGAGTCGATCGAGGTGCGCTCGCTCCCGGAGAGCGCGACGCTCGCCGGCCGCGGCTGGTGACGCCCGCTCCCTCCGCCGCGGAGGCCGTCCTGGCCGAGCGGCCGCTCACGGGCCGCACGATCGGCATCCTCGCCCTCCAAGGCGATGTGCGCAGCCATGCCGAGGTGCTCGAGAGCCTCGGCGCAAGCGTGAAGCGCGTGCGCGTACCCGAGCAGCTCGCTGGCCTTGACGGTCTCGTGCTGCCCGGCGGTGAGTCGACCACGATGACGCTCGGCATCAAGCGCGAGGGCCTCGCGGATCCGCTGCGCGAGGCGATCGCCGGCGGCCTGCCGGTGCTCGCCACCTGTGCTGGCCTCATTCTGCTCGACGACGACCATCTCGCCGTCGTCGACCTCCACTGTGAGCGCAACGCGTTCGGCGCGCAGCTCCACTCGTTCGAATGCGACCTCGCGGTCGACGGCGTTGACGGCGAGCCGGTGCACGCGGTGTTCATCCGCGCGCCGCGCGTGACCCGTCATGGCGCGGGCGTCGAGGTGATCGCGTCGGTGCCGCACGAGGGCATCGAGGCCGGCGATGACCCCTCAGTGGTCGCCATCCGCTCCGGGAACGTGATCGGCACCTCGTTCCACCCCGAGCAGGCCGGCGAACCGCGCCTGCACATGCTCGCGTTCGCGGGGTAGCGCTCGTCGAGCGGAGGCTGTCGGTTCGTCAGCGCGCGGCGGCGTGGACGGCGGTCGCCAGATCGGCCATCGAGCACGGCTTCGGGACGATCGCGTCGACGCCGAGCACGGCGGCGCGTTCGCGGTCGGCGTCGCGCAGGAAGCCCGAAGTGAGGACGACCGGGAAGTTGGGGCGGGTCGCTCGGACGCGCTCGATCAGCGTGAGGCCGTCGAGGCCCGGCATGGAGAGGTCGGTCACGAGCGCCGACCAGCGGTCGGGCTCGGCATCGAACGCGGCGAGCGCGTCGCGAGGATCGGTGAAGCCGTCGGCGTTGAGGCCGTCGGCCGGGAGGGCGCGCGTGGCGAGGCGCACCAGCGCCGGCTCGTCGTCGACGAACAGCAGACGGAGGCTGCCGGCTGCGGCCGGAGTGCTGGCAGCGGGGTCGGGGCCGCCGCGAGCCGACGTCTCGTCGACCGGGAGGGTGACGGTGAACGTCGCGCCAGCGCCGAGGATCGACTCGACGCCCACGGTGCCGCTGTGCGCCCGGACGATCGTCTGCACTGCGGCGAGTCCGAGGCCGCTGCCCTCTCCGGCGGGCTTCGTCGTGAAGTAGGGATCGAAGACGCGAGCGCGGACGTCCTCAGACATCCCCGGCCCGTCGTCCGTCACCCGCAGGACGACATCGCGACCTGCCGGACGGCCCGCGTGGCGGAGTGCCGGCTCCGCGGTGACGGCCACGTCGATCGCGCCCGGCTCGCCGCCGAGCGCTTGGCGGGCATTCGTGACGAGGTTCAGAACGAGCTGGTGCACCTGGGTCGGGTCGCCCGCGACAGGCGGCACGATCGGGTCGATGTGGATTCGCAGCTCGGTGCGCGCGGGCAGGCTCGCTCGGAGGAGGTCGCAGGCCTCCTGGGTGATCTCGCCGACATCGACGGGCTCGTGCGCCACGTTCTCCCGGCCTTGGGCGAGGACGCGCTTGACGAGGTCGGCGGCCCGGCCCGCGCCGCGCTCGATCTCCGCGATGCTCGTCTCGGCCGATGCGCCGGAGGCGAGCTCCAGCCGGGCGAGGGCGGCGTTGGAGAGAATCGCGCTGATCACGTTGTTGAAGTCGTGACCGATGCCGCCGATCAGCGTGCCCACCATCTCGCGCTTCTGCGTCCGCACCCGCGCTTCCTCGGCCATGCGGCGCTCGGTGACGTCGGCGGCGGTGCCGATGGCTTGAACCGGCGTGCCGTCGTCGTCGCGGATCATCGCGATGTGCGCCTCCATCCAGCGGTACTCGCCGTCGTGGCGCCGCAGCCGGAACTCGACGACCACCGTGCCCTGGGCGTCTTCGCGAGCGGCGGCCAGCATTCCGCGGTCGTCTGGGTGCACGAATTCGGCGTAGCCCCGACCGAGGAGTTCGCGCACCGGCCGGCCGGTGAACGCATGCCACTTTTCCGAGAGGTAGCGGGCGTTGCCAGCGCCGTCGGACTCCCACACCATCTGTGGCAGGGTCTCGGCGAGGCGGCCGAACTTCTCCTCGCTCGCGCGCAGCTGGGCCTCGCGCGGCCCGACCTGCGTCCGGTCTTCGAGCTGGACGAGGATGGACTCGAGCTCACCTTCAGCAGTGCGCACCGGGATGACCGTCGAACTCACGGTGGCCGGGTCGTCGACCGGGGCGCCCGGCACGCGATCGAGATACAGCGCCGGCACCGTCGCCTCGCGTGCGAGCTCGATCCGCACGTCCCAGAGATCGCCGCGCTCGGCCCCGGCACGCTCGGCCGACACCTCGCCGAGCGTCTTGCCCACGTAACCCTCCTGCGGCCAGCCACCGATGCCGCTCGCTTCGAGCACCTGCCGAATGCGTCCGTCGGGGTCGAGGATGAACACGAGGCGGTAACCGGGCGAGATCGCCGGCTCGTCGCCCGCGCGCTCGCGGGGATCAGGCGGCTCGGGCATCAGGCGTTCCGCTCCCGCCTCAGCGCCCGGCACGGGGTCAGTGAACGTTCTGGTGAAACCACTACGCGAGGGAGCGTATAGCTGAATCGGCGCCTCCGTGGATGGACGCTGGCAACTCCTGGTCAGCCGGGTGTGGATGGGGCGCCGCGCTCCACGCGGCGGGGACCCTAGAGCGGCCGCTCTCGCGGGATCGCCCCGCGCTCGAGGCGGGCTCGCCAGTCGCCGCCGAATTTGCGAACCCATTGCGCCCTCAATCCCTCGGCGTCGCATCCTCCGTAGATGCTCGCGACGCGCAACGGTACGGCGAGCGTGAGCTCCTCGAGAAGTGGGCCCGCGACGGCAAGATCCTCGACATCTTCGAGGGCACGCAGCAGATCCAGCTGCTCGTCATCGCGCGCCGCCTGCTCGACCTCAGCAGCTCGCAGCTCAAGTAATCGGGGGCGCGCTCGCCGCGCCTCCCACTCGACGATCGGGCCCCGGCCCGGGCTCAGCGCCCGGCCGGGGCCCGCCTCGTTCCTAGAAGCCGGCCGAGTGCTTGATCCCGCGGGCGGTGGCGTTCGCCTCGTCGCGGAACGTGTAGACGCGGTCGATCAGGCCGTAGTCGACGGCCTCGAGCGGGCCCATGAAGCGGTCGCGCTCGATGTCGCGGTGGATCTGGGAGCGTTCCTGGGTGGTGTGCTCGACGTAGATCTCCTCGATGCGGTCGCGCATCCAGAGCATCTCCTTGGTCTGGACCTCGATGTCGGTGGTCTGGCCCTGCGCGCCGCCGTGGGGCTGGTGGATCATGATGCGGCTGTTGGGGAGCGCCGCGCGCTTGCCGGCGGTGCCGCCGCAGAGCACGATGCTGCCGCCGCTCATCGCCATCCCGGTACAGACGGTCGCGACATCGCACTTCACGAACCGCATCGCGTCGTAGATCGCGAGGCTCGCGTACACCTCTCCTCCCGGCGAGTTGATGAACATCTGGATGTCCTTGTCGGGGTCGGCGGCCTCGAGGTGCAGCAGCTGGGCGACGATCGTGTTGGCGACGCCGCTGTCGATCGCGGTGCCCAGGAACACGATCCGTTCGTTGAGGAGCCGGCTGTAGATGTCGAACGAGCGCTCGCCGACGGGGGTCTGCTCGACGACCATGGGGACGAGTGGCATGTGGGTGCTCCTGCGGAATCGGGACGGTCTGGGTTCGTGAGCCGGACCTAGTTGCGCAACCCTTCGGTTGCCTAATGCGGTCGACGATAGCGCACACGCAACCCATCGGTTGCGCTATGGTGGCCGCACGTCCGAATCCGCCAGCCCCGGAGGCCGCATGCGCGACGAGCTCGATTCCACGCCTGACACCGACGCCGACGAGGCGTTCGACGTGCCCGCGACCGGCACCGACGTCGTGCGCCACGAGCGCGAGCTGGCTCTCGATGCCGACGAGGCCTGGGAGCTCCTCGGTACGAGCGAGGGCCTCGAGCGCTGGCTCGGTGATCGCGTCGACCTCGACATCGAGCCCGGCGCCGAGGGCACGATCACCGATGGCGACGAGCAGCTCCTCACCGAGGTCGAGTCGGTCGAGCCCGGCCGGCGCGTGAGCCTGCGCTGGTGGAGCGAGGAGCGCGGCGCCGCCGTCGTCGACCTCACGCTCGAGCCGGTGAGCGATGAGCGCACGCGCCTCGTCGTCACCGAGATCCCGGTCCGCGCGCTGGAAGTCCCGGCCGTCCACACCTTCGCCGGCGGCTCGTCGACCGGGCCGACGATGCTGGCCGGTTCGCGCGCGCTCGCCCTCGCATGAGCGCCACGCGCGACGACCGGGCCGGGCTCGTCTTCGGCGCCCTCGCGGATTCGACGCGGCGGCTCCTCGTACGGCGCCTCGCCAGCGGTGGCCCGGCGACCATCTCCGCGCTCGCCGAGGGCCTCCCCATCAGCCGCCAGGCGACGACGAAGCACCTCGGCGTGCTCGCCCAAGCTGGCCTCATCGTGATCACCCCGGACGGCCGCGAACGCCACTGCGCCTTCGCGGGCGGCGCCCTCGACGACGCCGTCGGCTGGATCCTCGAGACGGGCGACGGCTGGGACCGCCGCCTCGACCGCCTCCAGCGCGCGGCCGAGGCCACCATCCCACGCTGAGCCAGCGCCGGCGCTGACCGCCGAACGTGATTCCTGAACGGGACGGCTCGCGGAGGATTCACGCTCGGCAGTTGGGCACCCACGGGAGCTCGGCTCCGCAAACTTGTTGCAGTTCGGTGCTGATTCGTGACACCTCCGTCGCCAGGCTCAAGCCATGGAGACGATGGACGACATCAACGAGCTGGTGCTGCGGGTCGAGGACATGCTCTACCCGGCGGGCATTCGGCAGTTCGACCGGGTGCGCTGGCGTACCGCCCTCAATGAGCTGTGGTTCCTCTGGGAGGACGAGAAGTTCCTCCTCATCGTCGAGCTTCACGACACCTCGCACGACGCACTTCGGG